>JANWVV010000003.1 GCA_025055795.1 Gemmataceae bacterium
CGGCGGACGCGACAACCGACCGGCTACCCACTGGTTCTACCGCTGCAACCGCGTCGGCGGCCAAAGGTCGCTGAGGAAGTTGCAGCGTGATCGCCGTTCTGGCTAGGGCACACAGAGCGAATAGCCAATCAGTGTTATCGGCAGGTGACCGATGAACATTTTGTGCAAGCGATTAAAGAGCGGACCGACGCGAAATCCGACGTTGCAGAATTGGACATGGAGAAGCAAATAGTGGTCTGAAGTGACACATGAGGTTGGCAGCACGGAGGATACGTGCGAAATACCCAGAAAACAAGGGATTTAGTAGAGCAGAAGGCATCTCCAATTGACAAGTAGCTAATAGAACAGACGGCATGTCTAAATTGAAATGTCATAACCTATCCGACTCTCACACAAAACAACGGCGTGGTGAATCTATTTGGCATTTGACAACTTTGAGTAAAGAAGTGGTTTATTGAAGCTACTGGGGGTTCTCGTCGACGCAGCTGAGGAGTTTTCCCTGGTCTTGTTTGTGCATGCTAACGGCTCGCGGGCGACAACTGCCACATAGGATAATCAGAGGGGCGTGGGAGCCTCATAGGACAACTTGGGGAGTTTCCAGCGTCCCGTCAGAGCAACTCTGGGCGATAGGAGCCATGATGGGGCAGCGGCAATTGCATCTGTTGTCGGCCATGCGGTTACCAACCTCCTATCCGCTCCAACTGGAAGCGGAGGAGGTAGCAGCCTGGTTGAACGGCTACATAGTGTTATGGCATCCGGCTGCGTTGTGGGGTGCCTGTCAACCGCCACAGGTCTCGAATTCGTATGATCACGATCTACCGACGCCGGGGTACGTCTATGGCATACCACGGGGGCCACAACTGTTTCAGCCGGCGG
Organism: Gemmataceae bacterium; assembly: GCA_025055795.1. Classification (GTDB taxonomy): domain Bacteria; phylum Planctomycetota; class Planctomycetia; order Gemmatales; family Gemmataceae; genus Thermogemmata. The sequence goes on from JANWVV010000003.1 coordinate 877, forward strand.
ATTGGCGGCAGCGAGTAGAAGCCGCCCCAGCCTATGCTTTCGAAGCAACAGCCGATCGCAACCAAACCCAAACGCATTTACTGGCAGTATTGAGCACAGCCGGCACCCCTCCAGCCCTGCTACAGACACCAGACGAGTGGGTTCGCCTCTTCTACGGGCTGGGTTATGGCTATTTGCTACTCGACACCCTATACGAAGCATCGGATCATGTCCGTCTACTGGATGGAGCTGCTTTCTGGCAGGACGTCACTGCGGCAGTACAAGCAGTGGAGCACCAGACTGATCCCCGTCCCATGTTGCGGTCGGCGGCGGAAAAACTATTACAGGCCCGTGAACAGATTCACCCTCAGCGACTGGTGTGGCTTGAATGCATTCAACTGGAGCAGTGGCCTAGCGATCAACCGTGGCCAGCGGCATTCCAGGCCCGCTGGCCCGTGTGCCTGCTGACGACAGGAATCAGCTTAGAGCGTCTGGCCGAGGAAAATCCGGCGCAGTTCGCAGAGCTCCAGGCTGCTTTCCCTCCAAACCTGCCGGGCCACGTCGTTATAGCCTGCGGAGCTTATTGCGAAAGGGAGGACGCCTTTTTACCCGTAGAATCGCAATTGTGGAACCTGCGGGCGGCCCGGGAAACAGTCACCCGCCTGCTGGGAACCCCACCGCTCATCTACGCACGTCAGCGACCGGCTTACCACCCGCTATTGCCCAGCTACCTGCACCATATGGGCTATCAGCAAGCGATTCTCTGGCCACAAAGCGGAGCCACTCTGCCACGGTTGTACTCAACGGCCGTGCACTGGCCTGCCCCTGACGGCCATGCCGTCGATGCCTTCTGCCGGGAGCCGCTGCCCACCCACGACCCGCTCACCTTTTTCAATCTGGTATATCACCTGTATCAAGCCTTGACCAACGATGCTGCCCCGACGATCGCTCTGGTCCACCGCGGTCAGCCGCCTTTTGCTGCTTACCGCGACTGGCTGGCGCTGACCGAGTTGGCCCCTGTTTTCGGCGAGAGTATTTTTTTGCATCGCTACTTCAGCGAAGTGGTCGCCGGTGACTACATAGGTCCCCAACCGGCCGATGAATTTTTTGTCGACGACCTGGATGAACGGGTCAGCCAGCAGAAAAGGGCTGATCCGGTCTCTGGTTTGGCCCAATTCTGGCGTTGGCGTCGCCGTCTGGACGCGGTGTTTGCCCTGGCAGCGTTACATCGCTCGGTCACCCCCCAGCCGAGTACCGGCGAAGACAAACTTCTGGCCGACCTGGAGGACCTGGAACGAGCCATCGAGTCCGCCGGACCGGATAAATCCACTCTGCAACAAGAGCAGTACCAGTTGGAATTGGGTCGGCTGCAGGAATGCTGGGCACGCCGTCTGGCGGAGCGGCTCCAGGCACGGGCCTTGGACCAGTCGCCGGGTTATCTGGTATTCAATCCATGTAATTACACACGGCGCGTCGCGTTGGAACTACCAAACGTGGTAGCTCCCATCCCAGTCCAGGACCCCGTCAAGGCGGCTGAGTTTGTCGACGGGTGGGCACGGGTGGTGGTAGAGGTTCCTCCCTTCGGCTATGCCTGGTTTCCCCAAGGAGTTCCCGGTACACCGCCCCCCAAGCCCCGTCTCATCCTGGCCGAAGGGTTAACCGTCCGCAACGAATTTTTCGAATGTGACATTGATTCGACCACAGGGGGCATTCGCTCGTTCCGCGACCTGCGACGCCGCCATACTCGTTTCGGACAGCAACTGATTTTCAACCCGGGTAGTCGCATGCTCGCTCGGGACATCAGTGTCACGCACAGCGGTGCCGCCTTGGGGGAAATTACCAGTACGGGGGAGTTGCTCAACGAGCACGACGAGGTGCTCGCGGTGTTTCGGCAGCGCTTCCGGGCCTGGCTAGGGCGACCCGTGCTGGAAATTCAAATTACCTGGCTGGAGATAAAGCATCCGCCCAGCGGTTATCCCTGGCATGCTTATTACGGTGCCCGCTTTGGCTGGCGTGACGAACGGGCGGTGCTGTTTCGCGGTATCCACGGCCGTAATGAAGCCACTAGTGCTACCCGTCCCTGCAGCGGCGACTATCTGGAAATCCGCCTGGGTAGCGAACGCTCCTTTTTGTATACGGGCGGCCTGCCCTTCCTGCAGCGCCATCACGAGCGCATGGTCGATGTCATCCTGATCCCCGAAGGGGAGCAGGAGCGTACCTTCGAGCTGCTTTTGTCGACAGATCGGGACTATCCGATGGCGACGGCCCAAGGGTGGATTTCGCCGGCTCCGCTGATCTTGACTGATCGGGGGCCGCCCCCGTCCGGCCCCACTGGCTGGCTCATCCATGTCGACATGCCCAATTTGCTGGTGACCAGCCTTCGTCCTGTCGCTCCGGGGCCGGGTGCTGATCGAGCTATTGCCCTCCGCCTGCTGGAAACCTCCGGCTATGCCGGAACAGTCGAATGTCGCTTCGCCCGTGACCCTGCCCGAGCCTGCCGCATCGACGGTTTGGACCAGCCTCTCCAACCGCTGATCGTCTCCGGCGATGCCGTCCATGCCGATTACTCCGCCGATGAATTGTTCCGCCTCCTCATCGAGTGGGAGTAAGCGATTTGGTCAGCGGCTAGCTAAACATTCTCCCAAGCCTGAGTGGATTTCAGATTGTTGCAAAAGGAGTTGACATTGGACGTTGTCGTTAGCCAGACGTTTTTGTACACAATGGCCGTTTGCTGAATTAACAGTGGTAACCACTGTCGTGTATTTAAATGTTTTAAGCGTAATGGTTACTGATTGATTAATACTCAGGCAAACGGTAACGGCCTTTGTCTCGTCGGAAAATATGGGAATCCAGGTTGATGTGAAACCCCGCAGTGTTCGCAAGCAGTGGCGGGGAGGGATAAGTTATGGCTGAAGTTCGATTGAATGGGTGGTTGGCCTCGTTAGTCGCCAGCATTATGATCAGCTGGATCGCTCCCTGCAAGGCAGCGGAACCTCCTGGCGGTGGGACGGAACAACAGCGATTAGCCGCTCAGGTGCAAGCAATTCTGAAGACCCACTGTTACCGCTGTCACGGCCAGGACGGCGTGGTCGAAGGAGGGGTCAACTACATTATCGATTTAGGTAAACTGGTAGCCCGAAAGAAAGTGATTGCGGGCAAGCCGGAGGAAAGCCGTCTATGGAGGCGGATGGAAGAGGGAACGATGCCGCCCCCGGACGAGCAGCCCCGACCTTCTGCCGAGGAACTCGCCACTGTTCGTCGCTGGATCACCCTGGGAGCCCCCCTGCCAGAGGCCTCCACCTCGACACACCGCAAGACGATCACCACGGCTGATGTACACCAGATGATCCTGAACGATCTGGAACGGTTCGACCGCCGCTCCCGCCGATTCCAGCGTTTCTTTACCTTCCATCACTTGTACAACGCCGGTTTGTCACAAGATGAATTACAGACTTATCGCAACGCGCTGAACAAACTGGTCAACAGTCTGTCCTGGGGGTCGAAGATCATCAATCCCGTCCCACTTGACGAGGCTAAAACAGTCTTCCGCATCGATCTGCGCTGGTATCAGTGGGACGCCACCATCTGGAACCGCATTCTCCAGGAATACCCCTACGGCATCCTGGAAGATACCACCGCGTCCCGTGTCATTAGTGCCTACACGTTAGCCCGAATGCCTCTCATCCGTGGCGACTGGTTCGTGGCCACTGCTAGCCGGGCCCCCTTGTACTATGACGTTTTGCAGATCCCTGCCAGCCTGACCGAGTTGGAACGCCTGATTCGCGTAGATGCGGCCCGTAATATCCAGCAAGAGCGTGTCATTCGCGTCGCTTTCAACGGCTCGGGGGTCTCCCGCTTCAATCGCATTCTGGAGCGTCACGATGCCGCTCACGGTATGTACTGGCGTACTTACGACTTCGATGAGCCACCTGCCAATCTGGCCAATCGTCTGGAGGGCAACCTGGTGCCGGACCCCCGCAACGTGTTTGCTTTCCCGCTAGGCCCCGCTGGATTGGCTGAAAATCCTTTCCGCCATGCAGGGGGTGAGGCCATCTTCACCTTGCCCAACGGCTTGCATGCTTTCTTCATCGCCAATGGCAACAATGCTCGCTTGGACAAAGCACCGATCAACATAGTGAGCGACCCGCGGCGTCCTGATCGGGCTGTGGAAGCGGGTGTCTCCTGCATGTCGTGCCACGTGACTGGCATTATGCCCAAGGCCGACCAAATGCGGGATCACTTGGAAAAAAATCCCGGGGCATTCAGCCGTCGCGAGGCCGAACTGATTCGTGCCCTGTATCCGGGTAAGGAAGCAGCCTTGAAGGTCATGGAAGAAGACATCAAGCGCTTTGCCGAGGCGGTGGCACAAACGGGAGCCCGGGTCTCACGGCAGGAGGCCGTCAGTACCGTTACCTTGAAGTACGAAGCTGACCTGGACATTGAGCAGGCGGCCGCCGAGGTGGGCCTGAGTGTGCCTCAGTTCCGGGAGGCTATTATCCGGTCGGAGGTGTTGCGGCGCCATTGCGGCAGTTTGCTGCCTGCCGGCGGTACAATCACTCGCCAACTATGGGTCCAAGCCTTTGGCGACCTGATTCGCGAACTTCAACTAGGCACTTTGTTCGTCGCTAGCCTGAACGGGCCGACCAACGAGGACAACACCGGTGAACTGGATCCGTTGGAGTCCCTGGCCGGCACGGCCCACCAGATCCTGTTCCGTCCGGACGGCCGGCAGGCGGTGGTTGCCGCTGCAGATCGCTCAGTGCGGTTGTGGGACGTGACAGGCCAGCGCGATCTGAAGCGGCTGGTCGGTCACACCGCCAGCGTCTGGAGCGTCGCATTGTCCCCCGACGGTAAAATGGCCCTGAGTGGTGGCATGGATGGTGTGGCCCGCCTGTGGGACCTGACCAGTGGCTCGGAACTACAGCGTTATACAGAACACATTAGCCTGGTGAGTGCGGTCGCTATCCATGGCAATCAACGCTGGGCGTACAGTGGCAGCTATGATGGCGTGCTGGCGGCCTGGCGAACCCGCGATGGCACGGAACTATGGCGGCGTGAAGGCTTGGGCTACGTCACTGCCCTGGCCATTGATCCCACCGGCGAGTGGCTGCTGGTAGCCGCCGGTCGCCAGTTACTGATACTGGATGCCCAGACCGGTGAAGAACGACGCCGGCATGGTCCCTTCCCTTACTCGTTGTGCAGTCTGGCTATCAGTCCGGATGGACAGTGGTACGCTGCTGGGAGCGACGACGGTAGCATCCGCTTATGGAAACGGGGCGACTTGCAAGCCCGTCTGACGCTCACAGGGCATAGCGGTCCGGCTCGGGCCTTGGCCATTAAGGAAGGGGGCCGCTGGTTGCTCTCCGGCGGTGTCGACCGGACCGTCCGGCTATGGGACACGGTCCGGCCGCAACAACCGCAAGTGGCATTATGGACGCAGCATCGGGCACCCATCAGTGGTGTCGCCTTCTTGAACAACGACACCCAAGCGATCTCGGGCGATCAGACCCTTACCATTCGTCTGTGGCGTATCGACAAGCATCTGGCCACCCCGGCTGCGACATCGGCTCCGCCTGACAAAATCCCGATCCTCCGAGATTAGAAACGGGCAACCGCGGCCGGCCTCGGCTGGCACTGACGCGGCCACTCTGCCAATGCCTCCCTGAATGCGACTGGGCTAATTTCTCGGTCAGCTCAGAGAGCTCGTTTTTTTCAACCAGAGGCTTTTTCGAAGCCATAAAATAGATGTTACAAATAGATGTGCGGCAAAAACCCACCCACGTTTTTCGCCATCCCCAGGTTATTCAGTCGTGTCAAACCAGGCTGCAAGTCAAGTTGTACATCGGACACGAAGGGCCGTTTGATTGACTGTACTAATCGTCCAAAAGGTACGAGTCGTTTAGCGGCGTTCCCATTCGAGGGTGGGCAGATTTTCGGGAAATGGGGGTGGCGGCGGCTGAGGTTCGGGCGGAGATTCGAGAACAGGGGGAGCCGTACGGGGATCTCCCCAGACCCCCCGGCCATCTCGTAACAGCGGATCATCGGCAAACGGTCTGCGGGCCCAGGCACAACCTGCGCCGGCGTACCAAACGACCAGTAAAAGCAATCCCCACCGGTAGCACATGGATGGATCTCGTATCTTGCCGTGTTGGTTGTTATCGGCAGCCTTGTACAAGCGGCATGAATCCTGAACCGCCCCCTTCCCTCCACCCGTCGCCCGACACCAGATGTTTGAAAATAATCACGCAGTGTCCGATCCTAGCTGAGCGAGCCAATCTGCCCTGCAAACACACCATTTTGTTTGATTTCTGATGTTTGACTGTACAAATTGACTACGCATTTGAAAGTTGTGAGCTTGCCACGCTGGAATGATCGGAAATCGAATTGATTTATAGTTGACAACGAGCACGCGATCACTTCATGATAAGTAACGTGTGCCGCTGCAAGTTTGGCGTTGCTACTGCTGCCGTGCGCGTTGCGACTTGTATGCGCAAAATAAACGCAAAACATTTTTGGCAAGCTGGCTTGAAAGAACAGGGGTAAACGCAATTTGACCCAAGCCTTGGCGTCGGAACAGCTGCGACAAACGAGGATTTCTGTAAAAATGTCCAACACGCCCGTTCAGAATGATTCATCCATGGAACGATACTATTTGTCCATGATTTGTTGGTTGCGGCGTTGGCGTTATCCCTGGTGCAACCAACATTTTGTGATCGATTTTGTTACTGCCTTGGTTATATTTATTGCTGCCTTTGTATTATCTACTATTTTTCCTATCACCACTGGAGTTCCTGAATCCCCAGCTGGCTATATGATAATTTTAATAACGTCATTTCTTATGTTATCCATGGCAATCGGTTTTTATTTCGTTCGACGCGATCTTAAACTCGATGCAGATTACGAAAATCTACGAACGGCTCATCGCGGTCGCCTGCCCAAACTATTCGAGCAGATCAAGCAATTTCCCTGCACTGCCGTAGTTATTTTTGCTATTTTGAGCGGTCTTTGTATAGCAGCATGGGGATATGCGGGTTGGAAGCAAGCGATACGCGCTAGTTTAGTACAATTAGTTGCTTTAATACAGCCACCTCTAGTTGTGTGGGAATGGTTTGTCGACAGGATAGATCCACCATGGCCTAGGTTGTTGAATTTGCTTGTCTCAGGCGTATATACTCTGGTTGTGTTAGCCCTTGTATCCGCCTGGTATCAACTGCATAGGCAAAGACAGAACTACGCCGCTAGTCTGATTAGCGAAGATGAGAGAGGCCCTGCCCCCTATGGATTCCGAATGGGTAACTCCTCGGTGGAGCATTGGCAGCCCGAGCCTCATGAACAAGTCCTGCTCATGCAAGCCAATCGGATTGGAGCAGCATGTTTACCCTACATTTACGATGAACTTTACTGCCGTCAGGGACAACCCCTCGAAGCCGTTGCCAACCGCTGTCGAGGCGCCATAGCGGTTCTCCAGCGGATGTACACCGCGGACGGACAAACCTGCTGGCTGACTAAACCGAGGGAAAGTGACCTGATCGCTGATTGGCTCTCGCAACACCTGAACCGGTTGATCGAGGTGGAAAGGGAACAGAAAAATCCTAATACCGTGTATGACCATCGATTGGCAGAGGCAGTCAAGGCCCTAGCTGCCCTGATCGCCAGCAGCCAATCACTACCTCTGAGGCCATCGCTTACGTCACGCGGTGCATATCACGACCCCGAAAGAGCGAAAAAGTTCCGCGAAAACTTGCGCCATCTTTTTACTCAGGCTCCCAAGCGTCCGACTTTGCTGCTAGCTTGTTGTGACGCCGCCGAACAGTTAGGCACCCCCGAAGATCTGCAATTACTCGACCAGCAAACCCGCCGTCTCGATGTTCAAGCCAACTTCAAAATTCAGGAAGTCGACCGGATTCTGGAAACGCGTGACCGTGTTTTGGCACGTGAGCCATTGCGCTCCGAGTTACTCAAAAAATCATTGGAACGGATCGAAAAATTAGGTCTGACCCGGCTAGCAGCGCCTGACAAGAATACGCTGTTGTTTAGTCGCCCTTCTGACGGAGCCGTCATGGCTCTGATACAAGGCGGATCGTTCATCCGCGGCGACAATCATTATGAGGAAAGCCAGCCCCAACGCCGCATACACCTGAACAGCTATTTGATTGATGTGGAACCGGTATCTCAGCAATCATTTACCCGATGGATCGAGCAGCAAGGGGCGATCATGCGTGTGGAACGGGGGTTTTTCCCCGTTCAGGGTCTGCCCGAAAACATACAGCACGAATCTCCCTATGCCCTGTACGTAACATGGTTTGCCGCCCAGGCCTATGCTCAATGGGCCATCAGCGGTGGGCATTTGCCTACAGAGGCCCAATGGGAAAAAGCCGCCAGAGGAACCGCAGATACCAGACGCTACCCCTCCGGAGATACCTGGCGCGATGAGGCGACATCCCCTTTTGGAGTGCACATCTGCCACATCCTGGAATGGACACTCGACGCATACGATCGCTGGGCCTACCAGCACAACCCCGCAGTGTTCGACCCATTTATGCAGAGCACATCGCAAGCGGGCGATGAGGCATTGCGGGTCGTCCGCGGCCGACGGCCGGATACTCCTGTCGGCGATTATAGCCTGGTCAGACGACTAGGAATGGAACCTATCACTGGAGCCTTTACTGCCCCTGTTGGATTTCGCGTCGTTGTGGAGCTTGAACAGGAATCACCCCTATGACCGATACCCCAACAACCTGTTTGCGCCATCGACCATTATCCCACTTCCTGTTGCGAGGCAGAGCAGCGGGGACGGCTGAACAATACGAAGAATTACGCAACTTGCAAACACAGCACGCAGCAATTACCCCTCTGAACGCAGGCCCGTTCCGGCTGTTGATATTCAAAAATCAAGATGAGATGCTCCGTTCTGTGCAAAAAGACCGCGGCAGTATTATCGCTAGTCTCAATCAGGGAATCGAGGTAGTTAACGTCATTCCGAATGAAGACAGGACTGGCGGCACAGTCGCTGGCTTGATTGATAATGGTCGCTTATTTGTTGTCCTGGACCACCAACTGCCATCGCCGGACGATTGGCAACTGCAAGGCGTCATGTCAAACTCCCCTCAGGAAAGCCCCCTCGCGATCTTACGTGCCACGTGGTCTATTAATCCCCAAGAAAAAGAAGCTTTGGTTCTCGGCGATGCCGCCGCCATTATACGTCAGTTCACGGAAATCATCCAAAAGTATCAAGCCTGGCTGAACAGTTGGAAATCCCCCGTTGTGCAAATTCCTTACCTAGTGTTTCACATCGATCGAAAAATTCCAAGGGATGCAACGATCGATCGCCTTATTAAAAGTCTACAAAGCGGCGCACCGCTTTTCAGTTGCCGTCATCGTCAACCGGAAACGTTCGTTAACGGTCAGCCCGAACGATTATTGTTGTATGTCAAGGCGTATCAGACTCTGCTTATTGCCTATCCCCCACGTTTTGAGGATGTCGGCCCCAACGAGTGGCTGGTGACCCATGTGCAAAAAGATCCTCCTGATACGCTCGTTCCCATCGTCCAACTGACGGCTGCGCAATGTCATCTTTTCTCCCAACGGATCCGCGAGCAACTACCCACCATAGCAGCCCCCCAAGCGTGGCTGAGCGAACTGGCTTATTGGCATCAACGTTACGAGCAGTGGAGACGTCACGACTGGCCACTGCCAACGATCGCAGCTGGATTTTTCAACCTACGCGTGTCGCAACCAAAGCAAGTCGAGCTCGAGAAATTAGGTATTTCGCTTGATACATTACGTGTGGCACTCAACCGGGGACTGTATCTGTTCAAACCAGCCGGCGCTGGGGCCTCCGACACCGTCTTGGCCATGCCAGACGGCCTGCAATGCCAGCTGCAATTGAGACCATTGAAGTCCCTGATGGGGCCGGCGGACTGGAAACTAAAGCAGATCCGGCCTGCGCATCGGTTCATGCAGCCCTGGGCTAAAATCCAAGCGGAGTGGCGGACGGAAAAGTCCACGCCCCTGGCCGGGGACGCCAAAGGCCTGATCAGTGAACTCCTAGCACTAGAGAACAAGCGACAGGTGCTCCTCCAGCAGATCCAGACTACCGCAGACCGGTTAGCAGCTGAACCGGCCCGACTGGCCGAACGGATCAACTACTGGCGTCGAGTCTGCCAGCTAGAGCGGGACACCCTTCAGGTCGGGGTAACCCGTTTGGAAAGGGAGGGCAACAACTTCGTCTTGGTTCCGGAAAGGCAGGACACAGTCGAAGAATGGCTGGACAGTTTGGAAAGTTACAATCCGGAAGGCGTGGATTGGAATCGCTACCCGTTGGAGTTGCGAGTGGGTGATAAGCAAACCCGTCTCGTCATCCTGTCGATAACTGTGTCTCAAGCTGAAAATGGACAAGGCGAAATCTGCTTGAGGGTAGGGTGCAGCAACCCGCTAGGGCGGGTGCTGCTTGAAGGACTTTGCAACCAGGAAGCAGTTAACGCAAACGATGAAACCGCTGAGGTCCGATTGTTTCTTCCAGATACACAACTGCGACTCATTGAGCATGCCCTGGACACTTTGCATCCGCAGCAGCAATCCCCGAAAGAGCGGTATGGTTTGTCCGGCGATGATCTGACACCTGATGATCTTTCGCTGCGAACTTTACAGAGAATTCTCGCAGATCCCAACGAGCTGGAACCCTTAACCCCTGAGTGGCCCCCCCTGCCTTTTCGTCCTCTGTTTGAGTTGTCCGCCAACCAGGAGCAGGCAGTACGCGCTGCCGTATTCGGCCCAGACATGACACTCATTCAAGGACCACCAGGAACCGGCAAGACAACCGTAATCCTCGAAATTCTGCACCAGCTTTTCCGCCTACACGGCAAGGAAGCCGGCTTCAAAGTGCTGTTGGTGGCACCAACTCATGTGGCTGTTGACAATGTGCTGGAGCGGCTGGTCGCCCCCAAACAGGGGACTAACCTGGTCATGCAACTGGGCGTCATGCCCTATCGGGTGGGGGCGACACGCCGGATCCCCGAGCACCTCCGCGGATTTACCCCCGATTGTCTCAATACTGCTTATTGCGAAAGGTTGGAGCAGGAAGTAGCCCAAAGCATCGAGCAAGCGGAACGCAACTACCAGCGTGATCAAAAAGTGCGCGAGATTCTTGAGGACGGAGCGGCCTGCGATGCGGTGTCTTGGTGGCATGCCCTGCGATCGCATGAATTTTTGGGCCTGGGGCCTTGGGATTTGCATCCCGCCTTAGAGCAACTTTTGCCAGCTGATATCAACACGCCACAGGGACGCGTACGCCTGTGGCGAGCTTGTCAGGAACAAGGCAGCAACTGGAAGGCCCGCCTGGAGTTGTTACAACAATGGCTGACGTTTCTTAGAAATAATCCGCGCTTTTTCTCGGAGCTATTGCTCAGTAACGCCAATCTTGTGTGTGCGACAACCGTCGGTTGTGCCACGCATCCAGAGCTACGCTCAGTCGTGTACGACTACGTCATTGTGGACGAAGCGGGCAAAGAAGAGGCCCGTCGGCTGCTGGTGCCATTGATCCGTGGCGAAAGATGGATCCTGATCGGCGATCATCAGCAACTGCCACCTTACGTGGACGACACCTTACAGCTTCGCCTCAAGCAGGAGGGGCTGGAACCTGACATCCTAACGCGTTCATTGTTTGAAGAGCTGCAGGAACCATTCACCCAGCGTGGTCGTTATGTATTCCTTGACCAGCAGGGCCGAATGCATCCCGACATTTCCGCATTTGTTTCCGCAAGATTTTATGGCGGACGCCTCCGTGATTTTCCCCAGGTGAGTCGCCATACTATGCCACGGCCGGCGTTTTTGCCCGATAGCCCGCAGCTGCTCGTGCTGGACACCCGATCTCTCCCGGATCGTCACGAAAAAAGACGCGGGCCCGGCTATGTCAACTTGCTCGAGCAAGAGCTTGCTCTGTTAATCCTGCGTGCCTTCGTTGCCCTGCCCCTGTTCAATAATACGTCGAATGATGAAAAACAATTGACACACACCATTGGAGTGATCGCTCCCTATCGGCGGCAGGTCGAAGAGATCGAACAGCGGGTACGGCGTGACCCGTCCCTCAAGCTACTAGTCAGCAAAGGGGTTCTGCAGGTGGGCACGGTGGATAGTTTCCAAGGCCAAGAAAGAGATTTGATCATTTTCACATGCACTCGGAGTAATCCGGATGGACGGCTCGGCTTCGTTGATAATCGCCAAAGACTTAACGTAGCCTTATCACGGGCGCGACGACGCCTGATAATCATTGCCGACGGGACTACCATCGAACGGGCACAATTGCGTACCGATACGCCCAGTATCGAAATCGAAACACGAGATCATCTACACGCCCTATTCGCCTTTGCCAGACAACGAAACGGAATTGTAGAAGTTCCTGAAGACTGGAGAAATTGTTGGCGTCCATGAAGATATGAATCCAGAAAATCATTGGAAGATTGTTAAGCGGCTTCTGCATCGGGTCGGGGAAATGCCAGGCCCTATCTTTATGGCTATTGTACCCAAGCCGCTGGAGGTGGTTCTGTATGAGGCTCCTGTTTGGAGCAAGGGTCAACCACCGCGTAATCCTCTTCGTGGCTTTATTCAGCAGGCAGTAACGTTACTGGAACAACCTACCGCTACCGCGATTGCCCAATTTCTCCGGCTACCCGTTGGCGTTGTTGAGCTTGTTCTAGGCAATCTGCAACAAGTAGGCGGCGTAACATGCGACCCTGCCGGGAGGTGGTCAGTACCTCCAGGTGCACCACGGTTTGAAAGCAGCCACGACCAACCCGCTATGCAACGTCGGACACGGCGGCTACTTTGCTACTGGCCCGAAGCAGACATGCTATTACCGGTCCTACCACGTTTGCGTCTACGCGATTTGGTGGAATTGGGAGTACACAAACTGCACGACGAGCTTGTCGATTACTATAAGCGTATTGCCTCCTGGAGCGAAGCAGAGGGCATACGACGCGGCAAATCAGCGACGGTTCAGCTTCTTCCTTTGACTGATGCCTACAAACCAATCGATGGCTCCGCCGGCTACTCTGCGAGCGACTATGTCACAATCGACGACGTATTTGTAAGTCGCTGCCAACTAGACGTGATAGCGATATGTTGGGCCACGTATTCCCTGGGAGTTTGGGAGATAGGTTGCCGGCTCTGGTCTCGTCCGACATCAACCACTGAAGGTCGCGGTACGCCCTTTGCCCCAGGAGAATATTTCCGCTACGGTATGCCACTGGTGGAAAAACTTTTAGGCGACGATATATTGCTCACCCACCTGGGCAAACTATTTGACCCTCACTCTGAGGATTGGCGTGAGTTGCTCGACCAGCAGAAGACACCGCCAGGGCTCCAGCGTCTCCTGAGTACGAAAGCTCAGGCTTTGATTGTTCTGGACCAAGTCGATGCCGAGCACGGCAGCCAGTGGCTGGATCTGGATACTCCTTTCGCGAGAAATGCCCGTCTGCTTTGCTTCCGAGAGTACTCCGTCCAAAGCACTGCCAAGCGTTGATTGAGGCTACGCCTGGCTGATGTTTTGAATACAAGGCTGACAGTTTTGTCACGAACCTTCCAAAATCCGGTCTAGATCCTTTGCAATTGCAGCGTTGGTCATACGTCCAACGAGTGCTACACAACATGGAAAAGAACCGGGCAACTAACTGCACCAATGGCTATTATCATGCCTTGCTTGATCGATTTTTTGCTTTACAGCTTCTGCTTATTACCATTATAATAGGAGCGACTTGACACATAAGACGTTGTTCCCTGAATCAGATGGGACAAGCAAACTATTTATACGAAACCATAGGGTGGCCAAAATTATTCGACAATCGTCGGATGAGCAGAGATGGCTTTACCCGCGTAAGCACGGTGAACAATCACGATAACTCCGGTTTAGAAACCGAAACATACCTTAAGTTAGAGTCAACCAGAAACACTCGATGATGTGAGCGACTATAGACAATGTGCCGCAGATGGTTATGTCTGCAATAAATCTCATAATACTACTCATCGGTTTTCGTACAGCGAAACGGAACATATAAAACTTTGCTTATATGGTAGAATTATCCTTTAAAAATGTTCACAAACAAATTAACTAGGTAAAGCTAAACCAGTGGTACAGGAATGCATATTAGCCTATCGGGTATCCACTAATTAGATGATTATGTTTTTTGCTTGATCTTGTATCATACATTCCAGTATTTATTTGTTTTAAGTAGAGGTAAGTGCTTATGGCTGATATAGTTGCTATCCTTGTTGTTATTGGCATTACGGTATTATACCTATATAATCAATATGAAGAGGAAAAAGCCATGGAAGAATTTCGACGAAAAAGCAGAAATTACTCTCTGACCTGCAGGAAGTGTGGCGAATTGGCCGAACCGATTGTGGGGACTAAAAACCGATATCGATGCCACAATTGCGGAAGGCAGTTTGCGGGACCGTGTCATCCACTATAGATGAAATATTTGGATACTCTATTCGGTCTGAAATTAATATATTAATCTAGGATTAGTTAAATCAGCAAAACAGAAATTTGAAATTCTGTACACTTATTCGCTTTATGTACAATAGATGATCCACTAGCCCAAAAGGGTAGCATCCACAACAATGTTACAGGGCATCTTAGATGGTTATCAACCAAAACCACCAGAACCTTGGTATTTCTGACGCAGACATACCGCTGTACTTAGGATGTTAAACCTAACGGTTTACCAGCATTATTTATGTTTTGGTTCTCGGTCTTCTAGCAAACGGTGAAATATCTAATTCACAATTTGAGATCGCTTTGCCGCAGTGAGTAACTTAGCTTGCCAACTATACAACTACATAAGGGAAGGTTAACGCTGGATAGCTGTATAAACGGATACGGAGTTAGCCATAAGCAAGCTCCTCCAAACAACCACGCTATGTAACAGTAACATAGGTTATACAGTCCATCCATAACAATACATGCAATTGTAGAGCAACTTATCAAATTATTGAAAGATTAGATCATGTCCTTAAGGGGATATCTCGGAATTATCAAGAAACACGGGCGAACTCAAGGGTGCAAAAGCCCATGCAATTATAAAGAGTATCAATATCCACAACGATATTGCCATCGCTAGGATTACCATAGGCTAAAGTGCCACCATCAGTTTGCCATGGATTCCGCAGATGCACATTAATTACTTGTCCGGTAACACCATCAAGATCCACTCCTGTTACAATGTACTGATGATTGCTAATTAAATACCCTGTTGTGGATATATGTATTCCTATGGTAACGGCGTATCGGACGTTCGGATCAGGTGGGTAAAGCAAGCTCTTAATTCCTGCTCCCAAAGAAGCGGCATTACCAAAATATGGTAATCCAAGTGAGTACGAACCATGAAAAGCTATCGCTCCCGTGCCGGGCAACTGGAAGGCGTTATATGCATCAATGGTAAATCCCCCTTCAATCGAAGAGTAACTGTTGGCTCCAGGTACGCGATGGAAAGCAAAGGCTTTTTCGACGATTGGTGCCCACATACTGCCGCCATGTCCAAAGGCTGTGTACGAAAGGAACTGATCTCCATAGCGATAAACGGGTAAATCACTATCGACACGGTAGAAGGTGCTGCCAAAACGGACACCATAGGTGCCGTCACCAAAATCGACCACCATGGACCTGATGGAATTCGGATTGGCAAAAGCCATGGAACCTAGACTGGCCAAAAACCAACAATCACCCAAAGCCCCTTGTCGGATGTCATCCATTTTGGGTCCATCAGGTCCAAACAGGGGCCGGCCAATAAAGCGCTCGTAATAGAAATTCTCAGTGGGACTGTCTGATGGTAACAAAGCTGGGTCGGGCAATTGATCGCCATCAAGAGTGCGATCAGCTCCGGGATTTGCAAAGGCTTCAACTGCATTAATCACATCAGCCGCTGTTGCGCCAAGGATGTTGTCGCTAGTAAATGCATTCTTATCGACCCAAATCAGATCGAAACCTAAGCCGGAATTGACGACATCACCGACTGCATCATTGATGGTAATAAGAGTGTCGTTGCCAGCGCCTCCCTGGAGAAAATTGGCACCAGCTCCTCCATTTAACCAATCGTTGCCAGTACCACCGTCAATGATGTCATTGCCGCCGTAGCCGTGGATCCAATCGTTGCCGGCCTCCCCGAACAAACGATCGGCTCCATTGCCACCCCGCAACGTATCGTTCCCAGGTCCCCCCCAAGCGATAATCCGCCCTGCACCTCGGGACTGCAGAAGATCCTGACCACCTCCGCCATACATCCGTACCAGCCGAGCCGTGGCCGGTCCTACGGCGGTCAAGGCGTCGTTGCCCATGCCACCGTACACATCGATACGGTTGACCTGATTGCGCGAATAATTCCACGTCCGGTCGGTGGTGACGTCTCGGACTGTCACTATGCCAAGTTGATTCTGGTGCACAAGAACGCTGGTATCCTGATTGTCAGTCCGGATTGTTAAAACTCCGTTCATCAACTGCAACGAGTTAACGGCAGGGACTGAACGATCCTCTAAAATCATTAGTTCGGGGCGAAATCGTGACCGGTTGTTAACCTCCATACCCTAGGCCCTCACGCAAAGCGGATAAATAAAAGTTGACAAATCAAAGTGAAGGGGAAAGAGTACAATATTTATTGCAAGTATAGTCGCACTTACTTGGGTAGTCAATTAGGACTTAATTGCGTCAATGGAGCAAAAATCAAGTCTGTCACTTCCACCTCCTATCAACCCCTATACTAAGCATGACGGGTAATTCACATACAACTGGGACCCCATCCAACTGAAAGGAAATTATTCGAAACGTGCGGTATTCTACCAACCAAGCTGCAGCATCAGTGCGCTGACAATGACATTAGAAGTGATAGAGATGCTATAAGTACGCAGATGGATTAATAACAGGCAAGCAGGCATAGCCTATTAATCAACCTAATGGATATGTGGCCGGAACGTGAACAGACTGAGCGGTGGGTGGCAGCGGCCCAGGCGGGCGATACCCAGGCCGCGGAACGGCTCCTAGCTAGTCACCGTGAGCCGCTCCGCCGGCTCATTGCGGCCCGCCTTGACCCAATGCTGGCCCGTCGACTGGATGCCTCCGACATCGTTCAGGACGTGCTGCTGGAAGCCAACCAGCGACTGGCTGGCTACCTGCAGAATCCGGAGATGCCCTTCCACCTGTGGTTACGCCACCTGGCCATGGATCGCATCATCGACGTGCATCGGCGTCATCGTCTAGCCCAACGCCGCAGCGTCGATCGTGAAGAAAGCTTAACGGCCCAGACCGACTCCGTCGATGCCTCCGGCCTGGACTGGGCGGCAAGCCTGGTCGATCAAGCCCGTACCCCTGCCTCCGAGGCTATCCGCCGGGAATTGTACCGCCGTGTCACAGCAGCCGTGCTGCAATTGACCGAAGCCGACCGCGAAATCCTTCTGTTACGCCATCAGGAGCAATTGACCAATCAGGAAGCGGCCCTGGTGCTTGGGATAAGCGAGGCAGCCGCCTCCATGCGCTATCTGAGGGCCTTGCGACGATTGCGAAGCCTGTTGCTGCCGTCGAACCGTCCATCGACCGACTTGTCGGACAATGCTGCCGTCCCTCCATCAGATCCCTCGGAGGGCGCCTCGGCATGAGTTATACCCTGTGGTCTGTCCACCTGGCCGATGGTGTCCTGGCCGCACCGTGGCTGCTGGCCGGCTGGTTAGGGGCTGCGTCGCTGCTTGCAGTGGCCCTCTGGAAGCTACGGGAAGAAGAAATTCCGCGAATCGGATTACTGAGTGCGGCCTTTTTTGTCAGTTCCAGCCTGCACATCCGCTTACCGGTTGTACCCACAAGTGTCCACCTGCTGCTGAACGGTCTGGTCGGCGTGCTTCTGGGCCGACGTGCCCCTGCCGCCATCGCCGTGGGATTAGCGCTTCAGTATCTACTCCTGGCTCATGGAGGTCTAACCACCCTAGGGCTGAATACCTGCATTATGTCTTTACCTGCATTGGCCGCAGCCTGGGGCGAGCAATCCCTTCGCCACCGGCTACCCGCGCCGTTACGCGGTGCCCTGGTGGGTGGAGGTTGTGTCGCAGGCACCGCTGTCCTCAACTTCTTAGCTCTGTTATGGGGTGGCAAGGAAGAATGGGGAATGCTAGCCAGCCTGGTACTGCTGGCTCACCTGCCCGTTGCTGGTGTGGAAGCGATTATCCTAGGCGTGCTTTTGGCTTATCTGGAACGGGTCAAGCCTGAACTGCTGGCTAGCATGCCATGGGGTAATAATTCAACTGCGCCAGTCCATGCTGGCAACTCTGGCCTCACGCGCGAGTCGCAGGCGGAAATGCCTATCCCCATCCCTTCAAGTCCGGCTGGCAAGGAACAGAACGACCACACCGAGGGATAATCCCAACCTTACGCCCTGGTACATGTTAGGGGGATGACTTACTTTCATCTGTCAACTAAAAAGTCGCTAGCAAAAGGTAATGGGCGAAGTGGTGACCGAGGAGGGGTACCTAGTTTGCAATCAGCGATGGCTGTAGGGAATAACTCCAACCCTCCCGGTAGACTACACATGTTTTGCATGAATTGTGGGATCGGTGGTATGCCGACTATAGCCGAAGCGTTCCACCGATCCAGCAATAGTACCATACCCACTTGTCGGAACCTTGCACCTGTTCAGTTGAGGTAATATATCTGCGTTAGGACAGGTTCTCGCGGCTGCCCGATTAGGCACTCGGGAGATGAAAAGGGAAGCCGGTGCGAATCCGGTAGCGGGCCGTTATTGTATTCGGCCAGATTCGCGGGTGCTTCAGGCCACTGCGTACACGAACGTGGGAAGACAAACCGTTGAATCGTCAAGAGCCGTAAGCCAGAAGACCTGCCTGTCCCCGAAATGTTCAGGTGCCTCGGACCCAGGCAGCCGGAACAAGCGTGTGTTCTGGACCGCTTGGTGTGGTGATTGCTTTTTCTGTCCTGTTTGGGAACCACCCAGGCACACTGGATCCAGCCACAAATCGGCAACGGCCGATCTGTAGCTAACGCTAAAGCATGATACCCCGGGTCGCATCAACGCTATCAAAATCCACGAGGGATCCCTGAGAGCGGATCGTCGACCAGTTAGTCGAGTGGTAGACGGATCATGGAGAGAAATCGCCACCCTTGCAAGTAACAATCGTTGCTCATGGGTCATGCCGCGGACGCTAATATATATCGTTGTACCGGCCTGGCGGGTGTAAGCCGAAACGACTCGCTAGCGGAAGCCGAAAATCCTAACACGCCCAAGCAGGAGAGTAACGACAAATGACCTTAGCTACCAATCTCGGTTTTCCCCGTATCGGTCGCCAGCGTGAGCTGAAAAAGGCCCTGGAGCAGTACTGGACCGCTAAGATCAGCGGCGAACAGTTGTTAGAGACGGCCCGTCAGTTGCGGCGGACCCACTGGCAACTGCAACGTGAGGCTGGCCTGGACATCGTCCCCTGCAACGATTTTTCGCTGTATGACCACGTCCTGGATACTGCTGTGATGGTCGGGGCCATCCCCCAGCGGTTTGCCGACATTCCCGATGAATTGGAACGGTACTTCGCAATGGCCCGGGGCGGCAAGTCATACAACGGCCGGCCCGGACCGCTGGCCCTGGAAATGACCAAATGGTTCGACACCAACTACCACTATCTAGTGCCCGAACTGACGTCCGATCAGACATTCCGGTTATCCTCCACCAAACCAGTAGATGAATTTCTCGAAGCCCAGAGGCTCGGCTATGCCGCTCGTCCCGTACTGGTGGGGCCCGTTACCTTTTTGCGACTGAGTAAAGCCAAAGGTTCTTCCTTCGATCCGTTGCAGTTGCTCCCCCGTCTACTGCCGGTCTATGAGCAAATCCTGGCTCGTCTGGCTACGGCGGGCGCCACCTGGGTGCAGATGGATGAGCCCATTCTGGTTACCGACACTGATGAGACGCTTCTGTCTTGTGTAGATCAAGCTTATAACCGACTGGCCGCTATATCCGGATTGAAGCTGCTCCTGACTACTTACTTCGGGACGGTGGGGGAAGCCTTGCCCCGGCTGCTGCAATTACCCGTAGCTGGCATACATCTGGACCTGGTCCGTGGTCCCGAGCAACTAGCCACCGCATTGCGGTATGTCCGTCCGGACTTCACCCTGTCGCTAGGTCTGGTGGACGGACGGAACGTATGGCGTACGGACCTGACGGCTGCCCTGGAACTAGCCCGTTCGGCCGCCGCCCGTAATCCCATTACTGTCGCTCCGTCCTGCTCGTTGCTTCACGTGCCGATCGACGTGTCAGAGGAAACCGGCATCCCCTCCCAGGTTCGCGAATGGTTAGCATTTGCCCGGCAAAAACTCGAGGAAGTGTCGCTGATCGCTCGCTGTTTGCGGGAAGGCACCCCAGCATACGCCCAGTCACTGGCCGAAAACCAGGCGATTCTGGAGCGGCGACGCCGCTCTCCGCTGACGAATAACCCGGCGGTGCGCGCCCGGCTGGCCGCAGTAACCCCCGACATGCTGCGCCGGCAACGACCTTATTCTCAGCGTCGACCTCTACAACAGGCCCGCCTGCAACTCCCTCCCTTCCCCACGACCACCATCGGTTCGTTCCCGCAAACCGAGGAAGTACGCAAGGCACGGGCAGCCTTCAAGGCAGGTAAACTGTCGGCTAGCGACTACGAAGCCTTCCTCAAGCAACAGATCGCCGAGGCGATTCGCTGGCAGGAATCGATCGGCATCGACGTACTGGTCCACGGCGAATTTGAACGCAACGACATGGTCGAATACTTCGGCGAACAACTGGAAGGATTCGTAATCAGTAGCAACGGCTGGGTGCAAAGCTACGGCTCACGATGCGTCAAACCGCCCATCATTTATGGTGACGTCGCCCGTCGCGGCCCCATGACTGTCGAGTGGTTCCGTTATGCCCAATCCCTCACCAGTAAGCCTGTCAAAGGAATGCTGACCGGCCCAGTGACCATCCTGCAATGGTCGTTCGTGCGAGATGACCAACCGCGTAAAGACACCTGCTGGCAGATCGCCCTGGCCATCCGAGACGAAGTGATTGATTTAGAACGCGCCGGGGCCGCTATCATCCAGATCGACGAGCCGGCCCTGCGTGAAGGTCTGCCCCTGCGTAAGGCGGACTGGCCCGAATACCTCCGCTGGGCCGTAGAAGCTTTCCGCCTGGCCTCCAGCGGCGTCCGCGACGATACTCAGATTCACACTCATATGTGCTACTCCGAATTCAATGATATCATCGCTGCCATTGCCGATTTGGATGCCGACGTCATATCCATCGAAACCTCCCGCTCCCATATGGAACTGCTCCGGGCCTTCACGGACTTCAAATACCCCAACGAAATCGGGCCAGGTGTCTACGACATCCACTCCCCCCGCATTCCCCAGCAGGCGGAAATGGAAGGACTGCTCAGCAAGGCTCTGGCCGTACTCTCTGCCAGCCAACTATGGGTCAATCCCGACTGTGGTTTAAAGACCCGCCGCTGGGAAGAGGTCAAACCCGCCTTGCAAGCAATGGTAAATGCAGCCAGAAGTCTACGCTCGCGCCTCGCTACCACTAACTAACAAATTCAACCCGAGTCCAGTTGATGTCCTCCTGCTTGCTCCTCACCCTAGCCGAAGCCTGGCAGCCGGTTGTCGGTCAATTAGCAACCGGCTACCAGGCTCGACAAATACCAATTGACGGATCGGTACTGCAGTCCTTTACTGGCGTAGGCCGAGGGTGATTCTCGTGGCAGCCATCGCTTAGGTGGCTCCAATCTATGAATGTTGAACCGCCAGGCCGCAGACTACGGACCCGACTTCGAAAGCGATAGTCAAGGAAAGGGCGACAATAGCGTTAATCAGACAACACGGTCTCAGCGACGGGGTGGTGGAGCAGCGGGGGGTAACCGCTGGAAGAAGGATTCGGGCAGGCGTAATACGCTCTCCGAGCGTGCTCCCGCCACGCGGAAGGGATTAGGATCTGTCAGGCCCGCCTGGAGCAGAAGTGCAGCCAGGCCACCGCTGACAGCGGTGCCCATGGCCGTACCCCGCCAGGATTGGGCACCCATGCTGACCACGGGCGGCATCAGGTAATCCGGCTTGCGTAACAGCGGGATCGTCGGCCCTGCCGCGCGAAGTTGCCAGGGGGTCTCCGCACCGATGGTGATAGTCTCGGGGATGTCCCCCGGTAATCCGACTCCGGCTACCACTGAAGCAAATGAACGCCAGACACACCGGCCCGCACCGCCCGGGCCGCTTGCGGTAGTTTCCACAAATAACCGGGTGACAATCTCCACCTGCCGTTGCAATGCACCGATCGGTGGCTTTTCCCTTTGCCCCAAGCTGATCACCAAGGCATAGCGCCCGGCTGTGGTGATGGTCACTTCCAGGATCTGTTCGTAGACAACAGTGCCGTCGGCAACTTGGATTGGATAAGGCCCTCCCACGCTCCGAGCCACTTCGGTCATTTCGTCGCTGGCTTGTTTCTGACCGCTAGGGTCCAGTTGCCGCCACAGGTGCATGTTCAAGGCATACAGCGGACGGGACCAATCGGGAAAATTCGGATCCAACGGTTCCCGCCACTGCAAGGTGCAGCGGAAGGCCGTCCCTTGCGGCAGCTCCGGGAGCACAGTGCCGTCGGCCGTCTGCCATGCCAGGAAGTTCATCTCGCGGTTCCACTGATCGGCCGGCAGAGGGTCAGAAGGATGAGTGTAATCAAGCAAGCCGTTGTCGTTGTCATCACGGAGCAATCCTACCCAGACGTTGCCTTCCATAGCACTGGCAGCCTGTAGCCAGACGGGCGGACGTGGTCGGGAAGGACGCATCCCCTTCGTGTGAACCGCAGGACGGACAATCCGTTGAGGCAAAGACCAGCTCAATACCCCTTCCAACTGACGGCTCAACGGACTGTAGCCATCCAGTGGGTAGCCGGCGTCCCAGGCCCAGGGGTGAATGACAACAGTAACATCTTGCAGAAAGCGTGCCAGATCCTGTCTGAGGTTCTGATATCGTTCGTACCGGGCGGTCACCTCGCGCAAGAGTGTCTCGGCTGCCTGTACGGCGGCCTGCACCTCTTGCACCTGCTGGCGTAACATCTCAGGGCTTTCGGGATTCTGCAGCAGTTGCTGGCGTTTCTGGATCGCTTGTTGTTTTTGTTCCAAGGCGCGTTGCAGTTGGCGTTCGAGTTCCCGGCCCCGCAGACGTAACGCCGGACTGAGGTAATCGGGCTGTTGCAACCAGCGGACCACTTCGGCGACCTGGAACAGCGCCGTCGGGTCCAGCCGCACCAGGATCAGCTCCGCGGCGGGTGCCACAGCAGCTACTGCCTGGGCCAAAGCCAGCCCCGACCGGTCCTTGCCCTCAACGGGCAAGGGTTGTACCTGCGGATTCAATTCGGCCGTCAAATCGATCCACCGGGTTGTCGCCGGCAAGGTTTTACCGATCTGTTCAGCGACCCCGTCCAGGTCGGTGACCAGCACCACGATGCGTGTTCCTTGACCCTGATACCCTTTTTGATGCAGGAGACGGACCCCAAGTTGTTCCAAGAGCCGCTCGAGCGGGACAGCGGCCTCGCCGCGGACCAAGCGCGTCAAAGTCACGGTCGGTTCCTGGGGTAACCGCAGGAACAGCAAGTGAGGGAGGATGCTTGTGCAGTGTTTCAGATCACTGGCCTGTTGAAAGTAGAGCGTGGCCACGTTACCCACCACTCCCTCCACACTCACACTGCTAAGGCGGAGGGTGTCCGCCTTGGGGGTCTTGGTCCCACCATAGGTGCTTTCCAACAGCTCTTGCAGTGCAGGCAGTTCGTCTTCCATAGGGCGGCTGAAAACAGCTTCGACGCGCAACGGCTGCCCCGCAGTGGCAGCATCGGCCAGGCGTGCACGTAACGCCGGCGTCCAGCGACTCTCCAACTCCCCAACAGTACCGACAGGCAGTCGTTGACCTGCTTCTCCTGCAGGCAATACCTCCACCCAACGGATCGGCGAAGCATCGGCCAACGGGCGGGGCAGCTCGCGGCGCAACGTGCTATTCCAAAACCAGCCACTCGGTTCGTCGCGGAAATCCCGCCACAGAGCCAATAGATGCCGCTTCGGCAAGCGCCCCTTGATTTGCGTATAATCGCGGGTATCGTATCCGATCGCTTCCTGGAAGCCGAACAGTTGCAACCGTTCCAGCACCTGCCGGTAGAGCAACTGTTGGTTTCGCGGTGTCAGCCCCGATCGCAATACTATCCGCACAGGCAGAATGCTATCCGGATCATCGATAAAGGAAAAACCTACGGGCATGATCAGCAGGCTCTGCACGGCCGGATGATGCAGAATTTTCAGAACCTGCGCTGAAGGGATGGTTCCCTGCAAACGGAAAGACGTCGGGTCAAGGGCATCCGCGGCCCGTTCCTCGGGGTCGGTCCGGTCATCAACAAACTCTATACCTTCCAGGTAGCGACTGAAGGCCCGGTATTGCAAAATACGTTGATCCCGTTCAGTAAGAATCTGATAACGAATCAGGACGGCGACTTTTTCCGGTCGGGGCGGTTCGCGAACGGGCGATTCGGTCACGGGTCCCTGGGCCTGTCCACATGCCCCAAACTGGCTCAGCAGCGTAATCACGCATACCGTCAGAGCCGTCAGAAAAACCGCACCTAGGGCATGAAAAAGGCAGGGACGTCTTGTCAATCCCGCCCAGAAAGGCGGCCAGAGCAACCAGACCGGACCTATCCCCCGACTCCAGGAATGTAAAAGTGGCTGGACGGCCATATGCTTCCTCGTCGGCATGTCTCTGACCGAATATGGCTGCTGCGGCGGCTTCCGCCGTCATCCCACTGAGCGTTCCCTGCCCGAGTACTCAATTCCATAGTGAAACTGATCCCCAACTTTGCCAAGAGGGAAACCAGCCGATTGACCTACCGCATTCCCGTTATCCCCCTTTCGATTGTGCTATCTGGCACAACCAGAAACGGCGGGTGTCGGAGGCTAAGCTTATTGTTCGTGATTTACAGGAGAGTAGGGGTTTCGTGTCATGCTCTGGGAGCAGTTTGTCCTCGACCGTAAGGGGCAACAACGACTCAAAGCAACCTTTCTCCAGGATGGATTAGATTGCAGGCAACGTCAACAAACCGAGAGGCATCTGGAAGTATCTCATGCTGGTCTGGTGATACTCAGCCGGACTGGTTCGCCGACGTGTACTTGCAGTCGACGAGCTGCATTGCCCTGCACTTGGGCAATCTCGAGGAAACCATCGCTGGAAAACAGGCAGACGAGCGTGCCCACAGGTGCGTCGCCGTAGGTTCGGACCCAAGGTAGGTGGAGCGGCTCGCGATTCCCGATCACCACCCAAGCGGGAAGCTGTGACACCTCGGCCGCGGGTATGTTAGTGATCAGATTGCCAAAATCATCGATGAACTGTATCTCTCCGGAGCACGTCTGGGCGTCACATACGGCAGTAGGAAGAGCTAACTGAACGGGCTGCGTATGGAGGGGTCCAAGTTCTGCCGGTGGCAGGCCGCGGGCCAGATGGGCCGCTACTGGGGCGAAAACGTCCCGGCCGTGGAACGTCGCCGAGACGACCGGACGCCAGAAACGGCGCTCGGTCAGGGTACGGATCACTGGCGGCGGCTGACGGGCCTGTCGCCACAGCAGGGTGAACAGGCCGTTATCCGGTCCGACCAGATGCTGACCGTCCACACCGGTATACAGGGCTGCCCGATCCGTTCCTACCCCGGGGTCCACAACGCACACATGGATGGTCCCGACCGGAAAATACGGGACAGCCGTGGCCAGAAAATAGGCCGCCTGTCGCACGTCCTGCGGACGAATCGTATGCGACAAGTCAACGATCCGGGCCTCAGGACATATGGTGTAAATCACCCCCTTCATCACGGCCACGTACGGGGACGACGTCCCAAAGTCAGTGGTCAACGTGATCAAAGGAGGATTCACCATAGCCACTGCGATTTACACACTGGTTACTTCCGCGAATCCGTGCCGTAGCCCGCTATTTAATCACTCGGATTGTTAGCTGGCCGGCCCTGCCATTCTCGCAAACTGCCGCTCAACCCATTTGGTACGACCGACTGAAGTTGGAACAGACCTCGATGCTACCTGGTGTCCTTGGCACGTCGGAGATATTTGCCGTCTTCTGTCTGTACCACGACTAATTCACCCACTTCGATGAAGGGAGGCACCATCACTTTCAGGCCCGTTTCCAGGACGGCGGGTTTATTCTGAGCCGCTGCCGTGGCCCCCTTAATCCCAGGTTCAGTCTCGACCACTTTCAGGGTAACCGTTTGCGGTAGTTCCAAGGCGAGAGGTTTGCCATCGTAGAAAGTAATCTTGCACGGATCATTTTCCCGCAAGTATTTGATCTTCTCGCCGACCATATCGGCCTGCAACGTGACAGGTTCGTACGTTTCCGCATCGAGGAAAACGTACGCATCTCCGTCCTTGTAGGAGTAGATGAAATCTTTGGTTTCCAGGTAGACCTGGTCCACTTTATCGTCGGGATGGACCCGTTCATCGGTAATAGCGCCGGTGTGGAGATTTTTCACTTTCAAATAGAGGATGGCCCGCCAATTCCCCGGGGTATTGAGGTTGCGATCGATGACGTAGTACAGATTGTCATTCATGCTGATGACCATGCCGGGCCGCACGTCGATCATTTTGATGGATGCCATGGGAAATCCTCCGGTTGCCGGGGGTCCTTCCTGTGACCACCCGTCGTTTGGGATGCAGTTACGCAGGATGTTTTACACATTGTATCGCTGAAAGGGCCTGGCGGCGGACCCGACAGACGGGAAAAAACCCAACTTCCTAGATGGTAAACGTCTTACCAGGCACCGCTGCGCTGTGAGGCCCTGGGGCAGGGGCACCAGTCAGGATGCAAAGCGGCCGGCTCTCGCAAAGCCACTCAGACCACTCGGTGGGAGGCAGGGCACCGACCTTTGCGGCTTGATGTCGTTCGGGATTGCGTTCGAGGGGGAATTGCGGCTAATTGTCTGTCCCGACGTCCCACAAACAAAAGCGGTGCGTGGCAAACCATAGGGGAAAAAGGCCATGGCAACGGAACAGCGAGCCGGGCAAGGGTGGATGCAGGCTTGTTCCGGCCATTTCGGGCGATGGATAGTCCTCGTGGTCGGCGTAGCAGCCGCTCAGGGAGTGAGCGTGATGGCTCTTATGGGCGGTTGGGAGTCATTATGCAATGAGCAACCGGTCCTATCTGGTCGGCATGGAGTCCATCAGTATCACGGGGTACTCGGGGCCGCTCAGTTACGCCGCACGGGTCAGAACGTGTGCTACGATCCCGCCTTTGAGGCGGGCTATCCGAAGACACCGGTATTTGATGAGGGGTGTCGACTGGCCGAACTGCTCTTCCTGCTCAGCGGCGGCGAGTATGTGCCTGCGGTGTACAAATGGGGTGTATGGGGGGTCGCGACGGGGGTACCACTAGCGGCCCTGCTAGCGGCCGGGGGCTGTGGTTTGTCGTATTGGAGCATGGCAGTGGCAGGTTTGTGGGGCTGCCTGCTGAGCTGGTCGATACCTTTCCGGACGCTCCTGGCAGAAGGAATGATCGACGGTATTGCTGCCGGGATGGCAGCCGTGGTGTTTGTACCCTGGCTGGCCCGCTTCAGCAAAACGCTGAGCGTGGAGGCCTGGCTAGTCTGTGCCGCTTCATGCCTGGTGATCTGGTATTGTGCCCCTTTGTTATGGTTACCGTTGGGGCTGGTGGTGTTTTGGCACTATGTGGTGATGGCTCCACGGCGCGGCCTGGTCTGGCATCTGGCGTATCTAGGCATCGCTTGTGTTGGCATTTTGCCCAATGCGTGGTGGCTGGTCGATTGGGGCAAGTACTGGTGGTTGCGCCCCGCGATGGAGAGCGCTTCCGGGGCCTTGCGGTCCCCTTGGGATTGGGGTGGCTTGCCCGCTGGCGGAGTCATTTGGGCCGTGGGCGTGCTGGCGGCCCTGATCGGCGGAGGCCGGCAGAGACACACCGGCCACCTGCTCGCTGTGGCGGCGATGCTGGGAGCATTCGCCGTCGTCAAACCAGCCGCGGAACCGTTAGTCGACGTCGTCGAGCAGCGGGCCCTGGAAACGCTCACGGTGGCCTGGGCCCTTGCGGGCGGTTTGGGAACAATCCATCGGCTGTGGCACTGGGGTGGCTGGTGGCGGGGACCGGCCCTGCTGCTAACAGGAGCAGTAACGACGCCACTGGTCCTAGCCGGTTGGACCAAGCCCGCTGCCTGGTCCTGGCCGGGAGCAACCCATCAACTCCGCATCGGCTGGACAGTCGCCGAACAGCAACTCCTCAACGTCCTCACTCAACACACCAGCCGACAGGCCCGCATCCTGTGGGAAGAACACGCCGAGCAGGCCGAACGCTGGTCCGCTTTGCTGCCGCTATGGACCGATCGTTGGTACATCGGCGGCCTGCATGCCCCCCTGGAGCACAGCTACGGGGTCTTGCGGGAGGGCCATTGGTTGGGACGCCCCCTGGAACAATGGAGCGACGCCGAACTAGATCAGTGGGTGCGCCGCTTCAATCTCGGCTGGGTGGTGACGCGCACAGACCCAAGCGCCCGCCGCTGGGGCCGTTATCCCAAGGCCCGCCTGCTCTGGCAACATTCGCCGACATCGGTGGCCGTGTGGGCCCTGGACCGCCCCTTCAACTACCTGCTCAGCGGACAGGCGGCCGAAGTAACCGGCAGCGTTGAACGCCTGGTTCTCCGCGAAGTGGTACCGGACGACCAGGGCTCGGTAGTCCTCAGTGGACACTGGCAGGCAGGGATGCGTGTCTCGCCCGCTTATGTCCGCGTCGAGCGCTCGCCCGATCCCGAGGGCCGTGCTACGGTGGACTTTATCCGTCTCCAGATGCCTGGGCCGGTCCCCCGCATCGCCATCACCTGGGACAACCCGTAACACAATAGCGTAAACAACTCCTCAAGCCCGACACTCCCCTGACGCATTTTGAGCTACACGCGACTTGGCTGCCCCTCTGAATCAACAGGGCCACGCTAGCAGAAGCAGCCGGTACCTCGCCCATTGGAATGGCAAGCAAGATCGCTATTCAGTGCCAATCCCCCGACATGGCGGTTTTTCCAACAAGCTCATCTTACTGTCGTCGCCACCCTTGGCCTCACACTGACACACCCTCACCGCAATCCATCCTTTGTTTCCCAGAAGTCGATTGAGGTCCCAATTGGCGAGCCTCAAAGAAGTTACCCTACAATGAAATAAAGCGGTTCAGAGATAATAAGTAGATCAACCCCACGGGACAGAACCGAAGAAACGGACCAGCAAGGCGGCAGTTAGTATCAGCAAGGCCTAGCGGGGGAGGACAAACCATTGACGGTAGATCAGCAACGGATTCGGCGCGCGGTACGCGAAATATTGCTGGCGATCGGCGAGGATCCCGACCGAGAAGGACTGCGAGAAACACCGGAGCGGGTCGCCCGGATGTATGCCGAAGTTTTCAGCGGCCTGCACGAGGACCCGACCATCCATCTGCGCAAAATGTTCGTGCAGAAACACGACGAGATGGTTCTGGTCAAGGACATCCCCTTTGCTTCGTTTTGCGAGCATCATCTGCTGCCGTTTATGGGGCTGGTTCATGTGGCCTATCTGCCCAACGGCCGGATTGTAGGGCTGTCCAAGCTTGCCCGTGTGGTCGACACCGTCTCCCGCCGGCCGCAAGTCCAGGAACGGATGACCGAACAGATCGCCGATTTGCTCATGGAGCATTTGCGGGCCCGTGGCGTCGGAGTCATCATCGAGGCTGATCATACCTGCATGAGTATCCGCGGCGTCCGCAAGCCCGGCGCACGCACTATCACCAGTTCGATGCGTGGCGGCTTTCTGGAACACCCCGCCACCCGCGCTGAACTGATGGCTCTGGTCTTCGGCCGTACTGGTACACGAGCTTGAGCAATGGCGTAAAACCTGATCACGGATCTTGTCACCACGGGATAACGCCGACCGGTCCCAACAAGGGGGCAGCCCCACCGGAGCCACCCCCTATCCTTTTAGCTGTCGACTTCTCAGCGGATCCGGATTGGAATAGCTTGGTCGATTTTGCTAATTTGACTAAAGCAAGGTTATGTCAGCAAGCTAAGGGACGAACGTCCAAATGGCTGAATGATAGCGGTTGGCTACCCGACGGAATGGGCTGGCTGCAAACGAATCCTTTCCGTGGCGAATCGCCGTGGTCGAAGCTACCACAGTGGCCGATGACTTGCGGGGTGTTTTCCGCGGCGCCCTGCGCTTTGATGTTTTGTCCCGTGGCTTGTACGCCCGGGACGCTAGCTTTTTCCATGTCGAGCCATGGGTAGTCGCCATTCCCCAGGATGTGGACGACGTCGCAGTCCTGGTGCGTTACTGTTACGAGCACAACGTTCCACTCGTCGCCCGAGGTGCAGGCACGGGCCTGGCTGGCGAAAGCGTTGGCACCGGCGTGGTGGTCGATCTGAGCGTGCATCTCCGCCAGATTCGAACGGTAGAAGAGGATAGCGTCACGGTTGAGGCGGGGGTCCGCTGGTCGACACTGGCAGCGGTCCTGGCACCACACGGGCGACGCTTCCCCCCGGACCCCGCCAGCGGAGCCGTTTGTACCTTAGGAGGTATGGTGGCCACCAATGCCTCTGGTGCCAACTTGTACAAGTATGGCTACACTCGGGACTACGTCCTGGGACTGGAAGTCATCTGGGACAACGGCGAGACGGCCTGGCTGACCAGTCCCGCAGCTACCCTCCACAAATCACGGGAACCCCTCCCAGCCTCTACCACGGAAGGTCCTCGCACGCAGGAAATCCGTCGTCATGTCACCGACCTGTTGACGGCCCATCGGCATCTGATCGCGTGTCGGCCTACACGTACACCGTATGATCGTTGTGGTTATCGCCTGGACGACGTCTGGACACCAGCCGGTGCTGATCTGGCCCGCCTCCTGGTCGGTTCGGAGGGGACACTGGGACTGATCACCGCCGCTCGGTTACGGACCCTTCCTCTACCTGCAGCAGTTGTCATGGTGCTATTGGGCTTCCGCAGTCTGGAGGCAGCGGTACGGGCCGGCCAAGACAGCCGCCGCTTTGGCCCCACCGCTTGCGACTTGCTCGACCAGCGACTCCTGTCGCTACGACGTCGTCCCTCAACGGAACAAACAGTGTGCATTCCAGCTGCCGTCGCTGCTGTGTTGCTGGTAAGTATCGAAGCCGACACGCTGGCCGAGGCGTTGGATCGTGGCTGGGGCCTGGCCGAGGCTGCCCGGCAAGTGCACCAGGCCATGGTGCTGGTGGAACCGACGGCTTCGCCCGCCGAGCACCAGCGGCTGCAGGACGTTCGCCGGGAAGCGGTCCGGGGCTGGTATGCCTTGGCCCCCGGCCCCCGACCCGTCCCCGGCATTGAAGACCTCGGCGTACCGCCCGATGAACTGGTACCGTTCCTGACCCAAGTGCGTGAACTACTCCAACGGCGCGAAATTACCGCCTCCTTTTTAATCCATGTCCTGACCGGTCAAGTTCATCTGCGTCCGCTGCTGGACCTGGACCAGCCCTCGGACCGCCTGCGTCTGTGGCGACTGGCCGAAGAAGTCCACGAACTGGTACTTCGCATGGGGGGCACCGTCAGCACCCAGCATGGAGTCGGCTGGGCACGCACCCCCTGGGTGGAGCGACAGACCGGTCCGTTGTTCCCTTTGTTCCGCGAAATCAAACGCATCTTCGATCCCAAAAACCTGCTCAATCCCGGCAAAATCGTTGGTCCGGACCCCAGCCGGGAAGCCTGGCCCTTGTATCCCCTGCCGGATCGAGCTGGCCATGGTACCTCTAGCGACACTCCAGAACAAGGGAGTGTACAGGAACCCCGCGCGGCTGCCCCCCCCACCCACCGCTACGCCTTACCCGTCTGGACTAACGGTGCACCCGCCGCCGAAGCAGCACGGTGTACCCGCTGCGGCGATTGCCGCGATGCTCCCCTACCGCAACGCATGTGCCCTCTATTTCATCTGACAGGGCTGGAACTAGCCGCACCAAGGGCCAAAGCCGAACTCTTCCGCCTGCTAGAACGGACCGACCACGCTCCCCCCACGGTAGACGCCCTCATGGAAATTGCCGACTGGTGCTTCCTGTGCGACATGTGCCGCCTGGAGTGTGAAGTCCATGTGGACGTCCCCCTGCTGATGTTGGAATTGAAAGGTCGGCTCCAGGCGGCGGATGGACCACGACGCTTTGAATGGTTAGTCAGCCGTCTGGATTTCTGGGCTCGTTGGGGCAGCCGCCTAGCACCTCTGAGCAATTTTTTACTACGACGCCGGACCATTCGCTGGTTACTGGAAAAAATCAGTGGCGTCGCCCGGCAGCGTCCTCTGCCTAGCTTCGCCGTACGATCGTTTTTCCGACGGGCCCGCCGCCGGGGCTGGACCAACCGCCCCCCTGCCGACGGCCGCGAACGCCTGGCCTACTTCGTGGATCTGTTCGCCGCCTACCATGACCCTTGGATCGCCGAAGCAACTGTAGCCGTGCTGCAGTACCATGGCTGTGCCGTCTACGTTCCGCCACGGCAATGGTCCGCGGGGATGGGCCCGTGGAGCGTCGGCGATCTGGAAACCTTCCGCCAACTAGCGGCACGCAATGTCCGGCTGCTGGCCGAACTAGCCCGCGACGGCTTCCAGATCGTTTGTTCCGAGCCTACGGCTGCCCTATTACTCCGCCGCTACTATCCCCTGCTCCTAGCCGATAACGATAGCCGCCTGGTGGCCGAACACACCATTGAATTAACAGCCCTGTTACATCAATGGCATCAGCACGGCCGGCTACGACGCGACTTTCAACCCCTCCCCTGGCGCATCGCCCACCATACCCCCTGCCATCTGAAAGCGCTTAACGGTCCGGCAGCCACCCCCCAGTTGCTGCAACAAATCCCTGGTTTGTACGTGCATGCCCTCGACGCCGGCTGCTCAGGCATGGCCGGCACCTGGGGTCAACAGGCCGCCCACGTGCCATCCTCCCTGCAGATTGCTGCACCCCTGGCCCAGGCCCTGCAACACACACATGCCGACTGGACCATCAGCGAATGCTCGGCCTGCCGCCTGCAACTGCGCCACCTGACAGGCCGACGTTCCTTCCACCCTATCCTGATCCTGGCCTGGGCCTATGGCTTGCTCCCTCTGCCTGCTCACCAGCTTTACACACCCGTCCACCCTCTCCTGGCCGACTGAGACCACCAACCACTTTCTGTGCCGCCCCGCTGTGTCTCCTGCCACCACTAATTCCTCAAAACCACCCAGCGAACCCCCCCGGCATTCAGGTCACTCATAGTCACTCTCTCTTACTCGTCTTGCTTACCTTCAAAGTGTTTCCCGATTATCGGCACCCTTGCAACCCCTCCACATTACGTCCCTGACGTTGCGCCCCTTATCCGTCCTTGACAATTCAATTTTTTGTGTCTATAAATACAATATGAACAAATTTACAAAAAGTCAAGCGGCAAGCAAACAAATTTACAAAACAAGGAGGACAGTAACATGAATTCCATCACTTCCTTCAAAACCAAAGAGTTACCCTGACTTCTTAAGGAACGCTATTACAGATACGCGAGCATTTGGCTCAGCTCGAATGACCTTGACAGCATTTGCCAGTATGGCCATACAACCGGCCTGTGGAAGCGTAATCCTTGAACGGAGCACCGGGGGGATGGCCGAGTAGTAAGCAAGCAGGTGGAGAGAATCTGATGCTACGGGTAGGACTGGCTGGCGGCATATTAGGACTAGCGGCAGCGATATCAATATCAATGGGGAGTCTGTCCGCCGGGGAACCAGGCGGGGCGGGCGACCTGGCGGCCCTGCAAGGACGGTGGACCCTACTTCATTGTGAATACGAGGGGCGGCCCCAGATGACGCCCGAGGTCATGAAACAGATAACGGCGGTTTTTGATCAAAACGATTACACCTTATACTTTGCCGACAAAGGGAAAGACGGACAAGCCCGGGCTATTGTCCTAGCGACGGTGCAGGTAACGCTGGATCCAACCACACAACCCAAAGGGATTACCTTCGAGTTCAAGGAAGGGCCACTGAAGGGCCAGAAACGCCACGGGATTTATGAGTTGGCCGGCAACCAGTTGAAGTTGTGCTACGGTCCGGCGGAACGCCCGCGTCCCCAGGAATTTCGCGCCCCGCCGGGCAGCGGCTACTTCCTGGAAACCTGGGCTCGGCACATTCGCTGATCCAGCTTGCCAATCCCCAGTCTGCTTGGGATAACGTGTCTGACGCCCGCACCGCTGTTGCGAGGCGCTATTTGGCCCTGGTTTGTAACGCAAAATCTGTAAGACCAACAGCAAAAAGTTCTGACGCGAGATGACACGAACGCGGCCTAGCCAGCGGATCGCCCCGGGCCGAGGTGTCTGCCGGACAGAACGTGGACGTTTACAAGGCGCCCATGGACCATAGCGGGCCGGTGGACGGTACAATGTCTGCATGGACGCCCATACATTGGAATTACTCGGTTACGAGTCGATTCGCGAGCTGCTGGCAGGTTACGCGGTCACATCCCTAGGGCGGGACCTGGCCCGTCGTCTGGAGCCATCGACGGATGCAGCCTTTATCCGACGTCAGCTGACGCTCACCAGCGAAATGGTGGAAGCACTAGCCGCCGGAGTGTCACCACCCTTGCAAGGGGTGCACGACATTCGCTTATGGGTCCGGCGGGCCGCCCTGGGCGCGATGCTCAGTGCGGAACAGCTCGTTCAGGTAGCCGAGACACTCCAGGCGACCGGAGCCCTGTATCGCTACCGGATGCGTCTTCCCCCTCATTGCAGCGGTCTGATCGAGATGCTTGCCGGAGTGGAAGACTTCGGACCGGCCGCTCGCCTGATCAGTGGTTGCCTGGATCCCCGGGGCCATGTCCTGGACATGGCCAGCCCCGACCTGGCCGACGTCCGCCGACGCCTGCACGAACTGGACGAGCGGATCAAAGGCGAGATCCGCCGCATGCTCCGTGATCCGGAACTGCGCCGCATGCTTAGCTACCCTAATGCCACCGTCCATGGCGACCATCACGTTCTGCCCGTAGCGGTCAACTACCGGCACAAGATAGCCGGCGTCGTCCACCGCATGAGCGCAACTGGCGAAACGGTCTTCATCGAACCGGCCTCGGTCGCTGCCCTTAACGCCGAGCGGGTGACGCTCAAAGCCAGCGAAGAGCGGGAAGTGCAACGGGTGCTCCGCCGGCTCAGCGGTGAAATCGGCCGGCTGGCCCGTCCGTTGACCTATGCTTTGGACGTCATCGCTCGGCTGGACCTGATTGCCGCTCAGGCCCGGTTCAGCCGGGACTATCAGATGTCTGCACCGCAGATCAACACAGAAGGTCGGCTCTGGCTACGGCAGGCCCGCCATCCGTTGCTAGAGCATCTGTTTCGCACGCAAACCAGCGGCGAGGAGCGACGCCAGGTTGTCCCCATCGATGTCCGCCTGGGCTTTCACTTCAACATCCTGGTGATTACCGGACCGAACACAGGCGGCAAAACGGTCGCCCTGAAGACCACGGGTCTGCTTTGCCTGATGGCCCAGTCGGGCCTGCATATTCCCGCCGCCGAAGGAAGCCTGGTACCCGTCTTCCGCCACATCCTGGCTGACATCGGGGATGAACAAAGCCTCGAACAGTCGCTGAGCACTTTCAGCGCCCACATGTCGCGGATTGCTACCATCCTGCGAACGGCTACGCCAGACAGCCTTGTGCTGTTGGACGAACTGGGAGCAGGCACTGACCCGACGGAGGGAGCAGCCTTGGGACGGGCCATCCTCGATCAGCTCGACCAGATCGGCTGCCGGGCGATGGTGACGACTCACCTGGGCGCTTTGAAGACCTGCGCGTTCAGTAACCCGCGGATCGAAAACGGGGCCGTCGAATTCGACGTGGAAACGCTACAACCGACCTACCGTCTGATCATCGGCCAATTCGGCATGAGCAACGCCCTGACCATCGCCCGCCGTTTGCAGTTGCCCGCGGAACTGTTGCAACGGGCGGCTCGGTACCTGCAGGAAAGCGGAGCGGGGGCAACGGAACTGGCACGTCTGCAGCGGGCCCGTCAGGAGGCGGAACAAGCCAAGGCCGAGGCCCTGGCCGCCCGGCTGGCCGCTGAACAGGAAAAGGAACAATATGCCCGGCAACGAGCGGCCCTGCAACAACAAGCGGCCTGGCAAGCCCAACTGCACGAATGGCGGCGTCGCCTGCGCGGTGGCGAAACTGTCCGTGTCACCCGTTTCGATGCCTTGGGACGTGTCGTGCGGGTGGATCCCCGCAAAGGCCTGGTCACCGTGCACGTCGGTCTGGGTCAGTGGGAAATCCCGTTCGAGGAAATCCTGCCGGCCGAATCCGCTTCTTCCCCTTCGCCGCCTCCCCGTACGACCTGACCCGCTCAGACACCCGCCGTAGGCACCGCCAGATAACTTTCGCCCTCTAGCGTGAATAGAAATGAGGAGGCCTGTTGGCCCACGCTGTCAGCGGGACAAACCGGGAATGGTTCGTCGCTCATTCTGGCGTTTGAGCGGATCGAACGATGCCAGGCGGGTGAGTTTCCAGGATTGGTCCGGCTGTCGGGTGAAAGTAGCCCGGACGTAGAAGGGCACTTGTTTGCCCTCGGCTTCGCCTTTGGCCAGAAAGCCGATCTCGACGTTGTCGGGATCCAAGCGGCGGACATCCTCACGGGCAAAGTCCCAAGCGGTCACCCGAACGTCGTAATGCCGCAATAGTTGCCAGAAAGGGGCCTGTCGCAGTTGTTCCCGGGTGAGGATCACAGACTGGGCATGTTCGCCCTGATACTCGATCTGCTCGGCGACGTGCTGGACACAGCCATCGGGCTGACGCTGCTGCACAGCCGCAATGATCAACTTCATCCGTTGTACGGCCTGCTCGCGGGGACTTTCCCACAAGCGGTCTGCCGCGAACAGCAAAAGCAGTAGGGCCCCCACTACCAGGGTCACATACAACCAAAGTCGCTGGCGGCGGTGGAACCACGTCAGGCCTCCAACCACTGCCACCAGTCCCAACACCCAATACCAACTGGCCGGGGGATCGCTCAGATAATCGGGCATAGGTTGTCGATGGCCGCACGCTAAGCGGAACGACGCAACTCGGCCCCGTAAACGGCCTGGCCCCCTAGTTGCTCTTCGATACGCAGCAGTTGATTGTACTTGGCGATGCGATCGGTGCGACTAGCCGAGCCGGTCTTTATTTGACCACAGTTGGTGGCCACGGCCAGGTCGGCTATGGTAACGTCTTCGGTTTCGCCACTGCGATGACTGATGATGGCCGTGTAGCGGTGCCGCTTGGCCGTTTCTACTGTTTCCAGCGTTTCGCTCAAGGTGCCGATCTGGTTCACCTTGACCAGAATACTATTGGCACACCCTTCGGCGATCCCGCGTCGCAGCCGCTGGACGTTCGTAACAAACAGGTCGTCTCCCACCAACTGGAGGCGTTGCCCCAGCCGCTGCGTTAGTTTTTTCCAGCCTTCCCAATCATCCTCGGCCAGGCCATCTTCGATCGAGACGATCGGATAACGACGGCACAACTGATCCCATAGGTCGATCAGTTCGTCACTGGTAACGATCCGCTCCGGGTTACTCTTGAAGAAGCAATACCCTTCTTTGCCACGTTTACGGGCTTCGTCGTACAGTTCGGTACAGGCCGGGTCCAGGGCCAGGGCCACCTGAGTGCCGAGCTGGTAGCCAGCCTTTTCCACAGCTTGGGCGATCAGACCCAGCGCCTGGTCAGCCGAATTGAGGTTGGGGGCAAAGCCACCTTCGTCTCCCACAGCGGTGTTCAATCCTTTGGCGTGCAACACTTGCTTGAGGTGATGGAAAATCTCGGCCCCCATGCGTAGTCCTTCGCGGAAGCTGGCTGCCCCCACCGGCATGATCATGAATTCCTGGAAATCGAGAGTATTGTCTGCATGTTTTCCGCCGTTGATGATGTTCATCATGGGTATGGGCAGAACCCGGGCTGCTGTCCCCCCCAGGTAGCGATACAAAGGCAGGCCCACGGCTCGGGCAGCCGCATGGGCCACCGCCATCGACACCCCTAACACGGCATTGGCTCCCAGCCGGCTTTTGTTCGGTGTCCCATCCAACTGTCGCAACAAAGCATCGATAGCTTCCTGCTCGGTGGCGTCGCGCCCGATGAGAGCCGGCGTGATCGTTTCGTGTATGTGCCGCAGAGCCGTGAGCACACCCTTGCCTAAATAGCGCCCTTTGTCCCCATCGCGGACCTCAACCGCTTCATGCGCTCCTGTACTGGCACCGCTGGGCACGGCAGCTCGGCCCGTTACACCGCTATCCAGCACTATCTCCACTTCCACCGTCGGGTTGCCCCGGCTGTCCAGAATCTCACGCGCATGGACCGTGCGAATCTGCATCGCTTTCATGGCACCGTTCCCAGATAACTGGTTCCCTAAGGGTAGATCAAAACACACTACGGAGACCGATGCTGCTAGCAGGAATTACCGGCACAAGCCCGACTCCTCGCTTATCGGCAACCTCCCTTTGGTACGGCTTAGATGGCATACGGCCTGTCCTGCCGTGGTCAAGACATCCCAGGCCCTTAGTTGTCGAATAGACCAATCCGGCCGCCTTACCCCTTGGCAGTCACTTTGCTGCTGATGGCAGACTGGTCCCGACACGCAGGCACGTCTCGATTGAAGGTTCAAAAAGCAAAATCAGCTTGACTGCAGGTGCTGGCCAAGGCAGAGTCCCCCCAACTTTATCATCGGCGTTTGCCCGACCTTGTGGCGCTAGGTGAACTTTTCAGAAAGCTACGGAGCAGAGCCAAATTGACCGGATCCATCGGCCGGCCCTGAGAATCCTCCTTGGGTGTTTCCAAGATCATGGGGTGGGCGGCAAAGCGGGGATCCTGCACCAGGCAGCGGAACGCTTCGGTGCCAATGTGTCCTTGCCCCAGTGCGGCATGACGATCCACTCGGCTACCCAGCGGCCGCACACTGTCGTTGAGATGAAACACCTTCAACAAGTCCAGTCCAAGCACCGTATCGAATTCTTGCAAGGTCTGGTTGAGGGAGTCCGTCGTCCGCAGATCGTATCCAGCGGCAAACGCATGGCAGGTGTCGAAACAATAGGCCACCCGCTCTGGCTCGGTCAACCGTTGCCGGATGGCTTGTAACTGTTCGAAGCGGTAGCCCAGGGTACTCCCCTGACCAGCCGTATTTTCCAGCAATACCTGAACGCGAAAGCCACGGCATCGTCGCAACGCCAGATTCAGGCCCTGGGCCACTCGCTGGATTCCCGCCGTCTCGCCGCTACCCGTATGCGAACCCGGGTGGGTTACCAGGTAACTCAGGCCCAGGGCTTCGGCCCGTTCCAGCTCGACCACAAAGGCCTCCACCGATTTATGGAATAAAGCATCGTCAGCGGCCGCCAGATTGATCAGGTATGAATCATGAGCGGTGGGAAAATGTAAACCGGCTCGTTGCACCGCCTGACGGAACGAGGCAATTTCGTCTTCGCTTAGCGGTCGAGCCCGCCACTGATTAGAACTTTTGGTAAACAACTGAACGGTATCACAACCTAGGGCGACCGCGGCTTCGACCGCCTTGTGGACCCCTCCTGCAATCGATAAATGAGCCCCCAGATATGGCATCTGGCTCCTCGCTAACCGGTCGTGTCATCCGAGGGGGAGACTGCCCCCCCGACGTTGTTGCTTAGCATACAAAGCACCACCTAAACTAGTGGGAACTTGGCTACGACGTTTGCTACACCAAGCCCCGAGAATGCAAATAATTTATCTAAATCACACCCCTGTACCACCACCTAACAGACCCGTTAACGGAGCGGGACCCAAGCAAAGATCAAGTCGCCCGATGGTTTCAGACGAAGAAACTATCAGGCTGGTATTGTCGATCCGGCAAGTTTGTCGAGGGGTTAAGACAATTGCTCCCGAGTATATGCTCGTTTGTCCACTATTAGCCAACGGGTGACGCGGACGGGCCCTCGACCTCTTAAGCTCGCTACCCGATGAATGAGGATGCCAGACGACAAAGACCAACCCACTGAGGACCAGCAATGAGTCGCGTCTACAGCGCTCAGACGGGAACTGGACCATCGGCCATTGCGCCCACCGGCACAGGTATGCCCGATGACGGTGTATGGGAGAACAGTCCGGAAGAGGTTCCATACATTGAAATCGGTGGTCCCGAAGGGCCGATTGGTACAGTAATCAATGCTGTGCCGGCAACGGAGACTACCGCTCGGACCACACGCGCGGAGGGAAGTAACCGTTCTCCTTCGAGCAGTACCGCAGCACGCCCCTATCCCCGCCTGGCTGAACCCGCGACTCTGTCGTATCTATCTGTTCGTTTTCATGGCTTTCCCTCGCTCCGCACGGCATCTTCAGCACGCAGTGCCGAGCCTGACGCTTCCCTGGTGGTCTTTCACCAACCGCAGCATCCGATCAGTAACGAGTACAGGTCGGTCTGGCAAGCGATTGTACAACAGTGTGGGACAGAGGAGCCGCACGTCCTCTATGTTGTGGCTGCGAGGGCAGAAGCGGGTCTTTCGACAGTACTTTTGAACCTGGCCGTGCAGGCCGCACGCCAACAGGCCGGACGCATCTTGCTGGTAGATACGCATCTGGAGCGGCCCGCACTCGCCAGCCGCCTGGGACAGGCCAACACGCCCGGCCTGCGCGAAGTTCTCCGCGAGCAATGCCCGCTGGCCCTCGCTCTGCAGCCAAGCTGCGTGGAGCAAGTGCATTTGCTGGCCGCCGGCGAAGCGGAATATACCTCCCCTGAGCATTTGGGCCGGACTTTACCCCTACTGTTAGAACAATTGCGGCAATGGTACGACTGGGTGCTGGTCGACGCTGGCGTCTGGGGAGAACTGCCGCAACGCGACGCCGTGTGTGCGGTAGCAGATGCCCTGTACGTCGTAGCTCGGGAAACGGACGTTACGGGCGACAAGGTAACGGAGCTGCGAAGCCAGGCCCGACGCTTGGGTGGCCTGCCCCGCGGAGCCATTGCCACCCGTCTGGCTTGACCGGAACGTTACCGTATCTGGACTGTTCGCTCCCGCTAGTTCCATCCGCCTCAATAGCTCACAACATTACCAGCACTACTTACGAACCGTCTCCATATCAAGCTCCCCAATGCACGTTACACTTGACATCCCGGCGGAATCTGTTCATTTGAACTCAGTTTGACATCCATCAGAACTCTCAAAACCACTCCTGCGTAGCAGACGAGCACATCCAACCCAGTTGTTCTGTGTGATTTGGTGCTACTTTAGATCTTTTGAGCTGTGAAGTTTGGCAATCCCCCCTCATTAAAGTGCCTGAAATAGCATCCCTGCAGTTGCCGGACACATACGAATGTGAAAGACATGTCTTGTGGCAAGTTAGATATTGAATACTTTGACAAAACATGTAGTAAGACCAACTAAGAATGGACGACCGGACGGTATTCTCGATCGTTGGCACCTAGGCAAGCATAAAGCTTGGATCGATGGATACGCGAGCCAACGGCCTCACTTAGGCTGTTCCGGTGTGTAGTCAAGAATCTGGATGGGATAGAGCGAACAGATAGTCGGCTCTTCCGGTTATTTTGGTCCGGACAGGCGGGCGGGGTCGTCAGGCGGAGGGGTCGGCAGTGTGACGTCGGGCGGTACAGGTAAGGAGAGGCGGGGCGGAGCCGTTTCGATACCCGGCGCAACGGAAGTAGGAACACCCGCTGCAGGGGTCTGAGACAAGCGACGTTCTCGACGTGGCAGAATGACGCGGCCCGAAGGCCGGAAGTAATCCTCCGCGGTTGGTTCGGTTGGTGGCGTTGTCGGACGGACGGGTGCGGGCGTACCTTCGCGGAGTAAAGGAGGCGGAGACGGAGGAGCCGTATTGTTGCTGGACGAGCCGAGGTCTGCCGGGAGTTGGGCAGGTCGGTCCGCGGGTGATGCTGGTGGTGGGACAGGTTTATCGGGCCGCGGAGGGGGCAAATCGTCCGGCAAGGGCGGCCGTGGCTGTGCAAAAGGAGGCAGATCCGACAACAGCGGCACTCCTACAGCTGGTCCCACCGGCTGGCCACCGATCGTCCCACTGCCCAGCGGTGGGGCGGTCACCGGACGCTCCCGCAGCTTTAGGGCCGCTTCGGTGCGTTCCCGAATGTAATCCGCCGCTTTCTTCTGTACCCAAGGAGGCGGTGGACCCTCCAAAACGCTCACATTGTTGTACTGTTGAATGGTCCCCTTCGCGTACTCAAAAGCGGCCAAGGCCGTGTTGTAATCCGCAATGGCCCGATGCTCCCGGGCAATGGCTTGCGCCAACTGCTGCTGGACCGTCAGGTAGTTCTGGTAAAATGCCTGGTTCCAGGTACCGATGGCAATGACCTCGGCCACCTTCCCCAGATACATCTGCAGGTATTCCCGTTCCGCGCGGCGATAGCCGATGACGGTATGTGCCTGGATGACCCGGCGATATTGCGCCAACAGGTACTCCAGGGCTTTCAGTTCCATGTCCCGCAAAGCGAAGTAGCTTTTGGCCAGATTGAGCTGGGCTTCCCGCACTTGGGCATTGGCATCGCGAAAGCCGATAGGTATGTCCAGACGTAGACCGATGGTCCAGCTATTGAAGCGGTTGGCCGCGAAGTTTGCTAGGGCGTTACCAGGAATCACCGAATTGGGATCTGGAAATTCGCGGCCATCCAGACGGGTGCCCAGCCCAGCGATGTCATACTGGCCGAAGACCCGCAGATCAGGCCGGCGTAGATTTTTCTGTAACAACAGATTCAATTGCTGGGCTTTGAGGTCCTGGCGCATCTGGAGCAGTTCGGGGCGGTGGGCCAAGGCCTCGTTGGCCGCCTCATAAAAATCGGGAATGTAGGGAGCTTCGTTGGGTTTGTCGATGGGCACCAGGCGATAGCCGTCGTCACTGCGCAGGCCAAGCAGACCGCGGAGTTGGCGTTCGGCTTCCAGCACCTGGCCGCGGGCTTCAATCACGTCTCCCCGGAAGCGCTCAAATTGCGCCCGCGCCTGATATTCGCTCTGCGGAGGTTCATTGCCCGCCAGCACCCGAAGCCGGATGAAACGATACCCCTCGTAAGCCTGCCGCAACCCCTCTTCCTGAGCATAAAGGTTGAAATAGGCAGCATACAGGTTCCAATAAGCCGCTTCTACGTTGAGCAATAGATAGTTGATCTTGACGTCAAAGTCGCTGCGTTGCTGATCCAAGCGGATGCGACTAATGAGAATCCCTTCAGTGCCGCTGCCACCACTGGGAGGCAGATTCAATAGCAAGCTGCCCGGATGACTTGGCGACAACTGATTAACTTCCACACCGAACAAACGCCACAACGGCTGCTCAAAAGTGAACTGGAGC
Source organism: Gemmataceae bacterium (assembly GCA_025055795.1). GTDB lineage: Bacteria > Planctomycetota > Planctomycetia > Gemmatales > Gemmataceae > Thermogemmata. Next base: position 44,208 of record JANWVV010000003.1, read on the forward strand.
CGCGGGGTGTAGTTAGGATTGACGAAAGTACCCAGAAAGGCTTGAGGCACAGCGGCGAACTTGGAGTAATCGGTACTGAAGGTGATGCCGGCCACACCACCGGTGGGCAGTGGCTTGACCAGACTAGTAGTAAAGTTGGCAGCATCCCGTTGTTGCTGGAAGGCGATGAACTGGGCGGCCACGGGCTGATCGAACTTCTGCCAGGTCATCGAGGTAACCCAGCGGACATCGAATTTGGACAGAGAGCGTTCCAATTCGGCAGCCGCGATAGCCGGATCGATTGCAAAGACACGCACCGCATCGGACCCGACCATGCTCCGGCCTGTAAACTGCGCCAAGGTGTCGTTTTTCAAACCAGCGTTGGCCACCGACTGAATGCCTGTATTTCCTTGTTCTAACGCCAAGGCGATGCATTCTTTCAGGGTGATGTAGCGTGGGGGTCGGTCCGGATCGAGCACAGTCGCCGGACCGTTACCAATCCGTTGCACCACGTTGGGCGTAATGGCGTCGTGGGGTCGGTTCTCCAAAGCGGGGGGAAGTTGCTGCAGCAGAGCATCTTTGTAATCGCCGGGCTCCATGAAGATCGGTTGTCGGCATCCCGATAGCCCCCCTACCGCCACCCACCCAGCTAGCGCTCCCCGAATCCAACGCGCCTTGAACATGGACTCCCCCTGTTCGCCTGTCAAAGGGCACATGTACCCCTGCCCTCTGCAGACATGGCTTCCTCTTCTTCATCGGTTGCCGACGGCGCAAAGTTTATCTGGTCTAACGGTCTAGAAAATAACAGCGATTCTAACGACTCTTGTCCCGATCGGCACTGCTCTACACTCGTAAAGGGTTAATGAAACTGCTCCTTGCAGACCGATAATACTTTGTTGGCCATGTAGCACTTTGCTTGGAGACGAATGTTTATCATGCTGGAGCGGACGCCAGCGACTAAACACTGTGGATCGTGATAACTGCTCGACGGGAAGATGCGGTTACAGTAGAGAACAGATTTATGCCACGTTTTTCCAGTGGGAATGCTCGTGGACCGTCGAACCGCCACATCCGTATCAGGATTCGGTCAATTGCCCCTGACGGTTCATCCCTTGCAAGGACACCTCTGACTGATCACGCGGGATAGGAAGGCGGATGGTAAAGCGGGTTCCGTGTCCAGGTGTGCTATGCACGTCGATAGTGCCGCCGTGGGCGTGGACGATGCGTCGGGTGATGGCTAACCCCAGGCCGTGACCGTTGGGTTTGGTCGAGAAAAAAGGCTGGAACAAGCGGGGCAGAATGTCCGGAGGTATGCCAATGCCGGTATCGATCACTTCCAGGCATACCCATGGGTCGTCGCGGCGGGCCAGCAAGGTAAGGGTTCCCCCCTCGGGCATCGCCTGCTCGGCGTTAAGCAGCAAGTTGAGCAGACATTGCTCAAACAAGTCGCGGTCCAACAAAACGGGGGGTAGATCAGGGGCCACATACCAGTTGATGTCGATCTTTTTGTCGCGGGCCGTGGGCGAAAGAAAATCGACCAACCGCGTCACCACGTTTTCCAAGGCGACCGTCTGCAGGTTCAGTTCCCGCACCCGGGCGAAGCGAAGAAAATCCGCGGCCAGATCGACCAGTTTCTGGCATTCTTCTTGCAGTCGCTGGATACGTTGGCCGATGCGGCGTTCCCGTGCTGTTTGGGCCTCGGGAAAGTCCTCGGCCAGCAACTGCAGATTCAAAAGCAATGTGCCCAAGCGATTTTTGATTTCGTGGATGAAGCCGCCTGCTGCCTGGGCCAGCTCTTTGTAGGCCTCAGCCGCTGCTTCGACAGGTTGCTGACCAGACTGGGGCCGCGGAGCGCACCCCGTGGCATCAGCAGGGACCGAGTCAGAGGCCGAAGGAAATGTTTGCAGGACGGCCGAGGAAACCTGAGGATCGGTCATTGCTAAACGTCTCCCGTCTTTTTCGCTCACCGACGGGGTTACTGTCTGCAAGGTCCACTGGTGACAGACTAACCAAACCTGTTTGTTGCGGAAAGCATAACAGGACCTTTGCTGCGGGCTCGGCCATGCCTTTAGCTGCGGGGGAGCACTCTGTTTCCGACACGGTCGTTGTCGTTGACCAGCCCCCCTGACCAGCAGTGCACATCCACAGTAGGAAGTTCAACTCAAAACAGCCCGAGCCGCCACGACTGGGGTAAGACCTGTCCCATCAGGTAACGCCCGTGAGGGAATTTCAGCGGCGTGGGGAAGAGGTGACCCGTCCCCGGGTGCGATCGCCGTTTCCGCCGTTATCGCCGCTGCTTGTCTGGTTTAACAGCGCTTTGCGGGACAGCTTGATCCGTCCCTGCTCATCAATGGCGATGACTTTGACCAACACTCGGTCGCCTACCTGGACCACGTCTTCAACGCGACCGACAAAGCCGGTATCCAGTTCGGAGATGTGGCACAGGCCGTCGCGACCCGGGGCTATCTCGATAAAGGCCCCGAACTCCTTGATGGAAATGACCTTGCCTTCATAAATGGCCCCGATTTTGATCTCCGCTCCTAGGGCCTCGATGCGACGACGGGCCTCCTCTACGCCTGCGCTATCCGTGCCCGCAATCGACACGGTACCATCGTCCTGCACCTCAATTTTGGTTGAGGTTTCCTCCTGCAAGGCCCGGATGTTTTTGCCACCGGGGCCGATAAGGAGACCGATTTTGTCGGGAGCGATACGGACGGTCACCAAGCGCGGGGCATAAGCACTGATCTCCTTGCGTGGTGCCGACAGGCTTTGCAGCATGATTCTAAGGATCTGCATGCGGGCCTCGCGGGCCTGATCCAACGCCTGACGAATGATCGGCTCGGTAATCCCCTCAATCTTGATGTCCAATTGGACACCGGTGATCCCTTTCTGGGTTCCAGCTACTTTGAAGTCCATATCGCCGTAGTGATCTTCGTCCCCTTGGATGTCGGTAAGTAGGGCGTAGCGGTCCCCTTCGGTGACCAGGCCAATCGAGATACCCGCCACGGGCCGCTTGATGGGAACTCCGGCATCCATCAGGGCCAGCGTGCCACCACAGACAGTGGCCATACTGGAGGAACCGTTCGACTCCAGGATTTCGGAGACCAGACGAATGGTGTATGGGAAGCGAGTAGGTGGCGGCATGACCGCTTTCAGGGACCGCTCCGCGAGCATGCCATGACCGATTTCACGTCGGCCCGGACCGCGGATCGGCTTGCACTCCCCCACCGAATAGGGCGGGAAGTTATAGTCCAACATGAATTTTTTGGAGTAATCTTCGAACAGATCGTCCACCTTTTGTTCGTCAGCAATCGTACCGAGTGTGGCGACGACCAGTGCTTGGGTCTCCCCTCGCTGGAAAACAGCGGAGCCATGAGTACGTGGCAGCACGGCCACCTCGCAGGAGACGGGACGCATTTCCTTATGGCCGCGGCCATCGATCCGGGTACCGCTGAGCGTAATCTCCTTGAACACCCGCTCTCGCAAGGCTGTAAATGCTTCGTAAATCTGGACCAGGTTGTACTTCGGTTTGCCGTTTTCGTCGAGCTGGGTGAGATATTCGGCCTGAATGCGTTGTTTGAGTTCTTCCAGGGCGGCCAGGCGTTGTTGCTTCCCCTTGGTCAGGTAGCGTTCGCGGAATTCGTCGCCGTAGCGCGCGTGCAGTTCGTCGACCAGGGGATTAGGAGCCGGGGACGGCGGAAGCACTTTCGGTGGCAAACCCGCTGCCTCACGCAGTCGCTCGATGGCGGTGATCGTTTCTTGGCAGTAGCGGTGGGCACTCAGGATGGCCTCGGCCATGTCGGCCTCGGGCAACTCCCGAGCAAACCCCTCAATCATACACACGGCTTCCCGCGTGCCGGCTACCACCAGGTCCAATTCGCTCTCCTCCAGCTGCTCGACGCTCGGCATAACCACCCACTGGCCTTGCAACCGGCCCAAACGAACTGCCCCATATGGCTTGAGGAAGGGGATGTCCGAAACGTGCAGGGCGGCACTGGCCCCGATCATGGCCAGCACATCCGGATCGTTCTCTTTGTCGACTGATAGTACCGTCGCGTGGATTTGCACCTCATTGAAGTAATTCGGCGGAAACAGGGGACGGGTGGGCCGGTCGATCAGGCGGGAGGTCAAAATCTCCTTGGTGGTTGGCCGTGTTTCACGCTTGATGAAGCCACCGGGAAACTTGCCCGCTGCGTAGGTGCGCTCGCGATATTCGACCTGCAGGGGAAAGAAATCGCGGCCGGGTATCACCCCCCCGGCCACCACAGCGACAATCACGGCCGTATCCCCATAACGCACCAGCACCGCCCCATGGGCTTGACGTGCGAGCTTGCCGGTTTCCAACACCAACGTCCGATTTCCCAATGATTGTTCAACACGTGCCGGTTGTGCATTCACGGATGTGTCCCTTTTTTCCCAAAATAACCATCCACTCTCAACGTGTTCAGCCCAGCCACTTGCCACTGCTGCCAGTTCTATCCGACCGGCAGGCAGTTCTACCACCACACTGCTTCCGCCTACCAGTCGGTTGACAAGAACAAGTAAAGAATCTTGTGGACCGCCTGCTAACAGAGTGGAGGAGGAAACCAGGCGGCTTGCATGGTCTGGCTACCTGTTACCAACTGTTCAGGCAATTGCACCGTCATAACCTGCCTTAGGACATTCACACCGAGGCGTGTGCCGAGTACTCCGTAGGCTACTTACGCAAGCCCAGCTTGCTGATTATGGCCAGGTACCGGTCGCGATCGGTCTCGCGTAGATATTTCAACAGCCGGGTTCGCTGGCTGACCATTTTCAACAAGCCCCGGCGACTGGAAAAATCCTTCTTGTGCATGCGTAGATGCTCAGTCAGCTCATTGATCCGGGCCGTCAATAGGGCAATCTGTACCTCCGGTGAACCACTATCATTTTCCGACCGCCGGAACTGACTGATCAACTCCGCTTTGCGTTCCTTCGTGATGGCCATAATCTACTGCTCCGCTATGTGTTCCTGTGTTTTTAAGCCTCTGACCTTTTCCTCCAGCCTCAGTCACTGTCCTACCAAACTTTCTCCGAGGCCTTCCATCCATAGTTAGGCAACCGATCTGTAACAATTTACACCACTTCCTGCTAGTTGTCTTAGAATTCCCATTCAGCCTCTATCCAAATGTTACTCGTCCAACGACTGCCAGTCCAAGGATCACGATTGCAACTCGGCTGGTCAAGTTTGCAAGATCCTCAACTGTTTTAGTGGTGTAGGGTTAGTCTCTCTGCATCTGCTTCCCGACGTTAGTATCCGCGTTACATCATACTTTAGCGTGCCACCTTCCCTCGACAAGAGGGGGGAAAGTGCCACTCAGTGAATAGGTACGGATCAGGACAATCAAAAATTCAAGAATCGGTCTGCCCTTTGCTATAAGACGACTAAATGATAGAGCTACCAGCCTTTGCAATAGCGATCCTGAGACTTATTTTATTGATACTGGCAGAAAAGTCTTTCTCACTGCCGGATACGGACGCTTTGCTCAAAACCACCTCTCCCCGGCAAACGGATTTTGAATCAGTTAATTCCAACAGCCATACCATAAATATCATAAATTGACTAAACTCACTGATCAAAAGCCGATCGAGTAATCTTCTAATTTCTGCGAGTTTCTTGGTGAAAAATTTGGAAGGATCACAGGAACGCTACACACACCAATTAAATTTTACCAAGTTTATATGGAAACTTATTTTAAGTTCTCAACGAGTAGGCAGCGAGTCATGGTTGATTGAATGGTCTCAATATGTCCACGTAACTTGAGTCATGGGTTAAGGTCGAAACCGAATTGTTTAAGGATTCTGTGGTTATCGTTCCTGCCAGTGGGCGGAAGTGTGCTAAGTTTTTGGGTGACCCGTGAAAAAAGTATTATCCCGTTGGTGGCGTATACTCAACGAGGAGCTTATGGAGTGGCAGCCGGGGTGGGAACGATACCTCGTGGCTACAGCGGTAGGAGTGGGCGTAACGGTTGCGGTGTTGGCGATTTACTGGTGGTGGCGTCGCCCCTCGGCTACCGAACGCTTGGCTCAGGCAGCAGAAGAGGCAGCGACCAAAAGGCTCAGGCCTGACCAGGCAGAGATTGAAGCGGCTCTGGAATGGGCCCCGCGGCAGATGGCCTTAGCCGAGCGACGGGCTTCGATCCGCCGCAGCGGGGCGGTGGTGCGAGTGACAGTTGCTTCCCCGTTGTTCACGCATGGCATCACGGATGGTTTCGTCCTGGACCGTTCCACAGGGGGGCTGTGCATTGCATTGACTAGCGAAGTGCCACGCGGTGTCGTTCTGAAAGTACGGGCCGCACATGCCCCGGACACCGTCGATTACGTCAACGTTATCGTCCGCAATTGCCGGCGTCAGGATGGGTATTTCGAGGTCGGCTGTGAATTTGAACAAACGCCGCCCTGGAACGTTCTCCTACTTTTCGGCTAAGACCTGCTTTCACCGTAGCAGGCACTCGAGCAACCCAGCTATGCCACGATCCAAATTACCATAACGGATATTGAATGCCGGTAGGATACCGCTTAATCCCCCATATCTGGCCTTCGTTACCGTTTATAGGTAATCATGGTTTCGCCCTGATGTCTATCAAGTGAGCCAGTACCTGCTTGGGACAGGCAGCCCCAGAGTTATACTATGGTGCCTGAGGGAGTATACTTCACAAGATCCGTCATGATTAACTTGATTGTTGGTAGGACGAAGGTCCTGAAAGGCGGGTGGAGGAGTCAAAGGCGCATTCAACAGACACTATGAGCAGTCGCGGCAGGCTTTTTGCGGATTAATTAAACATCGCAGGCAATTGCCGGCCGCTCGTCCGAGGTCAGCAGTGCCCCCTGACAACTGGATCCCCGCCCGGCGGTGCAACCGTAACAATGTTGCCCGATCGTAATCGGCCGGTGCTGGAGCGGCTCAGGATCAAAGTCCCGAATGTGCTGCGGTAAGCCCGGGGCCAGCCCCATCTGGAGCATCTGGTTGAAGTCACAATCATAGAGCCGACCATCCCAGCCAACGGACAGCGTTGTTCGGCACATGACCTGCTGGGCCGCAGCGGGATTGTATGCCGCGATGAGTTTTTGCATGTACTCGTCGAACCGGCCTTGATGAAGCAAATCGTCTAGGAAGCGACTAATCGGCATGTTGGTCAAGGTATACAGGTTGTGGAAGACAATGCCATAGCGCTGCCGGAGTTCACGACGATAGGCGACCTCCAGACTGTCCTGAGGTGGCGGTAGGGATGGACCAGCCGGGTTGTAGACCAGATTCAAGCGCAGCTGGCTACCCGGCTGACCGTATCCCAGGGCATTGAGTTGTCGTAGAGCAGTGATCGATTGTTCAAAGACCCCCTCCCCTCGTTGGGCATCGACGTTCTCCGGCAAGTAACAAGGCAATGAGGCGATAATTTCTACCTGGTGTTCAGCCAGGAATTCGGGCAACTGTCGGCAGGGCGGCGTCAGCAGCACCGTCAGGTTACAGCGATCGATAACGTGTCGGCCCAGTTGGCGTATTTCGCGGACAAACCAACGGAAGTGGGGATGCAGCTCCGGTGCCCCGCCGGTGATGTCGACAATTGCTATGTCGCTGCGGGCCAGAACGTCCCGACATAATTGCAGCGTTTCCCAACTCATGATTTCGCGGCGATCCGGTCCAGCATCCACGTGGCAATGCCGGCAGGTCTGATTACATAACTTACCCAGGTTGATCTGCAGGATGCGGATCCCTTGGGCGCGGAGCGGATGGAGTCCGCTCTCGGCCAGTGCCTCAGCGAAGGGCTTGTGGCCGGCATGGCCTAAAATCTGGCACTGGTACGCGGGGTCGGCCAGCGGATGCCCCTGACGGTGAAGCGTGAAACGAGCCATGGTCAGAGCACCACAATGTTGTCAGACCAACCAGGTCTCCATTCAGTGTCGTGTCCGGAGCGGCTAGGGCTTATCGGAGCGACGCGGACCGACATGATCCAAGGAGAAAGGCCGGAAGCCCAACTCCCGCGCTGGCGAGGTTTCGGACAGGCGAAAGTCTAATTTATCCAATTGACGGAATTGTGGATCGGCAATGCGGGAGTGACTGTCCATGCCTTTATCCCGCCACTGTTGCCAGGTAAGGTTACCGAAGCGGAGTTTGTCACCGTCCGGTCGCCAATAGAGGTTGTGATCGAAGACGAAGTGGAAGTCGAGGTTGCCGGCCAGGAACTGTTCCCCACGATGTACCACGATGTTTCGCACGAAACGGAAGCGGGTATGATTTTCCGGTCGGCTGGCCTGCAGGGCATGGTCCCGGGCCCAAGCAAAAATGTTGTTCTGCACCAGGTTATCCCGACCGTAATGCTGGTGGAAGCCGCCGTGGGTCGTGTTGTACACCAGATTGTTTTCAGCTACGATGCCCGTGGAGCCTTCGTCGAAGTAGATGCCCCAGCCTCCGTAGCGTAATGCGGCGATGTCGTGCCACAGATTGTTACGGATCACTGTTCCTTCCTGTCTGCCCAGGGTGTAGATTCCCCCCATGTCGCTGAGCAGCGGTCCTGTCCCGTCGCTTTTGCGACCGATGTGATGAACATGGTTATGTTCGACGATGTTACCGCCCGCCAATGACTGCCCGTAGCCCCAGGTCCAGCCAATGCTGATGCCGGTATAGTAAAAATCCGCAATCTCGCAGTGAGCGATGCGATTATTGGAGCTTTGGCCTATCCAGATGGCGACGGCACTGGGAAAAAAGCAGCCGCCATTGCGCACGGTACAATCGGTAACGGAATTGTGAGAGGTTTGCTCCGCTGGTGTATTACGGATGACTGTTTCGCCGATTTTGATGCCGCCAGCCCCCAAATCGGTAAAATTACACCGGCGGATCTGGTTATGAGAACATCCGCGGCTTAGTTCCAGGGCATAAGTTCCGAGTTGTTTGAAGGTGCACTGGTCAAACGAGCAATGTCGGACGCCTTCGGCGTACACGGCCCCTGGTACTTCAATGGCTGCCTGGGCAAACCCGCCGACCTCACGCCCCCGTTTGCTGACTTCGGGAAAATACCATTCATTGTGCGCAAATGTGATGCCATGCCAATGGACATGTTCCACCCACCGCCCCTTTGCCGGATCACCGACCATACGGACAAGTTGCGACAAAACGGGGGCAATGATCTCGCACTCCCCCAAGGTTTCTCCGGGACGCGATAAATATTCCAACCGACCCGTCCCCCGATCTAAAAACCACTCACCCGGCGCATCCATTACTTCCCGGCAGTGTTCCAGATAAAACGGGTCACCGGGCTCGAGGCGGAATACGCTCCGCTTGCCAAACTCCAACAACCGTTCTTTGTCATCACAACCTACAATCGGCAAACGGGATTCGACCCAGCGATTGAAGACCACGATTTCGGCCTGGGCCAGAGTCGGCCAGCATTTCAAATCACCATCCCGGAAGCGAAAACGTTTCTGCCCTTGGTTCCACGGTGTATCTGCTTTTACATCAGGCAGTTCAGCCACGGTCAGCAGTCCCTGATTGGGGTGACGGGCCCGCACGGCCTGCCGGCCGTTTACCCACAGATGCCGGAAGTACCACTGCCCCGCCTTGACTTCCGGAATATCGACGTACCAGCGGGATGGCGGCGCAGCACCGCTGGACGTCCAACCAGTCAGACGCCGGCCTCCGCTCAAAACGGGCTGCTCCCCCTGATAGGCCTGGATGCGTAGCGGCGTCTCTGACGTCCCCGCATGTTCGGGCGTTAGCACGATCGGCTCTTTCAGAAAGTACACTCCACCCCGCAGAACGATGGTTACAGGTGCCTGGGCGCGTGCCGGCGTCTGCTGGCGTTGTTGCCGTACCAGTTCCAAGGCCCGTTGCAAGCTCGCCACTGGTCCATCGGTACGTCCGGCCTCGGCCTCGGGCCGACGTCCACTCCAGCGGTCATCCCCCGATGGTGCCACGTAAAGTACGATCTGCTCCCCATCAGCGGCGGCGACCGGAGACACCCCGCTACCGACGCCGACCCCAACAATCAAGATCATAATCGCCAGAGTTGCTGATAATCTCCACCAGCCTCCACTCATCTGCCAGCGCATGAGCTTTCCCTTTCGTCTCGATGTCAGGTTCCTGGACGTTTCAGCAGCCGTAAGAATCGATTCGAATTCAAATTGGCCGTGGAACAGGGCTTATCTGGTAAGCCTCGGCCTTGCGGTCAGGCTTGAGTCAGAATGATTACCCAGGCGGGTCGAAGTTTTGCATCACACGCGACAATCTCACACTTGACAAACCTTGTTTGACTCTTCCATCCGGCTAGTAAAAAGGCAGACATCCGCAGGCAATCGTGATGACAGAGGGCAGCTACAGGGCGGGCGATACCACGACACGGTTGTTGTATACAGCGGTCTAAAGCTGAGAACCGGAGACCCAATAACATCTTAAGCTATTTCTTAAATTATTTCGCTCGGGTCACAGTGCTCAAATATTTTCCTGGGTGTGGATGAGAAATCAGGTTGCAAATAGAAAGCCAACGCATCAGACCTGGGGAAACTTTGTTGATGAATCAATGCTTGTCGGAAGGTATGACTTGAGCTGCACATCAGGACGGATAGTTATCGAGCACACGCTGCTTGACGGGTCGGAAGGGTCGACGTTGGCACTGCATAGAACAATTGCCTTGGGCACAATTGGATCGGATAATGGGACACAGATCAGGCGTTGAAGTAATCGGGCAGATGGAACGGTCGTGAGGGCAGATCCCAATCATCCAGTCGGGCGGCAGCTACCATGGCTATTGAGTTTTCCTGTCCGCATTGTCAACATCCGTACCGATTGAAGGATGAGCTGGCTGGCAAGCGAGCCACGTGCAAAAATCCGGCATGTCGTAAGGTGTTTGTGATTCCAGCACCCGTGGCCTTGCGTGCGGAAGAAATCGAAAGCGTGGCCGTATCGGTCCTGACTGATGAACCAGGGGCAGCCGTCATCCAAACCGAGGCCGCCATTACGATGCATTGCGACTATTGCGGCCACGAATGGCAGGAGCCCCGGAGCAAAGCGGGCAAAAACGTACTATGTCCGGAATGCCGCCAGCGACTTCGCGTGCCGGAACCTAAAGGGAAAGAAGCCAGCGACTGGCGTAATGCCCACACGCGGCTGCCGTCGTTAGCTCGGCAGAACCAGGAAAAGCTGGATGGCGTCATCGATGCTTCGGAGGTCCAATTGGTATCCGGCCAGGCCCTAGCCCAGGCTGGTGTCACCGAAGTGGAACTGGAACCACGCCCTCTCAGAGAAAAACTTCTGATTGCAGGCCTGGTCGTAGGCGTGGTAGCGTTGATCGCAGGCAGTACTTATTACTTGCTTCACCGCCGGCAGGTGCAAAAGGGAGAAGAACTGCTCGTGCAGGCCCAGACATATTGGCAAGAAGGAGCCGACGACCTCAGTAGCGTCGAGGCCACCCTGGGCAAAGCATTACTGTACCTGATTCTGGCGGAGGAGGCCTTCCATTGGGAAAACCCCGACAAATTCAAACAGGCTTATGCACTTTTGCAAAAATCCCGTCAGGAACTCCGCAATGCACCGGCTAGCCCGCTGCGTCACGCCCTTGCTTTGGAAGGGTCCTTTTTGACCTTGCGGTTTGGTGGCGATGCGTCCCAGGTGGCCGCCCAAACACGCTTGCCTTGGCTACCCGACAGCGGTGGCCGGGCTGCGTTGCTGCGTACCGAGCGGATACGTACCGTCCATGAGGAACTACGCCTGTGGCTGTCCTTGCTTCAAGGAGCCGACTATGACTTGCGTCTGGCCGGTGCACGCCGCTTGGGTCGCTACCTGCTTGACCATGATCAGTGGGAACTAGCCTTGGATGGTCTGCCGTTAATGCTATTCCAGGACAACGAACGGCACGACATCCGGGCCCAATTGGCCCTTGAAGCACATCTGCTGGGCAAGGGGAATGAGCGGCTCAGCCGGTTGGCGCGGGAGTTATTGCCCGAGTTTTCCAGCGGCGGCAAGGAGGGAGCTCCTGCTCCTTCTCCGGCCGTACTGGTGTTGTGGCAGGTAACCGCCGTGGAAAAAGCACCGCCGCTGCCCCCCCTGCCTCCCCAAGGCACCCTGCCGGAGGCTCTCCGCTACGGACACGTCCTTCACTTGAATCTGCAAGGAGATACCACCTCTGCCCTGAACGTGGCCCAACGGGGCGGCCCGGTTGAATCACAACTGAAAGCCCTCCTCCTGGGCACCGAATGTTGTTGCCTTCGTCAACAGGGGCAAGTCGCCGATTGGTTGACCGCCGCTGCTACCTTGGTCAGTAGCAGTAAGGGCAAACCCAACGTTCGTTTTGCCGACGGGCAATTGTTCCGCTTTGGTCAACTAGCTGCGGCTCACAACCGTCCCGAGGCCGCGCAGACATTTGCCGAGGCCATCCGGGACGACGGCCTGCGTAGTTGGGCCGTTGCCGATACCCTACGGGAACGCTCCCCGGTCTGCAACGAACGCTACAATGACGAGCTGATCCCGATCCCAGCCGACAGTCGCAAAATCGGCGTGGGGCACCTGTGGGGTCGCTTCTGGATTGCCCGCCACAATGCTCGCCTCAGTGGTGATCGCGCCCAGGAACAGCGGGCATTGTTGGGCTGGTCGCCCCGCTCGGTTTATGCCTTTGGCTTGGCAGGCCTGGCCCTGGGACTGCAGGACCGCTGACCCCGGCCGCTAGGCGTTCCGCTCATTTTCCTGAGCTATGATCAGATTAGTTCTTTAGCCGAGCTAATCTGAGTACGACACCTCACCATCTACGTCGCATACTTGTCTCTGATCGTAAAAGGGACCTTGTTCCATTGCCTCTGCATCGCCATTATTCGCATGATTTTGTGGTGATGCAAAAAGTGTTACTCCAGTTTGTATGGGCTGTTGGGGTCCAATTCGTGCCGGATTTCGTCGACAGGTTCCTGGCGGAGCCAACCGGCGTACAGCCGGTTGGCAGCGTTGAAAACGAGTCCATCGACGGTGCCGACGTTTTTGTAGGCGTGGACCACTCCCGGCGGAACGATCAGGGCGTAAGGGGCCGAAGCACCCACTCGGCGGACCTCTTTGGTTCCATGGGTGGAAGAAGTCTTACGGGCGTCCCAAAGGTATACCTCAAAGTCGGAGGGACCAAAAAAGCAGAAATAATCGGTCTGTTCCCGATGCTCGTGCGGTCCACGGGTCACCCCCGGTCGGGTCAGGGATACATACGCCATGACCGGGTAATGCTTCGGATCAATCAGATCCTGGCGGAATAGCTCTACCAGCCACCCTCGGCTATCGTGGTGCAGCTTCAGAGGGATCCACCACACATCCGCGATTGGCCCGCGTTCGACATACCGGGGTAAATCAACCTTCATATACCGGTCTCTCGACCAACAATAGCTATCCAGCAATAAGGATTAAAAAAAACTTGCCAGCCTAGGCGTGGCCCCTTCCATGCAACCGTGTTTGTTTCTGCGGTCCGGCTCGCCCTTACGCCAATGTCGTGATTTATACTAAACTTGCCTGCTCCTCTGTGAGGTTTGCTTCCCGAACTCCGCCTTGGCCGTGAACCCTTGCCGCTCAGTGGCTTAAGTACCCCGATGGTAGGCATAAAAGCAGGTCAGGACCAAAGGAAAAATCGGGCACCGGTGTCACGCCGATTCATTCGCTTTTGCCTTTCCCGCTTTTCTCCTCTACCCGAATCCGATTGCGGTCATCGACCATAACGATGAGGGGCTGATGGCGACGGGCGGCCTTGTTCTTCATCTCGGTGAAAGTTGCGATAATGATTTTGTTACCCGGGCGGATCAGATGGGCACCGGCACCATTAACACACACGACACCACTGCCTGCTTCCCCTGGAAGGGCATAGGTCACCAACCGAGTCCCATTGGTCACATCCCAAACGTGGATTTGTTCGTAAGGAAGAATATCGGCGGCCTCTAGCAATTCGCTGTCGACCGTCAGGCTTCCTTCGTAATCCAGGTGGGTTTCGGTCACCGTTGCGCGATGAATTTTGGATTTGAGCATGATACGCATGCCATTGAGCTCCTGTTGTTAGCCTCTTTGGTCCCTAGCCACGAAGGTTTCCTTGTAGTACGGTGTCATCGATATTGTGACAATAAACTAGCTGTCGACAGGTAGACCTAAACGGCAAGACAACCCGCGGCTTATTAACCTGCACGCTATTACCTCAGCCCCATAACCGCGATGAGGGGTGCCTTTCCCATTGGCAACCCCTGTGAAGAGGGACGATGACTTTGCCTGCCTTTTTCAACATAAATAACTATCAGACCGGCCAAAGGGAACGGGTAACACCAAAATACACCTAGCCGACACAACCATTACATGGAGCCTTTGTGGCGGTCAGATTAAACTTTGTTTATATTTTAAAATTTTGTATATGTAACATACCTTAGCCCGATCGTTGCAATTGCTGCTGTCGGCAATCTAGGCAGAAAGGCTGTTGTTCAGGGTTTATTGGACCAATTACGGTATTTCCGTTGAGGGGTTTGTTCCATGAATCAGGGCTTGGTACGAGCAGCTATCGGTGTGATTGTATTTGGTGGGTTGGTTATCGGAACGACTCGCTGGGGGAACTTGCAAGCTTTCATGATCGATGAACCGCCACCCGGGTTTACGGCGTTGTTCAATGGTAAAGATCTGACAGGGTGGAAACCGACCGGCAAGCCAGACGTCTGGACCGTCGAAGACGGAGTGATTGTCTGCAAAGGAGGTGGGGGTGGATGGCTGCTCAGCGACAAAGAGTATAGCGACTTTGAACTGCTTTGTCAGTACCGTTGGCGTCAGAAAGGGGGCAATAGCGGTATCGCCTTACGCACCCCCGATAAAGGGGATCCAGCCTATGCTGGCATGGAAATTCAACTGATCGACGATGAGGGCTGGCCCGGCAAACTCGCCGACTATCAGCACACCGGCTCCATCTACGACGTGCAGCCGGCCAAGCCTGCTACCAACAAACCGATCGGCGAATGGAACAGCGTCCGCATTATCTGTCAGGGACGCCAGGTCATTGTAGAGCACAATGGCAAGGAGCTGGTCCGGGCCAATCTGGACGACTACAAAAACAAGTACCAACGGCATCCGGGGTTACAACGCGAACGGGGTCGCATCGGCTTTCAAAGCTACAACGTTCGTGTCGAGTTCCGCAACATTTATCTGAAAGAACTACCGTCGAACAACAAGTGAAACCGACAGCAAAAAAGCCAGAGCGGCTTGCCACTCTGCTTGTCCATTCATATCCATTTCTGTCTCCTACGGACCGCATCAATGAGTGTAGCATGGGCATGCGTCTCCAGCTCCACGCGATGCGGGAGGGGATGTAGTCAGTTTATGGCGGAAAGGATCTGCCGTTGGTGACGAACCCCGCTACACAGGGAGCAGGTACAATGAGCAGCGAAGCCACTACGACTACTTCGGGGGACAAAAAAGCCTCCACCGGACCGGGGTCTACAACCGGTAGCGGGACCGCTACCCCGGGTACATCTAATCCGGCGACCGGTGCTCAACCTGCTGCCGTCTCTGCTCCTGCGGCAACTGCTGAGGCGACCCCTGAGGCGACCCCTAAGAAAAAGAAAAAGCCCGGCGTCGCCCCGCGTCGAGGCAAAAAGCTACGCAACCACTTGGAAAATGTCGCCCGACGCCTGCGCGAAGCCGGTCCGATGCCCTTGAAGCAGGCAATTGCGGAATTAAAGAAGTTAAAACGAGCCAAATTTGACGAAACGGTGGAACTGCACGTCAACCTGGGCATCGATCCGACGCAATCGGATCAGATGGTGCGCGGAGCCGTGTCGCTGCCGCACGGCATCGGCAAGACGGTACGTGTTGCGGTCTTTTGCCAAGGAGACAATCAAGCCAAGGCCCGAGCTGCCGGAGCGGATATTGTAGGCGGTGCTGACCTGGTCGAGAAAGTGCAAAAGGAAAATTTCCTCGATTTCGACGTGGCCATTGCCACGCAGGACATGATGGCCCAGGTATCGCGTTTGGGCAAAGTGTTGGGGCCCCGGGGGCTCATGCCGACGCCCAAAGCGGGCACAGTGGTGCCGGCTACGGCCGATCTGGCTGCGGTGGTGCGCGAATTCAAAGCGGGGAAGGTCGAATACCGCTCGGATAAGACCGGCCAGATCCACGTAGGCGTGGGCAAACTCAGTTTCGATGAGCAGAAATTAGTGGAAAACATTCAAACGTTCCTCGAGCAACTGCGGGCCGCCAAGCCAGCCGGAGTTAAAGGGCAGTTCATTCGAGGTGTGGTTCTGTCGGCCACCATGTCGCCGGGCATCCGCCTGGCCTTGTAACGCCGTCGCACCGCCCACCCGATCACGTACCGACTGACGGCGGAGGGGGAGGACGCCAAATCATGAGTAAAAAAGTTAAGCAACTGGAACTGAATGAACTACGCCGGATGTTTCACGGTGTACGCGACCTCGTATTACTCGAACCCCTGAAACTGGACGCCGGCAGTGACTATGAAATGCGTAAGAAGCTGCGGGAGCGTAACATCCGTGTACGGATGGTGAAAAACACTTTTGCCCGCATGGTGTTCCGGGAAAACGGTTTGAATATCGACCCGGGCCCGGGCCCCACTCTCGTCGTCTGGGGCGGCAAAAGTATCAAGGATCTGGGTTGGGCCGTCGACGATATTCTGCGTGACCTCCACAAAGACCCCAAGGCCCCCAAGCGACTCAAGGAAAAAACAGCCGTCGCCGACGGGCAACCCGTCACCCTGGAAGTCGCCAAAACCCTGCCTACACGGGAGGAAGCCATCGGCGAGGTACTCGCTGCTATTTTGGGACCGGCTACTGCCCTGGTTCAGTGCCTGACGAGCCCAGGCGGTGCCATTGCGGGCATTCTGGAGGCCATTGAGCAGAAGGCTAATAAGCAAGAGGGCTCACCGTCCTGACCAGAAGTCAAGGCAGGCGATCTGCCAAGGGGTAATCGCCACGACTTTTTAACCTTCAATGAAATAACACCTGTGCACAGGCGACCACGACCGCTATTACGCGACGGTAATCGTTCCCTGCTGGGCCTGCTTCACCCAGCACAACACTATGCCTAAGAGAGAAAGGAAGGATAACCATGCCGACGATTGCTGAACTGGGCGACGCCATTGCGAAATTGACCCTGGCCGAGGCCGTGGAGCTGAAGAACTATTTGAAGGAGAAATATCAGATTGAGCCAGCCGGTGGCGTCGTCATGGCCGCAGCCGGTGGTCCTGCCCCAGGCGGTGCTGCTCCTGCTGCTGCCCCTGCGGCCGAACCGACCGAATTCAACGTCATTCTGGAACCTGGCTTTGACGCCGCTAAGAAAGTGGCCATCATCAAGGTGGTCCGCGAATTGACGGGTCAAGGCCTCGGCGAAGCCAAGGCCACCGTCGAAGGGGCTCCCAAAGCCATCAAGGAGAACGTCGACAAAAAGACTGCCGAAGAAATCAAAAAGAAATTGGAAGAAGCTGGAGCCAAGGTTACCATCAAACCAGCGGGCTGATCGACCGTGCCCTGCACCGCTCTATTTCCGGGGCCGCATGCAGCCGAGACGGGCTGACAGCAGCCTGATGACTCGTGGATTGCAAACCATTGGCTGCGAAGAAATAATAACTACAGCCCCCGCTGGTAGTTGAAGCTGTCTTGGCTCTGGGGACCGATGTTAAAGCAGGAATTTTCCTGCGTCTTGAAAAATTTTGTTTTTTGCTCTGGACACGGATCCGGCGAGAGAGATAAGATAGTACACTTGGCGGGATTCCGACCTTAGCGCGGTCCTAAGTAGTTCTGCTCAACTCACGGATGTGTGGGGCAGGTATGTGGACCGAGCCGCGAAGCCAGTGGTGACAATGCACGCTACCTACGCGCCTCCTACACGAAGTGGACTGGCCTATCCATGTGGTTTTTCCTTTTCACCCCCTGTTTCTCGTACCCATCGGGGATGCAACGTTTGTCAAGCCCAAGGTCTGGCGGGAGCACGGCTTGGCTGTGGTAACGAATGCGATTCCCTAGCCACGCTCCCATCTTCAAGGACCATAGCGCCATAACTTGGCCAACGACTTGATGCAAGCCCCGTTGCCGCCGCTGGTGCGGCCTTACATCGACCATCCTCCAGCGGATCCTAGCAACCATCGGGAGGCAGCCCTGAACCAGCCGAGGTAACCACTTGAACCATGAGCACCACAACCATAGCGGGATTAGCTCACAACCCCGGCAGCCCCGGTGTGGTCAGGTAGTACCTGCCCCGATGCTGCCACCATAGGATGCCTGAGATCCGGGCATTATCTGTACACACTGAATCACACCCCCTTGTGGAATACTAAGGAGTTGAGGCGATGGCTATTCCGGCCCAACGGATCATCATCCCCACCCACGTCCGCGACTTCGGCCGCTTCGGCGATGCCCTGGAAGTGCCGCCGCTGACCGAAGTGCAGCAGCGGGCCTACGCACGTTTCCTGCAGGCGGATGTGCCTTGGGATAAACGCGAACCCATCGGCATCGAAGGCGTCCTGCGCGAAATTTTCCCCATCGAAAGTTATGACAAGAAAATTGTTTTGGAGTACATCCGTTACGAACTGGGCAAGCCCCGCTATGATCCCGACGACTGCCGTCAGCTCAAACTGACTTATGGCCGGCCTTTCAAGGTCTGGCTTCGCTTGCGTTTGCCGGACGGTACTGCTCGGGAGGACGAAGTGTACCTGGGCGACATGCCCATTATGATCGGCGGTGGCGAGTTCATCATCAACGGCTCGGAACGTGTCGTCGTTTCCCAATTGCATCGCTCACCGGGGATGGACTTTACCGTCGAACGCGAAGGCGACAAATTGTTGCACTCCTGCCGGGTCATTCCCGAGCGGGGGAGCTGGATCGAAATCAGTTGCACCAAAAAGGATACCCTTCTGGTCCGTGTGGATCAGTCCGGACGCTTCCCAGCCTTCACCCTGCTGCGGGCCATGGATCCGGCGTATGGCTCGACCGCTGCCATAATCAAGACCTTCCTGCCGGTGGAAAAGGTGAAGCTGAAGGATCCGGCCGCGGCAAGAGCCCAACTCCTCGGTCAGCCCGAACAACAAATTCCGCCCATGTACGCCGCCGAGGACATCATTGACCCGGAAACGGGCGAAGTGTACCTGGATGCCGCCCGGCCCTTTACGGCTGCCGCTTTGGATAAAATCCTGACTTCGCAACTAAGTGAAGTCCTAGCCGTACCGCCACAGAAGGACCCGCTCATCCTCAATTCGATCCTGGACGACGGCACCGAATCCCACGAGCAGGCACTGATTAAGATCTACCAGCGTCTGCGACCGGGTAATCCACCGCAACTGGACAAAGCACGCGAACTATTCCACGAAAAATTCCAGGATCCCAACCGTTACCGGCTCGGCCGTGTGGGCCGCTTCCGGATTAACCGCAAATTTGGCCATAATGTCCCCGAAACGGAATTGACCCTGCGCAGCAGTGACCTGATTCATGCTATCAAGTACCTGCTGGATCTGCGTGCCGACAAGGGACAAATCGACGATATCGATCACCTGGGCAACCGTCGTTTGCGAACTATCGACGAACTAGCCGCCGATGAACTGCGTAAGGGCTTCCTCAAGCTACGCAAAACGGTACAGGAGCGCATGGCCATTCGCGAAGCCCAGGACATGAGTCCGCGCTCGCTGATCAATCCGAAGTCGGTGTCGGCCGCTATTGAGTATTTCTTTGCCCGGAGTGAACTGTCGCAGGTGGTCGACCAGACCAATCCGTTGTCGCAACTGACGCACGAGCGGCGGCTTTCGGCCCTGGGTCCCGGCGGACTCAACCGCAAACGGGCTGGCCACGAAGCCCGCGACGTCCACATCTCGCACTACGGTCGTATCTGTCCCATCGAAACACCCGAAGGGACCAACATCGGCCTCATCCTGCATCAGGCCACTTACGCCGAGGTGGATGATTACGGCTTTCTGATCACCCCCTACAAGCGGGTTAAGAATCGGGTGATCACCGACGAGATTGTCCGCTTGCGGGCCGACGAGGAAGCCAACGTGGTTTTAGCACCCGCAGACACCCCCACGGAAGGCAACCGGATCGCCGCCGATCGTGTTAATGCCCGGGTCCACGGCGAACTGCAGGTGATCGACGCCGACAAAGTCCAATACATCGACGTTTCGCCCAAGCAACTGGTGGGCGTTTCGGCCGGTCTGATCCCGTTTTTGGAACACGACGACGCCAACCGGGCCTTGATGGGGTCGAACATGCAGCGCCAGGCCGTGCCCTTATTGGTGCCTGAGCCGCCCTTGGTCGCCACTGGCCTGGAAAAAGAAGTGGCCCGCCACTCGGGCATGGTCGTCAAGGCCATCGAAGATGGCACCGTCGTTTATGTCGATGCTGAGCGGATCCACATTGAAGAAAAGGATAAGATCATCCGCGAATACGTGTTGCGCAAGTTCCACGGCCTTAATGAAAAGACCTGTCTAAACCAGAAGCCGATTGTGCGCATAGGAGACAAAGTCAAAAAAGGACAAATAATCGCCGACGGTCCCGCCACCTACAAGGGTGAGTTGGCCCTGGGCCGTAACATCCTCGTCGCTTTCATGTCCTGGGAAGGGTATAACTTCGAAGACGCCATTATCATTTCCGAGCGGCTGGTCAAAAATGACACCTATACCTCGATCCACATCGAGGAGTTCACCGCCGAAATCCGCGAGACCAAACTGGGCAAGGAGGAATTCACCCGCGACATCCCCAATGTCAGTCAGCGGATGCTCAACAATCTGGACGAAAATGGGATTGTGCGGGTAGGCACCTACGTGCGACCCAACGATATTCTGGTGGGTAAAACCGCCCCGAAGAGCCGCAGCGAGCTAACGCCCGAAGAGAAGCTACTGCATGCCATCTTCGGTCGGGCGGGTGAGGACGTCAAGAACGAATCGCTGGAGGTACCCTCCGGCATCGAAGGGATCGTCATTGCCACCCACCGTTTCAGTCGCCGGGCGTGTATGAGCGAGGCAGAAAAAAAGGAACTGGAACGCCAGGAACGGGAGATCAACCAGACGTATACCGAAAAGATCGCCTCCCAGTTCCGCGAGTTCGTCAAGGCTCTGGAAGAGGTGCTGGACAAAAAGGAGTTGCGTGACCCGGAAACGGGCAAGCAACTGGGCAGCGACAAGGATGACAAAGTGGTCGCTGACCAGGCGCGTCGCTTTGACCTGGCCAAACTGGACATCCGCACGGCCGAGCACCGCAAAAAGGCCGAGAAGATCTATCAGCGGCACTGGGAACGGATCCAGTTCTACATCGACGAGCACGAGCGCAAGCTCAATTCACTCAAGCGGGGCGACGAACTGCCCACCGGCGTACAACAGATGGTCAAGGTGTACGTGGCCACCAAGCGGCAGATTTCCGTCGGCGACAAGATGGCAGGCCGCCATGGCAACAAGGGCGTCATCTCCAAGATCCTTCCCGAAGAGGACATGCCCTTCCTGGCCGACGGCACACCCGTAGACATCATCCTCAATCCGCTTGGGGTTCCCAGTCGGATGAACGTGGGTCAGATTTTCGAGACCCACCTGGGCTGGGCCGCGGCCAAACTCGGCTTCAAGGCCATCACCCCCGTTTTCGATGGTGCCTCCGAAGAGGAGATCCGCCAGGCCTTGGTGGAAGCCGGCTTGCCGGAAACCGGGAAAACCATCCTCTACGATGGTCGCACCGGGGAACCCTTCGACCAGCCGGTCACCGTTGGTTACATCTACATGCTCAAGCTGCACCATCTGGTGGACGACAAGGTCCATGCCCGGGCCACGGGCCCCTACTCGCTGATCACCCAACAACCGCTGGGTGGCAAGGCCCGCTTCGGGGGCCAACGCTTCGGCGAAATGGAAGTATGGGCCTTGGAAGCCTATGGAGCGGCCTATACCCTGCAGGAGCTGCTCACCGTGAAATCGGATGACGTCGAAGGACGGACCAAGATCTACGAAAGTATGGTTAAAGGGGAAAACACGCTCGAGGCCGGGACACCCGCCAGCTTCGAGGTACTTACCCACGAAATCCGCGGCCTGGCCTTGAACATGAGCCTGGAGAAAAAACGCCCCTGATCCTAGCCAACTGCCAGACCCGCTGACTTGATATCCAGCTGCAGGCAACAGGGGAAATACAACGAGCCGGCCACAGGTCCTTTGAACTTCCCCGCCTGCTGTGCCGGTGACCGTGACAACTGCCTGAAGGGGAACCCGCGAAGTTTATTCCTTGCTTTGGAAATCGATCTGGAAAATTACGGAGCCTCAACGATGACCATCTATCCCAATAAAGCGGCCAGCGACGAAACCACCTACGAGCGAATCAACGACTTTGGTGCCGTGCGGATCAGCCTGGCAAGCCCTCAGGATATCCGCTCCTGGTCCCATGGTGAGGTCAAAAAGCCGGAAACCATCAACTATCGTACTTACAAACCGGAAAAAGATGGCCTGTTCTGCGAGCGCATTTTCGGTCCGGAGAAGGACTGGGAATGCTCCTGCGGTAAGTACAAGGGCCAGAAGTACAAGGGGATGGTGTGCGATCGCTGCGGGGTCAAGGTGACCCATTCGCGGGTTCGTCGCAAGCGGATGGGTCACATCGAACTGGCTGCACCGGTCGTGCACATCTGGTTTTTCAAAGCGATGCCCAGCCGTCTGGGCGCTTTGCTGAACATCAAGACGGCTGATCTGGAAAAGATCATTTACTTCCAGGACTATGTGGTCATCGATCCCGGTTCGGCCCCCCTGAAGGAGAAACAACTGCTGACGGAAGAAGAATACCGGCAGTACCGGGCCGACTACGGCGACACCTTCGAGGTGGACATGGGGGCCGAGGCCATCAAAAAACTGCTCGAACGCCTCAACCTGGTTGAATTGTCCCGCGAGCTGCGGGCCAGGCTCCAGGAAGAGCTGAAAAAAGGCGAAGACAAAGCCTCCAAACAGAAAGTCAAGGACCTGGTCAAGCGTCTCAAGACCGTCGAAGCGTTACTCGGCTCCAGCAACCGGCCGGAGTACATGGTGCTGGAATGCATTCCGGTCATTCCGCCCGATCTACGCCCCTTGGTTTTGCTCGATAGCGGAAACTTCGCCACCAGTGACCTGAACGACCTGTACCGCCGGATCATCAACCGCAATAATCGGCTCAAAAAGCTAGTGGACTTAAATGCGCCGGAGGTGATCATCCGCAACGAGAAGCGGATGCTCCAACAGGCCGTGGATGCTCTGTTTGACAATGGGCGCTGCAAGCGGCCTGTGCTGGGTTCGTCGAACCGGCCCCTCAAATCGCTCACCGACATGATCAAGGGGAAGCAGGGTCGCTTCCGGGAGAATCTGCTCGGCAAGCGTGTGGATTACTCGGCCCGCTCGGTAATTGTCATCGGCCCGGAACTCAAACTGCACCAGTGCGGTCTGCCCAAACGTATCGCCTTGGAGCTGTTCCAGCCGTTTATTGTCCGGCGTCTGAAGGAACTGGGCCATGCCGATACGATCAAATCAGCCCGGAAGATGCTCGAGCGGCGGGACGACGTCGTATGGGACATTCTCGAAGAGGTCACCCGCAACCACCCCGTGCTGCTCAACCGTGCCCCCACGCTGCACCGGATCGGCATTCAAGCCTTCGAGCCGATCCTGATTGACGGCAACGCCATCCGTATTCACCCGCTAGTATGCAAGGGGTATAACGCCGACTTCGATGGCGATCAGATGGCCGTGCACCTGCCGTTGTCCATTGAGGCCCAGGTTGAGGCCATCATCCTGATGATGTCGACCAACAATATTTTCAGTCCGGCCCATGGCAACCCGGTCATTACCCCCAGCCAGGACATCGTCATGGGCTGTTACTATCTAACGGCCAACCGCGGTGCCGAAGACGAGGCCGTCGAACCCGGCGACGGCATGATTTTCCACAGCCCCGCCGAGGTGTTCCAGGCTTACGCCGAGGGCAAGGTGGGCCTGCACGCCAAGATCCACGTGCGGCTACCCATGGCCTACATCGAAATCACCGACCCCGGTGACAGCCGCTTCCGCACCGGTGAATACGTGCCGGATCATTTGTTCCATCAGGAACTGTCACGCATCCGCCACCATAATCAGCGGGCCGGCACCCCGACCCTGCGTGAACCGCAAGGGATTACCCACCCCAAAAAGGTCATTACAGAAGTCAAGGACGAAAAAGGCAACCCGCGGGCCGACGAAATGCCCCGCAAGCCCAATGGGCTGGTCCGGACCACCGCCGGACGCGTCATCTTCAACGACATCTTGCACCCCAAGATGGCCTTCTACGATCTGCCTCTGGTCAGCAAATACCTCAGCCGCATCATCTCCGACTGCTACGAGATCCTCGGACGGCGGGAAACCATCGCCCTGCTCGACCGCATGAAAGAAATCGGGTTCCGGGAATCCACCCGGAGTGGTCTATCGTTTGCGGCTAGCGACCTGAAAACGCCCAAGGAAAAGGAAAAAATCATCCAGGAGAAGGAGAAAGTTGTCGAGCGTATCCGTCGCAACTATGAGCGCGGCCTGTGCACCGAGAGCGAGCGACGGAACCAGATCAACGAGGCCTGGACGGATGCCCGGGAAAAGATCACCCGTCTGCTGATGCAAGAGTTGGCCAACGATCGGCGTCCGGACGCAACGGGCCGGTTGGTCCCCTATCTCAATCCCATCTATCTGATGGCCCACTCAGGGGCCCGTGGCGGTACTGAGCAGATCCGCCAGCTTGCAGGCATGCGGGGTCAAATGTCCAAACCCAACGGCGAAATCATCGAAACGCCCATCAAGAGCAACTTCCGTGAAGGTCTGACCGTGTTGGAGTACTTCTCCAGCACACACGGAGCCCGCAAAGGGTTGTCCGATACGGCACTCAAGACAGCCGACTCCGGCTATCTGACCCGCAAGCTGGTCGACGTGGCCCAGAACGTGGTGGTGACCATGCACGACTGCGGCACCACCAAGGGGATCAGCAAGACGGTCACCTACAAGGGGGACGAGATCGACCGTCCGCTGTCCGAAGTGATCCGCGGCCGGGTAGCCGCCGAAACCATCCGTCATCCGACTACTCGACAAATCCTGGTACGCGAGAACGAACTGATCAGTCCCAAAATCGCCAAGGAAATCGAGCGGGCCGGCTTCGATCGGGTGCTGGTTCGCAGTCCCATGACCTGCGAGGCCCCCTTGGGCGTGTGCCGCTTGTGCTACGGGATGGACTTGGCCACCGGTACTCTGGTGGAAGAAGGCATGGCCGTGGGAATCATCGCCGCCCAGTCGATCGGTGAGCCTGGCACCCAGTTGACCATGCGGACCTTCCACATCGGTGGTGTCGCCACCACCCGCCTGGCCGGTGAAAGTGAGCACAAGGCCAAAAAGGGTGGTATCGTCACCCTGGAGCGATTCAAAGTGGTGGTCAACGAACAGGGCCAGCGAATCGCCTTGGAATCCCAGAATGGCGAAATCGTGCTGCACCGCGAGCATAAGGATGGCCCAGTCACCGAGCGCTACACGGTACCCAACGGAGCGGAGGTCCTTGTCCAGGAGGGAGAAGAAGTGCTCCCCGGCACCATCCTGTGCAAGTGGGATCCGCACGCCCAGCTTATTCTGGCCGACGTCGGCGGAATTGTCCGCTTCCGCGACATCAAGGAAGGGGTAACCATGCGCAAGGAGCGCAACCCCTCCACTGGTCTGGATAGCTACACGATCATGGAGTACAAAGGCGAGCTGCACCCCACCATCGACGTGGTTGATGAACGGGGTCAGACGCTGCGTGGCTATCCGCTGCCGGAACGCTCCATCCTGCAGGTCGCCGAAGGCAACCGCGTCTCGCCGGGCACCATCCTGGCCAAGATCCCCAAGGAAGCGGAGAAGACCCAGGACATCACCAGCGGTCTGCCCCGCGTTACCGAACTGTTTGAAGCGCGTCGGCCGCGCAACTGTGCGGTGCTGGCCGAAATTTCCGGCCGGGTTCGCTATGGCGAACGCAAGCGGAGCAAGCGTGTCGTCGAAGTGATCCCTGTCGACCCCACCACCGGAGCCCAGATCGGTGAACCCCGCATCCATTACATCCGGGCCAGTGCCAACCGTCGCGTGCCTGACGGCGCCTACGTCAAGGCAGGTGAACCCCTTGACCTGGGACCGCTAGCCCCCAGCGATATCCTCAAAATCAGCGGTCCGGAAGCCGTCCAGGATTACATCCTCCGCGAAATCCAAGCGGTGTACCGCTCCCAACGCGTCGAAATCGACGACAAACACATTGAAATCATCATCGCCCAAATGCTGCGTAAGGTAAAAGTTACTGATCCGGGCGACTCACCTTTACTGCCCGAATCGGTCATGGACCGCTTTGCCTTCAAGGAGGTCAACCGTCGGCTGCTGGAGGAGTGCGTCAAGATCGTCGATCCCGGTGACAGTTCCTTCAAGAAGGATCAGGTGGTCCGTAAGGACGCCTTCGAGGAGGAATGCGACAACCTGCGCAAAGCCGGTGGCAAGAAGAAGCTGCCCACCTGCACGACGCCCACACCGGCCCAGTCCACGGTCCAACTGTTGGGCATCAGTAAGGCGGCCGTGCAGTCCGACAGCTTCATTTCCGCCGCCAGCTTCCAGGAAACCACCAAGGTGCTCACCGAAGCAGCCTTGGCTAGTAAGGTGGACCATTTGGTCGGCCTGAAGGAAAATGTGATTCTGGGTCACTTGATCCCCGCGGGCACAGGCTTCAAGTCCCACGTCGAAGCGGAAGTCCGGATCAACGCACCCGAGCTGCTTGAACCGGCCACCAGCCCAACTAGCTCCCCGGCTAGTGGCACTGCCGACGAAGCCTCCACCCCGCAAACCATCACCGGGGCCTGAATGCGTAGCAGGGTCTTCCCCATTCGCAGGTAGGCCGACGGCACGCTCCTTTGAGGACCTTGACTAGTCACCACCCCTGCGTAGCGGGTTGCTACGACCAACCCGCTACGCAATCGACAACCAATAAAGTCCCGAGGAACGGTGGACACCAACCCATTTACTGAATCTGCACCGAGTAAAAGAAAGCGTGACAACAACCCGGAGCCACAGTGGCCGGGAGGTTTTTTCCCTGCATCCGTGTCGACTCTAGCTCCCTGGAAGAGTTTCTGCTTTTTGACCCTTTCCAACTAATTCGGAAGGGTATAGGATATTCAGTCCCAATATTACGGATACGGAATTGATACTTTTGTACTTGATGTAGCTGACGGTCATAACTTGTCTGTGACGAATCGCAGCGATTCGACCGTAGGCGAAAGAGAGACTGCCAGGGCAAAACTCGACGAGCCCAGGATAGTCCACCAAGTGAAGGGAAAGGCCGGCCGATGCCAACGATCAATCAGTTGATCCGTAAGCCCCGGGTACCGCAGCATCGCAGGCCCCGCCACCCAGCCATGGAGGGATGTCCGCAAAAGCGCGGGGTGTGCACCGTCGTCAAGACGATGACTCCGAAGAAACCGAACTCGGCCCTTCGGAAGGTGGCCCGCGTGCGGCTGTCCACCGGTGTGGAGATCACTGCATACATCCCCGGTGAAGGTCATAACCTACAGGAGCACTCGATTGTTCTGGTGCGTGGTGGCCGTGTCCGCGACCTGCCGGGTGTCCGCTATCACATTATCCGTGGTGTGCTGGACTGCCAGGGCGTCCAGGACCGCAAACAGGCCCGCTCCAAATACGGAACCAAAAAGAATCAGAAGTAACCCGCAGTGCTGGTCCGAAAGACAGGCAAAGTTGACCGCCTAACTTGTGATAGTCGCTTGAACCGCGTTTTCACCCCGGTGGCCGTTATTTGTTGGAATGTTCTATGGGCGCCAAAAAACGGACTGCTAGCTACGAGAAGTTGGTGCCAGACGTGCGGTACAACTCGTTGCTAGTAAGCAAGTTTATCAACTGCCTGATGTGGGACGGCAAGAAATCCGTCGCCACGCGTGTGTTTTATGAAGCGATGGATCAGATCAAAAAGCGGATGCCCGACGCCGACCCGCTGCAGATCTTCACGCAGGCGGTAGAGAACGTCAAGCCGACGTTGGAGGTACGTTCGCGGCGTGTCGGCGGTGCCAACTATCAGGTGCCCATGCAGGTCAAGCCGAAGCGGGCGGAAAGCCTGGCGATCCGATGGATCATCCAGGCCGTACGGGCCAAGAGCGGCCGCCCTACTTACCTGAAGCTGGCCGACGAACTACTAGCCGCCTACCAGCGTCAGGGCGACGCCATGGCCAAGCGTGAGCAAACAATCAAAATGGCCGAGGCCAATAAGGCGTTCAGCCACTTCGCCTGGTAAAAATTACCCAGTGGATCAAGGATTGATGACGGGTAGACGCCGGCGTCCCAAACCTTCAACATCAGTGGTTCTGGGCAGCCGATGGCGGTTTTCCTCTTCCCATCGGGCTACCTCTTCCATCAATGCATCCACGATATCTGCTTCGTCCACCCGACGGATAATTTCTCCGTTCCGGAAGATCATCCCCTTGCCGTTGCCCGCAGCGATGCCAATGTCAGCCTCACGGGCTTCGCCCGGTCCATTGACGACGCAGCCCAGTACGCTGATTTTAACCGGCAGACGCTTCCCTTGCAGGCGTTTCTCCAATTCAGCGACGATCTTTTCCAGATCGATGGCCAATCGACCACAGGTAGGACAAGCGATCAGTTCCGGTCGGCGAACCCGCCGCTGCGTGGCTTGCAGAATGTCGAAAGCCGCCTGGATTTCCGGTACTGGGTCGCCTAACAGCGACACGCGGATGGTATCACCGATCCCGTCCAGCAGTAGCGGTGCCAGGCCGGCAGCCGATTTGGTCACTGCATAAGGCGGTTTGCCCGCTTCCGTAATTCCAATGTGGGTGGGGTAGTCCGCTAGCTGGGCGTACAGCCGATAAGCCTCCACGGCAACTAGCACGTCACTGGACTTCAAGGAGACCACAATATCGTGGTATCCCTCTGCCTCAGCTAGCTCGATGTAACGCAGGGCACTTTCAACCATGGCAGGTGGGCATGGGAAGCCATACTTTTCGCACAAATCGCGTTCCAGGCTGCCAGCGTTGACACCGATCCGCATAGGGATGCCACGATCTTTGGCTTTGCGCACCACCTGCCGGAAACGCTCCGGACCACCAATGTTGCCGGGGTTGATGCGGATCTTGTCTATTGGATGGTCCAGGGCCGCTAACGCCATTTTGTAGTCAAAGTGAATGTCGCAAATCAGAGGGATACCGATCCGTTGCCGGATCTGCGTCAGGGCGTGAGCGTCCTCGGGCTTGGGAACAGTCACCCGCACCAGCTCACAGCCCGCTTCTTCCAAAGCGCGGATCTGACGGACGGTGGCCTCGACGTCATGCGTATCGGTGGTCGTCATCGATTGTACCGCGATCGGATTGTTCCCTCCAATGACCACCGAGCCGATGCGGACTTCCCGTGTCTTGTGACGCGGTTTGCCCGGAACCCGAGGTGCC
Source organism: Gemmataceae bacterium (assembly GCA_025055795.1). GTDB lineage: Bacteria > Planctomycetota > Planctomycetia > Gemmatales > Gemmataceae > Thermogemmata. Next base: position 73,585 of record JANWVV010000003.1, read on the forward strand.
TGCTCCAACAACTGATAGTTGAATCGTGCCATACGCCCCCTTCCCTCATTCGGCTTGATAGCAGTGCTACCTAGTTCTAGTCGTGGCTCCGTTGACGCCGCAAAATTTTACAAAGGTCGTACTGTTGTATCTCTTACTGTTTAACCGTGATCCGAAATTCCATGGCAACGGGCCGACCTATCGGGCTAGACCTTTGCCATTCAGCATTCACACCTCGGCCTGCTTACGCTGGTTTTTCACTTTTCATCCTATACGTAGGGAAGAGCCGTGCACACAAATCAGAGGGTCAGGCACTCTCGATTTGCCCTGGGATCGTACCGCTTTCGGCTCCGATAGTATTGCCACAAGATATTAATTAGCAAAATGTTCCGTGCGTGAACACAAAGACTGCACCCGGCCAAGTATTAGGAGAATTTCAGAAAAATTAAATACTTTATGCCTCCCATGATGCCTTGTTCAATCTGGTGAGCAGTAGAGTTGGGGCCGCGTAACGCGTGCAGGTATACGATCAATTGGTTAGTGTACACCTTTTCTCAGGACGAGCTAGGCGGCGAAGCGGGCTGGGGAGCCAAAGAGGCCCGGAACATAGGGGTGTGAAGAGGTCCCTGGCGATCCAACACACTCGCGAAGACGACAACTTCCTGTACCTGGGTCAGTCCGGCTTCCCAGTTAATGCGTTTTTGCAACTCTCGCACCAGCTGGCCACGAGGGGTGTCTGGCCGTAGGCGTCCCAATGTCAAGTGGGGAGTGTATGGTCGCTCTTCCGGGCGATAAAGCCCAACGGGAACTAACCTCCCGGCAATGACAGCATGCAACGCTTGGAGTTGTTCGGCACCTTGTTGGATACCCGCCCACAATATCTTGGGATGGTGCAAGGTAGGAAACGCTCCTAATCCTGCTACTGAGAAGCTGAAAGGAGAGACTGTCTGAGCTGCCGCCTGGACATGTCGGCACACCTCGGGCAGAAGCCGATCGTCGACATCGCCCAAAAACAGCAAAGTTATATGCAGGGTGTCAGGACTCGTCCACTTAACCCCACTAGCTACTTGGGCCAGCGTTTGTTGTAATCTTATCGTATTGTTACGGACACCTGTATTAACTTCAACGGCGATAAATGTCCGGGTTTGGGGCATAGCAATACACTCTGATGTTCGAACGAGAAAACAGTCCGTCGTCCTCAAAGGTGAAACCAAATCAGCTCCGTTATCAGCCTGAACATTATTCGTGCTGCTACCAGAGTATTAGCAAGGGAATTTACATACAAGTATAAGGGACGTTATATACAATCAGAAGGATGCGAGATTATGAGAGACGGGAAGTTTGCGGCAGCATCGAGTAATGTCAGTTCTTCACCTTGCTGAGGGGGGGCAGCGAACGGGCAAAATATCATCTAAAATGGAGCGAAGCTCTCTCCATGAGAGGTGGCAACGCCCGGGTGTCTAAGGGACATGGTTCCCTCATGTAAGGGGTTGAGGGAAGGTGGTCATTTCGACATTTGAGGAGTGGTTGGCGGCTTTGCGGAGCAGCGGGCTGCTGAACGCGGCACAAGTGGAAGAAGTGGCCCGGCTGGGTCGCTCCCGCCGTTGGGGGGAGTGGGACGAACTATTTGAACTTCTGGCCCGGCGTCGGCTCTTGAGCATCTATGCTGGTCGTAAAATCCTGCAAGGCAAAGTCGAAGAATTGTTTTTTGGTCCATATCTGTTGCTGGACAAGCTGGGCGAAGGCGGAATGGGCAAGGTGTATCGTGCCCGCCGACACAGTGACGGAGCTATCCTGGCCCTGAAAGTGGTTCGCTCTCATTTGCTGAGTCACCCTTTGGTTCGACGGCGCTACGAGCGGGAAGTGGCCACCGCTTTGAGTTTGAATCATCCCAACATTGTACGAGTCTACGAGGCGGGCCAGCACGAGGGACGCCACTACCTGGCGATGGAGTTCATCGACGGTATCGATCTGGCCCGCCTCGGTAAGGAGTACCGCCCTCTGGCGATACCCGAAGCTTGCGAGTATGTCCGTCAGACGGCCCTCGGATTACAGCATGCCCACGAACGTGGCTTTGTCCATCGGGATATTAAACCCTCCAACATAATCGTGGCAGGTGAGCGTCATTTACCGCAGGCCGTCGAGCCGGCCGTGGCCAAGATTCTGGATATGGGACTGGCCCGGGCCGTTGGCGTGGCCGAGGAAGGGGGCGAACCCCTGGACCTGACCCGTGACGGCGTGGTCGTGGGTACCCCCGATTACATGGCACCGGAACAGGCCAAAAATTCACGCAACGTGGACAACCGTGCCGATCTGTACAGCCTGGGCTGCACCTTCTACTTCCTGCTGACAGGACGTCCCCCGTTTGCGGAAGGGACGGCCATCGAAAAAATACTCAAGCATCAGCTCGATCCTGTGCCGCCGGTTCGCCAGTGGCGTCCCGACGTGCCAGCGGCAGTGGAGGAAATCTTACTGCACCTGTTAGCCAAGCGGCCGGAGGATCGACCTGCCTCGGCCCTGGAAGTGGCTCAAGCCTTAGAGCCGTGGTGCCGCTATCCGTTCACGTTGCACCCAGCGTCTATGGCTGTGCGGCAGTCCAGCCATTCCGGCAGCACTCGGCAAATGCCCACACCCACGGAAACTGAACCGGCCTTGCAAGGCCGGACAGATCCTCAGATCGGCCCGCCTCCACCTGGATCGGACTGGCCGAATCCTGCCAGTGGCCGGTCACCTGCTGGCGTTAATCTGCCTCCAACGGCTCCCACCCCAGTTATGGTTTCGTTACCCTCTGCTACCTCCCTGCCGACATGTGCATCGGACCGCTCGAACAAACACCAATTCGAGCATACGCCGCCACCACTTCCCGTCGCTTCATCGATCTGCCCGAGTGAACCATCGACTGCCCGCTTGCAGACACCCGAACTGCCTTCGTTGTCGCCACGTCTGTCCCCACCTGCCCCCCTGGTGCAGCCGACTCTGGTTCTGGTTCTAACCGTATCCGTGCTCCTGTCACTACTATTACTGGCCGGTCTGTGGCTAGCGATTCGATGACGAGCCGACCACTCGCTTAATAACGGCCATTGCGCCAGCCACTTTAGAGGCATGACTGGATTGGTATCTCATTGGACCCAGGAGTTAGGAGGACCTGTCGGACGGGTCTGTTGCTTATTGCACGGTCAGAGGGTCGGACCGAGCGACCAGGGCGCGAATTCTTCTTCGCCTACGCCTTGGCGTTCGCTTTTGGTTTTCTCTCCGCTAGCAACGGCCAGGATCTTTTCGAAGATTTCTCGCCCGACTTCTTCCACGGGCACTCCGTCGAGGATGCGGCCGGCGTTGATGTCCATGTCGTCGATCATGTGTTCGTAAAGAGGGGTATTGGTCGCTACTTTGATACAAGGGGCGGGTTTGCAGCCGAAAACGCTGCCCCGGCCGGTGGTGAAAACGCACACATTAGCCCCACCCGCGACTATTCCGGTCATGCTAACCGGATCGTAGCCAGGGGTATCCATTACCACGAACCCTTTGGCCGTCACTGGCTCTGCGTAGTGGTAGACTTCGACCAGGGCGGTACTGCCCGCTTTGGCAATCGCCCCTAGCGACTTTTCGTAGATCGTGGTCAGTCCCCCTTCTTTGTTGCCTGGACTGGGGTTGTTATTAATCTCCGCACCGAACAGCGAGGTGTACCATTCCCACCAGCGAATACGTTCCACTAGTTTTTCGCCCACAGCCCGAGTGATGGCCCGACGGGTCAACAGGTGCTCTGCACCGTAGATTTCCGGTGTTTCTCCGAGAATGGTCGTGCCCCCTTGCTGGACAATCAGGTCCGAGGCTACTCCCAAAGCGGGATTAGCGGTAATGCCACTGTTGCCATCGGATCCGCCGCAATTGGTGCCCAGGATTAAGTGGCGGGCGGGCAGCGGAATGCGTCGCACGTCGTTGACACGCGGCAGCAGCTCTACAACGGTGCGGACACCGGCCTCTACCGTCTTGGCAATGCCACCGCATTCCTGAATGGTTAAGGTGGGGGGCTTTACGGCCGGACCACCATTGAGACTAAGTAATTGCTCACGCTCGATCAGATGAGCGGCCTGGGCAATCTCGCACCCTAGACCGACCAGAATATAAGCCGCAACGTTGGGATGCCGAGCGAACCCGGCCAGTGTGCGTTCCAGTTGCTGGTGATCCGGTCCCTCGTATTGCATGCCACAGCCCAGACGATGGACAATCGCCATGACTCCGTCCACGTTGGGGAACCGCTCCAATATGCCCGAGGCCCGTACCCGCTCGACTATGTACCGGCTGGTGCTGGCCGAGCAGTTGACCGTACTGATGACGGCCAGGTAATTACGGGTGCCATAACGCTGGTGGTCGGGCCGCTGCGGACCACGATCGTAACCCAGGAAGGTACGCCACTGCGCGGGCGGAGGCAATGGTGGCGGTGTCTGTGTGGCATAGGCGTAATCCCGCTCAAATGCCCCCACTTTCACGTTGTGCACGTGGACATGTTCACCGGCCGCAATGTCCCGTGCGGCAAAGCCGATAATCTGGCCGTACTTACGGATCGGTTCGCCCTCGGCTATGGCTTGCAATGCCAGTTTATGACCCAACCGGATCGCTGTGGTCACACGCAGCCGTCCCCCCTCCCAGTCTAGTTCCGTTCCTGCCAGTATGGGACGCCGGCACACCGCGACGTTATCTTCTGGTCGCAACTGGATCGCATAGTCCCGTAAGTGCTGGACCATGGTAAGCATTTCTCCGTTGGACACCACGTCAGGTATCGATATAAGCAGAACCTCGAGAGGCGAAAACAAAGCGAATAACGTCGGCAAAAGCGCATTTGCGTCGCCGTCCTATGGCATGCGTCCCTTTCTCGGCCCTGTCGATCGTTTATATGGTGCTTGTCACGGGCTGCTGCGACTAACAACTACAATTGTTTTCTGACTTATCCCTGTTGGTGACACTATTGTTAATGCCATTCTGCATGGCCATCCACTGAGGTTCAGTTTACCAGCGGTGCTGGTTGGGCTGAAGGGAATTTGTTCAGGCGTTGCCAAAGGCCAGGCCGGGGCGGGCCGGTACGGAAACCGGTGGGCTTTCGGAGCTAACAGCAGAAGCGGAAGGCGTGGCAAGCTCTGCTTTGCCTTTAGCCGGTTCGGACCGGAGCTCCGCAGGGGCGGTCCCGGCCGCAAGCTGTTCTACCTCCTGCACGTCCAGCTCTTCGTGCAGGAGCAGGGCCTGGGCGATCCGTTCCAGAGCGTCGCGATGGGTACGGAGCAACTCGAAGGCTCGGGCTTCCGCCTCGCTGAGCAGACGCTGGATTTCTTCGTCGATCAGGCGTGCGGTCCCTTCGCTAAAGGTGCGGGATTCGATAATTTCCTTTCCCAAAAAGACATGTTCTTCACCGATCTGGTAGTAGACAGGTCCTAAGCGTTCGCTCATGCCGTACTGCGTGACCATGATGCGAGCCAGGCGTGTAGCCTGTTTGAGGTCCATCATGGCCCCAGCCATAGGTTCACCAAAGACCAGTTTATCAGCGGCCCGTCCCCCCATGGCAACGACCAATCGGGCCATCAGTTCACTGGCGGAACGGTCCATTTTTTCTTCGTCCGGCTGCAACAGGGTCACCCCGCCGGCCTGCCCACGCGGTATGATCGAGACACGGTCGATTTTGTCGGCCTTGGGCTGCAGCAACGCGCACAGAGCATGCCCCGCTTCGTGGTAGGCGGTGCGACGACGCTCCTGCTCGCTGAAGGCCTCGTCGCGGGGAACCCCTAGTCGTACCCGGTCAGCGGCCCGGTCGAAATCGATCTGTTCGATCCGTGAGCTCCCTCGGCGTGTGGCATGCAAGGCTGCTTCGTTACACAAGTTTTGCAGCTCGGCACCACTCATGCCGACCATGTTGCGGGCGATCCGCTCCAGGTCCACATCGTCGGCCAGAGGCTTGTTGCGGGTGTGCACTTTCAGGATTTCCAGGCGGCCTTTCCAGGTGGGGCGGTCCACCGTGATGTGGCGATCGAAGCGTCCCGGCCGCAGCAGGGCCGGGTCCAGTACATCTGGACGATTAGTAGCCGCGATTACAATCACTGTTTCGCTAGGCTGGAAGCCGTCCATTTCCGAGAGGATCTGGTTGAGAGTTTGTTCGCGTTCGTCGGAACCGCCACCGTAGCCGGTTCCTCGCATGCGTCCGACAGCGTCGATTTCATCAATGAAGACAACGCAGGGGGCGTTTTCCTTGGCCACTCGGAACATGTCGCGAACCCGGCTTGCCCCAACACCGACAAACATCTGGATGAATTCGCTGCCACTGATGGAAAAGAATGGGACATTCGCTTCGCCCGCCACGGCCTTAGCCAGAAGTGTTTTGCCAGTGCCCGGCGGACCGAACAACAACACCCCCTTGGGTACACGGGCCCCCAAACGGGCAAACTTACCCGGATCGCGAAGGTACTCGACTATTTCCCATAACTCCCGTTTAGCATTTTCCATACCGGCGACGTCGTCGAAGGAGACGCGGTCCTTTCCCTTCTCGTAGCGGCGAGCTGGACTGCGTGTGTAACTGGTGAGGAACCCGCCGGTGAGCGGATCACGCAAACGCGGCAAAAACACAAACAAAAACAGGCCCACCACCAGGCCGATCAACACCAGATTGACCAGGAACGGTCCCAACCAGGAAAGGTCGTCCCGCTTCTCGACAATCAAAGGCTCGGGGATTACCTCAGCTCCGGCCTTCTGTAGTGCCTCCCGGTGCTGACGGTCTTTCTCTTCCCACTCGCGGATCAATGCCGTCTGATCCAAAGTCACGGGTAGATTGACACTGAAATGACCGGAACTGGGTAGCTGTAGTTGGCGGGCCAATTCGGATTGAGGATCACGAACCTCTCCCTCAGCATACTCCTGACCGATCAGGACTACCCTTTTGACCTCGCCCGCGGCGATCAGCTTCTGGAAATCAGTATAGGTAATCAGCCGCCCACCCCGGGCCGACAGGTAAACGACGCCCAGGACCCCTAAGACCACCAGCAGGATCCAAGTGCTGGGCAACCATGGATTAGCCCGTTTTGGAGACCCGGATGACGGCTCGGGAGAAGGAGGCGAGGGTGGAGGCGATGGATTGTTGGCCGGTGGCGTCATACGGCAAACCTGTAGGTAAAGCAGGTTGTTATCACAAGTTTTCGAGAGCAAGCACAAGGCTTGTGGCTACCCACTAGCCGCACATCATTCTATGTCGGCTTGACCGGACAAGGGGAAGGGCAGCATGGCATCGCCCTCGGCAGGGTCTAGTTTGACCCTGTAGCAGAGGGCGGCTCGGTCGCCTTGGTCCCTGCAGAAGGAGAACCGGTCCCTGATGAGTCCGTATTCGTGCCGTTGTCACCGGTTACGCTACTCTCCTCCTGTTGCTTGAAGTAAGCGGCCAACTCGGCGAAGGTATTGAGGGCTGCCTTACCGGAGCGTTTTTCCGGTGACAGTGTGGGTAAGGGGCGGGGCTTAGCGGGTGGTTTGGCTGGGGAACGGCGTGGCCCCGCTGACAACGCAGAAGTGGAAGCTGCAGAGCCAGCCGGAGCTGCCGACGGACTAGCTGGTCCGCTGGTCGGAGGGGTAACGGTGGTTTCGCCCGTTGCAGAGGAAGGTGGAGCAGGCACTGCCGACGGACCCGTCGAGGCGGGAGCCGACGCGGCAGGTGGCGCGGCCGCTGCAGCACTGGAAGCTGGCGTCCCGGCTGGACCGGCGGTGGGTCGTGGCCCGCGGCTGGAACGTGGTTCCCGAACAGTCCGCGCAGGGCCAGACCGGCCTGTGCCACTACTACTCCCCGACGGAGCCGGACCGCCTCTGGGGGCCGAACGGGGACGTGACGGTCGACCTTCGCCAGAAACTCCGGCTCGTGTTTCAGCTGAGGTGGCTCCGCCCTCACGCCGACTGCGTCTTTCTGCAGCGGCTGGTCGCTCGCTAGTAGCGGCACGCCGCTCCTGACCCGGCGGTATCATGGTCAGTGATATCTTGCGAGCCTCCGGCTTGACCTCCAGCACCCAGACCGTCACCACATCGCCCACCGAAACCACCTCGTAGGGGCTACGGATATAACGGTTGGCCATCTGGCTGATGTGTACCAGGCCACTTTCACGCAAGCCAATGTCGATAAAAGCCCCGAAGGGCACCACGTTGAGGACAGTACCGCGCAATTCCATCCCCGGCCGGATGTCCTCGAATTTAAGCATGCCCCGCTTGAAGATAGGCGGAGGATGGTCCAGGCGGGGATCCCGACCCGGGTGGGTCAGGGCATCGATCACGTCGCGTACCGTGCCTTCACTAACTTGGAAGCGGGCGGCGAAGTCCGCCGGGGCTAAGGCGGCCAGACGCGGGACCAGATCGGCCAGGCGGGCGGGATCCCGTAAATCAGCCGGAGTGAATCCGCAAGCTTCCAGCAACGCTCGGGCCAGATCATACTGTTCCGGGTGAACCCAGGTTTCATCCAGCGGCTCCTCTCCCTGCAAGATGCGAACAAACCCGGCGGCTTGCGTGTAATTCTTTTCCGACAACCCAGCGATCTCCAGCAACTGCCGACGCTGGCGGAATGGCCCTTGCTGACGCCGTCGGGTCACGATCTCGCGAGCCAATGTCGGGTTGAGGCCGCACACGTGCCGCAATAGCGGGAACTCCGCCCGGTTCAGATCCACACCCACCGTGTTGACACAGGAGGCAATGACTGCCTCCAGAGCTTCCTTGAGCGTTTTCTGTCGCACGTCATGCTGATACAGACCCACCCCGATGTGATGTGGCTCGATTTTGACCAGCTCGGCCAGCGGATCGAGGAGGCGTCGGCCAATGCTGATCGCCGCTCGGATTGGCGCAGATAGTGTGGGAAACTCTTCCTGGGCGATCGGGCTGCTGGCATAATCGCGGATGCCCGCCTCCAGCACGGTCACATACGCCAGGTCGCTCGGGGCCGGAGGCAATCCCTCCAGATTAAGGGGGATGGGCGTACGGGCGGGAGTTGGCGGCACTGCCACTGGCGAAGTACCCTGTGTTGTCTCTGCGCGGGCCACCGTCTCCGCTGGCGTTGGTGTAGCACCCGGCTGGGGTGAAGCCGGAGTGCCGGCGGACGCGGCTCCCCCCCCTGCAGCAATTGCTGGCCCCGCTGGACCGGACACTACCCACGACACCACCTCGCCTGCCATCGTCGCCGTGAATGTTACCGCTGGTACCGGTATCGAAGCCGCCGTCACGCTACCAGTGGGAGTAGCCGTCAGGCCGGTCAACGATTCGGATGTCAAGACGACTCCACCGGCAGGTAGCGTAGCGGCAGCAGCAGCGGTCGTGCCTGCCGACGGAGCGGCACCCGCTGTCCCCACACTAGCAGCGGTAGCGGTCCCGGCCCCGCTCGGCGTTCCCGCTGCCGGTGTCTGCACCGATGCCGCGGCAACGGACGCCGCACTTTTGCCACCACCCCGCTCCAGCTCTGCGATCAGCTCGGCCACCAACGCTTCCACTTCCCGATAGTTGCCGCCGTTACCTATTGCTATCAACGAAATCTGGTGACGACGGATCAACTGTTCGAGTCGCAACTTTGTCTCAGTGGGATTACGCTGGGCACCGGCCAGGGGCAAAATGACGTCCTCGATGTAGTTCCCTTGCTCATCCAGGGCCACCACCGTGGCTGCTGTTTTGTTGTTTGGATCAATCGCCAGCACCTTCTTGCCACGGACGGGAGGTTGCAGCAGCAGACTACGGAGATTACGAGCAAAGATCTGCACGGCGTGTTCCTGGGCCCGCTCCAGCAGCTCACGACGCACTTCCCTTTCCAGGGCCGGCAAAAGGATTTCTTCCACAGATGCGGGCACCAGGCTCATCAACAGATCTCGATGGGGATGGTCGGCTAGTGGCAGTTTTTGCAAGGCCAGCTCAATTACACGCGAACGGTCCACGTCAACGCGTACGCGAAGCACGTGTAACCGTTCACCCCGGTTGATGGCTAGCACCCGATGCGGCGGAATTTCTCGCACAGGCTCTTTGAAATCAAAATACGGCTGGAATTCTTTCCCTTTGCCTTCGGGCAGTGTCTCGCTCCGCTGGGCCACAAGCACGCCTGTGTCCCACATGAACTTACGCACCTCGCCGCGCAGATCCGCTTGTTCGGCGATGGTCTCCTTCAGGATCAGTTTGATCCCGTTGAGGACGTCTTCCGTAGTCAGGAGCCACTTGTCCGGGTCGACCAGACCAGGCAGCACCTCGTCCAGATGAATGACGGCGGGATCCCGTTGCCAGATCGCCTCAGCGACCGGTCCCAACCCCTTATCACGGGCCTCTTTAGCCAGCGACTTTTTGCGAGTCCGATAAGGCAGGAACAAATCGTCCAATCGTCGCAACGAGTCGGCCTGTAGAATGGCCTGGGTCAGTTCGTCGGTCAGGCGATGCTGATGGGCCAGGGTCCGCAGTATGGACTGCTTGCGGGCCGCGATCTCACGCAACTGCCGGACCCGTTGTTGAATCCGCCGAATGGTGTCTTCGTCCAGCCCACCCGTTTGATCTTTACGATATCGGGCGATGAAGGGCGGAGCGTAATGCTCATCCAGCAGTTGGAGCACTGCTTCCACTTGGGATTTGCGGATCTGCAGATCTTGGGCAATCCGGGCCAGTTCGTGAGGCTGGGGAGCCGGCGGTACAGGCGGAATCGGTTGAGGCGGGACAGCGGGCGGAGTCGGTGCTGCGCCTTCCGCTGCGGCTTCTGTCGCTTCAGCCGCAACTGAAGCAGGTCCTTCAGCCCCGGCTGACGGCGTGACAGCCGAAGGTGTCTCCTCCCCTTGAGCACCCGACGTCGTCGTGGCGGCAACCTCTGCTTCGGCTACCGGTGGGATGCTGACCTCGCCGGAACTGGCTGTCATGGTCTGTCCAGCCATGCCGGCTTCCGCGGCAGCGACTGGTGCTGCCGAGACGAACGTCAATTGGGCACCTTCTGCCGGCACGGTGGCCGTGCCACCGCTGGCAACGACTTCTGCCGCTACAGGCGAAGTTGGCGTTTCAATTATCTCGGTGGCCGGTGCCACGGTGGGTGCCTGGCTATCGCGACTTTCTGTTTCCGGTAGGGATGGACTTACCGGAGCGAGTGTCGCTTCACCCCCTCCTGACTCCGCAGGCAATGTAGACTCGCCGGACAACGTATTGTCCTGGGCCGGAGGGGTTTCCGCTTCCGATGTCATTGCCGGTGCCGCTGGTGCTGCCGGTGAGGGTGCGGGACTACCCGTTGGGTCTGCAGCCGTTATGCTCGTTGCAGACAGCTCACCGCCTTCTGGCGTTCCGGGTTGGGCACTGATGGCCGGCTTTTGTGAAGTTTCAGCAGCCATCGATCTGTCGTTTGATGGCACACCAGCGTCCGCCGATGCAACTGCTGAGTCTACGGTTGCGGCAGGAGTCGCTCCGCTCTCCGGCAACGGGCCGGTTGGAGAATCCGCTTGGGGGCTGGTACCTGCATCGGTGACCGAAGGTCCCGGAGGGTCACCACTGACAGCGGACAAATTCGTCTGATCGCCGGTAGGAGGTGGAACCGGATGCGGCTCGGACGGGTTCATGGTACTTCGTCCTAGTTGACTACTTCCCTAGCGCCGACGGGGTCGGCAAGCGGACAATGAAAAGCACCGGCCTTGTACCGGGCTGCTGCTGTCTAGAACTCGACTATGGAATAGTTACCTGTACGCACCATCTGCCCTGCTGGCAAGGAACAACGTATCGCACCCCCGTTCCACGCTTGGTGGCACTAGGCTTTTGGCCCGATGGAAATCGCCCGCGTTGACAGCCCAGCCCGTACAAGTAGAGTGTATCACAACTGACGCCATCGACGGATAAGATTGACTGCCGATACCATGTTCCGCCCCAGGTTCTGACCCTACCGCTTAGCGCACAGGTAATCAGTCCTTTGAAGCAGTTGTACATCCCTTTTGCGGGATTACTCCCTGGAGGCCAGCCGATGAATCTACGCTTGGGGCTGATTTGTCTAGCCGTTATGATCCGGATCAACCCCGTCCGGGCCTGCGATTCCCCGTCCGCTGGTCCCCCCTCTAGCCGGCCTAACATCCTGGTCATTCTGAGCGATGACCATGCTTATCAGGCGATCAGCTGCTATGGTGATCCCCGTCGGTTGATCGAAACACCCCACATTGACCGGCTGGCCCGGGAAGGTGTCCGCTTTGACCGCTGCCTGGTGCCTAATTCCATTTGCGGTCCCAGTCGTGCCTCCATTCTGACCGGCAAATATCCCCATCGGCACGGATTCTACAACAACACCAACTGTCGTTTCGATGGCACGCAAACGACATTTCCCAAACTACTGCAAAAGGCCGGCTACCAGACCGCCCTGATCGGCAAATGGCATCTGGTCAGTGACCCTACCGGTTTTGATTACTGGCACATCCTGCCGGGTCAGGGGGTTTATTACAACCCGCCGATGATACGTCAGGGAGAACGGGTACAACACAGTGGTTACGTGACCGACATCATTACCGAGTTGAGTCTGGCCTGGCTACACAAGCGAGACAAATCCCGTCCCTTTTTGCTACTGGTGCATCACAAGGCCCCGCACCGGGAATGGTCCCCCGCTTTGCGACACCTCGGGCACGATCGCGATCGTCAATATCCCGAACCTCCTACCCTGTTTGATGATTACTCCGGTCACGGTCGAGCCATCCGCGATCAGGACATGACCCTGGCCCACTCCTTCACCGACCTGGATGCCAAGCTGCAACCGCCTCCTCGGCTGACTCCGGAACAACTGCAGGTCTGGAACGCCTACTACGAACCCCGCAATCAGGCTTTTCGCCAACAAAAGCTTACCGGCAAAGATCTGATCCGTTGGCGCTACAACCGCTACATGCACGATTATCTCGGCTGTGTCAAAGGGGTCGATGAATCGGTCGGCCGGCTGCTGAAATATCTGGACGATGAAGGGCTCACCGACCAGACCCTGGTGGTTTACTGTTCCGATCAGGGTTTTTACCTGGGCGAACATGGGTGGTTCGACAAACGTTTCATCCTCGAGGAATCATTGCGCACCCCCTTACTGATACGCTGGCCGAAGGTCGCCCGCGCCGGCCATGTGGACCGGCAACTAACCTCCGTTGTCGACCTGGCCCCGACCTTTCTCGAGGCGGCCGGACTACCCCCCGACCCCGCCATGCAAGGAGTCAGCCTCCTACCCATTCTTCGCGCTCAACCCACTCCCAACTGGCGCAAAAGTTTTTACTACCATTACACCGAGTATCCCGTTCCCCACCGCGTCCGCCCCCACTACGGCATCGTCACAGCACGCTACAAACTGGTCCACTTCTACAAACCCGACGTCGATGAGTGGGAACTGCTCGACCGGGACAAGGATCCGCTGGAAACCCGTAACTTCTACCATGATCCAGCGTATGCCGACGTCGTTCGGCAGCTTCATGCCGAATTGCAGCAACTGCGTCGCGACCTGGAAGTGCCCGCTGAACTTCCCAAAGAGGCCTACGGCTCACTTTACCTCCCCCCAAAAAAGAAAAAATAACCTCCCTCCCGGCAAGCCCTGCTCGATAGGCTGACACTTGCTGGTGAAGCATGCGTTGTTCTGCCCGTCGCCACAGTACCCGCTTCTCACGACTTCGCACGTATGCTTTGTGGCGAAAGCCTTGCCATCGGAACCCGACAAACACCCGTCGAGCTGCTAGCATCTCAGCAGCAGCATGCACACGCTTGGTTATTACTTCAGCCCGCGGTCGATCATAAGGACCGACGATTATGATTTTCACCGCTGCGGGGAATAACTCGGCAACGGATGGGCAGCCAGTGGCGGCGCCTACAGATTACAGTCTACAGTTCGGCATCCAGTTATGCGTGACTGCCCTGTGAAGCCAGCACTACTTGGCTGGGGAGACTCATGGTCCGCCCCCCTTGCCGAACCATTTTGCCAGCGCCTCAACCTGTTGCTGGATTGGTTCGCTGTTGAACCATTGGCCAATACGACGTTTCTCTTCATCACTGATGTACCAGCTGAGCGCAGCCTGGGCGTCCAGTTCGAAGAGAAAGCGTTGGAAAAAGGGCGTCGTCTGACCGGCAGCGGGGGAAAAGAGGCGTTGGACCACGGCCAGCAGTTCATTATTACGGTGGTAGGCGACGTTGGCACGAGCGCGCAGGACCGCCTGCATGGGAGTGCTGAGCGGGGCCAAGGCATCAGCCATCAGGCCCATGGCCTCGGGCTGAGGCGGCACCAGACGACCCACGTCCAACCCACCTTCTTGCAGCGGAAATGCCCGGATCTCAAGCAGTGCTACTCCGCTACAGCAGCGTTCGACAGCCACCCGGTGCTGCACCAGCCACATCAAGGCCAGGTCGACGCCGTAGTTATCGAAGTATCCGGCATCCAGAACGTGACGGGGTGGTGTAGTGGGTAGACTCACTGCCGGTGAAATGACGGGAAAGGTAGCATTGAGGCGAGCGGCCGTACCGATTTCCAGACTCTCCTGTGCGGTCGGGAACAGCTTGAAACATTCCAGACCGGAGCGGGAATAGGCAGTTGGGTCATGGTGGTCTGTACCTAGGGAACAGGAGGGTGCGGCCAGGGCCAGAGCGTGCAGGTCCAGGTTACTGATGAGCAAGCGGCGGGAATCTTCGGCCAGCATAGGCGCAAAGATGAGGGAAGGCCGCCGACCCACGGCCTCCAGTTCATACAACTCGGCAAAGGTCCGCTGGAATGGCGACAGGCGGTGACCTGACCGTAATTGTTCCAGTTCACTCCGACGCTGAGCAGGGGGACCAAATCCGCGGGCCCGCGCGTTGAGCATCCACTTTTCTTCCAGGCTGCGGCCACGGTCAAACCCAACCGAACTCCAGGGCGGCACAAACAGATTGCGACTGAAATCGCGCATGATAGCGGTCTGAAACGTGGGCAGCAGCGACTGTTCGGCGACTATGCCGGAGTACAGGCCCAACCCGAGCTGGCGATCCAGCAGCGTCGGTTCGGGCTGTCCGCGGTCCGGCCAGTCGCGTTCAAAGTCAGCTACGTAAAGGGCGGCCGCCACCATTCCGCCGCTGGCCCCGGTGATCAACCGGATGTGATCGCGTATCCCTGCTTGTGTGTCCGTTGGGGGCAGTCGCTGTTCCAGGCCTTCCAGCACATGGGCGGTCCAGGTTGCCGATCGCACTCCACCGCCGCTGACTGCAATCAGAACTATCTTCGGTTTGCTCCCGACACCGTGATGCTGTTGCCAGCGGCGGAGCATCGCCTCCAGGATGACTTCATTCTGCAACAATGGCCGCCTCAGGCGGTCGGAGGCCCCCGGCGACCATCCGTTTTGCACCTGGTCCAGTGCTACACGCTGTTGCGTTGGGTAGTATTCCTCCAGCCCCGGTATCTGCAGTTTATAAGCCACCTCCGGAAACAAGCTCGCCGAGTTCCACACGCACAATCCGATCAGCACTACTACCAGAGTCAATGCTCCCAGATGGATGTGGAACGACCAGAAACCATACAGCAGACTCAACAGAATCAAAACCAGACATATAAGCAACACCGGACTAGTGATTACGGCACCCGGCCGCAACTCGTTGAGCCAGACCACCGCACCCAAAGCGGCCGCCAACAATACGCTGCCGACTAGCACCAGATAAGCCGAGGCAGCATGCAACGACATGTCAGTCGAAGGTACCCGTCCGCTTCCCAACCCACCAAAGCGTCGAAACAAAGGCGAGCGAACAATCATCGCCCGCAGTCCCAGCTTCTCATCGATGACGTACAGGACCCAGCCCAACCCCACCGCCCCCGCGTAGCCGAGGATGCCAAAGACCAGATAATGGCGGGACGAAAAATGCTGGTGCAGTTCGTGCCAATGGCCGTTGCTCTGTCCCTGGCAAGCCATCACAACCTTACCAGCAACAACTAATAGCAACAACAGGGGCATGGCCCAAAACAGATAGGCCCCCACCGCTCGGATGGCCGGATCGGAACTGTGGAAAAGTGTCGGCCGACCCGGTTGAGCCGCCCATGCGACAGCACGCACCGGCCGATCCAGCAGATACCACACAAACAGGACCACGCCAAACAGCATCCCCACTGCAGCCCCGCACCCTAGCTGTACGGCTGCATCCTCACTCCAAAACAGCCGCTCGACCCCGAGGTCCGCCCCTAACACCCCCCACGAAGCCAACAGCATCAGTACGATTTGCAGCGGGAATATCGGATAACGGAACAACCACATCAACTGATCTTCGGCCCAGTACAACGCCGACACACACCACCGGCACTTCCGGAGCATGCCCCACCTCCCTCTCGACCCTCAGCCGCATGGGCATTTGCTCCATCTTACGTCGTTCCGGAGGTTGTCCTTGCGCAATCATCCGGCCCTAAGGGGTTTCGCTGCGTCTGGCCGCCTTACCCCCCCTTTCACCTCTGCTCATAAACACACCCTCCATTCCCCACTCAGACAATCGGTGGGGGCACTCTCCCAACTGACCAATTTCCCACATCAACGTACGGACACTCATTTGGGCAAAATGCCGGGCAATCAAAACAATTACCCAAGTTCCACGCCCAATACGTCCCTCGCCGACAACCGCACTTTATCTGTTTTTCTGAACACTATAGTATATATACGGATAACAAAAGCCAGAAAGTCAAGGAAAAATGAAGTCAATTTAGTCGGGTCATGTCAAGCGATTTGACAGGGAGAATAAAAATCTAAAAACGATAAACGGAGACTGTGGAAAGATGACAAAAACTACTTGTCGCGTGGCCAGATCAGGTACCCGAGGTGAGCCGAGCGCTAATTAGTCAATTGATAGCTAAGCTTAGGGAATCGGAGGGCTCCTAGGCATCCAATCAATTTATTAGCTTTTTGTTTTCGGGTCGTCTGATGCCTCACTTATCTGAAGCATGAACTAGGATGTTAGAAAATACCATGAGAGCTCGTCATGCGTGCATGAGATAACCCACGCTGCTGCCGGGGAGCAACCATAAGCAGGGGACCATCAGGCTAGCAACTTCTCAATGGACAAGAAAGGTAGGCGTGCCATGCGACGACGATGCTGGATAATGTTTCTTCTGGTGGGAGTGGGTAGTAATGGAATCGGAATAGGATCGGCAGGCACAACCCAGTCTCCAACCCCTTCCGCGGACACCCCAAAATTTATCATTGGACACGACTTAAAAGTACGACCGGGCGGTGACAAAGACTTTACCGACAAAACCCCCCGGGTGGGTGTGGAGCTCTACCATGACATCGGCCGAGAAGTATTGCTGGCCCTTAGTGAGAAGGGCTGGATTGCCGCGATTAAGGCCCCCCCGATTGGTGCAGACAAGCAATCCCGCTGGTTAACCGCCCACGATTTACATGCCCGTAAGGCAGAGGAAAAAGAGTTTACCGCCACCACCCGGAAATACGGGGTGGAAGTATACCAGGACCTGGCGACACAGCAGATGTTATACGTGTGCGAATCCGGCTCAGTGGCGTTGGCCCCCTTGCCAGCGGGACTCGTGACCGACCGCGGACCCAAGTTTCATCATGCCCTCACCTTGCGGGTCCGTAAACCGACACAAAATGACTTCGCCATGGCACCCCGCTTCGGGATCGAAGTGTATCGTGATACCAACACCCCCGACGGTCTACTGTACCTGGTCAGCGAAACAGGCAGTTTGGCCGTTACGAACTCCAAGCAGGCCGCCATCCAGCCCCCACCTGCTCAAGTCAACAACCCGGACACTCTCTACGGCTTGATCCTGCGTGTCCGAACGGCAGAGGAAAAAACCTTTACGTCTAATACCCGCCGGATCGGTATCGAGGTCTACCGCGATACCAACACCGAGGGGCATCTCGTATACTTAAGCGAAACCGGGGCCATTGCCGTGGCCCTCCCCTCCAAATTCGATGAAAGTAAGCGGGGTGTTTCCTGGTTAGGTGGCATGGCCCTACGGGTCCGACCGACTGGCGAAAAAAGCTTTGAGAAAGCCCGGCAGTATAGCATCGAAGTTTTCCAGGACAACCGCACGGGTAATCTTATTTACGTTTGCGAAACAGGCTCGATCGCGGTAGTTAGTCGCTGAATGAGCATACGCACCACACCCGCGATCCCTTCTCTAGTCATTTTTCATAAAAAATCAGCAACGGAGATTACCAACACCAGCTAACCCTGTGACGGAACCAACTCTGAGGCAGTTGTTTTTGCTTCTGACTCAGGTGTGCTCGCAAGGGCGTAAGCGTCGCCACCTGGCCGACGCGATGGAGCCGAACCTATGGCATCCCTTTATCCAGGGCTCTGGTCTGTCGGTCTGGTCGCCGGGTGTTTTTCCGTCGCCTGCATGGTGACGGAAGCCATCAGTCCCCAAGCTCAGGGAAGCGTCGAGGAGCCCAAGACGGTCAAAAACCGCTGGGCAGAACATGGCCCCTTACGGATTGCCGCCGCCGGTACCCACTTCGAGCATACGGATGGCACCCCTTTTTTCTTCCTGGCTGATACGGTCTGGTGTGGCCCTGCTCTCAGCACCGCTGCCGAGTGGCAAGAATATCTGGCGGATCGGCGACAAAAGGGGTTTACAGCCATTCAATTCAATGCCATCTGTCCCTGGCGGACGGCACCGACAGATCGGGAAGGCCGAACCGCCTACCGGCTGGATGGGGACAAACTGATCCCTAACGAAGCCTACTTCCGCCAGTTGGATGAGCGAATGCAAGCGATCAAGGAAGCAGGACTGTTAGCTGTCCCTGTGCTGGTTTGGGCTCATAAGAAGGGGGATGCCGGTTGGGATCTATCAGAAGATCAAATCATCACCCTGGTAAACTACCAGGTCGAACGTTACAGTAAGAAATATCCTTGTTTGTTCATTTTGGCGGGCGATGCCCGTTACAATCAAGCGGAACGCGACAAATGGCAGCGTATCGGCCGGGCCGTTTTCGGTCAGCGCAAGGGGCTGCTTGTCACCACCCATCCCACGGGCATGAATTTTCCTTGGAAGGAGTGGGAAGCGGAAAGCTGGCTCAACATCTGGGGATATCAGAGTGGCCATGGTGACGACGGCAAGACCTGGCAGTGGCTCCACTCCGGTCCGGTAGCCGCTTATTGCCGGCGGAATCCCCCCACGCGCCCCCTCATCAATCTGGAACCGCCCTATGAGGGGCACAACGGCTATCAGAGCCGTAAGCCCCACACCGCCTACAACGTCCGCCGAGCCGCGTACTGGAGCCTATTGATAGCTCCTCCGGCAGGCATAACGTATGGGGCTCATGGTCTATGGAGTTGGCAGACAGAACCAGACCGCGAGCCACGCGATCATCCTGGCACCGGCATTGCCCGAACCTGGAAGGAAGCCCTGAGCTTTCCGGGAGCTACCCAGATGGGATACCTGCGTCGTTTTTTCGAGTCACTTCCTTGGACCGAACTGCGACCAGCCCCGGATTTTGTCGAGCAGATAAGTGCCCGTGACGATCCAGGCACTTTCGTCGCCTGTGCACGCACTACCGACGGCAAAGTGACAGTGGTCTACTTTCCGGCGCAGGCCCAGGCCCAAATCCGTCTGCACGTGGCCGACCCCCGGCAGGTCCGCTGGTACAATCCCCGCCAGGGCGAATGGCAGGCCCGTAGCCCCCGCGGACTCCTCGTGCCACCGGATGACCAGGATTGGCTGCTTGTAGTGCAGCAACCGTAGGGGGGAATCTAGCGACGCGATAAGATACCACCGTTTATCCGTTTCCATTAACAGGTTAGATTACCTGCTAAAGAACTTGATCGCCTGTGATGACTGACACGTGGGCCATGCCTGATCCATCGACCGGGAGTGCCGCCTCGCCGTCATCTGGTGGTAGCTCTGTTGGCGTTCCCGGGGGAAATTCTGTACTATCCCCCCGCGTGGGCCTGATCATGGGCTCCCGCTCCGACTGGTCGACGCTGCATCACGCTTACGATGTTCTACAGGAGTTTGGAGTGCCGACCGAAGTGCGGGTCGTATCGGCCCATCGCACACCGGATCTGCTGATGGAATACGCTGCCACGGCCGCTCAACGGGGCCTGGAAGTAATCATCGCTGGGGCCGGCGGAGCGGCACACCTGCCCGGAATGTGCGCTGCCAAGACCACCTTGCCTGTGCTGGGTGTACCGGTTGAATCGGCCGTGCTCCGGGGCGTCGACTCCTTGCTGTCCATTGTGCAGATGCCCGCGGGTGTCCCAGTGGGAACGCTAGCCATCGGCAAAGCTGGGGCCATCAATGCAGCCTTGCTGGCTGTTGCCATACTGGCATTGCGTGATCCCGAACTCCGCCATCGCTGGCAACTTTACCGCCTGCGTCAAACGCAGCATGTCTTGGATCACCCGGATCCGCGTACCGAACCAACTCCGCATTCCGTCACTTCTTCGTCAACTGACCCCAGTGGACTCCCTCCCGGTTGACCCCTCGCTACTCCTTATCTAGTGCCTACATACCTACAAACAAACCCTTTGACGGTTCCTGGGATCAGCTCAGCGTCGGTGCGAAGGCTGAGCCAGCGGCGGTTCCGCTGTCGACTCCAGGCGCGGAGGCCCAGCCAGTATCTCTTCGGGCAAAGGCACGATCGGTGGTAATGATGCAGCAATTGGGGGCGGTAGCCACATACGAGGTGGTTCCCGTAGCAGGGGACGTACCGGCGGCTCATGCCAGTGAACCACGCTTGCTGCCACTCTAGAGCTCGGACGAGCGATCGGCGGCTCAGCCGTTTCCAAACCGTTCCCCCCATTAACAGTAGCTATCGCGGACGATGATTCGGGGCAGGCACGAATCGGTGACGGCAAACGAGTGGATGAACCAAACAGAGACGGCAGCGATAGTCCCCAGCGGGCTGGAGTTATCCTTACCTCTTGGCTCGTTGCTGTCTGCGATGCACCCGAACGGAGCACCGTGGTTGCAGGCAAGGCCAAGGGCGGTTCCTCGGTTTGGCCGATGAATCCCCCCACACCCTTGCTGCTGCGATAACCGAGGAGGTGGTAGTTCCACAATCCCTGGCGGGCGGCCTCCCGAACGGCGAGGCTCTGATCCTGTTCTAGTGTCTGTTCCAATGCCAGACCGGCCTGGGCGTACAGAACGGGAAACCGCCCTAACGTTTCTGCAGCCGCTTGGCGCACAGCGGGAGCCGGATCATAACGCAATGCCGCTAGCAATGCAGGTAGGACATCGCCATGGACGCGTGGATCGACCTCCGCTAGACGGCGGACCGCCTCCAGTCGCTGGGCCGCGTCCGGATCATAACGTACTTTCTCGGCCCAGTAACGCACCGTGGCAGGCTCCACCCGCGGCCGACGGAACCAATCCTGCCAGCGCCACTGCGCCTCGGCCGGGGGCACGCCCACCACCAGACTGCCAAGCAATGCCGCCCACCAGCACCACCGTACCCCAGCATAAGGGGAATCAGCCATGCCACTCGACTCCCTAGCGTGTCTCACCTTGTCTACCTGTCATTTTCGACGCACCTCACCCTGCTTGAGGTAGCTTTTCACCCTTATCCATCATCCCTCATGTACCGATTGCCGCCTTAATTTCACCGCATCACACACAAACATCTCGACTCGAGAAGTCGGCATAAACAACACAACTGGCCCCATCTGGTCAGTCGGCACCTAACCTCTACCCAATCCGGGAGTCCTTCTTGTATCACCAAGCGGTTGTGGCTGCCTGTTAAGAACGGGTACAAACGGAGCCTGTTAATCAAGTCGCTACGATCCGTTAGGTCAACAAATCCACCCCATGATGATTCATGCACAGGCAGTGGGCTTCAGACCGTATGTACAAGCTTCCCGGGCCCTTATTCCGGAGCAGTGGCCGGCAATAGCGGCTATTTTGAGAGACCGGGCAATCGTTTTCCTCTGTTCAAAATTGAAGCTTATACGGGTACTACGGTGAAAAGCCCCTTCAGTTGTGGGGTAACATTTGTGCCAGGCCCGATTACGGCAGAACGTTTTTGTGGGGGATGCTGGATAGTAAGATGTACCTTTGTTGAAGGTTCAGGGACCCAACCCCCCAACACCGGGTGGGACCTTGGGCGACGGAGGACGACCCAGCAACGTTTTTTCTTCAGGAGCGGGTGGCGGCTTGCGATAGGGAGCCATTTCCGGCTCATTGAACCGTTTTTCCTGCGGGGGCAGTGTGTAATCCTCCCGTTCGGGTGGCCTCATGTTATATTTGTCGTGGTAACAACCCAAGCTAATGCCTATCGTGGCTATTGCCAGCATAACCCAAACGCCTAAGCGGAACGGCACCGCAACCTCCTTTATATAGGCCAGCTCCGTGTCAACGTCGAAGTACTCCCCTATACGTGGATGGTTCGGACGATGCAAGAGGAGAGGCCACCCAAGCCTCCGGCTGCCGTCGCCAGTACCAGAAATACCTGTCGTCGCCAAGCCGGCCAAATTTGGCCCTGTTACCAGTTGATCTTTCCGGCCACCGGCACCAAAGAGCTGTTGAGCCAAAGCAATATACTGCCTGGAGAAAAGCAAATTCCGTTAGCAGGAAATAGTAAGGGGGGAAGGTGCGGGTGAATGGGCAACCGGTAATGCTCCAGAAGTCGGTGGTGCTGGTGGGGGCTGGCAACGCCCATTTGGTGTTTATCCGGCGTTGGCGGATGCAACCACTAGCCGAGGTGGCCGTGACACTTGTGAATGCACAGGAGCTGATCCCCTACTCTGCCATGACCCCGGCCTGCCTCAACGGCGAGGCCACCCGGCCAGCCATAAGTATCGACCTGGTAAGACTCTGTCGTTCGGCAGGCATCCGGCTTGTCGTCGGGCAGGTCGCACGGGTCAACATCGCGGAACGCCAGGTCCATTTCACTGACCGCCCGCCCCTTACGTTTGATGTATTGTCACTGAATGTGGGTGCAGTGGCCCAAGCGCTGATCGATCCGCAGCAGTGGGAGTGGTCTATTCCGTTGCGTCCACTTAGTCATTTGCTGGATCGCTGTTTCAGTCTGTTTGAGGAGTTACGGCTCCAGCCGCGGCCGTTTCACCTTGTAGTTGTGGGAGGCGGTGCCAGTGGATGCGAGCTGACCGCCGCTTTGGCCCGACGCGGGAGCGATCACCCCGGTTTCCGCTTAACGCTCATAGAGGCGAACGAGCGTTTGCTACCCCGCTTTCCGCACTACGCCGCCCAGGTTTTTACCCGCCAACTACAAGGCCATGGCGTAGCGGTACTAACAGGCCGGCGAGTAACAGGGGGCTCTCCAGGTACTCTGCAGTTGCACGACGGGACTAAACTGACCTGCGATGCCGTGATTTGGGCCACCCCTGGAGTGGCTCACCCCCTTCTGCGAGCCAGCGGATTGCCTACCGATCCCGACGGGTTCCTTCGCATCGAGACTACGTTGCAGGCAGAGGGCATTCCGTACCTGTTTGCGGCTGGTGACTGCGTCAGCTTCGCCGCCTACCCCGATTTGCCTCACAACGGGGTGTATGCCGTACGTCAGGGACCAGTCCTGCAGGCGAATGTCCGGGCATTTCTGACCGGCCAGCCCTTGCGGCCATTCCGGCCACAACGCCGCTGCTTATATCTGCTGAATCTGTCGGATGGCCGGGCCGTAGGAAACTACGGCCGCTTGGCTTTCAGCGGCCGGTGGGTTCGTCGCTGGAAGCAACGCATCGATCAGCGTTGGCTAAGCTCTTTTGATCCCCCTGTTTCATCCATGAGTACCGCCGATGGTACAACCGAGGGAAAAGACGAAACGCCACTGATGCGTTGTGGCGGTTGCGGTGCCAAGGTACCCGGTCAGGTGCTGCAACGGGTGCTGACGCAACTGGCGGTGCCCACCGACCCGCGAGTGGTGCTAGGCCTGCAGGCGGGCGAAGACGCCGCGGTGATGCAATTGACCCCGAATGGCCCGTGGGAAGTCTTTACCGTGGATTATTTCCGGGCCTTTTGTGACGATCCCTACCTGCTCGGACAAGCCGCCGCTTTGCATGCTTTAAGCGATCTGTACGCCATGAACGCAACGCCCCTGGCCGCCCTGGCTATTGTCACGCTCCCGTTTGCACGCGGCCCGATCCAGGAACAACTGCTGCGGGAATTGCTAGGCGGTGCTCAGACCGTGTTGTGCAATGAACAAGTGGTTCTGGCCGGGGGGCACACCAGCGAGGGACCGGAATTAGCCATCGGGTTTGCGTTGACAGGTCTAGCTGGACCCCAACGGCTGTTCCGCAAAAACGCCTTACAACCCGGTCAGATGCTGGTACTGACCAAGCCGTTAGGAACCGGAGCCTTATGGGCCGCCTGGATGCGTGCTGCCCTGCCTGCTGCCTGGTGGCGTTCGCTGATCAGCCACTTGCTGCAATCGAACCGGGCGGCCGCCCGGTTGGCCGATCAGACGGGGCTACAAGCCTGCACCGACATCACGGGCTTCGGCCTGGCAGGGCATCTGCTGGAAATGCTGGACGCTTCCCGCCTGTCGGCACGCCTGTGGTCGCATCGCGTCCCCCGCTTGCCAGGTTTCGATGAGCTTGCTCAGCAAGGAATTCTCAGCACGTTGCACGCTGATAATGCCCGATGGGAATATCGTATCCACAGTTCGGCTCCACTCCCTGCCTGGCTATTCGACCCCCAGACCTGTGGCGGATTACTCCTGGGCGTCCCACAGGAACATGCAAACCAGTTTGTTTCCTCACTTCACCAGGCAG
This sequence comes from Gemmataceae bacterium, assembly GCA_025055795.1. Classification (GTDB taxonomy): domain Bacteria; phylum Planctomycetota; class Planctomycetia; order Gemmatales; family Gemmataceae; genus Thermogemmata. Next base: position 98,194 of record JANWVV010000003.1, read on the forward strand.
GCTATCATCACGCCGCCATTATCGGCGAAACCATCCCCTTGCAAAGCACTATTCCTTCCATCGAAATCATTTGATCACCCAATCAACCGAAATGACATAAAATAATACAGTATCGATCATTCGTTCAAACCATAAACTTGGCTTAAGGATTGTTTAAGACTCACCTTGTGTCAAGATTCATGCACCGCTGGGTTAAACAGACATTCCCCGGTGCGACGTATGCTCATGGACCATTGTCCGGTTAATCAGTATGTCTGGGCTAGATGATTGTTCGCGGGAGGGGCCGTCCACGGGCCATTGCCACTGCGTCGCACTTGTTGCACAATCCCTAGCAACTGCAGCGGTTTGTGTATGGAATCTGCCAGTCACAGCTCTCATTTTTATGGAGATGTAATCATGCGACACAGTCTGATGCGATGCGGTATGCCTTGCCTGAAGATGCCTGTGCTGATGGCATTGGTTGCATGTATTGCCGGAGTGGCGGGCGTTGCCAGTGGATGGGCGTTGCAGATTCGCGAGTACAAAAGCGGCATAATATGGCCGGAGCCACCGGTGGTCACCCCCGGACCCACCAACGCGGATCCCCCCTCCGATGCAATCGTCCTGTTTGACGGCAAGGATTTGTCGCAATGGATTGGCGGCGAAAGCTGGGAAATCCGCGATGGCTATGCCATCGCTCGCAAAAATGGCATTACCTCCAAGCAATCCTTTGGTGACATTCAACTGCATGTCGAGTTTGCTACGCCGGAAAAGATTGAAGGGCGTGGCCAGGGACGTGGCAACAGCGGTATCTACCTGATGCAACGGTACGAGGTCCAGATTTTGGACAGTTACAATAATCCGACGTATTTCGACGGTCAATGTGCGGCCATTTATAAGCAGCAACCGCCAATGGTCAACGCCTGTCGGAAACCGGGTGAGTGGCAAACATACGACATCATTTTCACGGCTCCTCGCTTTTCCGACGATGGTAAAGTGCTTAAACCGGCCTACGTTACGGTCATTCACAATGGTATTTGCGTCCACAATCATTTCGAGTTGTTAGGCGGTACCTTTTACGACCGTCCTCCCCAATACAGTAAGCATCCCGAAAAACAGCCCATTCATATCCAGTATCATGGCAATCCGGTGAAATTCCGGAACATCTGGGTACGGGAGCTGAAACCGATTGTGGGCAAGAAACCGGCAAAGCCGGGGGATCACGGTGCGTCCGAGCAGAAGGGAACGGAAGCCGCTCCGGAGGCTTCATGATCCGTCCTGCGCAGGAAATAGTTACCGTTGACATCCGGGATCAACGCTGGTGGCGTTGGGCTAGGGCTGTTGTGTACATGGGCAGCGTGGTAGCCACAGTGATATTAGCCTGTGGTCTAGCAGGAGCCGGCTGGGACATCCATCCGTTTCGCCTGGCTGCCGTGTTGACCCTGCTGGCAGGCCCCACCTTGACGCTGGGTTCCTGCCGGTTACATCCGACCCAGCGGTGGTTAGCCGCTGTAGCGGGCCTGTTTTTGGCTGCCGCAGGCTGGATTCTGACCCCTGCCCGCCCATCCGGTCACAACCTGTATCAGGCCTGGCGTTTGTGCCGCTACCTGCAGCAGCAATGGCAAGCTCCCAGCCTGGAAGCCCTCAAGTACGCCGATCATTACCACCGGACACTAGCAGGTCTGCAGGCGGAATACCCTTCCCTGACCTCACCACTTGCGGAACAATGGCAGCAGTGGACTGATGCCATGGTCGCCTTGATCCAGCAACGTTTTGCTGAGATCGATCCTGACGATATCCACGCTGCCCGAGTCTTTTTTTTGCAAACCACGCCGTTTACTCGCCACCTGTCTGCGACCCGTTTGGCCGTCGACGAGGCGTGGCAGAGCTGGCTAAGTCGAGCTGTAGCTGCTCGCATCACCGAGTTGAACCGCTTGCCGCCAGAAAGTTGGGAGCAGTTCCAACGTAACGTCGGACTGCGTCGTCAATTGGCCCGCTACTACCCCCAGGCCCGCGACGATCTTCGGGCCGCCGAGCACCGCTGGATCAACCGCTCAATCGACACCCATTTGCAGGACAGCGACCAACTCATGCTCTCTCATCCGCGTGCGGTACGCGACGTGTGTCGCCGTCTCAAAGAACACCTGCGTTCGCTCAGGACCCTGGAGGATCAGGACCTGTTCGTCACCGCTGCCCTGCAACGCGTCTTTGAAATGGCTCAACGCGCAGCCGTACGGGAAGTTTTACACCATGTGGGAACCCGCCGCTACTTGCAGGCCTACAGCATCGCCCGCGTGCATGCTCTCGACTGGCTGCCACTAGTTCAGAAATGGGACCCCAGCTATCGCCGGCGGCTCGAATCAATCCGGGACACCACACGCTTTCTGGCCATCTTAGCGGAACGCCTGCCTGAAACCATTCCACCGCCTCGGCCCGGCATCGAGGAGCCCACCGCCGCTCCTCACCCCCGCCCCGCTCAACCCGATCAAAGCGATTAACATTATCGCATCTGATGTTCATATATACAAACTGTCCATACGCATCATTTCGACATTTGCTACTTGACTTTTATAAAATTTTTGTACACAATTATATTAAAACAGACGAACAACGTGATAGGTTGGCGAAAATCGCTCGAAGCAAGACGATTTCAGTTAGTACCTTCAGCGGGAATCAAAGGGTAGGCCCGTGGTGCGCTTAATGGGTAGGGGTGTGGCAGGATACAACTGGCCAGGGGACTTGGAGTTCACGGGCAGTTTGCTCAATCAGTTGCCAGGTTCCTTCGGGGATGGGGATACCGTCGCGTAATCGGATTTGACGGGTCTGTCGCTCAGGATCACCGGGTAGGGCAATTGCCGCAACGCCCGGGGCGGTAGGACAGGTACGCACGTAGGCAGTCAGAGCGTCTGTTTGGTTGAGAAAATGTTCCAGACCAGCAAAATGTCTGGGCTGCAGCACGATGAATAGAGCTGTATTCCCTGCTCCGTTAATCGGGAAGTCAGGGCCGCTACAGGGTCCACCCGATAGGCCACCACATAACAAGTCAATGACCAGTCCCAGGCCGAAGCCCTTGTAGGCCTGTGAACCCCCGAAAGGCAACAGGGCCCCTCGCGGTTCAGTATATAAAACAGAGGGATCGGTCGTGGGCTGACCACGGTGATCGATGAGCCATCCTTCCGGGCAGGGTTGATTCTTCTGGTAACAGGCCCGTACTTTTCCCTCAGCGGCAGCACTGGTACTGAAATCGAGTATGATAGGTGCTGTAGTGGTGGGTACACCAATACAGATGGGGTTGGTGCTGATACGCCCTTGCGTCCCTCCGGGGGGTGCGACACGGCGTCCCGCCCCGTGGGAATTGACAGCAGCGATCAGGGCCAGGTGCCGCTCGGCGGCCCATTCGGCGTATTCGCCGAGTCGTCCGACATGGCCACAATGCCGCAGGGTTCCGGCGGCCACGCCCAGGGCGTCCGCCTTGGCGGTTAAGCGTTCCAGCAGGCGATAGGCCTGTACCTGACCCAAGCCCCAGTTGCCATCGGCAGCCAGTAGTGCAGGGGTTTCATGAATAACGTCTAGGGGCACACCTGGGCGGTAAACCCCTTGCCGGAGTGAAGTTACATATTGGGGGACACGGAGCACTCCGTGAGAGTCATGGCCACACAAATTGGCCTGCACCAGGCTGCGGGCCACCACGTCGGCTTCGGCAGGGGGCACCCCAGCGGCCTGGAAGATCACCTGACACAATTGCCGTAAAGTATCGGCGGAGAAAACGGGCATAGGTGGTAGTTCCCAACGGCTGGATCCACTGGCAGAATACAATGAAGATAAGGTAATGGCAGCGCGAAGGAGCCGGTCATGAGCTTCGAGGTCCATTTGAGCCAGAAGCGGGCGGGCGACCGGATTGGCGATGTTTATGAGCTGATTGATCCAGCCGGTCGCATCCGGGCCGAGGTGTGGCCCCATTGGGGCATGAACTGTCTGCGCTGGCAGATTCGTCAAAGCGACGGTCATTGGGCCGATTTGTTTTACGTGTCGCCGGACTGGGAGTTTGAGCCCATCCCCACCCGCAGCGGCCACGCTGTTTTGTTCCCTTTCCCTGGCCGTATGCGTCAGGGACGCTTTTCGTTCCAAGGGGTGGAGTACCAGTTACCCCTCAACGATGCCACCAAACGCCACGCCATTCATGGCTTTACGCCGCGGCATCGCTGGCGGATCGCCGACTGGAATGGAGAAGCCGACTCGGCCTTCGTCGTCGGTGAATGCATCCTGGCAGAAGACCTGCCCGAGGTGGTCCATCTCTGGCCCGCCAATTTCAAAATCCAGGTCACCTACCGTCTGTTCCGTCAGTGTCTACGTGTCGAAGCAACCGTCACTAACGTGGACAACAAGCCATTACCATTCGGTCTGGGCTATCACCCCTATTTCCGGTTGCCAGGGGTTCAGGACGCCGACATTTCCCGCTACGTTGTTCAGGTTCCTGCGGAGAAAATCTGGATCAGCGACGAGTTGTTGCCGACGGGTGAGCGGCAAGCCGTGCCCCCGCAATGGGATTTCCGACAAGGGAAAACCGTCGGGGACGCCCGTTGGGACCTTGTATTGACGGAGCTGACTTCTGCACCGCAAGCCGATGGGCTGCGCACGCTGGCCCGTTTGCATCATCCAGCAGCTTCAGGGCAGGTGGAGGTACGAGCCACGCCGGCATTCCGTGAGGTTGTCTTGTTTACCCCGCCGCATCGCCAGGCCTTGGCCATAGAACCCTACACCTGTGCTGCCGATGCGGCCAATCTGGCCGCGCGTCATGTGGACAGTGGCTGGACAGTCCTGCGTCCTGGCGAAAAATGGGAAAGCGCGGTCGAATATACCTGGCTTGCCGCTATGGTCTGACCATATCCTTTCGCTATCGGTCAAATCTGGAAAGCTTTTTTTCACCCGCGATTCAGAAACCGCCCATCCGACGTAGTCAGGCGTGCTGATCGAGAAGGCCCTGTTTGCATTAGTTGCCGCTGCATCGTATGGTTCAGTAATCAGACGATCCGGCGGGGGCAGATGAGAACGCAGGCATGACTAGCGGTTGGGTGGCACTTGGCAAGTATCGGTTGCAACGGCCTCTGGGCCAGGGGAGTAACGCCGAGGTATACCTGGCGGAGCCGTTGAGCGGCGGGCCACCGGTAGTCGTCAAGAGGATCCACGCGCACATCACGACGCACCCGAAGTTCCAGCAGATGTTCGAGGCCGAGGTGCGCTCGATGGCCCAACTACGGCACCCTTATACCGTGCGGCTGTACGAAGCCGGCGTGGATAGTCAGCTCGGTCCCTGCCTGGTGATGGAATATGTGGCGGGCGTAACTTTGGAGCAGTTGTTGCAGAGACGTCGACGCTTCGACATCGAACGCACCGGCAAGCTGCTGGGGTGCATCTGTCATGCCTTGCAGCATGCCCATACTGCCGGCATCATTCATCGGGACCTCAAACCAGCCAATTTGATGGTCCAGCGGGCAGGGACGATCGAGGAAAGCCTGAAGGTGATGGACTTTGGCTTCGCTGGCTTTGCCACACGTCCTTTCATCCAACCCAAGGAGTTAACGGGTCACGGCACGGTTCAGGCCCTGGGCACTCCCTCCTATGTCAGTCCGGAGATGATCCGGGGCGATACGGTTGACCGGCGTAGCGATTTGTACTCTGTCGGGGTCATCCTGTTCGAGATGCTCACGGGCCGCTTGCCCTTTCCTCATCCAGAAGTTGCTCAAGTGCTTGCCGCCCACGTGCGTCAGGCACCGCCGCGATTCGCTCAGGTAGGAATTCGGGACATCCCGCCGGAAATTGAGCACGTGGTCCAATTAACCCTATCGAAATACCCCAACGAGCGACCGCAGACGGCCCGCGAACTGGCAACGATGTATAGCCAAGCGATCGGTTGGAACATCTGGGAAGCCTCCCGACCGCCCAACTGGGACGAAACGGCCATGGGGATGCCCGTCCTGACTGCCAGTGACAGTCGGGAGCAACGGCACCCCCAACCCTTCGAAGTCGTCCATCGCCTGACAGTCGAAATGCCCGAACGCATGGTCGCTGCCAAACTCAAAGGGTTCATGGAGGATTTCAAAGGGTTGGTCGTCACCAGTGAACCCGGGTTGATCATTCTGCGCCTCGGATTGCCACCGGGGTACCGCAGTGCCCCTGCGACCGCCAGTGGCATATTCCGCTGGCTACAACGCACCCGACCCCGCGTCGAAAAAGATAATGAGCCGATCGAGGTTGAATTGCGATTACTCAAGCCCGATCCCCAACAGCCCCGTCTTCAGTTAACGTTGTATTACCGGCCGTTGCCGGAATATCCGCCACGGTCTGCTACCATCTGGCAAAAAAGGTGCAACAAACTCAACGATTTGATCCGTCAATACCTCGGTGCCTGACAATACTGCTGCATCCCCAGAACGCTCCCCCACCTCTGCTTTTTCGCGGCCGCCACTGCTAGACTAACAAGGGTACCCGTAATAGAAACGTCCATCCGCGTGAGCGGGTGGAACATAAGTGGATCAGGGTTATGAAACGCATCGGTATCCTGACTGCTGGGGGCGACACACCGGCATTAAATGCCACTATATATGGTGCGGTAACCCGCGCCTGTCAGCATAAGATTGAAATTTTTGGCTTCATCAAAGGTTTTAGTGGCTTGCTCAACCCCCGGGTGCCGCACGTTCATCTCAATCCGCTGTTCAGTCCCATTCCGGAGCTGGATCCCACACGTGGTGGCACGATCCTGGGAGCGTCGCGGGACTACGTCGATGTTGACGATCGTGAGCAGATTCACGGAATCGCACAACGCCTGCAGCGGTTGCGAATCGACGGCCTGATTTGTATCGGTGGCGACGGCACCCTCAACGGCATGCAAGCACTCAGCGAGGTGATCCCTACAGTTCTGGCCCCCAAGACCATCGACAATGACTTGGGCTTGAATTATCGGGGGGAGCCAGACGAATGGGTACGGCATTCCCCGAATGAGAATGTCCGCGACGCCGTGATCAAGGACGGCTTCCCCTATACCCGGCGACCCTCCCACCATCGTTTCGAATTGGAGCAGATGGTTAACTACGTAACGCCTGGTTTTGCCACGGCGGTGTTTGTGTCGGCCTCTGGTGTTCAACGGATCCGCACCACCGCCGAAAGCCACCGGCGCATTGCCATTGTGGAAGTAATGGGTCGTCATTCCGGCTACCTGGCCCTGGGGGCTGCCTATGGCCAGCCCGACATCCTACTGGTACCGGAGCATCGCCTCAATATTGACATGCTAGTGGAACGGATCAAAGAGATTTATACATTGCAAAAGCACTGCGTCATTGTGTGTGGCGAAGGGATTGTCGACGAACACGGTCAGGAGCTAGGCGCCGAACACGCCAGTACCGATCCGGCTGGCAACAAAATTCTTAGCGGTGCCTCTGAGGCCTTACGGGCCATTTTGATCCAGAGGCTGGGGGACGACTATTTCACCAGCAAGCGACGGAATGAGTCGGCCCGGGCCGCCATTTTCACCCGCAAACTCGGGCACACGCAACGGGGAGGTCGGCCGATCCTGTTCGACCGCTTCTATGCCGCCCAATTGGGAGGCCATGCCGTTGACATGCTGTTACGCGGCATGGCCAATGCGGTCGCCATTTTGCAATACACCCGGCAACGCGGCTTTTACCTCAGCGAGGCCCAAGCGAACGACTTCCGCGACCGGTGGGGCTACATCCACGCCCGGTTGATGCATCCTAGTTTCTACGATCCTCGTGCCCTGCGTCCCAGCCCTGTAGGCATCGACTATCTGGTGCCGATTTTTACCAATGCCCTTGCCCCGGACGATGTCGAAATAGTCCGTGCCGAACTGTTTAACCCCGGCAACTTGAGCATGCCTTATCATTCGGTCAACGTCGACATCGACAAGAGGATCCGTTATTTGACTGATGGATAAGCCACCCAGAGGGGTCTGTGGTGCCCCGCTCCTATGTCCTGGGGTCAACCGAGCTCTGTCCGCAGAGCAGCAACAAGGCTCCATACCTGGCAGTGGTAGCCCCCCAGGCCGACCCTCGCGGTCATAGGGAGGGCTTGCCGGACGGACCACCAGACACGATGCAACGAGGGTGGGATCACCCTTCAATGGCGGCGGAGGCGCTCCGCCTGTTCCACCTGCTGAACAATGGCGGCCCGTAGACGTTCGAGCATTTGCTGGCGATCTAGCGGTTCGAGTTGTCGGGGGTCTAACGGCGGTCCCACTGACACTGCAAGCGTCGCTTCGCTTGGCGGACCCCATAACGGCGCCAGACGCGGCCAACGCTGGAAGCGGTTCCAGGCTGCAAAGGCCCCTGCGATCCCCACCGGCACAATCGGACAGCGTACCCGACGGATCAATAGAGCCACACCTGGTTTAAGCGGTTGCACCGTACCGGTATGGGTGCGTTCCCCTTCGGGAAACATGACTACTGCCTGTCCGGCTGCCAGCGCCTGCAGCACCAGTTGAATTCCTTCTTTGCCAAAGGAGCGGTCAATCGGAATGGCATTGAGGCTGCGAATGACAGGACCTAGCAGCGGCTGGTCAAACAAGGTGTGACGGGCCAGAAAAGAGAGATAGCGGCGGGCCGCCAGTCCGATCAGGATCGGATCGAACATTGACTGATGATTGGCGACAATCAACACCGGCCCGCGGCGGGGAAGATGATGCCAGCCTCGGCGACGGAAACTATAGCCGAGGGTAAAGACAATCCACATCGTCCAATAGACCGCGTTGTACCACAAGCGGGCAACAAAGGGAGGCCGGTCCCGACTAAGACTGATGTGCCCGGTCTCTGCCCGGAGAGGGGTCGACAGGGCTTGCGTACCACAGTTGGAGGGACGGCCCGGCATCATGGTGAACGGAAAGCGGGAGCAAGAGCTAAACGCTGTCGAGCAATCGTTTCCATCAGATCGACCACCTGTTCAGCGGTCAGATCGGTCGAATCAATGACGATGGCATCGGCGGGCTGACGCAAGGGGCTGTCCTGGCGGGTGCAGTCCCGCTGATCGCGTTCGTTCAGTTCAGCCAGGACGGTGTCATAATCGATTGGCAGGCCACGTTGGTGCAGTTCCAGCCAGCGTCGGCGGGCACGAATGCGTGGATCAGCAGTCAGGAAGAATTTAAGTTCGGCATGGGGGAAGACCACGCTTCCCTGATCGCGTCCTTCGGTCACCAGATGACGGCCTTGGGCAAAGCGGCGTTGTAAATCGACTAGAAATGCTCGGACGGCTGGCAGTACCGCCACCTGACTCGAGCCCTGAGCCACCTGGGGCGTCCGCAATTGTTCGGTCACGTCGCGGCCATCAATCAGCAGCCGAGGCGGAACCACTTCCAAGTGTAACTGGGGCAAAAGAGCCTCCACCGCGGCGGCATCCGTACACGGCAAGCCCCGCTGCTGCACGGCATAGGCCACGGCCCGGTACATGGCCCCAGTATCCAGGTAATCAAAGCCTAAACGGGCGGCCAGCCCGCGGGCGGCCGTCCCTTTTCCTGAGGCCGCTGGTCCATCGATGGTGATCACCATGGCAATCGGCTCACCGCTGCTTCGCCCCTAACCCAAGCACAGTCAACACCAGTGTCAGTGGATACGTAACGTGACCACCTCCTGCTCACGAATCGGTTTGCGGACCAGCGTACCACCTGCCTCCAGCAATTGATAGGAGAATTCGCCCGCCGGGACGTTGATGTCTACCGTCTGACGCGGGGGGATACGATAGGTCACCCCATTAAGCACCATGGTGACGTCGGCAGGAAAATCGTTAACCAGACGGACCAACGCTTTCCCCGCCACGGGTGCGGGAACGGCCGGCACTCCACGCGTCGGCGACAGGGCCGAATATTGGCTACGAAGCTTACTCAAATCGGCTTCGACTTCTCCCAGCCGGTCGCGGAGCCGCCGGACTTCTTCAACCAGCCCCATCAGAGCCGGTGCGTCACTGCTAGCAGGTCGGCCACGCAACAGCTCGTTCAACTGCTGGAGTTGCTGCTGCATGGCCGCGAGTTTTTTGTTGGTTTCTTCTAACTGCTTTTTCAGTTCCACCAGCTCGACTTTATCGGCGTTCTTTGGCGTCTCATTGCCTGCTGTCTGATCAGTGCCGGTATTGGCGAACACCGGCAAGGGGGCGTTTGGGGCAGTGGCCACCGGAGGAGCTGGTTGCGCTGTGCTATGCCGAGGCAGACTACTCGGATGGACTGATACAGGCCCCGTCTGACCGTTTGGATTACCAGCTGCGGGGTGCGTCATTAGCGGGCGTGTCGTCGCTGACGTGCCCTCGGTCTGCGGCGTAAACGCCGGGACCGGGGCAGAAGGCAAAGCGAGCAGGCAACCGCCGAGCAGGGCGGCACGCGACAAATTGGGCATTGAGCGGGAGGACATGGCCGGGTCTCGCTGCAGTGGAGGTAAGGGGATGGCACCGTCTGGTCCTGCAACCGACGGCGTACTGCGTACCGGCGCCTGGCTCGACGTCTCCTGGCTTGTTGGAGGTGCCGGAGCGGTCGGGCGGGCCTCCAGTGCACCCGGAGACGGCTGGGGCGTGCCAGACGGTACGCCAGTTCCTTGGCTTCCTGGAGTGACACTAGACGACGGAGGCAGCGGAAGCAAGCGGTAATCGGTTGCAGACGATCCCTGGGTTGGCAACGCTGGCGGCGAGGGTGCTGACGGCACGGTTGGATTACCGTCAGGCACCGGCACCTTCATCGGCGGTGTCCCTGGCACCTGCGGAGGTAATGCTGACGGCGTCGCAACATCTGTCGGAGGGGTGACGGAGCCCTGCGGTATACCGCCGTGGCCGTCGGTGGGAATAGAACGGTGGGGCGAGCCGTCACCCTGCGGCAATGGCGCACTTGCCGCGGGAGGCAGTGGCGCAACTGGAACGACAGGGACCGCCGAGGTAGCCCGAGAGAGCGGACTCGGCACAGTTCCGGGCTGTATGGGCGGAAGCACAGGGGACGGCACAGACGAAGGATCAGCACCAGTAACGGGAACGCTAGGGGAGCCGTCTAATCCCTCCTGGAATCCAGAACTGTTGGGGACAACCGATCGACCTATGCCCGTTCTGTTTGGGCCTGGCCTTTGTGTTTGCTCGACCGGCACGGGTATGGGATTGGCAGGCAGAGCAACAGCAAGGACAGGTGTGGTTCCAGGAGGGGACACCTGAGGCACCGCCCACGGACTCCACAGGGTGAATCCGACAACCACCAGCCCGGCTACGACCGGGATGAACAACCGTCCCCTCATCATCACGCCCTCGGGATGCATACCTGTCAACCTTAGGTTAGCTTCAGCACGGACATCGCAGAGGCAAAATGGGTCGGACTTCCTTTTCTTTCGCATACAAATCGCGGTTTTGCCACCAAGCCATGCCAGGTTTAGCGGATGATTCATCCACCTACTCTGGCTGCTCTTTTGCCAGAAGTGTTCCCGGTTGGTCAGGCGGGCAAGTCTGTTATCGCTCTAGGAAGAGCACCGCTGTCAGACTTATCATGGCGGGTGTTCGCTCAATTCCGAATGTATTGTGGACATCTATACAGTCACTCCGGGTCGTACGAACTCAAACGGTTGTTCCCCGCCGATTCGTTAACGGCCAGTGTCAGCTGCGGATTGCGATATTCCATCAAGTAGGCATCTTCACCGGTATCGGGGTAATAGCGTCGCAGCAGGCGGACCGCTTGGAAGCCCATTTTGCGGAAGAACAACTGGGCGGGCAGGTTCCGTTCGCGGACAATCAGGGTGATGGCACGTCGCCGGTGGGCCTGCATTTTCTGGATTAACCGTTGGATCATCTGGGTACCGATCCCCGCGCGACGGCATGAAGGATGCACAGCAAAATTGAGCAGGTGCAGACCATGTTTCTGCAACTCGTAGATCATGAATCCGACCACGCTATCACCTTGTTCGGCGACCATACCGATGCAATGCCGTTGTCGCAGACAACGTAAGAAATCCTCCTCCGACCAGGCCTGTTCGAAGCTAGCCATTTCCGTACGCAGCACAGCGTCCAGATCGCGGCGGATCATCCAGCGGATCTGGACAGACACCGGCTGACCAGCTTCTTCTTCACGTAGACGCTGGCGGGTTGAACGTGCGTTCATAATTGGTCTTCCTCCCCCCGAAAAACCGTCCCCGAATGTATGGGCGGGACAGTTCTCCGAATCTGGTCGGCTGCCGTTGGCTTCTGTTGTTGACCGTTCGTGCTTAGCGGTGCGACTGTCCAGCCATAACAATCCGACCGCTCCTCACAGTTCACAGTTACGAGTTGCCGCCATATCCCCCATCGGCAGATCCAGTCGGTCTGCTGTGGCCATTTTGTGCTGGTTGCAGCGATTTTGCTGGCCAACACGATTGTACATTATCGGCTTTTGTCCCCGTGACAGTACTTGCTTGCCAAGGCCAAGATGACCTCAAAGTATTAACACGACAGGGTACCAGACTGGTCAGGGTACGCTTAACTGTCAGGGTTGGATGAATTGGGTGCTTTCTTCTTTGACCACTGGGGCACGCATGTGATCGTAGCTCAATTGAACGCGGAAGCGAGCATCCCCGGCGACCGTCCCTCGCACCCGGATGCGATAAATCGCTTCGTTGCGCACTGCCAGGACGGCTAGTGGAGCGAAGATCAGTCGATTCCCCTCCTGACGAACCACTGTGGGGCCACTCGACCCTTTGTATTCCGCTCCTTCGGGCAATAGAGCAATTAACTGCACTTGCGTGCATGGTCCGGTCCCCTGATTCAGCAGACGGATCTCGTAGACAGCTTCCTGTCCGACCGGTACGGGGTCTTCGAGATCGAATACTTCAAAGCGGATAGCGGGAACCCCTTCAGCCCGGACAGCCAGCTCAGCTTTGGCCTGCAACGGCGGAGCTGCCGGTGAGGTAGTTAGCGCAGCGGCTCCGACCACGTGGGGCGTGACCGTCTGCACAGCGGCCCGCAACAGGCCCTCCCCCGCAGCCTGCGCCCGTAGTTTCAGGCCGATGCTCCGCGTACTGCCCGCTCCCAGAGCGGGTAACTGCCAGACTACACAGCGTTGCTCGGCCTGATACGTGCCACCTTCCCCTGCCTGGACGAATTCCAGCCAGTCGGGTACCTGCACGGACAACGCGAGTGGTTCCGTTTCCGCCGATCCGGGGTTGGACAATACCAGTTCGTAGACAGCTTCACTCCGTACCAGGCAGCGTGGCGGTCCCTGCAGACGCAGTTCCAGTCGCGGTTCGACCACCTGCAGGCTTGCTTGCGCGGTCACCTCGGCGTGGGCCAGGGCGACTACTACCAAGCGGCACCATTGCGGGCCGGCTGCCGTCGCTTTTACACGCAGTGGCAGGGTCTGGCTTTCGCCAGCAGCCAGGGTGGGCAACTGGGCTTCGATCGTGGTTCCATGCGCATGACGTAAACCTTCGGACAATTGGGCCTGCACCACCAACTGTTGGGCGGGTCCGCTGCCGCTATTGTGCAAATGGATCGAAAAGACCGCCTCTTCGCCCACGCGGCATCGCTCCGGACCACGGACGTGCACTTGCAACCGGGGCCGTGTCGCCTGCACGACTTTTTCCACCCCGTAGGAATATGTTACTGTGGGCTTTAGCCGTAACTCCCCTTCCTGAAGAGGCACCAGGCGGACCAGATATCGCTTCTCGGCACCTGCTTCGACCGTACCGACATCCCACCGCAGCCGACGCTCATGAACTTGAGCTGGCGGTTCACTCCCCAGGTAATTAGCCGACGTCGGTATTTCCTCCTCCAGAACAACCCGATGTACTGGTGTTGATCCCGCGTTGCGCAGGCGGATTTCACACCGACATTCGGTACCGACCAGTACCTGAGGAGGCAGTACGGCCTCCACCTGCAACTGCGGACCACTCCGGCTGAGAACTTCGGAATCGCGAGCTGATGGGATAGACGGGGTGGTAAAGGTTTTTGACTCCGTTGGCGTCGTACCCGTCGTTACCATCGGAGGGAATGGGGCGGGCGACGATGGAGCCGCTGGGGGAACCACAGCCGAGGGGGATGCCATAGTCGCAGTCCCCGAGGGCGGTGGGGGTGGTAAAGGCATCGGGCTACCGATTGAAGGCGAAGCTCCAGGCAAAGTCGTGCCTTGAGTAGTAGGAGGTGTAGCGGAGGCCGGTGCCCCAGAAACGACCGGAGTCGTAGGCACGGACACAGTTGAAGAAGCTCCGGAGGGACCAGGATTTCCTTGCGTCGATGAGCCACTTGCTGGCAAGGGTCCGTTCCAGGCTTGCACCCCTTCAGGACCAGCCACGACGGGTTGGGTGAGACGGGACGGTTTGGACCCATTTAACTGTACGGCGGTTTTTGAGCTTGCTTCGGGATCACTGGAAGGGCGATGGGCAGTTGTTCTGCCAGCTATGGGTACGCCCCCCGGCATTTGCGGTCCCGCCGGCGGCTGACTGCGGCCGGTCGTGGCCAGCCAGGCGATTATTCCGCTTGCCAGCACCAGCAATCCCGCACCTGCACGCACGGCTGATCCCCCCTCTAGTTTGTCTCCTGATCGCCACCTTCCCCGCCGACGCGGCTGTCGCCGATGGAGGCAGGAGCCGGGTATTTCCGCTCGTTTTTGGCCAATTTGGCCCGCACCGCCATTGTCAAGTCAATACCGGTGTGAACACTGAGCAGAAACAAGATGTTAGCCACGTCTGCCAGTTCATCGGCGATGGCCTCCCGTTGCTGCGGATCGTTAACCACCGTTTGGGATTGTTCAGGGGTCAGCCAACGGAACAGGGCACACAGTTCGCCGACCTCACTGGCTAGTGCCAGCGCAAGATTTTTAGGCGTGTGGAACGGCTCCCAGCCCCGCGCGGCGGCAAACCGGCAGATAGCTTCTTTGAGCAGGCTCAAAGGCGTGCTCGCATCGGTCCCAGCTATCTCCATGACATAAAAAGGCATTACGGGTGGTTGCGTCGTCGCCACGATTCCCCCCTTATGGCGTTCCCCCGACGCGTCCTGCCCGTATAGCCATTCGCCCACTGCTGTCAATCCCGTTCGGGTTTTCCCTTCTCAGCAGTGCAGGGAGGAAACGAACACGTGAAGCTGCCCGTCGGTCACAGTCATCAAGTGGTTATGGACCAATCCTAATCTCGCACCCCTTGGCTCAATCGACGGTTTCAGTGCGTTTTTTGCAGTTGAGGCAGCAAGCGACGCTGTCAGTCGCTCCCTATTGCGCGTAACCGCTGCAACAGCCGCCACAGAACTTGCCAAGTTGTCTAACGGCAAACAGACCACGGGCGTAACCAGAAGCGTCAACAAAAGCTAAAGCGACTGCCCACTGATGATCAATCTCGCCATGCCCGCTCGTGCTACGGTACCAGGTCCTTAGCTCATAGCCATGGATATGATTGGCGGCCACAAGCATTACGGTCATCATCAAAATGAAGCGGAGACAGTTCTGAATGGCATCCACAAATAATGACATCACACCCAATCCCTTGTTGTTGCCACTGAGTGATGTAATCGACCCAAATCATCTTTTTTCACGATACCAAATCAGTATCAACGAACCAGGGATTGAATACTAACCCAAGTTTGTTGTTTTCCGAAAGATGACCCCTCGTGTTCCTCCTAAAGGAAAATATCGATGTGCAAGCTAGGCACTATAATCCGACTTTGGAGGCGGACCCTGCAACTAGGTGTCAAGCTTCCGCTTCATGCCGGTTGGACCTGTAACGAAGAAGGAACCATTTCAGGATAGGTGCTTGCCATAGCCGCCTGGGATAGCCGGGCTATTCATTGCGCCGGCATGCAGCAAGGTTGGCTGAAGGACCATGACGACAGCCTGGTCCAAGTACTGGCTGTCGATGCTTTGACCCCGGGCACCTGCGGAAGCAACCGGACTGCATTGTGCTGCAGCGAGCTTCTTCACCACTCCCGGTTTCCAATTGTTTGGAAAGCATGAAAAAGCCTAGCTGATCGCTGCCCGCTTTCCCCGAAATCATCCAGCTGGCATCCGCGGTCACATCCGCTTGGCATCGAGTCCTACAACAGAAGAGTTCAGACCCCTACCGCGGAAGGTACAGCGAGATGTTTCGCCACCGGCCCTTGGCCGCCGCGAGTAGGACTACCCGGCGTCCACTTATTTCCGATTCCTGCAGCTACAGACACTGAACGCCGCTGCGGAAGGAGGAGCGTCTCTGAGCAACCGCAGTCCCGTCTGGCTGGGGTATATATGTATATTATGGCAAGGTGGATCTCCGGCCAGTTTTACCGGTAGGTCCCCAATGAGCATTTCGCTCGAGCCACTCAGAAGTAGACCGATGCAAAATCCCCCGCACAGGTAGTGCAAAATCTGGCGTTGCTGGGGGTGCGTTCCAAGGACATGAAGTTGCTAGGAGTAACACAAGAGGTTTGCATTACAGCGAACAAGTACCCAAAGTCTGATAAACAAAGATGGTGTCTAGTCGGACAGCGGCAATGTCCAGAATAGGGATGATTTGCTATAAAACTGGTCAGCGCGAAGCCAGAGGGTCAATAGACTCAGGCCTCTCGTTAATGTGTTATTGGCCGAGTGTACGGGAGCGATAAGCAAGATGGATCAGCCAGTTTTACCGGGGGGCGGCCGGCCACCAGATGCCGTAGCCCGGGAGCTGTCACGCAATTTGCGGGTCGATAGTGTATCCCGATTGGGACCGACCCCTGCCCTGACATTAGATGCCGATGCCCTGGTTCGAGCTGCTGTCGAAACGATGCGGGCCGGTCGCAGCGGCTGCCTGCTGGTCACTAGTGGTGGCCGGCTCGTCGGCTTGTTCACCGAACGCGATCTGCTTACCCGTGTCCTGGCCGTCGGACGATCCCTCGACATCCCTTTGCGGGAAGTGATGACTCCCTCGCCTACGACCGCCGAATGGCACGAGCCATTGCGCATTGCCATTCGGCGTATGCAGGAAGGAGGCTACCGGCATCTGCCCATTGTTGATAGTACCGGTCGGCCGGTTGGTGTCCTGTCGGCCCGCCAGGTGGTTCACTATATTGTGGAGCATTTCCCCGCTGTAGTGTTTAACCAGCCCCCTGATCCGCGCCAGTTTCCCGAGGCTCCCGAAGGAGCATAGAATTTGATAGCGGCGTGACCGTTTGTTGCCTCCCCGACGTCTGTACGCGCAAGAAGCGGATAAAATCCTGTTCATGAATTGAACATACTCCGGGTGACGACCGATGAACAGGACGTATGATACCTTATAAGGGATCAGGCCACTTGCGCCTCTCATTGTGCCGTCTACAGCGGTAATACCAGAACACAATGGTCGCTCACACGGTATCATCCATTTGCGAGGAACCTAGTTCATGATTCCGGAAAATGGCTCCGCCACACTGACCACCCCTGCTGCTGAACCCCGCGAGGACCGCTCCTCTTCCGACCGTCCTTCCCGACCTATCCAGATCCTCTCCGAAGCCACCATCCGTTTTGCTGGCGACTCCGGCGATGGCATGCAACTGGCCGGTACCCAATTCACTAATACTTCCGCCTTGGTTGGTAACGACATTGCTACCTTCCCTGATTATCCAGCAGAAATCCGTGCTCCGGCTGGTACCCTGGCCGGCGTCTCCGGTTTCCAAATCCACTTCAGTAGCACGGACATCCACACCCCCGGTGACGAACTGGACGCCCTGGTGGTGATGAATCCTGCTGCTCTGAAAACCAACGTCAAGGACCTCAAGCCCGGTGGCATTCTGATCGTCAACACCGACAATTTCACCCCGACCGATCTGGAAAAAGCCCGCTATGCACGCAACCCCCTGGAAGATGGCAGCCTCAACAACTACCGAGTCATCCGTGTACCTATTGCCAAGTTGACCCGCGAAGCGGTTAGCGAGTTCAAGCTCAGTCCTAAAGAAGCTGACCGGTGCAAAAACTTCTTCGCTTTGGGCCTGGTCTACTGGCTATATGAGCGGCCATTGGAACCCACGTTGAAGTGGATCCACGAAAAATTCGCCAAAAATCCCCAGTACGTCCATGCAAATAGTGCGGCACTAAAGGCGGGATACAACTACGGCGAGACACTGGAAATATCACACGTGCAGTATCAGGTGCCACGGGCGCGTTTAGCCCCGGGAACGTACCGGAAAATCACCGGGAACGAGGCCACGGTGCTGGGGTTGACCGCCGCCGCCTTGCTGAGCGGACGCACGCTAGTCTACGGGAGCTATCCGATCACACCCGCCAGCCCCATCCTGGAAGGGCTAGCCGAGATGCGTCGCTACGGGGTCAAGACCTTCCAGGCTGAAGACGAAATTGCGGCGGTGGGCATCGCCATTGGCGCTAGCTACGGCGGTGCCATCGGCGTGACCGGCACTAGTGGCCCCGGCATCTGCCTGAAAAGCGAAGCTATTAACTTGGCGGTCATGACTGAGCTGCCGTTGGTGGTCATCGATGTGCAACGAGGTGGTCCTAGCACCGGTCTGCCCACCAAGACGGAACAGGCCGATCTGCTGCAAGCGTTGTTTGGACGCAACGGGGACAGTCCTGTCGCCGTGGTCGCCCCCCGTTCCCCCGCTGACTGTTTCGACATGATTCTGGAAGCGGTCCGGATTGCCACGCAGTTCATGTGCCCCGTGTTTTTCCTATCGGATGGCTATTTGGCTAACGGTGCGGAACCCTGGCGTATTCCCGAGCTGGCTCGCTTGCCCCGGCTCACTATCACGTTTGCCACGCAACCCAATAGCGAAGGCTGGAATGGACCGGCCAACGAAGCAGCTATCGACGGCGAAGGAGGCGGTGCTGGTAAGTTTTTGCCCTATAAGCGGGATGCCCGCCTGGTTCGTCCTTGGGCCATTCCCGGCACCCCTGGCCTGGAACACCGCATCGGCGGCCTGGAAAAACAGGATGTCACCGGCAACATCAGCTACGATCCGCTCAATCATGAACACATGACCCGGGTACGCCGCCAGAAAATCGAAAACATCGCTGACACCATCCCCGACCTGGAAGTGTGGGGCGACCCCGATGCAGACCTGCTCATGGTCGGTTGGGGAGGAACCTACGGTGCCATCACCACGGCCGTCGAACGACTCCGTCGCCGGGGCTTCAAGATCGCCCAAACTCACTTCCGCTATCTCAACCCGATGCCGAAAAACACCGAAGCCGTTCTGAAACGCTACCGTACCATCCTCGTGCCGGAATTGAATACGGGCCAACTTTGCTGGCTTCTGCGGGCCAAATACCTGGTACCCGCCCAACCGGTCAGTAAAGTACAAGGCAAGCCATTCCTGGTCTCCGAACTGGAAAGCGCCGTTGAAAAAGTCCTCGGCCTGAAGTCGAACTGAAACCTACCGCACCTTGCATGAATCCACCGGAGGCATCGTGCCAAACCAGATTTGTAGCTGCTGCTCCACTAACAGCTTAAAGAGGAGACCCCAAACACTCTTGTAACATGTTTTCCGGGAACTTGGAATTCAAGAACCTTATGGAGTGAAATCCTCCCTTAACCTGTGACGGAAGATAGAGCCATGGCTGTAACGACTGCTCCGCTGCCTACTCTCAAACCAGACGACTTCAAGACTGACCAGGAAGTACGGTGGTGCCCTGGCTGCGGCGACTACTCGATCCTGGCACAGATGAAAAAAGCGCTAGCGTCCCTGGGCATCCCACGGGAAAAGATGGTTTTCATCTCAGGGATCGGTTGCTCCAGCCGGTTCCCGTATTACATGAACACATATGGTTTTCACACTATCCACGGGCGGGCCCCCACTATCGCCACCGGTCTACGATTGGCCAATCCGGATCTGCTGGTGTGGGTAGTCACTGGTGATGGTGATGGGCTGTCCATCGGCGGTAATCACCTGATCCATGCCCTCCGTCGCAACGTAGATATCAAAATCCTGCTATTCAACAATGAGATATACGGCTTAACCAAAGGGCAATACTCCCCCTCCAGCCGGCTGGGGACACTCAGCAAGACCAGTCCAGGAGGTTCATTCGAAACTCCAGTGCGTCCCCTATCTTTGGCCTTGGCCGCGGAAGCCACCTTCGTAGCCCGTACTATCGACGTCGACGTACAGCACATGGTGCACATCCTGCAGCGGGCAGCGCATCACAAGGGTTCTGCCTTTGTCGAAATCTACCAGAACTGCAAGATTTTCAACGACGGCGTGTTTGAATACGCTACAGACAAAAGTGTCAAAGCCGACAACTTGCTATATTTGGAGCACGGCAAACCGATGCTGTTTGGCAAGGATCGCAACAAGGGGATCCGACTAAACGGCTTGAAGCCGGAGGTGGTGGAAGTCGGCAAAGACTGCGGGCTGGACGACATACTGGTGCACGACGAGTCGGCCGAGGATCCCACCTTGGCGTACCTGCTTAGCCGCTTTGTTCATGACACCAGTCGGGATGTCGCGCGGCCTTTCCCCGAGCCGGTCGGCGTCCTCCGTGCGGTGCGTAAGCCTACCTACGAAGAGCTACTTGATGCCCGCATCGCCGATGCCATCGCCCGCAAGGGCCGCGGCAAACTCGAAGACCTGTTCAAAGCGGAGGACGTCTGGACGGTCGAATGATGCAGTCCACCAGTGGCCCTGCAGACTGGCTTTGTTTGCTAACTCCAATCCAATCACCATGAGGTGGAGTTGCAGGCTGATCCCACCCGTCGAAGACAAAAAGTTGGACGAAAGGAACAGACCTGGCTTCCGGCCATTTGACCGAAGCGAATTACAAGCCGGTCCGCCGCTCGCTCAGAGTTTCCTATCAGGGCATTTTCTCCTTACTACTGAGTCGCGGACAGGGCCATTTCTGGGAGCTATCGGCCATGCGTTGTCCGGCGTGCGATCACGTCAATCCCCCCGGTGCCGACGAATGCGAGCGTTGTCAGATGCCTTTGTCGACGCTGGATCTGCCCCAGCCCCAAGGTCCAGTCGAAACCAGCCTGATGACAGACACCGTCATGGTGTTACAACCGCGTCCACCTGTGACGATTGCCGCCGACGCCCCATTAGGCGCCGCAATGCAGGCGATGGTGCAACATAAAGTCGGGGCCCTGCTAGTGACCGATCCCCAAGGCGTACTGATAGGCATTCTCACCGAACGTGATTTTCTGCTTCGCATTGCGGGCACGGCGGATTACGAGCGACATCTAGTGCGTGACTATATGACACCACAGCCAGAAACGGTACAAAGCAGCGACATTCTGGCCGTGGCCTTGGCCCGTATGGATGCAGGGGGGTATCGCCACCTGCCCGTCGTGCACAACGGTCAGCCGGTAGGCGTGATCTCGATCCGTGACGTACTCCGCCACCTGACCCGCTTCTGCATGGAATAGATACAGCGGCGTACCACCTGTTCTCCATTTGTTATCTTCCCCGCATCTGCTAGTGCCCGAGTGTTTGTTACCATGCCTGCTCCGGACCGTCTTCTCGTAGTGTTGCGTCAGGCCCGGGTGCTGTTACGGGCTATGCCCGGCCGCCGGGGCCGGGTCCTGAACCTGGACTACGGGGAAGACCTGATCATCGCCGGCGATCTGCACGGCCATTTACCCAATTTCCAGGCTTTGCTCCGCGTTGCCGATCTGTCTCGTCACCCTGGGCGTCATCTGATCCTGCAGGAACTGATCCACGGGCCGTTCCGCTACCCACAGGGAGGCGATAAATCGCATCAGCTTGTGGACTTGTTCGCCGCTTTACTCGTCCAGTACCCCAAACAAGTGCACTACTTGCTCGGCAACCACGAATTGGCCCAAGCGATCAATCGGCCCATCCTCAAAGGGGACGACAACTGCAACGCGCTTTTCGAAGCCGGTGTGCGCGAAGCATATGGATCGTATGCCCCTGAGATTTATCACGCTTATCTGGAGATCTTTGCTGAGCTACCTGTGCTGATCCGCACACCGAATGGTCTTTTAATTACTCATAGTCTGCCAGCGGCCCGGCAACTTGGTACGTTTTCCCTATCACGTTTGCAAGCCGAGCCCATTGATCCGACCGATCTGGCCCCCGGCGGCGTCATCCACAACCTGGTCTGGGGTCGCGATACCAGTGCGGCCCATGTCGCCGCTTTCTTACAACAGTGCGATGCACAACTTTTGGTTACCGGGCACCTCCCCTGTCCGGATGGTTTTGACATTCCCAATGAGCGACAGATCATTCTTGATTGCGCCAATAGTCCTGCGTCGTACCTGCACGTGCCCTTACATCGACCTCTCTCTCATACCGAACTGGTCGGCTGCTTGCGAACCCTTTCTCCTACGGTAGCGTGAAATCTGGTTTCACTTCCGCAGCGTATCGACCAATCCCCCAGGAACACATCGACGAATCCCTCAGCCGGGACAATTAGCGCAATCAAGAATGAAAGGTGAGATCGCACCAAGCATCTACTTTAAATTCGATCAGCAAGGCGACCAGAGTAATCGTCTAGCACTACCAGAACAGCAAGTTCCGCTTGATTTGTTGGCACCACGTTTTATAGTCGCCAGCCATCAACCAGGGGGAATAGACCCACCACGGGTGTGTCGGAGCAGCCCAGGGAGCCGCCGTGAGACGGGGTCGGGGCCAGGGAATACGAACCGTCAGCGTTGTACTGCTGTTATTGATAGCAGTACCCGAAAAACTACCGGCCCAGACCACCAGCCCCGGTAGTGATCCCCTCCAGCCCCCGCCCGTCAGCCTCATAACTAGAGAGTCCCAGGATTGGGTGTTCCCTGCCCCCGTGGTACCTAGCCGCACCGCCTTACAGCCGGAGTGGCTTCAGGAACCCCGTCCTGTTCTACCCCCTGGCACTTCGCTGCCGGTCCCGGCCAGCAAGCCGCGCCGCTTTACCTTTACCCGTCGCTATGGCACACCGAACACGATCAGTCGCGAAATTTTACCCGACAAATCCGAACGCTGGGTTTTTCTGGGTGGCGTCATTATCAACGCAGTTAGTGACGACGGCGAGCAAATCGAGTTGGCCACCGACCAAGGCGTCGTTTGGGTCCGCGGGGCTACCGTAGATCCCTTGCCAAGTGGCTTTCAGACCAGCGGTGACGACCGAACCCAAGTGGAAGTTTATTTACGCGGAAATGTCGTTGTGCGTACCAAAACGGCCAAGGGACCTTTACAGACCTTGCGTGCCGCTGAGGTCTATTACGACGTCGAGCACCAGCGGGCCATCGCCCTGGAAGGAAGCCTCGCATTTCAACCGCCGCAATCCCCCGATCCGGTGCACCTGTTCGGGGCCGAAGTCCGCCGCTTGGACGCCGAAAATTGGGAGATCCTTAAAGGCTCGGTCAACGCCAGCAAGCTACCCAGCGATCCGGGCTTCCGCCTGGACGCTAACCGTGTTACCTACGAAGAACGCTTCACTCAACTGACGAATGTTTTCGGCATACCCTACCGGGACCTACGCACAGGCGAGCTGGTCTACGGCCGGGAGCAACTAGTAACAGCCTATGGGGCAATCCCGCGTGTCTTAGGTCTGCCTATTGCCTGGTTCCCCCGCATTCGTGCCGAGGCTGGCGATCCATTAGGTCCTTTTGTTGGTTTCAGTTTCGGGCAAAACCGCATTTTCGGCTCGCAGTTCTACACCACATGGGACTTGTTTGATCTGCTGGCCTTGCGGCCCCCACCCGGACAGAAGCTACGCCTGAATCTGGATTACCTGTCCAAGCGGGGACCAGCCCTGGGTCCGGAATATTTCTATAACGTACCGGCCGAAGTCCCCGGCCTGGCTGCAACCACAGGCCGCGCTCTGTTCTACGGGGTATGGGACGACGGAACGGACATTTTAGGCGGCAACCGTGGCCCCGAACCACCAAAGCCCTATTTCCGCCACCGATTTTTGTGGCGACATCAGCAGGAATTGCTGGATGGCTTATACTTCCAAGGTCAACTGGCTCACCTGAGCGACAAGAATTTCTTCGAGCAGTATTACAAGATCGAATTCGACACGGACGTCAACCAGGAAACCTTTGCTTATCTGACGTACAATCGCGGGAAGTGGTGGGCGGCCGGCCTAGTAGAGCCTCGCTGGGACCGCCCCTGGAATCCGGAAACGCAATGGTTGCCCCGCGTCGATGGAGGTCTGATCGGTCAAACGTTCCTGGATGATCTGTTTGTGTATTCGGCCCGTATCACGGCCGGTTACGCCCGGGCCCGGCCTGCTCAGCAACCGCCCTTCTCCTTACTGCCTACCGATGTCTCCATCAACACCGGCCGTATTGGCTGGCTGGAAGAAATCAGTATGCCGTTTGCTCTAGGCCCGGTCAAACTGGCCCCCTATGGTATGCTGGACCTGATTGGTTACACGGATGATCTAGCCGGCAACTCCATCGGACGAGTGTGGGGCGGCGGGGGGACACGCTTGAGCCTACCGATGTCCCGACTTTACGACGACATCAGCAGCGATCTGTTCAACGTCCGAGGCCTGTACCACAAAGTGGTCTGGGGTGCCAACTATTTCTACGCTCGGACGAACGTGCCCTTTACTCAGCTCCCACTGCTGGACCGCCTCAACGACGATGCCACCGATCAGTCCTGGCGGACTATCACCCCTATGCAGCCCGCTTACCTGGCCGGCAGTGACGGCCTGCTCCTAGCCGCTGCTGCCAACCCTAATAGCCCCTACAACCCTCAACGCTACCTGATCCGACGCCAGGTTCTCAACCGTCTGGATACCTTGGACGACCTGCATGTGTTACAACTGGACGTACGTCAACGCTGGCAAACCAAACGCGGAGCTCCAGGACAAGAACACACTGTTGACGTCGCCGTCCTGAGTACCTCGATCTCTTACTTCCCTCAGGCCGACCGCGATAACTTCGGTAAACCGTTTGCCTTCCTTGAATACGATTTCCTTTGGAACATCGGCGACCGTACTGCCTTCACCGCTACGGGTTGGTTCGAGCCATATGACAACGGCTCCCGCTACTTTACCTTCGGGACTTTCTTCAACCGACCTGACCGAACCACCTTTTACCTGGGCTACCGTCAGATTGACCCCATCAATAGCCGGGCGGTCATCGCCAGTGTCGGATATGTCCTGAGTCGACGCTATTACTTCATGGCATCCTCTAGCTACGACTTCGGTCTCAATCAGGCCCTGACCAACGCCATTACGCTCACCCGCACCGGCACTGACATGACCGTCAGCATCGGGTTCACTTACAATTCACTTGTAAACAATTTTGGCTTTCAGTTTCTGATTGTACCCAACGTCCTCGCTGCCCTGACCGGTCAAGGACGGTTCGCCGGCATGCCTCTCGGCATGGTCAACCCGATGGTCAGTCAAGGCATCCAACGTGGCCGCTAGCGAATCTATGAGCTAATACGCACTGGACATAAATACTTAGTTACTCATCCGAACAACCGTCCGACGGAATCATCAAAAATAGCCGCTTGGTTGCTACTTACATTTAGCCATAGTACTGATATATATATTACTCGCGATTTTAACTTAACCGGCATTTTGAGTATAGTCGGTACAACCCAACGCGCTGAGTTATAATTTCAGACAGCCGAATCAATACCGTAAGGTGGCCCTTCTGTTTGAGTTCAACCCGGTCCAAAGATAGGCAGGTTGGCAATCAAACTCATTCTTCATGTGATGATGCCATCGGACGATTCTTGAGATGTACGCCGTTTACGCCAAGCTCGGTAGCCGGCGGCCGCAGCCAGACCAGCTAATGCCGTGACCATCGTGGCCGGTTCGGGTACTTGACGGGGGGGTACTACCACCGGTGGTGGATCCACTGGGGGAACAACCACCGGCGGCGGATTGGTCGGTGGCGGATTGACCGGAGGCCCAGGAGGCTGAATGACCGGCGGAAAGAATGCCTGAGCCGGTGATAGCAACAGCAGACAAGCGACGACACCGGCAACCATCAAGCTCCACTTGACCCAGCAACCGTCGATAGGCCGCGATCCATCCATGGTTTGTTTCCTCTGGAGTTGAACCGAACGGGGAAAGGTTTTTTTCCCCGTGGTCCTGGATTCGGTCGTTCATCGCTCCGACATGCAGGTAATGCTGGGAGTAGACTCACCTACGGACGGAGTGGAACCAGGATGTGTCGAGGTTAGCGAAAGATGGGATCAAGGCCGCTTTGTCAGG
This sequence comes from Gemmataceae bacterium, assembly GCA_025055795.1. GTDB lineage: Bacteria > Planctomycetota > Planctomycetia > Gemmatales > Gemmataceae > Thermogemmata. Next base: position 124,214 of record JANWVV010000003.1, read on the forward strand.
TAAGACGGACAAGGAAGGTATGGCCGGGAATAACGGCTACAGGGGTCGCAAGGCAGCCCGCGAGGCTTGAAAAGGGAATCGACACCAGGAAAAGGCGAGTAAGTCAGGAAATATGGCCGACTTGACGTTGCAGGAAACCAAAAGTTCCTCTCACGCCGAGTCAGGAGGACAGGGTCATGCGTCGTCGCTGGTTATGGCTTGCGGGTTTGGGGTTGGCCGCAGGACCGCTGGCCGAGCCGGCTTGGTCGCAGCAGGGTTCGTGGGAGGCTGGATCTACCGGTACAGTGGTGCGGTCTGCTCGCCTGGGCTTACCGGTAGGGGTACCGGCGAGCGATTCAGTGCCCATACAGCCCGCTACAGCTATAACCGGGCCCGTTCCTGGCCCCAGCATCGCTACCACGCCCTTGAGTTTTTCACCTTCCTCCAGCGGAAGTAATACCTCGATGTTCACGCCGGCAACCGTATCTTCGGGGGTGATACCACTACCTGCGCCGGGTTACGACAACCCAGTTATGCCCCCAGGCACGCCGATAGCAGCAGTCATCCCAAGTGTTCAACCACCGTTAGTGCCACACTCCACTGGTGGAACCACGCCGACCGTGATATCACACCCCGGAGGTATTCTCTTAGCACCCCCAAGCATTACGCCAGCCGTCAATGGTGTACCGTCAGCAGGGGGAACCAGTTTTGCGGCATTCGGCATTCCCGGACGGCCAGATCCTGGAAGTCCAGCGATGCTAGCGATGCCCGCCGTGCTCCCTGTGCAGGCACCGGCCACGCCCACATATGGTTCTGCTCCTAATGTCACGGAAATCCGTCAACCGCCCGTCGGATCTTCCCCAAACGTGGGCACCCCACCAACGGGTCAGGGGTATAGTCTGCCGACGTTGGGCGGTCTGTTCTCTCTATCCGGACCGGAGCCGCCTTTGTATGCTCCAGTCGGTCTGGAAGCCCTTCAACGTCTGACGGCCCCGAGCAAATATTATGCCAGTGCAGAATTCTTGCTGTGGTGGACCAAAAGTGCCGATTTGCCCCCGTTGCTGACAACAAGCTCGCCCCAGTTCCAAGGCATTCCAGGTCTGGGGGATACCCGCACGCTATTTGGGGGTAACTTTGGTAACACGTTGCATGCCGGCGGTCGCTTCACTATCGGTCGTTGGTTCGGTGACGATCAGATCCGCGCTGCAGAAGGACGCCTCTTTTTCCTCGGCCGCACGGACTCCACGTTCGCCGTGACCTCAGCCGAATACCCCGTGCTGGCTCGACCCTTCTTTAATATCAACACGCCCGTTGGGCCACTAGCAGAGATCATTGCAACGCCGGGACGAGGTTTGGGAGCCGCTGTGATTGATCTGCAAAACGACGTCTGGGGCGCCGATGTCAATTACCGTCGCCTGTTGTGGCGCTCCTGCTGTGCGCGTCTCGATGCCCTGGTCGGCTATCGCTACTTCGGTATGAAAGAACGCCTGGGTATCTCCGAATCTTTCATCAGTACGGGCGGCTCGCCGGTCCTGGTTAACGGCATCCCGGTCGTTAGTGGTACGATCAGCGACGTGTTCCGTGCAGAAAACCATTTCCATGGTGGACAGATCGGACTAGCCTGGGAGAACCGCTGGGGCCGCTGGACCTTCGACGCCCGTGCCACCATCGCCTTTGGTAACGTTACGCAACAGGGGGAAATTGATGGGGGACAAGCCCTCCTGCTGGCCAACGGTCAGACGGTTCGCTATGCAGGGGGTCTTTTGGCCTTGCCCAACGCGAATATCGGTCGCTACACCCACAACCAGTTTGCCGTCCTCCCCGAGGTTGGAGTCAACCTCGGCTACCAACTGACCCAGCACATGCGATTGTTTGTGGGCTACAACTTCCTGTACTTAGGTAATGCCTTGCGACCGGAACGGATGATCGATACTACCATTGACGTCGCCCGCATCCCGAATTTCCCGGTAGCCGGTGGTGGTACGACACCGGTGCCGGGTCTGGCCCGTCCTGCCCCCTTGTTCCGCACCAATGACTTTTTCGTGCAAGGCATCAACTTTGGTCTGGAATTCCGCTGGTAACGACGCTTGCTAGCATGACCTGCGCGTTACTTGGTACCTCGTCGACCAGAATACACAAAAGGCGTAAACATCTTGGATTGCTATCTAAGAATTGCGATTGATCGACATATCTGACCTGGAGCAATATCGTTGAAGTCCTGAAAGATCAGCGCCACCACAACTCGATTATCCGTTGGCCGAATATCAGAGTCCCGATGACCGCTGCGGTCACACTGGCTAGCAGCACCGCACCAGCAGCGATATCCAGGCACCCTTGAATCCGGGCTTTGCTGGCTATGTCCAAACCATGAAAAAGCGTTTCGATGGCGCTGTTGAACAACTCGGCGGTCAACACCAGGCCGATGCAGCCGATGATAAGGCACCATTCCCACAAGGTGCATTGGAGCACGGCTGCCATGGCCACGGCTGAAACGGCAAAAAAGAAGTGGACGAAGAAGCTCGAGTGGCCACGGATCCCGCGTTTGATCCCGCGCCATGCTTCTGCGAATTTGTCACGCCAGCGACGGGAGGTACGGCGGAGCACTCGCTCCCGAACCGCCGTCTCTTCCTCCCACCAAACGCTCCCCATCAACCCAACTCCTATGCCATTTAACAAGTCCCCGTTGCTAGCCTATTCTCTCCGCGGCACTCTGAGTGGTCAGTAGTGAGACCTTATAATAACAACCAATCCTAGGAAAAGAAAAGTGTTTCATCCGACGCGACTGCTCCGACTCCAACAATTCCCGGCCCGAAAAGGGTTCCATGGAATAGCTTGGGCAGGGTTCGGGCACAACTGTGTCCGATTAGCCATTCCAGCGTCACGGACGTCAACGGTTATAGTTGACATGCCGATTGATTCTGCACCCATGATCGCTGATCGGACCAAGGTGTCAGCGCTCCGTGTACGGTGGTGGGGGGGTCATTCGACGTCGCCAGTAGTTCAGGATGTCTTCCAGGGTCTGTTGCATTGGGATACGGGGTTCCCAGCCGGTACATTCATGCAGTTTGCGGGCGTTGGCTTTGGTCACCATGGTATCGCTAGTGCGTTGCGTCTGGATTCGTTCTCGCACTTGCAGAGGGATACGAGCCATCTGGATAAGCTGCTGCAGAAGGTCACCGACGCGGAAGGTTTGTCCTCGGCCGGCGTTGTAGGCCTCGCCTGTGCGACCATGCACCAGTAGCAGTGGAAAGGCGGCTACCATATCCCGGACGTCGGTAATGTCCCGCTGGGCGGACAGATCCCCTGTTTCGATGATGGGCTGTTGGCGTCCGGTTTCCGCTGCTGCAATCTGACGAGCAAAGTTGGCAATGGCATAATCGGCGCTTTGCCGCGGACCAATCTGGTTGAACAAGCGGATGCGGATGATATCCAGACCTGGGTAGCGTGTGTACTGGTAGCTGAGGATGTCGGCGGCAGCCTTGCTGGCAGCGTAGGGGGTAGCCGGTTTGAAGGTCGTGCGTTCGTCACAGGAACCACCGGGTTCGTCCGGCTCACCGTAGATCAAACCTGTAGAAACAAACAGGATACGGGGTCGCAAGCCGGTCCGGACAATCGCCTCGTATAGCATACGGGTTCCGTGCAAATTATCCTGCCAGCACTGATCGGTATCCGCGTAGGAACGTGCCGGATTGGCGTACCCCGCCAGATGAATGAGCCACTCCGGGCGGACCTGGCTGAGAACGGCCTCCAGTCGTGGCAGATCAGCCAGCTCGGCCTGGAGTAACGACACGTGGTTAGCCAGATGGGTCAGTTCGCTCGGCCAGCGTCCCCGCCGCGACAAACCGTAAAGCTGGTGTTGCTCACCTGCCAGCCTTTCCAGCAGGTGACCGCCTACAAATCCCGTAGCTCCAGTTACCAGAATACGCATGGTCAAGAGAACAGGCCGCCTGCGGCTGAACCATCAGATTCCCCTGGCTTTGAAATCCGGCATCGGTTTACCCTGCAGACGGGCCAGGTCAGCCAGTACCATCCGTTCCACTAGTTGTTCGAAAGTTACCTCCGGTTTCCACCCGAGTTTGGTACGGGCTTTCGTCGCATCGCCGATAAGCAGGTCAACTTCCGCTGGCCGGACCAGGGCCGGATCGATCTCGACATATTTCTGCCAGTCCAGGCCGACTACGTCGAAGGCCAGTTCAACCAGTCGGCGGACTGTATGGGTTTTCCCGGTTGCCACTACGTAATCCTCCGGCTGGTCCTGTTGCAGCATCAGCCACATGGCCCGGACGTAGTCACCAGCAAAGCCCCAGTCCCGTTGGGCTTCCAGATTGCCTAATTTCAACGTCTTGGCCAGGCCTAGCTTGATGCGGGCTACGCCATCGCTCACTTTACGGGTTACAAACTCCCGTCCCCGTCGTTCACTCTCATGATTGAATAATATCCCACTGCAGCAGAACATGCCGTAACTTTCCCGATAATTGACCGTAATCCAGTGTCCATAGACCTTGGCCACCCCATATGGACTACGCGGGTAAAACGGCGTGGTTTCCTTCTGGGGAACCTCCACTACCTTACCGAACATTTCCGACGAAGATGCCTGGTAAAACTTGATGCGGTCCCGCCCAAGTAGCCGGATGGCTTCCAGCATGCGTGTAACACCGATGGCCGTGAATTCCCCGGTCAACACCGGCTGCTTCCAGCTTGTCGGCACAAAGCTCATCGCGGCCAGATTGTACACCTCATCAGGTTGAACTTCCTTGATCACATCTATGATGGATAACTGATCAAGCAAGTCGGCCTGATGCAGATGAATCTTGCCGGCAAGATGGGCAATTCGCTCAAAGTTTTCCGTGCTCGAGCGGCGGACAATCCCATGGACTTCGTACCCCTGCTCAAGCAAAAATTCAGACAGATAGCTCCCATCCTGGCCTGTTATGCCGGTGATCAAGGCACGCTTCATAGTTGTTTCCCTTTTTCTGCCGTTGTAGGAGCCCTCACCGGGGAACAACGAGGCTGTTCCCCCGACCCTTAGGCAGAATCACTCCGGGCTCTACACTTTCCCCTACTTGTAACCAAAAACGGTGCGCAGACCAAGATCGCTTGGACAACCGCAGCGTCCAGCAACCACCCCAACGGCCTACTGCGATGTTGCTCCTCCCTAACGTGGATTTTGGGCAGTATTTCTTCCTGGAAGCTGTTGCGGTAGAATGAAAAATATATGGAACTACCAGTAGTGTTAGCAGCGAAGCGGGATCGTTTGCTAACCTGGCTGCACGAGCGTCAGCCCATCGCCGTTGCGTTTAGTGGCGGGGTGGATAGTGCAGTGGTCGCTCAAGCGGCCCGTTTAGCCTGCGGTGACAAGGCCTTGGCTATCACTGCAGATAGCCCCAGTGTGCCCCGAGCTGAACTGGCAGCTGCCCAACACCTGGCTCGGCTGATTGGCATTCCACATGTGACGTTGCCCACCCATGAGGTCGAGCAACCCGCCTACCGCCGTAATGATGGTCTACGTTGCTATCATTGCAAAACCGAGTTGTACACCCGCATCCGCCAGTACTTGCAGCAGCGGCATGAGGGGGTGTCCTCCTGGACGATTGTCAGTGGCGCCAACGTAGACGATGCCGGCGACTTTCGACCCGGCCTGCAGGCTGCCGCCGAGCAGCACGTTCGGCACCCCTTGCAAGAGATTGGTCTAACTAAGGCCGAAGTGCGTCAGTTGGCCCGACATTGGGGGTTACCCGTGTGGGACAAACCGGCTTCCCCCTGCTTATCCAGTCGACTGGCACCCGGTGTAGCAGTCACTCAGGAGCGTCTAGCCCGCGTGGAAGCCGCCGAGGCCTTTTTACGACAACACGGGCTACGCGATTGCCGAGTCCGCTATCATGCCGACGATTTGGCTCGCGTTGAAGTACCCATCGATGACCTACCTGCTTTGCTCCAGGAACCTATACGCTCCGAACTAGTCAACACGTTGCTGCAATTAGGCTTCCGCTATGTTACTCTCGATTTGCAAGGGTTGCGTTCTGGTAGCTTGAATACCTTGGTACCCTTAGAAATCCGTCTGCGCTATACCAACATCCCGGTCTCTGGCGGCCGCATGAAGTCTGCTATTGTTGCACTGCCCCCTTCTACACCCCCAGGGTAGAGGACGTGTACAATTTCTGCCACCGAGGCCCCTTTTGCTGAACTATAACCTCCGTCAAGGTCATGGTTTTCACCTGCAACGTTTCCAAACATGCAGTAGTTGACCTGAATGTAAGGTAACATCCTTGAATTAGCCGGTTAACTCGCGGACATGCTCTATACCTTAGAAACATCGCCTTTTAATTAAAGAGCGGATTAGGAGAGGAGACATCATGGGTTTTGCCAGCTTGACCGCGCAACGTGCCTTCGAACTATATTTTCTGGAAACGCGAGCCAAACTATTGGACCTCGCTGCCCTTCTGGACCGTTTCGAGCGTAGTGCTGATGCAGACCAGCTGACCAACGACCCCCGTTGGCAGCAAATCCGCCAAGCCCTAAACGTTCTAAATTCCGACTCCCTTGACAAGGCCGAACAAATCCAAATGATTTTTTCACAACCTTATGATCCAGAGTGGCCACGCCCTCAACCGCGTTTTTGATTTCTCTGTCTTAATTCACATTTTCACATTCACCCGCACATAAAAGATCCCTACTTACACCAACGTGCTAGTTAGGCTCGTCCCTCTGCCATTACGCGTCAAGCCGAAGCCCACGCCACCCGCCACGCTGAACTACTCGTACCCAATACACAGGCCGCATGTTATTTTCTGCAACTTTTGAGCGTGCTGGTTCGATATAAAGGATATCACTCGATGTTTGGCCACACCTTCCCCTTTGAAGCACAAGATACTCCGGGACCGAAATCAGAACCAGGTTGTACAAGTTAGGCAAAAATCGGAGGGTAGCGGTGACCGCAGCGGCAGCCGCTCCTGTCAAAATACAGCAAGCTGAGGCAACCCGACACTTCACCTCAGGGCTAATACACTTTCGGAGCATAAGCCGATGGTTGCTTGTGCTCATAGCCGGCGTGGCAGGTGTAGACATCGTTGGTGCTCAGGAGCTCAGTCCTTGCACAGGGGAAGCCGCTCGTGTTATTGAAGAAGCTGGCGGTAACGATCGGACAACACCGCATCCCCAGGAAATGCAGTTTCAGTATATTTCTCCTTGTCCTCCAGCACTGGGCGGACGAGTACCACCCCCTCCTTGGCTTGCGCCTCGACCGCCGGCGTCAGAGATTCCGCCCCCCCGACCTTTCGAGGAACTGATTCGTCCCTTTGCCACCCCCTCTGCCGGCGGAGGCTTCCAAGGACGGGCTTTTCATGAAGCGTTCGATGGCGACCTGCTCGCCGCCTTCTACCGTCGCACCATCATCACGCGTCAACTGGAAATCCGCCAGATTAGCGAGCAGCGTTATGTTCTGCCCGGTCAGGGCGGACTGAATCAGATCATTCGCCTGCCCATTTATGGCCCTGTGTGGATCGAGCAGCGGCGTCAGGTACTTATCCCTGTCGGTGGCCGCTACAATGGTATCTCCATCACAGACAACGACAGTCCGCGACCGACCGACCGCCTTTACTTCCATTACAGTTACTACGATGGCATCGCTGCCCAATTAAATCCCGGTTATGGCAACGTCATTCTTAATCGTCCCTTGCTCGGCTTCGAAAAAACTTTCCTGGACGGCAATGCCTCGATCGGGCTGCGTCTCCCTTTCGTCCAACTCCATACTCCGGGCGGTCTAGCCGATACTCAAGGCGTCGGGGATCTGACGATCCTGACCAAGTACGCCATTGTTAACGACCGCGTTAGCGGCGACATAGTGTCTGCTGGCTTCATCCTGACTACCCCCACGGGCGTGGGAGATGTCTTGCTAGCCGACGGCACCCGCATTCCGCACTCCACCCTGTTCCAACCGTGGTGCGGATTCGTCACCGTTTTTGATCGCTTCTATGTGCAGGGGGTATCAGCACTGATTATCCCCACCAGCCGGCGGGACACCACCCTACTGACTAACAGCATCGCTGCGGGCTGGTGGCTGTATCGTTCGCCGGGTGATCGTTTGCTTCAAGGCGTCGTCCCTATCGTCGAACTACACGTACGCACGCCCCTGAACAATCGCAACCGCGATGGCGTTGTCTTCGTGCCCGACATGTTTAATATCACAACAGGTGTTCACCTGCGTTTCCCGCGGGCCACGCTCGGCGCGGCCCTCTGTGTACCCACTATTGCGCCAAGACCGTGGAACGTCGAGGCTATTGGCAACTTCACCCTGTGGTTCTAATCTCGGTCTGCCCCCCTGTCGTTGTAACCTCGCCGATTAGTCACATTGTGCTATCGACTGGCCAGAACAACCATTGAAGAATGGGGACTTACTCTCCATTCATTGGCTTGCTCTTTAAATCCGGTTCACTCGTTGGAGCTCCAGTCAACGGAAGACCGGGGGAGATAAACAGTATAATGAGATAGTACGAGTATATACCTGCCGTCTATTCTGGGGGAAACATGCCTTTATATACAATTATTTCCTCCAATAATCGCTCGATGAAAGTCCCTAGTACGGTGAGTGCGTATGTTCGTGGGTGGCTTTGTGTTGCGGGTTTAATCGTTATTGCTTACCCCCTGATTGGTCAGGATCAGAAGGCATCGCGGGATCCGTTGGGACCACCCCCAACGGCTTTGGCGTCCTTCTTTCAACCACCAAGCACACTCAAACTGACACCGGAGCGCTACCGCTCCCCTCTGCTGTTCGAGGACGGTTCATCGGTGCGTACGCCAGCGGACTGGCAGCGACGTCGGGAGGAGCTCCAACGCTACTGGTGGAAAATGCTTGGTGATCCACCACCGCTGCTGGACAAACCAGACGTGCAATATCTCGAGCAACAGCAGAAAAAAGGCTACCGTCAGTACCATCTCCGCTTGGAAACGGCACCCGGACGTCTGACCGATGATGCCTATTTGCTGATACCCGATGGCGAGGGGCCATTTCCAGCCGTGCTCGTTGTCTTCTATGACGGTAAAACTGGTATTGGCGAAGGCAAAGGCCCTCATCGTGACTTTGCCCGGCTGCTGGTACAGAACGGCTTTGTGAGTTTATCGCTAGGCAGTAGTCCGTATACGTACTATCCAACGCCCGAACAATGTCGCCTGCAACCGCTCGCATTCCATGCTTACGAAGCGGCTAATGCTTGTCGCTTTCTTCAACGTTTGAGCAAAGTCGATCCTCGACGTATCGGGATTGTGGGTCATTCTTATGGCGGCAAGTGGGCTATGTTTGCCGCCTGTTTATACGATCAGTTCGCAGCCGCTGTTTGGTCCGATCCTGGTATCGTTTTTGACGAAACTCGGCCCAACGTTAATTACTGGGAGCCATGGTATCTGGGTTTCGAGCCGGGACGCCCCTCACAACGTTCCCGCGGGATTCCCAACGAACGCAATCCACGTACTGGTCCCTATAAGCTCCTGGTAGAACACAAACGCGATTTGCATGAGCTGCACGCCCTGATGGCTCCACGCCCCTTTCTGGTCTCCGGTGGCTCTGAAGATCCCCCGGAACGTTGGTCCGCCTTGCTCCACAGCATTGCTGTCAACCGCTTGCTCGGCTATACGCATCGTGTCGCTATGACCAACCGTTCCGGCCACGACCCCACCGCAGAATCCAATCAACAGATAGTCCTCTTTTTCCAATGGGCACTTCAAACATCCCAAATGTCCCCCTAAATACAATGCAACCCGGTCTCCGCTTTTCATTCGAGTCCATAACTTCCGGTTGATGCCTATAGCGGGACCATAAAGGAACAGATCCGGCAAACCAAAAGTCAACCAGGTTTAGCGAAGACGTGTCTCAAGTCCAAGCAATGCTGAATACTTTAGGTAATTCCATTGTGGACCACGTTTGGAGTATCTCCGTCGCGATGCCGCCATCCCCGGGTGTTACAATCCCGCGACGCAATGGGAAGAGGCAGCGGTATATGATGATATAAAAATGCTGTAAACAACAGGGATGGGCACATGGCCTTCGAAAAAGTGGAGCTGCCGCACCCCGAAGATACCATTGTCGCTCTCAGCTCCGCCCGCGGAGTCGGCATCCGGGGCATCGTGCGCGTTAGTGGTCCTCTGGCTCATCCAATAGTCAACAGGATATTTCAATCGACGGTAGAGTGTCATCCGACAGGCCCGAACCGTTGGCGTGTCGTTTTTGGCGTTTTGCAGCTTCGGGATTTGTCCATGCCTCTGCCTGCCTGGTTGTACCGTTTCTATGCCCCTCGTTCTTATACCGGCCAAGACATGGTGGAGATTCACACCTTGGGTTCTCCGCCACTATTGGATTTACTTATTGCCGACCTCCTAGCCGCCGGAGCCCGACCCGCCCGGGCGGGGGAATTCACCTTGCGGGCCTTCCTGGCAGGTAAAAAAGATCTGACGCAAGCCGAAGCTCTCTGCGGCGTTATCGAAGCTGAACAGGTCAACGACCTGCAACAAGCCTTGCAGCAATTAGCAGGCGGACTTTCCACACCCCTCCAGGCTCTGCGTGATGATTTACTCAATCTTCTGGCTGATCTGGAAGCCAACCTCGACTTTGTGGACGAAGACATCACCTTCCTGACGCCCGACGAGGCTCATCAGCGTGTGCAACAATGCTACCAACAGGTGCATGCCCTGCTGCGGCAATGGCACAGTCGGCAACTGAGCGGACGCTGGCCGCGCATCGTGCTAGTAGGCCGGCCCAATGCGGGCAAAACCAGTCTGTTCAACGCCTTGAGCGGAGCTCAGGGCCTTGTCAGCAACGTACCCGGCACCACGCGTGATTATCTTGTGCAACGCTGTGAACTGGAAGGTATCACCGTAGAACTGATCGATACAGCGGGTTGGCAACCCGCTGTATCGAGCATCGACGAACAAGCACAGCGGTTGGGCCGGCAGATAGCGGCTCAGGCCGATATTGTGCTTTGGTGTGACGAACAGGGGCATTTTCTGCCACCAGACCACCCCAATGCCCCCGAAGCTTGGACCCAAGCCGTCGTTCTGCGTGTGTGGACGAAAGCTGATCTCCAGGACCTACCTGCTCATCCCCATAAACATCACAGTGGTCGCCTTGCGGATACCCTCTGTTCAGTAATCTCTCCTGCCGGACTGAAGCCACTGCGACAGTTACTCCGTCAGCGATTGTTGGAATTGCATACGTCCCCTCTGACGCCCAGTCACAGCCGATGTCGACACCACCTGGAGCAAACCTGTCAGCACCTTGAAGCCGCTATTGCTCATCTAGAAGGCCGCGAGCCGTTGGAGTTTGCTGCTGCCGCCGTACGCGCCGCCTTACATCACCTCGGTGAACTCACCGGAGCCGTCTATACCAATGAACTACTCGACCGCATCTTCTCTCGATTTTGCATCGGCAAATGAATCTCATTCAACTGGAACGCAAAAAGGGGAAAACGCGATGATTCTTCACCATATTTGCGTCTTGTATCTATGGATCAACGCATGAGTATCAAAAATGTCCTACATCATCGCTTATTTCAATCTGATTATAAAAATGAAGGATTAGCACACAAATATGTATATCTACATGTCACAAACTGCTGTCTGAAACGAGGAGCAGGGAAGTTTTAGTTACGAGCATGCATTTTCCGGAAGTGTTCGGCAATTTTTTCCATCATGACATGCCATCCGCAGTCATCACAGGGTGGCACGTTGGGGTAACATTTGCTGCAATAGAGAGGACCCCCATGGAGAAACTGGCGGATCCTGTCGCGGTCGGCTGCCGGAACTGCATCCAGATGAAGAGGAAAGGGTACGGGTGTTTTGCATTTCTCACAGGGTCGGGAGAGGTTCGCCTCGATGACCGTCCGGAAGTGCTCATGAATACCCGCCTCGACTACTCCGGTGCCTGCACACAGAGGGCAGGTCATGTTGAACTGAGCCAGTATGGCCCGGCGAATAAATTCGCTTTTATTGGGTAAAGCGTCCAAGAAGCGGGCTAGTTCGTCCTCAACCTTGAATGCCACTATCTGCTTTTTCTGTGATTTCTGTGCTTTGCGCGGCATAAACTCTCCCAAGCATGCACCTGTCGCATCACAGCATCTCTGTTACCAGTATTCTACGGACTCACTAACGCGGAAACAATCGGCATTCACCGGTCTGTAATTCAGCCTTCCCCTAACAAGCAGACGCATTTTGACACTACGCCTTGCTCCATAGTTGATTTTCTCGTCAGTCACAATCAGTCAAATGAGCCCAATAAAATGTATTTAGCAAAATAGTTCAGGTTAATATACCTTGTAAGCACAACATAATTCTTGATCATACTGAAGTTTGTTGAAGCTGTGATACATCATCAATGATTCTACGTCGTAAGAGATATTCATTATCCACCTGCCAATCTGACGTGAGTTCTTTAATACTGGTAGAATGTCCGGTACGTCTAACAACCGGTGAATCAAGCATATAGGTTAAACATTCAACCATTTGTAAATATGATAGAGAACAATATTGTATTGTGCTCATGTCTACAGATAATCTGATATCGTTAGCAGCACAATACCTGAAATAATCCCTTAGATAATTTATAGAGTCATTATCTCCGATATAGCTCACACATTTCAAATAGGATATTATGTTCTTGATTTTATCAAAATTCATACCATTAGACTGCAAACCTTTAATATATCTAAGCATATACTGATGTAACTTTGCAACTTGTCGCATATTTTCCTTGATCACAGCGTCGACTATGATTGCTGCAACGTAGGCGTTAACAACGGTTGGTTTATGATCTACAGCATCTAGATTCGAACCCACACTTTTAATCCAATTCTGTAACTTATTATTCAAATAATTGATTAATAATGTAGTATGATGATGACGTTTGAAGTAAAGAGCGGTAGGAACCAAATCTCCTAGCAAGGGCATATACACCGGGATGCCATCTTCTGTAATATGCTGCATTGCCTGAATCTGTCTATCAAGTGCATTTAACAGTTGTCTCATCCATTCCGATTGGACATAAAATTCCGCCACACGGAAGGCCGCTTGGTAGAACTTACTCAATTGACTGACTATATATGTGTAGTCATTTATGGTTTGCTGCCTTGTTTGCTCCTGGTTTACTGACAAACATTCATCTGTCAAGCGTTGTAAGTTCTGATATAATTCTTCCCATCGATCTCCAGATTCAGAAATTCCAGTATCAATCAAAGCATTAAGGCAATGATACAATTGTCTTATGCGTCCTGAGATGTTGCTTGAGCAAGCATCGGCATCGAACTGTTGGGCATTTTGATTATCAATCATTAAGGCTAGGTAGTGACTAATTGCATCACCTTGCAGGACCGGCTCAAGGATTCGGGATTTTTCAAGCAACCGTCTCAGGCAATACGGGGCTAAGCGGAGCAGAGCTATTTGTCCATTCGTGTAATTCTTCCAAGCATCTATCTCTCCTTCTGAAGCCATGCCCGTTGCCATTTTTTCAAACTCATCGATTGCTTTATATATTTCGTTTGGCAATGTCATAGAAGCGCAATAACCATTAATTGCTTCTCTAATCCTATATTGATACAAACTATCGACGATATTACAAAATCGTTGTTTGATAGGATTTCCTTCTAGTTTAGAGAATGGCAATATGTTAGTGAGTGATGCTTGAGCTTGTTCCAACCATTTGTTGTAGATAGGCATTTTCAATCGAGCCGCGATGTATGCAAACGTGTAGTAGATGTATGGCGTCTGCTGCTTCAGTCCCTTCGGCGGAGCGGTAATCCACCGTAATACATGCTCAAGCAACTCCTCCAGGCAGAAACCCAAGGACTGCCGTACCTGCCGGTAATGTAGGCTTCCTTCGTAAAGGAAGCGGGGCAAGTCACGCAAGGAAGTCGCTGGGTCTTCTAATAGAAGACGTAACAGACGGTCGGCTGTACGCGACTTCAGGAGTGGATCCCCCAGTCTATGACTTAAATTACTATAGATTATCCATATGGCACGTAGCGGGATAGTCGTTTGATGCTTCTCCATGAAATCTATAATTTTTTGCAATAGATCTGGCGAACAACTTTTAGGATAAAACGTCATCCAATACAGTATTGTGGCCGCACAACGACGAACATAGGCAATAGTCTGCATGTTCTCTGCAAAGAGAGTTTTCCATGACTTGATGGAGGGAGGGGTGAGTGAATGCCATTCCATCTCGTACCACTGTTTAATAATGGAAGGCTGCTGTTCAGCGGGGGCGTGCCACAGGGCGTGCAGCCAGCACAGAGCCGCTTGATCTGGCTGTCCGTGATGGAAATAAGCTTGGGCTAGTTGCGGCCAGAGAGCTGTGCGTTCGGGGTCGTCCAATCGTGTGCCTGACAATTGCTGAAATTGAGCTTCTAATTGGGCCAACTCTTGACTGGACGACGCAGCGGATGTTCCGACGTCCCCCGGCGTCGCTGATGATCCCCTATCGGGAACCTGGCCAACCTGCCCGGTCTTGGACCTGAATTGATCTTGACCCGAATTCGTTTTTTTGTTGGTTCGATTATTTCGGCGATTTGCCTTCTTGCTTGTAGCCTCGGTATCAGAGGATGGTGGGGGGTGCGAGGGAGGAGCTACTTCGGTTTCTGTGACGAACGCCGGCCAACTGAACGTCGTAGCGTCCATCCATTCCTGTAAACTCTGGCGGTGCTGGCTTATTACATAATTGACCCATTCATCGAGTGTGCGGAAAGCGTCTTCTGTAACGATGTAAGGACGGAAATCCTGATTGGCCAACGGATGGAGCCAAACCAAGCAGCTATCTTCAGGTACCAGCAATCGTTGTAATACGTCCCGCTGAAGTTGCGGATGCAAGCGAGACCCGCGAGGCACGTAAAGATTGCCCACCAGCGGATGCGGCGCAAACGGTAGGGCAAACTCCAAAGACAATGTCACCGCCTGCTGCGTCTGGTGCGGGTTCCTGTACAACAGAATCCATTGCGACTGCTCGGGGGCTTCCACCACAGCAAAGCGGAGAGGTTTAAGCAGATTCTGATCGGCATGCCGCAACCACTCTTCGAATTCAAACTGTTTGTCTTGCGGAATGAGCCAAAGGGAGGGAATGGCTTGCTGGGGATCTGCGGGAACCAAACGAAGAGGCACTTCGATCCGAGATATTGCCCTACTTGGTTGCCAATAAACATGCTCGGCAGGAATTTGAATATCCAAGCTTTGATAAATATTTTGAAATGGTGTATCGTCAAAAAATCGCCAATGAAATGGCGTGTGGATAAACAAACGTCTATTGTCCGGGATTGTCAAATATTGGGCCAGTGGATAGTACCAGCCCAGCGATACCCATAGCCGAGGCACCTGCTCGTAATAGGCGCGTAGCGGTTGTTGACCCCTCGTTATTGCTGGCTCCAGTGCTCGTATGAGTGTATAATATGGAGGCTGGGAAACATGCAAAAACGCAATATGATCACCACTATGTTGATCTGTGTAATGCACTAGTGCCATCCGATCATTGCCTAGACGCAAAATTTCTTGTACGATCTCCTTGAGAAGAGATAGATCGTTCATTTCAAGAATAATATTACCTTTCAGATATCTGATCCGCTCTTCATCATTGTGTGGTTCTAGAGGTATAATCTGAAACCAGCAATAGGCGTTGTGTACTTCATTAGTCGGGTGTCTGCTGCCGCGACGTACTCCTAATAAGTTCAAGCGGCGGCGAACGGCCACCGGCAGATCGCTATCGGTTTCTACGAATAGTGACGAATCATTGCCAAATGAGAAGCGTACAGGGCTTACGGCAATCTCCCCAGGGATCACCGAATCCTTCAAGACAAGTTGGAGAATCTCTTTATGAGGAAATATTAGAATCATAACTTAAACCTGTTGCAGATGCTCACAGCCAATGCATTATACCAACTGAGGGACAATAGCCATCCGTACATGAGCCATAGATAATAATTACAATCAGCCTTGCTGTTGGGCTAAACGTTGAGGCTTAGTAGTCTCCTGATTGGTAACTGGCATCACTGGGGCGTCACTTTCGCGTGTGATGATTAGTTGTCCAAGCTCAGCGGGATCCTTACCTAACAATTTGGCGACT
This sequence comes from Gemmataceae bacterium, assembly GCA_025055795.1. GTDB lineage: Bacteria > Planctomycetota > Planctomycetia > Gemmatales > Gemmataceae > Thermogemmata. The sequence continues at coordinate 140,280 of JANWVV010000003.1, forward strand.
TGCTCCCGATGGAGCTGTTCGTGCTCCATAGGCAAGGTATCTGGATCGGAATGCAATTTGACAATGATGTCATGTTTGCCGGTTTGCGGATTGCGGCGAAGCAAAATAGTCAATTCGGCCATAAGATACTTTTCTCCTGTGTGGTCAATGTCAACTGGAAGGTGAAAACACAGGCGGTGTGGGAGTGGAGTGGTCATCCAGGGAGCAATCCTGAACAGCAGGAACCGTTTGGGTATTTGGTTCAAAAGATACGGACACCGGTGGGGAATTCAGTTCATCGGGATGACGCCCCCGGAGCTCAGCGATGATCTGCCGCACGCGTTCGCCTTCAATGGTTTTCTTTTCCAATAGTTCACTGCGGATGGCTAATAGAGCATCACGGTGACGAGTCAGTATAGCGGCCGCGCGGGTCTGGGCCTGGACAAGCAGCGAATTGATCTGCCGGTCGATCGCTTCGGCCATGGAGCCGGACAGGATGTTCCGTCGTCCCTGTTGGTCGCGGAAGGTGCGCAGCGGGGCCGGTAACTGGCTCATGCCACAGGCTTCAACCAAGGTGGAAGCCAACTCGGTGGCGCGGGCCAGATCGGAGCGGGGATCGCCGAAACCGCTGGCCCCGGTCGAAACGTCTCCGAGCAATAAACGCTCTGCCTCGATGCCCCCGTACAAAACGCACAGCACGTCCAGTAGTTCTGCTCGCATATGACCGATTTTGTGCTTGTCGTGCTTATACTGCGTGAAAAATGGCGCCCAAGGTACGTCGCTTTGGATAGTGACTTTTTCCGGTGGCGGATGATTAGGGCAGAAAATAGCCACGAGAAAGTGGCCTGCTTCATGAGTAGCAACGATCAATGCGTCCCGCTCGCTAAGAGTCAAGCGTTCTTCGAACTCGGTCAATCCACGTTCGATCAGGCGAGGGGTAGTTGGACCGGTGATCTGCTCGCGTAGCCGCAACCGAGCCACGGCTCGACATAAAGCGTTGAGGTGATCGCCACTAAAAGGGGTGCCGGTGGAGGTCATGTAGTTTTCGCCGGTGCGACGGACGGCGTATTCGAGAGCTTCGGAGGTCATCTGCAGGTGCATTTTACGGTCGTAAATCTGCAAGATGGCCCGGCGGTCGTCATCATCGGGGTAAGGAATGTGCAAATGGTACTCGAAGCGTCCTGGTCGGAGCAAAGCGGGGTCCAAAGATTCTACAAAGTTGGTAGTACCCACCACGAAGACGAGTTCGTCTTTGTGAAATCCGTCCATCTCGGTCAGAAGCTGGTTGACCATGGAATGCTCGACGCCACTGCCCGTGTAGGTGCCACGAGCGGTGGCAAACGAATCAATCTCATCAAAGACGATAATGGCCGGTGCCGACTGACGCGCCCGCCGGAAAAGCTGACGCAGGTTCTCCTCGCTCTCGCCCACCCATTTGGATTTCAACTCGGGTCCGGAAACGATGATGATAGCAGCTCCGATACTGGAGGCGATAGCTTTGGCAAATAGTGTTTTACCGGTGCCCGGTGGCCCCCAGAAAATCATGCCGCGAGGGATAAGTTCTTCCAGACGGGCGATTTCCTGGGGATCCTGCGTCTGATCGCGTCGGGCAAGGATGTCAAGAATCTCGGCCTTGAGGCGGCGTTTGACACGTTCATAGCCACCGATGTCCCGATCCAGGTCGACGTTTGGGATCTCCATACTGGGTCCCAGCGTGGCCTGGCGTAACTGAGCATATACCCGACGGGGATCAGCGGGATAATCTTCCCCTTCCAGCGTCGTCAGGAGCTTCCGCAAGCGGACGGCATTAACACCTGAAACGTATTTGTACAGTTGCCACGGCGAAAACTGGCGGCCGAATTTACGGCTTTCCGCCTGCGTAACCAGGTAGCGTAAGCGGTCCCGCGCTACCCCTAGGATGGAGATGTGCACCGGGAACAGATTTTCGATGACCTTAGGCACCGGGAAGGAGGGATCCTTGAAACCGAGCCAGACAATTTCCGGGTTTTCATAGAGCAGCGGAATCACCTCGCGGGCATCGCTGGTAAGCCCCCCCTGCGTGGTGGTGAGCAAGTCCAGATGGGGCAACACTATGACGCGACGTTCGACGGCTCCGCGCACCGCGTCGCGTAGTTGCTGGATCATACTTGCCGTCAGGCTCATTGGCGGCATTGCAGAATTGTCATTGCCGACGCTTCCGCGGGACCGACCATCCAGATACAAGCATTGCAGCTTCGCCTGCTTGAGGCGATCACGCAGCCGCAGATACAGATACGGCGTCAGCTCCTTGTCACATTCAATCAATACGGGTAAACCGCGGCGGATTTTGTCTTCTGCCTCGGACAGTTCACGAGCATAAGCCGCCTCGACAGCTTGCTCTACGGTCAATTGTTTGGGTAACTCCTGTTCCGGAATGACGCCACTCATGTTGTCACCTGTCAGCCCTCGGTGGCTGACGCGTTTCATCTGATGCCTAAACGATCATGAAATACGCCATGCGTGACAAGCACAGCTTCTGCTGTTTGCTAGTTCCCGAAAGACAAGGAGGACTATTTTTTCACAATTCCAAGCGGATCATCAATTCACCGGTCGTGGCATCTTCGTGGATTTCTCTGATCTGGCCCATTTGTCGGGCTTTGATCTTAATGGCCTCCCGCAGAACTTCGTTGACCATGGCGTCGATTTCCGGCTGGAGTTCGAGCAGGGTACGTTCCAACTGATCGGCAGTTTCCCGTTGCAATTGCTGCTGAGCCTGCTCGAATTTCTTCTCAATTTCCTGTTTCAGCAGTTTCTGCCCTTCAGCTCGCAGTTGCTGGGGACGTGCCCCGATATCATCGAACCCGGAAACGACCCGAGTGGCCGATTGTTGAACGGTCCGCTCCCGTTCAATCACAACCGACACGGTCCCTTGTTGCGGATGGACGACCACTGTGCATTCCCCCTGTTGCCGACGGTAAGTTCCATCGGGTTGTTCGCTGAAGCCCCGTTGGCGACATGCTTGTCGGAGCAGCTCGGCCATTTGTTCGGCGGGAAGCACTTCCAGGACGTCCAAGGCGGCCGTTACTTCGTCCTCGGCCCGTAGAACCCGCGTGGCAGACTCTTCGAGTGTGATACGGTACGCAAGGCTCATGACTGGTCCTCTTTGCTCATTGAGTGTTGGTTGTCACATGTCGTGCTGGGTCTAGTGGGCGTGTCAACGACCCATTAGTTCCTTTTCCTATCTTACCATCGCGGTGGTGCTCGACCCTTACCGCTATATAGGATCCTGCAGATTGAAGCCTGGCATCACGCCACGAATCAGGGTCAACACACATCCAGCGGAAGATTACAGTTTGTTCAGCTGTCGGACCGGGGCGAGAAGGGTTCCAAGAGGGTTAACAACCGTTGTGCCCAGGCCACCATGTCATCGCCCCGATATCTGTCCCATTCCCGGAGCCACCATTGGCCTATGCGATAATCCTCGTCGAGGAAACTGGTTTGTTGATAATAGCGTGTCCAGCTGTGGAATATGAAGGTCAGTAGGGGTACAGCCACGGCGGCCCGCCGTAACGCCTGACGCTGTCGCCACTGCGGTAGGTTTTCCTCACCGAGGTTGTGCCACCAGTCAGATGCCTCCGGCAGTCTCTGATGCAGCTGGGCCAACAGACGCAATAGAAACACCGCCAAGTCTGGGCGGCGTGCGGCCTCGGCTGCGCTTAGGAAGCGACGGAACACCGCGGCGATAGCCAGGTTGCTCCAGTAGAACTGCTCCAGCCGCTGGGTCTGTTTTGCTTCGGTTACTCTCCGGGGGATGGTCATCAGCCACCGCTGGTAAAGATGTTCCTGCAACGCTTCGAGCAAAAAGGCACGCCAACCCTCAAAGCAGGGGGTGAAGTCCGGTACAAGCGGCGTAACGACGGCCTCGTCCGCAGCGGCCTCATTTCCAGGGGCCTGCATCCCGAGATGATTGATCTGAGGCATCAGGTGGGGTGAGGTTAACCATACCCACGGATTGTTTCGGAAGGCCGCCAATTCAGCTAACAGTTGGAACGATGGAGCAGCCGCGCTGTGCAGGAAACACACCGTATCCAGAATACGCCAGAGGACAAACTCATCGACCGGAGTAGAATTAGCTGAATCGCTGGTTGGGCAGGAAGCCATCTGCCGTTCAAGGGCAGGATTAAGCGACGTCAGCCAGTGAAGCCAATTCAACGTGGTCCCAGAAAAATGTAGAGCACGCTCGGATAAGGGGTGTCGCTCCCACAGGCGGCCGGTTACCTCTTCCCCCTGACGCAAGAACGATTCCCGCCAGCCGCCATTGACGCGAACGAGGAAAAGTACTGTTCCTTGGGCCAATAGACGCTGGAGCAGTGTGCGAGCGTTATCGGATAGCGATAAAGGTGCGGGTTGGTGGTAGTACCAGCTGCGTGTCGATGGTGAGGCCTCTATCGAAGTTGGGGATAAAGCGGGTGGAGTTAAAATTAAGCGAACATTCCGTAACAGTTTATCCTCAAAGGGAGTTACCTTCAGAGGGGCAACCCGGTTGGATTCTGCAGGCGGGGTAACGGAGTGGGTCATAATCCATCATCCGTTGCACGTGATCATTCTGGTCGAAAGCTGTCAAGTCCGGCGTAGCCATTTTCGGCTCCAGGCCAGCACCGCCGAGCTTGGATAGCCGTTGATGGTAATTTCCTTGTTGCGTAAGCGGATCTCCACAGTGTTTTTCTGCAGCCAGCGATCATCCCATTGGCATCGGGAACTGAGAAAATGCAGGCGTTGATTGGCCGAACCGATCCAACGGCGACGGGTTTCCGGCTGGTTGTGATCGTAGGGCCCATCGACGAGCATGTCCGTATGGGCTAGCAGTTCCGAGACGGCTGGGTCATCGCGCTGTTGTAATTGTTCCAAGGTATAACCACTGAACATTAGTACGGTAAGCCCACGGTACCAGGCAGCTTTGGCCAAGGCAGCCGCAGCGACCGCTTGCGCGGTTGGCTCACCACCCAACAGAGTAATTCCCTCTAGCTGAGGATGGTTTTGCATGGCTTGATCCAGCAGGACGACTATGTCCGCTACCGGTATCTGCTGCCCACCATTGAATGGCAGGAAATGGGGGTTGCAGCACCCCGGGCAGCGTAACGGGCAGCCCTGAAACCAGATGGCGAAACGCCAGCCAGGCCCTTCCGCTTCCGTACAAGGTACAATCTGCCCTACGTAAGCTAACAGGTCAGTTGGTACCGCGGGTACGTCGCTTGCCGATGTATGGGAGGTGGTAACGGCAGCTCGGATTTGTATATTCATCAGAGTGAATAAATTTCCACAAGTAGCCAGGTTGTCAAGTATAATGTTTTTTGCAGCGTAAACCGTGTTTTTAACTGACCGTATTATCTGGCGCGACGCTCGCATATCGCGACGGATGTTTCAATTATAGCACACCGCTGATTCTTACAATGCCCGCTGCTCCTTGGGATGCCTGCACTTCGATGGTCACAGGCAGGAACGTCTGGATCACCGCAGCGTTGGTGGTCAGATGGGAAGTAATACACGAGGTGCGGAAAGCACTCGGCTGAGAGCAAAAGGCTAGTGGCAAGAGTAGCTGATCAGCCGAGTGCGGATCGACAGGGGCCTGGGTATCGCGAAATGCCAGGGCTTCGTCTGCCGCCTCGTCGGCGACGGTTTCTGCCGGTTTGCCCCGTTCTCCCAGAGCGGCGAACAGGGTGGGGATAGGGGCATGATCAAAGGTGACTGCGGCTACCGAGCCAGGACTCAACGCCTGCCAATGTTCCACTTGGCTAGCTACTTCTACCCCCGCTGTTTGCAAGCGTTGAATCAGGCGGTTAGCCTGCCTCTGGGCTACCGTAATCGGTAGACGAGCACAAGCACTTAACACGCTGGCGCTACGCAAGGGGGGACATTCCAATAAATGGAGTGGTTGCACCCCGTTTGCCGGATGGAGAACTGCTCTGATTTCGCCTCCACCCCGGGGATAAAAACCGGGACGTCGCAGTTCGATCAGAAGGTCCAGACCCACACGCCGCAGGTAGCCTGCCCAGGTGGTTTGCAGAAAATGAGCACACGGAGCGCGGGGAACGTGCGTACCGCCAACAATCACGATTTCGCTAGCGGCACCGGCACGCAGCATCAGGGGCAAATAAACTGTCTGTAGTACCAGGGTAGTGGCGCCAGCCGTACCGATGTCCCAACGATATGTTCCTGGTCGTACCTCTCGTGGTTCAAAAAGCAACGTCGCCGAGCCCACTTCCCCGCCTTGGTAACGGGCATTCCCAATAGCAGCTGCGGCCCGCACACAAGCCATATGCTGCGGCTGCAACCCTGGTTTGCGCCGCCCTGCACGGATGTTGACCAGCTTGAATGGTCGTCCGGTCAGTAACGATAAGGCTAGGGCACTGCGGACAATCTGCCCGCCACCCTCACCCTGCGAGCCATCGATTTCGATCAGACTCACCTGATTTGCTCCCACATGAGTTGCCTTCTAGCTTCTCTCAGGGTTATTGTGATTGAGATTGCATCAATAGATAACGCAAAAATTCCCCCACGGGTCACGCGTTGGCATGGCCCCAAAGCAGGAGATTCGTAACGTTCATATAACTAGAGAAGTTAAGAAATTGTCCTGACCCACCCCTGAAGGGTCGTGACAGAAATTATCAGCTACTCTTACTCTGGTGGATGTTGCCTCGCTGTGCATGGACCGTGCTGGGGGGGGACAACCGTTATTTGTAATCAAACCTCATAATCTTATTACACCCCATGTCTGTTTCTTGACTTAGAATATTGGCCCGGGTCGCAACTTGCATGCCCGGAGCTAGCAAGTATCAGACACTTGGTCACTGACTCGGGTTTTGGGGTGGGCCGTGAGCCGCCTCTGTAGGAGGCTCTTGCTGCGTTACTTTCCGTGACCGGCTCCAGAGCAGCAGGAGTATCACTGCCGCCACCGCTAGTAAACTGATCCCCAACAAGGGACGATAATACAGCCAACCGATGGCTATTGTGATCAAAGACAAGACGAATGCTAGCGTGAAGGAGACCAAGGCAATTCCTAAGCCCACTAGGCTGCCCAAAAACGGGATTACATCTGCCAATACTGCCAGAGGCTGGAAAATCAACATCAGACCGAAGCCCATCATTAGGAAGCCCACAAGACGGACCAACCAGGTACGGATCACGTTGGCCTGATGGGCCTCAGCAAACATTTGCTCAACAGGTACATACCCTGTTGCGATCAGATCCACCGTATCCCCCGCCTTGGCCAAATATGGCGTGAAGGTGTTGTTGATTTGTTGTGCTACCACACTGACCGGTCCCGGCGGTATCCACTGGTAGGAAACGCGCACGTCACCAATCTCGGGATCACCATCAATCGCCGCGTGGGGATTGATCGGTCGGTAGAACATGCCTTCCCGCACACGCCAAACCTTTCGTTGTTCCTCTGATAACTTTTCAGCCATGGCCGGCGTGATAGACAGAGTTTCCGCATTACCGAGGCGGCGGAGTTGCGATTCTGTCAAGTTAAACGCTCCTAGACGCGTCTCGGCGTACCAGCTACGTGAGCGAAAGGGAAGGGTACCTCGATTTACATGCCTGGCCTGTCCGGAGGCATGGAACGTACTTGAGTCTACGGGTTCCTCCCGCCATTCTTTTTTGTACTTGTAAGTCCGGGTTTCTTTTTCTCCACCACCAAGTTGTCGTTCACGCTTGGTTTCCACCTCCTCAACCCACTGATAGATTTCCACCTTGCGTATCAGAGCAATCCCAAGGACACTCACACCCATGTCGGGATCAGCGACCTCCTTTTGTGGCTCAGCCTTGCCGGTTACATATACAAGTTTCCCCTCGTTGTTTGGATCAACATAATCCGCCGAGACAGTGATCACATTGGCTTGCCCTTCCTCTAGACTTCGGGCCGTCCGAACGGCACATCCCTCATTCATAAAGAGGATTGGGAATGAGGCGATGAACAAAATCCCGCCGAAGACTACACCCCCGATGGACTGCCCTAACCGAGAAAACCACGAAGTGTGTGTGGTTTCCGTGAAGGAATCTCCGGTTCCGAACGAATCGCTTGCACTCATGACTGTCATTCTCCGCAATCAAGGTGGAAAGACCGATAACTCTTACTGCGAATCAGAAGCGTCCCACGCGATGGTCCAACCTCTGGTGTCACCAATTGACGCCCGTGCAAGCCGAACCCGACAAGACGCTCAAAATAACATTCGACAGCACCCTTGATTTATTGCGGGTGGCCTCGGTTGTTGCTCAAGTAACCTCCGCTGATTTAGCCGCCTGATTGCTAATCCTGAACTTTCGAGCCGTAAGTAAAAATCCAGCGTTACCAGATTAACAACCTGAATGCAACTGGTGGTTAGTTAATCCTTTCTCCACCATGATCATGCTGGGGCCAAGATCAGCTTGTACACCCACATAGCACGGCTGAAAATCCCGTCGATAGTAGTGTGCTTATCAGACACAACCGTGTTGGTAGGAGTTGAATAGTGGAAAGAGCCCGACTAGAGCTGGAGGCTACCAGGTAGCGGTGGGGTCCAAGGGGAAGAGGGGACGACGGATGCGTTGATAGGGAAAATGCTGCGGCCAGCACTGCGGTTGGGCCGCCGTGGGACCAGGTGTATCGACAGGGATGATTTCACCAGCCAGATGCGCATACGCTGCTTTGTAGGCCACGGCCGCTTTAACCACCAGAATGCGGTACCGGTGCGGCTCAATGCCCAAGCTGGTCAGTTGTCCAAGACTGAACGGCGGTGTCCGCATGGAGTTAATTACCAGCAGGTTGTCATTCTCTAGCTGGAGCACCGCGGTAGGCCCCTGCTGGTAAAAGCGACGGCCACCGTGACGGGGATCCGGTTCCTCCCAACGGCCGTCGTGGAGCACCCGCACGGTACCCTGAATATCCAGCGGCGGTCCTTGCCTGGGATCGGTACCGCCGATTCTTACAGACACTGCCCGACCCAGCCCAGCCTGTTGAGCAGCAACCACCGCCTCGGGGGCATAAAACACGGCTATCCACCCTCGCACGTGCTGCCGCAAAAGTTCGTGTAGCAGGGCAGTACCATCTCCTGCACTACCCCCACCCACATTGTCACCCAGATCAACCAGCACAACCGGCAGGCGGGAACTTTGTTGGGCTCGGGTGACTGCCTCCGGAATCGTACACAGTGGCACATGCAACCGGTGACGGCGTTCCCACAGTGCTACTGCTAGCTCTTCCGCTGCAGCCGCTGTGGACGCGCGGTCACCATCGCCCACCACCATAACCGCAGCCCCCATCTCTGGCACATCGGCGTAAGGGAAGCCGGCGACGACGCTAGCCGCCAGGATGCCCGGCCGCTGTTCCAAGCGACGAGCAAGGTTGATCAGTTCTCGCATGGGCGGATATTCGGTCTCCTGCGCTAGCAGCGGGATGAACAGTGGCGGCTTGACGATTATCGTATGGTGCTGGCGACCCTCATGACGTGCTGCCAGCAACAGACGGGCAGCTCTCTGTCCACACAAACGTTGATCCACGTGCGGATAGGTCTGATAAGCAATCAGGATATCAGCATAGTCTGCCATTTCAGGAGTCACATTAGCATGAAAATCGAGGGTAACGGCAATGGGAATGTCCACCGCTTCACGGACGCGGGCTAGTAATTCGGTATCTGCACTGGCATAACGCGGTGTGACCATTGCCCCATGAAGAGCCAGCAGTAATCCCTCTGGCTGTACACGCCGAAGGGTATCACAAAGGCGATCGCAAAAATATTCGAAAAAAGTATCGGTCACAGGCCCGCCCGGAGTCGCCCAGGCCATGCCCACTGGCACTGGCTCTGCTCCGGCTGCTAATACGACGTCCAGAAAGCCGGCAATTTCGTGGTGGGCCGTTGCCCATTCCACTAGCAGGTCGTCCCCCCAGCACAAGCTACCTTGTTCAAAACAGCGGCGATCCGTCCAGAAACCCACAAAGGTATTCGACTCGTGCAGGCAACCTGCTATGGCAATCCGCATGCGATTATTCTCCTGCTTGTCCCAATAACCTTTGGTCCATCGCTATAGTTCTGGTCGTACGAGCCCCTGTCCGCTTGATCTCTGACAGAACGACCGTCTCTTGACCTGGACTAGAAAAGTTGACAATTACCCTCAGTTCAGCACTCACAATTCTCCCAGCATTCGTAGTCAACAGGGAGCATAAGATGGTACTATGATATGTTCCCGATTGGGGCGACTTTCACTATCGTGTTTTATTGTGGTGTCTGTGAGCGAATGACACAAGTTTTTAAGCACAATGAGAAAGATACGGCAGGGTACGAGGGTAGTATTAGCTTGATTACTCTATAGGTAAGGGGAGAAGGAGCCGTGGCCGGGATCGATGTGGCAATAGTTGGTGCTACGGGGGCCGTAGGCGATCTGATGCGTCAGGTGCTCTTAGAGCGTAAGTTCCCGGTGCGTTCCATCCGCTTTCTGGCATCGGCGAAAAGTGCGGGCAAAACGGTGGAGTTTGCGGGGAAGCGTTACCCGGTTGAACCCCTCCGCCCTGAGGCCTTTGAGGGCGTTCAGATCGTTTTGAGCAGCACACCGAGTGCGGTCAGCCGGGAATACTCACCCCTGGCGGCCCGCGCGGGTGCCATTGTTATCGACAATTCCTCCGCCTGGCGTATGGATCCGGACTGCCCCTTGGTAGTGCCCGAGGTCAACGCCGCACAACTGCAACACATTCGTAAAGGGATCGTCGCCAATCCGAACTGTGTGGCCATTCCCCTATGTGTGGCTCTCAAACCATTGCATGACCGGTGGCGAGTCAAGCGTGTGGTGGTGGCAACGTACCAGTCGTCGTCCGGAAAGGGAGCCAAAGGGCTGGCCGACTTCGAGGCACAGTTACAAGCCTGGGTGCGGGGTGAGCCGATTCCCCCCCCCACTGCGCATCGGGGACAACTAGCTGGGAACGTTCTGACTCTGGACTGGACCTTGGATACTAACGGGTTCACCGAAGAGGAAAACAAAGTAATCCAGGAAACCAAAAAGATCCTGGGTGATGCCGAGATCGGAGTGTGTGCCACCTGTGTGCGTGTACCGGTACGAGTGGCCCACAGCGAGGCAGTAACGGTGGAGTTTCACCAGCAGCCCTCCGTGGACGAGGCACGGGCAGCCCTGAGGCAGGCCCCCGGCATCCGCTTGCTTGATGAACGTCAAGGCGAAGTTCCCCAGCCAATCCACGCGGCAGGCACCGACTGGACGTACGTTGGCCGTGTCCGTAGTGATCCGAGTCATCCACACTCCCTGTGTCTGTGGTTGGTTGCCGACAACTTGCGTAAGGGAGCCGCCACCAATGCTGTGCAGTGTGCCGAAGAACTTCTTCGCCGCGGCATAGTATCCCCTCGACCCTAAGGCAGTCGCCCTGTACGCTCCTCAGCCCGAATTGGCGGCCCGACCTGATACTCAAACTGATAGCATTGCTCACTCGTGCGTAACTTCCGCATTACTTTGCGCTACGATGGCACCAATTTCTGCGGCTGGCAACGGCAGCTCGGTCGGCGTAGCGTGCAAGAAAGCGTGGAAGCAGCCATTGCCGCCATCACGCAGGAAACAACTGTACGTCTGAATGCCAGTGGCCGCACCGATGCAGGCGTACATGCCCTAGCACAGGTGGCCAATTTTTTCAGTACCACGCGGTTGGACTGCCCTACACTACTGCGGGGTATCAATGCCCAGCTCCCGCCGGACATTATCGCCACAGATCTAGCCGAGGTTCCCCAAAGCTTTGATGCCAACAAAGACGCTCTGTCCAAGCGCTACCGCTACGTCGTCCAGACAGGCCCTTGGCCCGATCCCTTGCAGCGGCATTATGCCTGGTATGTTCGGGGCCCGTTGGATGTGTCAGCCATGCGCCAGGCTGCCCTATATCTGATTGGACGACATGACTTCCAAGCTTTTACCACCAGCGGCAGCGAACGGCTGAACACAATACGCACCGTTTTGGCTGTCGACATCGATGGGGCATCGTATCCTACAAGTGAGAAGAAGCCCCTGCCGATGCTCGCTAGATCACCAAGCGACGTGCAATACCTACTTATCGAGGTGGAAGCCGACGGCTTTTTATACAATATGGTTCGGGCGATTGTTGGTAGTCTGATTGAAGTGGGACGCGGACGCTGGTCACCAGAACAAGTCCGCACTGCTCTGCTGAGTAAAGATCGACGGCATGCTGGTCCGACAGCTCCGCCCCACGGTCTCTTTTTACTGGCTGTCCGCTATGCATGCTCGGCAGCAACTGGAGACGAGCCAGCTGTTGCTCAGCACAACCCGACTGCTCGGCCTTGGACGACGGAATCGCAATCCCCTCCCTGTGAGTTGTCTCCTGGGGCGTAACACAACGTCATACAATTGTTGCCTCAACAAAAGAAAGATAGCGGGGGGCCTTGTTACGCTTAGAGGAAGGTGTGTCGAGCCACGTTCCGTAGCGAAGCCTATGCGGGAGTAAAGCGGACTTCTACCTGGCCTAACGGACCGAAGTCGCCCTGTAAGTGATCACCGGGTTGGGCGAGGTAAATGGCGGTCGTTAAACCCGTAGAAACAAAGTCACCCTGACGCAAAAATAAGCCGTGGCGGGGCAATTCGTTGGCTAACCAAGCCAGCGCGGCCAGCGGATGCCCCAAAACAGCAGCCCCTATACCTGTAAACCGCTGCTGCCCGTTGACGACTAATACTGTCGCCTGACGGGCCAAGTCATATTGTTGCCAATCGGTCAGGGGTGCACCGTAGATCCATGCCCCATGGATAGCGTTGTCGGCCGCTAAGGTCGGAGCCCCCACTTGCTGCCAGTCTTCAAAACGGTGATCGACAATCTCCAGGGCGGGCACCACGGCAGCTATAAATGGCCGGACCGATTCCACGGTATAGCGGCGGTCGGTGGGCATATCCTGCCCGATAAGAAAGCCGAATTCGACTTCGGCACAGCGGACCAGAAAATCATTAGCAGACAGAGTCGTACCGCTGGGATAACTCGTTGCGGTCAGCAACCGGCCAAACAAGGGGGTATCTACCCCCAAAGTCTCCTGGGCGATGCGGCTGGTACAGGCGATTTTGTAGCCGCATAGCCGTCCGCCATAGCAGGCCAGGAGCCGCCCGACAAAGGCATTCTGTACCTGATAGGCTTCTTCAAGAGTTCGCGGGGCAATCTCGGCGGGCAACTGCGGCACTCGCCGCCGGCCCCGCCGCAAACCCATCAGGTAATCCCCTGCCGCCGTGATCCGGTTCATAACCGGCTCCTTGCATTGGCCACTGATACTGCGAAGAGACACCGACGGTAGCTCTACAATAGAGCAATCGCCGACAAGGCTAGCTTTGCCCGATCAACTTCTTTGGATAGCGTTTGTGGATGTAACAGACGATTCATGGACCCCCTGGAGCACGCCTACGTACTAACCGGCCCCACTGCCAGTGGCAAATCCACCCTGGCCATCCGGTTGGCCGAACTGATGGATGGTGAGATCATCGCCCTGGACTCCATGACCGTATACCGCGGCATGGACATAGGCACGGCCAAGCCCAGCGTTGCCGAACGAGCCCGCGTCCCCCATCATCTGATCGATGTCCTCGACCCCTGGCAAGGGCTGAGCGTCGCCTGGTGGCTGCAACAGGCAGAGCGGGCATGCCAGGAGATCCTGGCCCGCGGCCGGCGACCGTTGCTGGTGGGAGGTACTCCCTTTTACCTCAAAGTGCTTTTTTACGGTCTATTCCCAGGACCGCCCGCTGACGAAAAGCTACGCCGCCAGTTGGAAGCGGAGGCCGCTCAGCAGGGACGCGCCGCTTTGCATGCCCGTTTAGCCCAAGTCGATCCGGTCACCGCAGCCCGACTCCATCCCAACGACCTGCGCCGAGTTGTGCGAGCCCTGGAGGTATTCCTGTTGACCGGTCAACCGATCTCTACCTGGCAAACGACCTGGGATACTCCGGCCTTCGCGTCCCAACCGCGACCACCGCTGCGTCGCCTCCCAGCCGTCGTGCTTACCTTGCCCCGTGATCTGCTGTACCGACGCATCGAACAACGGATTGATCAGATGCTTCAGTCCGGCTGGCTTGACGAAGTCCAACGCCTGCGTCAGCTTCCGCATCCCCTCAGTCGGGAGGCCCGTCAGGCCTTGGGATACCGTCAGATCCTGGACTACCTTGAAGGACGCCTGCCATCCTGGGAACTAACCTTGGAGCGGATCCGCATTCAGACCCGGCAGTTTGCCAAACACCAGCTTACCTGGTTCCGTCATCTTCCCCAACTGCATCCCGTAGCGGCCGATGCCCCAAATGTTACTGAACAAATTCTACATTATTGGCACAAATTTTCTACTTAATCATAATTTTTCATTGTCACCTGATTTCACCTTCGCTCATCTCACCAAACGAGGAGGGCTTGAATCACTTTCTGCTGACGCGAAAGCAGGTTTATGCTATAGCTGAAAGTGGAACACCTGAAAGTCAGGGCTTGGGAAAGAGTAAAGATTCTGTAAAGGGGTAGGACAAGCAGTCAGAGTGGGGCCAGACGGGGAGGCTCAACCAACATCCTTAGGGAGCTTACCCATGCGGAAGGTCACCTTCTTAGTCCTTGAAGGCGTCGACAAGGGACGGATCTTCAAAGATCTGCCCATACCGGTGACCATTGGACGCGAAGAGGGCAATATGGTACGGCTGAATGACGAACGCGTCAGCCGCTATCATGCCAAAGTGCAAATGGAAGATGATGATATCATCATCACGGATTTGGACAGCACCAATGGCACCCGTGTTAACGGCATGCCGATCCAGATCCGTCGCCTGCGGCCGGGCGACCAGATCTGCGTCGGACGTACCATGCTGCTGTTCGGCACAATGGAGGAGATAGCCGCACGGCGTGCTATGGCGTCGGGGCAAAGCAGTCGTGCCAAAGCGGCATCGCCGTCCCTCGGCCGGAGTTCGCCTGGTGCGGTCGAGTCCGGTAGTGCGGATCCTACGGTAGGGCATGGCCAGGCCACTCCTTGGCTGCCAATTGACGAAGAAATTCCGCCCCTACCCCTCAAAATGACGCCTGCCCAAATAGCACGCCTGGTAGAAATTTTCGACTATCTCCACCGCGGCCTGACCTCGGCGTTGGAAAATATCCAAGCTAATGAGGACGGTACCGAAATCCGCCTTGGCTTTGCCGAATGGCAAACCATTCAAGCCGTGCAAATGCTCTTGGCTCGATACAGTCGCAGCTTGACCGACCCGGACGAAGAGCTCTTGTCAGGTCTAACATCTCGCGGCGGGGAACCCTGAATCCATTCGGAACGTCTTAAAAATCATCAGCAATTATTCTGCTGTCACTGTTTAGTTCGAAGACGCCGGAGCTGCCTATGCTGTTCCGCTGGTTGAATCACTTGCTGTTAAGTCACGCCATTGCCATTTTGGCATCTGTCGCGACAGCCAATTCCATTACAATCCAGCCCTCTGACGTACCGCCCACCCCTACTGAGTTGGAAGCCATCAAAAAGGGTTTGCAGGAACTGCAAGGCTTTATTGGGGAATGGACGCTGGAAGCAAGTCGGAAAGTCCAAGGCAAAGTCGAAGCCTGGAAAGAAGAACTGCGTTGGAGCTGGCAATTTCCGCGCACCGGTCCGTGCCTGGTAGTAGAGTTTGCTCAAGGTAAGGGCAAGTTTTTCACCTCCGGTCGTGTCACTTACGACCCGGCCACCCAGAAATACCACTTACTGTTACATACGAGCGACAAAAAGGAATTACGACTCCAAGGCGGCGTTGCCCGCGGTACCCTCAAGGTTGAAAGCAAGGACGCCTCCGGCGACGTACACCGGATCACCATGACAACCCTAGCGGAAGGAATCCGCTTCCAACTGCGATATGATCTTCAGGAAGGAGGCAAGGGATTGTTTGTCAACATATTGGCATGGTCCGGCAACCGTAAGGGGGAGTCGTTTGCCGCAGCCCGAAAGGGGCCTGAATGCATCGTCTCCGGTGGGGCCGCCACGATTCCTGTCACTTATCAGGGAAAGCAGTACTTCGTTTGTTGCACCGGCTGCCGAGACGAATTCTATGCCAATCCGGAAAAATACATTGCCCAAGCCAACAAGAAATAAATTTGGCTGCCCATTGCACCGTCTAGCCACTCCTACATGCCCGATTGTCTTTCGGTAAACAGACCCCCCGTACTAATAGTCACACGCCACCCTATCACCTATCACCATCGGATTAGAGAGTATCGTCGCATTTCCCTAGCCTACAACAACATGCAATTCCTTACGTTGCACGTTCGTCATACCATTACCAACAACCACCCCGGATCATTCAGAATTCGCCTATTCAGCCACCAGGCCGTTTTGGCTCGGTTAACTCCCGGCTGACAGATGGGATTTTTCCTTTGCAAAAGTGTTCGTTCGCGGTAGGATCGCAAAGAAATACCCGCCTTCGAGGAAGGAGGAGTCATTTTGTCACAACTCATGGAGTGATCCGGGCGTGCGAGTGAACCCGCTCCTGCAGGCTTTTTTTGGAAATGACGCCGAGGTACCAGTTCGGAGAATTGCCCAATGATCAGCCGTTGGTGGAGCGTCTATCACGGTGTGTGTCTAGCTTTGATGGGAATCCTGAGTGTTAGTGGTCTGGGGAGTTCAAGGGCATCGATGCCACCGGGAGGTAGTGTTGAGCCGATGGTGGTCCCTGAGCCGTATGGCCGGGGCGCTGCCATGATCGCCGACTACTTCCAGGAACAAGTGCGGCAAATTCAGAACAAATGTCTGTCGGACGTGACCACACGGGAAGCATGGGAACAACGCCGCCCTTTGCTAAGGCAGCAGTTTTTGGACATGATGGGACTATGGCCTTTGCCCGAGAAAACGCCATTACATCCAGTCATCACAGGGCGGGAAGAAACAGATAGTTACGTGGTTGAGAAGTTGCATTTTCAATCCCTGCCCGGGTTGTACGTAACGGCCAACCTGTACTTACCCAAAGGCAAAGATAAGGGGACGGGTGATAAGGTAGGAAACACAGCCGGCAATCGCAGCTACCCTGCCGTGCTTTACCTGTGTGGGCATGGCAACGTGGTTCAAGACGGCATTTCGTATGGCAGCAAAGTGCACTATCAGTATCACCCGGCGTGGTTTGCTGCACACGGTTACGTCTGTCTGGTAATCGACACGCTACAGTTAGGGGAGATCCGTGGGATTCATCATGGCACCTATCGAGAAAAGATGTGGTGGTGGCAGGCCCGCGGCTATACGCCTGCGGGGGTAGAGCTGTGGAATAGCCTGCGGGCCCTGGACTACCTCGAGAGCCGACCGGAGGTCGATCGCCAGCGTATCGGTGTGACGGGTCGCAGCGGCGGAGGGGCCTATAGCTGGTGGCTGGCAGCAGCCGATGACCGAGTGACCTGTGTAGTACCCGTAGCTGGTATTGCCGATCTGCAGGCCCAGGTCTGTGCCGGGGCCGTACCACGGCTGGCTAGCGGAGTTATCGCCGGTCACTGTGATTGCATGTTTTTTGTCAATACTTACCGCTGGGACTTCGCCCAAGTGGCAGCTCTGGTGGCACCACGTCCCCTGCTGCTGGGCAATTCCGACGATGACGACATTTTCCCCGTGGCCGGCTATCGCCGTTTGGCAGATAAGGTCCGGAAGGTATACGCACTCTACGGTGCCGAGGACAAATTCCAACTGTTGGAAACCAAAGGTCCCCACAAGGACACCCCCGAACTGCGCATCGGTATCAACCGCTGGATGAATCGCTGGCTGCGGCAGGACACCAGTAGTGTCGTCCGAGATGATTTGCCACCCCCGTTGCCGCCCGCCAAACTGAAAGTTTTTGCCAAACTGCCTGAACAGCGTCGCAACGAGATCATCCACGAATCATTTGTACCCCAGGCGGAGCATCGGCTGCCGGACAAACCCGAGCTAGTGGCCGCCTGGTGGGAACAGTTGCGTCCCCAACTGCTGCGTCAGTTGCAGGAACGGGTTTTTGCCGGTTGGCCCGCGGCACCTCCAGCGTCTGAGCCGGTGATAGTTGCTGATTTGCGTAGTGACGGATTACGTCTGCGAGCCGTCGACTTCACTCCGGAGCCAGCAATTCGCTTGCGACTGTTCGTCCTGAGCGCAGCCGACGAGCCCCCACGCGAGCTGATCTGCAGCGTGGTGGACGAAGCCGGCTGGCAACGCTGGTGCGTCGGCTTAGGACCTGAATATGCCGCCGTACTTCAGGTCAGTCCGAAATTCCGCCGTGACGACAAGCTCTATCATCAGAACAGGGCCACGGTCCGCGACCAGAAGCTGGCATTTGCCGTAATCGTTCCCCGCGGGTTTGGTGTCACTCGCTGGGCCGAGCCGGGCAGTGCGACAGATACGCACATTCGCCGCCGCTTCGCTTTGCTTGGCCAGACCGTAGATGGCCAGCGTGTCTGGGATGTCCGCCAGGGACTGGCCACGCTCCGCCGCCTGGAGGATCTCAAAAATGTCCGTCTCACGCTGCACGGGGAACACATGGCCGCTGGCCTGGCCCTCTATGCCGCCCTGTTCGAACCCGACGTGAATGCCATCGACTTGTGGCACCTGCCAGCCTCCCATCGCGAAGAGCCGATCTTTCTCAACGTGCTACGCGTGCTGGAGGTTCCGCAAGCGCTAGCCCTGTTGGCTCCCCGCCCAGTCACGCTTCACCTGACCCAACCGGCCGAGCAGGATCGCTGGCAATGGACACTCCAGTGGCAACAGGCAACCGGCCACAAATTCCTGCAAGTTAGAATCGTCGGACAATGAGGAATCTTCTAGCTCCCTGGACCTGGGGAATTTTCTTCCTGACTCCTCCTTAAGCTGGGCATGTGGTATAGTGAAAGGGACGGCTCGTCTCCCCGACGAAAGGAGTTCAAGTGATGAGCGAAGAATCTCTTGGCAACAATCCTGGTTCAACCCCGCCAACCACCCCCACCGCGGGGCAGCAACCGCAGCAGATCCAGGTGCCCATCATCGACACGGATATGCAAAGCATCTACGTTAATTTCTTCCGTGTCACAGGCAATCCGGACGAAGTTCTGATGGACTTGGGCGTTTACTCACAGGTCATGGGCCCTTCCGGACCCGAGCCGGTGCACCTGAAGCATCGCCTCATCATGAACTATGTAACGGCGAAAAAGCTCGCCGAAGTATTGCGTGTCGTCGTCCAACGGCATGAACAAGTGTTTGGCTACGTCGAGGTGGATCCCAATCGCCGTCTGCGTTACAATCCCCAAGCAGCCTCGCCTCCGCTCGGTTGAAAAAAGTCCCACAGGTTCGTCCCCCGCTTCTGTACCTTTCGACAACCCGCCGAGCACGGAGCAACCTAACGACCCCAGACTCCTGGTGATGGCACCTCTCCCCGCCAGGTTTTGCCCGACATAGTCACCAGGAGCCAACTTCATTGCAATCGCCCCGGAAAGTCTCTGGGGCGATCGTACTTTTCTGGAGTGGACGCATCCACTGTCGTCGCGTGACCCGCTACCCTGGTGCTAGAAAGATGTAATACATCAAAATGGCAGGGGCCGTTAGTCCCTGCACAATAATCCGCATACTGCGCCTCTGTGCTGACTCAGCCCTAGGAACGTGGTGAAACATGCAAGTACAAGGCCGGCAAGCCGGAGACAACCCAGAGGTTGAGCCGATCTCGCTGATAGCCGATGCTTTCTACGCGGCGCGTCAACGGGGTCCTGTGACCGACTGGTCTGCCTTCCTACAAGCAGTGCCCCTCACTGATCGTCGTCAGGCACTGGTGGAGCTAATCATCATCGACTTGCAACATCGTTGGCAGTCAGAGGAACAACCGGTTATTGAGGAATATGTTGCACGATTCCCAGAGCTCGGACCGCTTGAAGCCATCCCTGATGTCCTGATCGTCGAAGAGTACCGTTGCCGCTTGCGGGCCGGCCAAGGGAACGATCTGGAACGCATCGCCCAGCGTTTCCCGACGCAATTTGCCCGCTTGCAACCACTGCTGGAACAGTTGGCGTGTGGAACAATGGTACGGGCCTCCCGCTGGCCGGCAACGCCCACAGTGACGCCCGGTCAACCGCAAGAAGTATCTGAACAAGACACGCAGAATCCGACGAATTATGCCAACGGTGCCATCGCGGCTGGGTATGAGCTAATCCGTCTGCTCGGACGGGGTTCTAGCGGCGAAGTCTGGCTGGCACGCAAAAAAAGCAGCGGGATCGACAAGGCGATTAAAATCTTGTCCTGCCTCGTCGACCCCACCCTTCTGCGACGGGAACAACGAGCTTTGGAACTGATTAAAAACTTGCGCCATCCGTACTTGCTGGCCACGGAAGATTTCTGGGTGCATGGACAGAAGTTGTACGTGGTCATGGAGCTAGCGGAAGGGACATTACGGCAGCGTCTGCATGCCTGCCAGCAGACTGGCCACAACGGTATTCCTCCCAGCGAGCTGCTGCAATACATGCGGGAAGCGGCCGAAGCCTTGGACTTTCTGCATCAACAACAGGTCGTGCACCGGGACGTCAAGCCGGACAATATCCTTCTGCTTCATGGGCACGTCAAGGTAGCCGATTTTGGCCTGGTCTGGCGGCAGGAACAATGGATAGGCACCATGCGGACCTTCGCTGGCACGCCAGTATATATGGCTCCGGAGGTATGGCTGCGCCGGGGCGGACCCGCCAGCGATCAATACGCTTTGGCCATTACCTATGTCGAACTACGGCAAGGTCATCCACCTATCAAGCCAATGCCTTTACCCGATCTATTGGCTGCCCACCAGCAGGGCGAATTCCACTTCTCTCCTCTATTGTCGTCGGCGGAACTGGCCGTAGTCCGTCGCGCGTTGGCCATTCAACCTCAGGATCGTTTCCCTTCTTGTGGTGCTTTTGTCACAACCCTGATGGCCGCCTTAACCGAGTCGCCTTCCAACCTTACACAGACCGCAGCGGAGAGACTCTCCCATGAACCGTTGCTGCAAAGCCCCTCCAAGTCGCCGCAAAGAGAGGCGGTATTTTCTGCTTTACGGACAACACCACCGCTACCTCATGAGGGTATAGCGGCAACCACGGATTCCGCTCCAGAAGATCTCCAAGGAGCCAACCGGTCAAATCCCATTATCTGCCCTGCTCCGTCCCCTCTGTTGGCTCACCGGCAGCGCTGGAGATGGTCCACAAGATTGCTGCTACCTTTTGCTGCCATAACCTGCGGGATTGTCTTGCTAAGCTCGTTGTGGCTAAGCCGAGACCGCCCAGCAGATCCCTTGGTTAAGCACATCACCGACATTGATGAGATCTCATCAAATCCAACTATCTCGTCATCGGACGGGGCATATGCCCGACCGGTAGATGGTACCTCTGGCTTTTCATCCGAGCTGAACGAAGACAGGTCGTCAGTCATGCCTATGCAGTTACCTTACCCTCAGGCTCGTCCAGCGCCAGAAGCCAGGCTGGTGACGTTAGCCAATGGCCAGCGTCTGCCAGATTGGATCGTGATTTGCTTAGGCACGGAGCAAGTACGTTTCCGCCTGATTACGCCCTGGGGCGGTCCCACCCCTGTGGAGCCGTTCTACTTCCAGCAGACCAAGGTGTGGAATCGGCTGTATGCCGCTGGCGGAGGCACGGTGCCCGCCGCTTCCCAGATAATGGGAGACTACGCTCCTGTTACACACGTGACAGCCATCGAGGCGGCCCGCTTCGCTCAGCAAGCGTTCGGAGGTCGGCTCCCCTCGCCACAACAGTGGGACCACGCCGCTGGGTTGTACGCGGTACGGGACCGGGTCACCGTCAGTCGTCCCGGAACTCAGGTATGGGTAGATCAGCCGCGTCCCCGGTCGGTCTTGCCCTTGGTATCGCCCGGTGACGTCAACGAGTTCGACTTGTACGATCTAGCAGGCAACGGTCGGGAATGGACCTCGGCCCTACTCCCCGACACCCCCCACCGCCCTGCCCGCTTATGGGACCTGAATCACCCCCCTGCCGACGATCGGGCCGTCATCCTGCGGGGTCGCAATTTCACCTTGGCCACACCTCTGACCTTCGACCACCTCCGTTACGAACAATCTATCCCCCAACGGCAATATGCTGGCAGCCGTAGCCCGTATACCAGTTTTCGTGTCGTGCTTCCTCTTAATCCCCACTGAATTTCTCGCCGCCGCCACGGCGGCGCTGGACCTCCGGCTGTCCAATCAACTCCTTAAGGTTGGTCACAAACCCGATTGTGCCAGTTGGGAATGAAGAGGGCTAACACCTTCGCCGAAATCTTGTCCAGCCAGCACCGACCGAGGTTTTGCCAGCGCCCGATGACTCTAGGGGGAAGGTAGCCGTGGGATCAGTTTTCCCAATCCCCTCCAGGACTCGAAGGGTCAACCAGACCAAATGAAAGACGAGGTATTCCTCCACGTAGCACTTTTTCACCATTGGGCTTCGTCGTGGAAACCGAGACGGGAGGGTGATTTCTTCGTGGCTCGCAACTTGATGATAGCTTCTGCTAATTCCAGGTCCTCTGGGGTGGTGATTTTGAAGTTAAGGGGCGAGCCGGGCACGATCATCACAGGATGGCCGATGGCTTCTACCAGTTGTGCATCGTCGGTGATCGGCTGCTGCAATTGGGCTCGCTGGGCATAGGCCTGCACCAGCCAGTCACGGCGGAAGACTTGCGGCGTCTGAGCCTGATATAACCCGTGACGAGGTACCGTAGACTTAATGCGTTGCTGTTCTACCTGTTTGAGGGTGTCGGCCACGGGCAAAGCGGGAATGGCCGCTCCATGGCGGAGTGCCGCAGCAAACACCGCGTCGATTACACTGTGGGGTGTCAGGGGCCGGACCGCATCATGGATAGCCACATAGGACACATCAGTTGGAATCCGTTCCAAGGCATGGGCCACCGAATCCGGACGTTCCGGTCCGCCATCGACCACCTCGGCATTGGCAAAGGCAATCAGATGGGCAAAGCGGCTGCGGAACGTCTCCCGGTCCTCGGGAGCCACCACCAGATACAAGCGTGTAACGTCGTCGCGGCTCCAGAACAACTCCGCTGCACGGAGCCAGACCGGTCGGCCCTCCAGGCTGACAAACGGCTTCTTCTCACGACCGCCAAAACGCGTCGATCGGCCAGCGGCCGGCAAAATCACGGCAATGGACGCAGCCATGGGGGTAGCTCCGCTATTGGACGTCCGCTTCCCCGACATTTGTTCCTGATAAAATGTCTAGAGAAATCCTCCACCGTCCGCAAGGTTGCCACCTGCCCATTCCATCGTCTGATTTGCACCATCTCATCAATCAGATGTTACGCTCATCGGCTGGTAACGATAGGTACATCGTGCTTTGAAAGGAGAAATTTGGAGATGTTGAGCGGATTTTGCCAAACAGTGCTGATCTCCCTCTGCTGAACATTTTCAACTTGCGGTTAATCCGGAAAGTCAAAGGTTATGGCTGATTGACGGGCGTTCCGGAGGTAAAGCTGTCCATCAACAGAAAGATGAAGGACTGTCATTGGGGTCAGGAACGAGCTAGGGACGAAAAGGAAGGGCCTAATTCTCATGTTTCCCTCATCGGTCATTGATTATGGTGACACTGATGGGGTAGTGCCTGTCCGATCCGCAGCGAGGGTGTAGGCCGTGCGCATTCTGCTTGTGGAAGACAGTCCGCACATCGTGAAAGCCGTCCGCCAGGGCTTGGAGGAAGAAGGGTTCGCCGTCGACGTCGCCATGGACGGAGAGGAAGGGGACATCAAATGCCGGACCACGCCGTATGACGTGGTCATTCTGGACATTATGCTTCCGAAAATCGACGGGCTGACCCTCCTGAAACGGTGGCGGGCCGCCGGCATCGATACCCATGTGCTGTTACTGACCGCCAAAACGACTACCCACGACAAAGTAGCGGGTCTGGACACAGGAGCCGATGATTACCTGACCAAACCTTTCGAATTTGCCGAGCTGCTAGCGCGTATCCGTGCATTGATTCGTCGACGGCACCAGCAAAAAGACCCGATTCTCCGCTGCTACGATCTGGAAATAGACACCGCGTCACGCACCGTACGACGGGGAGGGAAATCGATCCACCTGACACCTCGTGAATACGCCTTATTGGAATTTCTGGCCTATCACAAAGGCAAGGTAGTCACCCGCAGCATGATCTGGGAACACTTGTATGATGAATATGACGAGAATACATCGAATGTAGTGGACGTTTACATCCGGTATTTACGCAACAAGATTGACAAAGGGTTCGACCCCCCATTGATTTTGACCCGCTGGGGCGAAGGATACATGTTACGTGGGGACGAGCCCCCGCAAGAGGGAGACTCATCGGCGACAGCCAGCAGCCCCGCGGCTCGCTGACTGGACGGACAGCGCGGATGAAAACTTAATGGAGCCGTCTCGCTCACCCACCCCTGCTGGCGGGAAAACACCGCTTAATTAGGTACCGACGGCATCCTTGATCGGATTTTTGTCCACTATAAAGGGATAATGTGTTGTGCCCCGCAGTGAATTGTGCGAAAACTTGACGGCTGCGGGCTGACCGTGCTCATGCGTTCGATCCGTCGTTCACTGACACTTTATTTACTGCTGCTGCTCGCCTGTACGTTGGGCGGAGTATGGTTTGTTATTGATCGGGCCGCACGGCAGGCCTTTGCAGCGCGGGAAGAGGCTGGCCGCCACCTCATTCAATCTCGTTACGAAGAAAATGTCCGTAAGGAATTAGCCCAGATTGACCAAACACTCTTCGAAAAAGCCCGTGAACTGGCCAACGTTATGCAACTATATTACGGTCAGAGTTATGAACTCGAAGCCGTTAAATTTCCAACGGTCACAGCCGTCAGCCCATTGTTGTTTTTAACGACACAACCGGCTCTATGGGCAGTGCCGATCGAGGGCACGGTTCCTGTTGTGACGCTGCCGCCAGGGGGCGGTGGAGGGCTGTTTGGGGGTGGCGGTGCAATCGGAACGGCCACTGCTGGATCTCCACCCAGCCCGCCGCCAAGTGGGACGCCAGTCGGGGCACCACCTCCCCCCCCTCCGGCCACGGGCACCATGTCGCCACCCCTGACTGGTACATTTACCGCAGCGAATTGGCGTCGACCCTTAGTCCATCACTTCGCCTGGATCCAGTTTTATTTCGGCAACTTGCCGCTGCCGGAGGAATTCATCCAGCATTTTGACGATGACAAGAGCAGTACCGACTACTTTCAGATTAACACCACTGGCGGCCGCGAATGGCGTTCCCGCTCATTGGGCAGCCGCAAATTGCCCTGGGAGCCGCGGGAACTCGACAGCCGGCAACCACCTACTAGCGAAAGCCCGCGCAGTCTGGAAACCGAAAACCTGATTGACTGGTCCTTTGGTACAGCTGAGTTGTTTCCGGATGGGGAAAAAGTCCGCCGGGTGGTGTACAAGGTACCCTACTTTTTGCGTTCGCCTCCTCGACGGCGGGATTGGCCCCAGCGTTCCTTGTTGGGAGCTTGGGGAGCTTGGGCAGCAGCGGGGGGGATTGGGGTTCCTCCCACGGCCTCAAGTATGGCGGGCCTGCCTCGCTTTTTTGTCCAATGTGCGCGGCCGATGCGCGACATCCAGGCACGCTTGGACCAACTGGCCGCTGAACGGGACCAGGAACTGGCCGAACTGACCGCCGACATTCAGGCTGTGCGCCGACAACTACGCCAGCGCATTGCCGGTGTAGGTTTGTTGGCCTTCCTGGCAGTGGCGGTGGGAGCACCGCTGTTAGTTGGACGCGGCTTACGCCCACTTGGCAAACTTTCGGAAGCGGTCAGCCGGGTGTCGGAAAAAGATTTTCGCTTGCCCCACGACGGCGCCAACCTGTCCGTGGAACTAGTTCCCATCCATGCCCGGCTAACGCAAACACTTGAACTGCTGCGCCGGGCCTTTGCCCGCGAAAAACAAGCGGTGGCCGATATCTCGCATGAGTTGCGTACCCCTATCGCCGCCCTGCTGGCCACTCTGGACGTTGCTCTGATGAAACCCCGCGAGCCGGAACAGTATCGGAACACCCTACAGGAATGCCGGCTGATCGTGCGACAGTTAGGACAATTGGTCGAACGGATCATGACTCTGGCCACCCTGGACGCCGGTAATGATCGCCTGGACATAGGCCCGGTCTGCTTGCACGAGCTGGCGAGTGGCTGTGTGGCGGTCATCCGTCCTCTGGCGGCCGCCAACCGCATCACCGTGGACTGCGATGTCCCGGTCGATCTGGTAATAGAGTCCGATGCGGCCAAAGTTCGCGAAGTACTGACGAATCTGCTGCACAACGCCGTAGAGTACAACCGCCCCGGCGGTGTGGTGGAACTGGCCATCTGGCCGGAACAGGATCAGGTAATCCTGCAGGTACGTGACACTGGCATCGGTATGACCCCTGAGGTCATGGACAAAATCTTTGAACGGTTCTACCGGGCCGATGCCTCCCGCCAGGCAGCCGGCGTCCATGCTGGTTTGGGACTAGCCATTGTCAAGGAATACGTCGAGCGGCTGGGCGGCACCATTCAGGTGGAAAGCCAGCCGGGAATCGGTAGCACGTTCCGGGTCCGCTTGCCGCGTGTCTTCCGTCCCTCTCCGCTGAATGATCCTACTCGTCCTCAGAGCGACTAAAGTCATCCACTCGCTGGCCCCGAGGGGAACCCCTTCGTGACAATGGTCCCCTCTACGGGTGAGTTACGCCCCTTTTGAGCGATGTTTCGCCAACCCAACAGGACACATTGCACACACCCCTAGAGGAATCACCCGTCCACTGGTCTTTCCGAAACCCGTTGCAGGGGGCCATCAACACACCGGGGCACCTGGTAGGTTTCGTACACTGCTCAGTCTGAAAGTTACTGGTCATAAGCACGAGAGGGGGCCTCCGCAACCCAGGCCCGATCTGCACGTCGGGATTGTGTTCAATACATCAATTTTTGTGCGAAAGCATTCACGTTGCATCGCTCGTTGTCCTTGCCCCCACAAGTGAAATCAGGTAGGAATCGATTCATGATGTGGTTTTCGGTTTCGCTGGGTGATTGCGTACCTGATTTACCTCTCTCTACATGCGAGGGGACTGTCATTCGCTTGTATCAGTTGTTGGACCACGATTATCTGTTGTTGATCTTTTTGCGGCACTTGACGTGAATCGCATGCAATGCTCACCTCGGTGAGGTGAATCGGCATTACGAGGCTCTGATGGCCCGCGGTTGTAGTGTCGCCGTAGTCAGTCAGTCACAACCGGAGGAACTAGCCCGCTACGCTCCCCGACTGCAGTGGCGTTTTCCCATTTACGGCGATCCCCAGCGGCAGTTGTACCAGGTGATCGGTCTGGAGCGGACCCGCTGGTGGATGTTTGTGTGGCCACCGGTGATCTTGGGATATCTGTGGGGAATGCTCCGGGGTTATCTGCCGCGGCTGCCTCGCCCTGGCGAGGACGTCCTCCAACTGGGTGGCGACTTCCTTTTAGACCGGTACGGTCGCTTGGTGTATGCCTATCGCTCGGCGACACCCACGGATCGCCCGTCTACCACCCGGATTTTGCAAGTACTAGACAGGCTGCGTTCATCCCCCCCGACGGGCTCGCCTTCGACGGAGAAAAACCGCTGATCGCCGCTGAACTAGCTTGATCTCACAAATGTCGAGCCGAAGCTGCACGAGGTAATACGGATCGTTCATAACGGCAACATGGCAAGAAGCTGTCGAGCGTTCCTGCCCTCGGACGGTTCAGTATCGGTTTTGCCAATGCTGCGATAATCCGAGACCGATGGATGGACCGCTTGTTCCTGACGGTGAAAAGCCTACCAATAGGAGCAGGGCACAAGCAGCCCGACTCCTTGTCGGTACGAAGCGGTCTGCTGGGCCATGCACGCACGGCCAGGTACCATCTTCTCCCCACAAACACACACAGGAGTCCACCATGAAGCGGTACAATCGTCTGTTGATGTTAACACCTGTCCTCATACTCGGATTGGCTACCCCCAGCCAGGCTCAGGTAAGCGAAAAGGACACTTACTATCAACTTCCCGACGAAACACGCATGACCCCCTTCCGGGATCAGGTCCCGATGGTTTTCGTTACCCCCAACCAGCCGGAGTGGAAAAGTCTGCCACAATTCTGGAACGAGGGTCAAGAAGAAGCGATCGATCCGAGCACCGGTGAAAAGGTTCAACGACGCGTCATCAAAATCAAAGTGCCGCTTGGCTTGACACAGGCGCCACCTGTACCTGCGGAAAACCCCATGACTTTGCAGAAATGGGTGCTGGGCAAAAAGCTTTATTACGACCCAATCCTCTCCTCTGACAACACCGTGGCTTGCGCCAGTTGTCACGATCCTACCAAGGGTTTTGCGGATGGGCGTAAAACTTCGGTTGGGATTCAGGGGCAGCTCGGTCCTATTAACGCTCCCAGTGTGTTCAATGCCGCATACAACAAATTGCAATTTTGGGACGGCCGGGCCATTTCTCTGGAAGACCAAGCCCAAGGACCAGTGACTAACCCTCTGGAAATGTTTGCCGGCAAAGGCGATCCGTGGGACGAGGCGGTAGCCCGTCTGCGGACCAACCCGGATTATGTCCGCATGTTTCAGGCCGTCTTTGGCACCCTCCCGACACGTGATGCTGCGGCTAAGGCGATCGCCACCTATGAACGTACGGTGCTCCTGGGCAATTCTCTGCACGATCGGGCGGAAGCCCGTATGCGTCAGCGGGTC
Organism: Gemmataceae bacterium; assembly: GCA_025055795.1. GTDB lineage: Bacteria > Planctomycetota > Planctomycetia > Gemmatales > Gemmataceae > Thermogemmata. Next base: position 168,901 of record JANWVV010000003.1, read on the forward strand.
ACCGAGGAGGAAAGCGGCAAATTCGAACTGACCGCCGCCGATTATGCGGCCGCTCTTAAAGACGAGTTTGCACGCAAAGGGCCAGCCCTCAAGGACCTCGGTCTGGATCCCGAAAAGGACGCCGGCCGCATCCCGGAGATTGCCCAGCGACTACTCAATGGCCGAAATCTCTTCTTCAACAAAGCCCGCTGTGCCAACTGTCACAGTGGCGAAACCTTCTCCGATGGCGAATTCCACAATCTAGGGGCTGGGGCCGATACCCAAGGGAACCTGCCAGCCAGCGAAGTGGGACGTTTCGCACGCCTGCCTCTGGGTCATAAAAACCCCTTGCTTATCGGCGCCTTCAAAACACCCGGCTTACGCGGACTGCTCCACACCGCTCCCTACATGCATACCGGTACCGAGAAAAGCTTGGAGGAGGTCATCGAGTTTTATGACCGCGGCGGCAATGCCAACCCCTGGCTGAGCGAAAAGATGCGGGACACCGCCGCGGAGGCGGCATACCTGCGGGCCCGCGCTGCCGGACAACCCGTTGACCCGAACGTCCGCACCTTCGGACCGGCCAAACGACCCATCATTCCCTTGAAATTGAATTTGACGCCCCAGGAAAAGGCCGATCTGGTCCTGTTCCTCAAAGCCCTTAACGGTGATCCGCTTGAGCCGATCGTCGCCGATCCCAACAAGTTCCCGGAAGTGAAGTGGTAGCCTCCCTAGCTCTTTAACTACCAACCTACGTCCAGACCGATGGCCCTACACCACCCTAGCCGCTTCCGGGCACGGAAGCGGTTTTTATGGTCATGCCACTGTTTGCGCTCTGTTACTGCGTCACCGTCTTTTTGAGCGACATTTGCATCGCAAAAAGCGTCCGCCAACTCAGGCGGCGATGCGTAGCGGACCAACGACTGCGGTCGCCGCACCGCTTTGCTCCAGTAGGCTCAACAATTCGCGGCGGGCCTGTCGCAAAATCATGCCCACGGGCGAGTCGGCCCCTACCCGGCTGATCATTAAAGTTAAGTACTCTACCGCCCAGCGGGCCTCCTCCGTATCGATCTGCGGCACCTCGGGAAGCAATACTGCAGGATCGGAAATGATCATGAACGGAACCTCCATGTTCCATGGAATGGAAGAGCGTAGATTTGATCATGCCCTGTATCTCGATAGGAATCAAGAGAAAAATTCGATATAATCAACTGAATGCTTCAAGGACAAACGGCAAAATTCCGGTCTGTTGATCAGCATCCAGTTGCTATTAGAAGTTTCATCAGTCAACATAGGCTTACAAAGACAAGCGGATAGACAAACCATCCTATTCCTGCACGCATGGACATTTGGAGTTCAGCGGCTGGGTTAAATAATGGTAGCAAGCAGTAAAGCAAATAACGGCCAATGAGAGTCCAAAAGATGGGACCGAACCGCCTGTGATCACTCAATTGCTACACAAAATAACAAACAGAACCGGTAAGGCGGCGGATTTGGAACCTGTCCGCTGCGTGATTGGTCCTACAATCAATACTTAATCGACGTCGTACAACTGCGGGCTAGGAAAACGCCAGAAAAAGGGGTAACTTATGGGGCCTGTGGCAACGCTGGATGATAAGGACTTGGCACGCGTGGAAAAGCTGCGGACGGCGCACGCCCGCCTGAAAAAAGAGATCGGTAAGATCATCATTGGGCAGCAACAGGTGCTGGATCAATTACTGATGGCTATTTTCTGTCGGAGCCATGCCCTGCTGATGGGAGTCCCCGGCCTGGCCAAGACTCTAATGGTTTCCACCCTGGCCCAGGCCTTGGATCTGACCTTCAAACGCATCCAGTTCACCCCCGACCTGATGCCATCAGACATTACAGGTTCTGAGGTGATTCAGGACGATCCGGTCACGCGTGAGCGGATGTTCAAATTCATGCCCGGGCCGATTTTTGCCCACATAGTCCTAGCCGACGAAATCAACCGCACCCCTCCCAAAACGCAAGCCGCTTTGCTAGAAGCCATGCAGGAACGTAAAGTCACCATCGGGGGGGTAGATCATCCGATGAAAAACCCCTTTTTCGTTCTGGCAACACAAAACCCGATCGAACAGGAAGGAACGTATCCCCTGCCCGAAGCCCAACTTGACCGATTCTTATTCCTGATCAAAGTGGACTACCCCAGCGACGAAGAGGAAGAACAAATCATGCGGATGCAAACATCCGACATCCAGGTCAAGATTGAGCCAGTCCTGACAGGAGAGGACATTTTGGAACTTCAACAACTGGTCCGGCGGGTACCGGTTTCGGATAAAGTATTTGCGTTTGCCCGTCGGATTACCCGCTTGAGCCGTCCTGGGACGCCGGAAGCAGCCGATTTCGCCAATCAGTGGTTGACCTGGGGTGCAGGTCCTCGCGCAAGCATGAACCTGATCCTGGCCGCCAAGGCCCACGCTTTGCTGCGCGGCAGTAACCATGTTTCGGGTGATGATGTCGTCGCAGTGGCTCCACCAATCCTGCGTCATCGTTTGATCTTGAACTTTGCCGCTCAAAGCGAAGGAATCACTGTGGAACAGATCATCCGTGACCTGCTCAAACGAGCCGCGCAATCCCTGGCCGCTGCCTGAACTTGCAACAACGCCCTCAACGGGCCCGCCAGACTGCTGAAGTCGGGGGTTGAGCTTATCGAAGCCCTGCCCACCACACTCCCGAGTTCACTATCCCAAAGATCATTCATGGCTACCTGATCCTGAACATACGGTATCATGGGACATAACCGCAACGAAAGTTTATTGATCCCCGGACAGCCTTTCTCGACCCGTTGCTAACTGAGGAGGAGGGGGTGCAGAGGGGTTGGTGCCGATGGGACAGCCAAGTGATGTCGTACAAGGCTGCAAGGACAACATTGATTAACCCTAACTCGATCCTGCTAAATATGACATGACTGGCAGCAGCTACTTGAAACCGGAGGTACTGGCACGGGCCGAGGCCCTTGGCTTGAAAGCCCGACGCATTGTCGAGGGCCTGCGTGTCGGCGACCATAAAAGTCCGTACAAGGGCTTCTCGGTGGAGTTTGTTCAGCACCGGGAATACGTTCCCGGCGACGACATCCGGCACATCGACTGGAAAAGCTATGGCCGGAGCGACCGTTACACCATCAAACAGTACGAGCAGGAGACCAACTTTACAGCCCACTTGTTGGTAGATGCGTCCAATTCGATGCGTTACGGCTCCGGTCCGAGCAACAAGTTGGAATACGCCAAGCTGCTGGCAGCCTCGTTAGCGTATCTCATTTTGCGACAAAGGGATGCGGTAGGGTTACGTGTGTTCAATACCGAGGTGGTGGCCGAGCTGCCTCCAAGCAGCCAATTGGGCCATCTGAATAGTCTGACACGCACCTTGGAGGAAATACAACCCCAAGAGCGCACAGCGATTGCCCCTCTACTGGATCGGGTCGCTGATCAGGTCCGGCGACGTGGTATCGTCATCCTCATTTCCGATTGCTTCGAAGAAGTCGAACCACTGCTGACTGGCTTGCGTCATCTGCGCTTTCGCGGCCACGAAGTCATCCTTTTTCACATTCTCCATCACGACGAAGTGGAGTTTCCACTGGATGGCAACATCCGTTTCGTTGCCCTCGAGGGAATGGAGGAATTATTGACCCAGCCTCACTTGATCCGCCCTGCATACCTGCGACTGGTGCAACAATATCTGCGGGATCTACGCAAAGGTTGTGAGGCCAGCGGCGTCGACTATGTCCAGATGCTGACCAACCGGGCTTTGGGCAACGCCTTGGCGGAATATCTGGCCCGACGTTTGCAAACAAGCTGAGCAACAGGATCACCACTCACCCGGCCATACCTCTTTTTGATTCGGATAGTTGACCATCACAGGACGTCCCCGTGGAACTCCCGAAAAACAGGACCAATCGATACATGGGCGGTAGGAATCGCTGGCTGAGGCGTCTGGTAGCAGTGCTGGCCGCAGTGGCCGCAGGGGTGCTTGTCAGTAGTTGGTGGACCGGTGCTCTGTGGCAGTGGCTGCCCCGCGATGACTACGACCGCTTTCAAGGAGTTTGGCGGATTGTCGTCGCTGACCGAGCGACCCCTAACCGTGTTCGCATCGTGGGTGATCGCTGGGAGTATCTGGCTGAACAGGGCGACTCCCGCCTGTACCGCATGGAATTGGACCTGAATGTTTTTCCCCGCCGCCTGCGCTTAGAATTGTTGGACAACGGTGGCCTGGTTGGGCCTATCCCCCGCCTCCATGGCATATACGCCTTTGAAAATCGGCACCAGGTCCGCCTTTGTCTGCTCCCGGCTGCCGAACCGCTACCAGAAAGCTGGGACGAGGTGGACCTGACACAAACACTGTTGCGGGAGTAAGAAAGTTGCTGCAACTTCTAGCCCTTCTGGATAACAGATGCAGCAACCGAATAATGTTACATTCCGTTACCCGTTTTACTTTGCCTGGAATGGTAAGATGGGAATGAACGGCACGAGAACCGGCAGGGAACAGCAATGCAATTTGCAGCACCCATGATGCTGGCTGGGGCAGCAGCGATCGCTATACCGATCGTGCTTCATTTGTTTTACCGAGCGCGTTACAAGCCGTTGCCCTGGGGGCCCATGACGTTTCTGCGGCAGGCCATTGAGCAAACTCGCCGCCGGTTGCGCTTGCAGGAGCTGATCCTACTGCTGCTGCGGTGTTTAGCCATTGTGTTACTGGCCGTGGCTTTGGCCCGACCCGGTTGGTCCGGCCTGACGGCGGCCAGCCGCGATGGCCCGGTGGATGCGGTTTTTCTCGTTGACGTCTCGTATAGCATGGGTGCGGCCGATGGCGGCGTTAGCCGTCTGGACCGAGCTAAGGAAGCAGCCCGGGCCTTGCTCGATCACCTGCCCGCCGGTTCGTCCATCCAAGTGGTTACTTTTGCCGACCGTGCCTGGCTGGTTGGGCCCCAACAACGCTTCAACCTGGATCAAGCCCGCCTGCTCCTCGAACGGCTGGAACCGACAGCCCTGGCTACCGATCTCTTGCCCGGCTTGACCCTGGCCTGGGAAGCTGCCCAGAGCGGCCTGGCTCCCGCTAAGGAAGTTTACGTTTTCACGGATCTGCAACGCTTGGGTCTGGAACGTAACGTCGAAGCCTTGCGGGCCAAGGCCCAGGAAATCCGCAACCATGGACAACTGGTGTTCGTCCAATGTGGTCACCCGCAGCGACAACCCACCAACGTCGCGATCGAAGGGATCCAATGGCAGGGTGTCATTCCCCATACCCGAACGCGTATGCCCTTTACCGTCATTTTGCACAATCGGGGAACAACGCCCGTCCGGGGTATACAAGCCGCAGTGGAAATCGACGGACGGGCTGTCGAAAAGGATGCCATACAGATTGACCGCATCGAACCGGGACAAAGCTGGCCGGTCACGTTATCGGGCAGCCTGGAAGAGCCGGGCATACGAATCGTTCGCGCTCAGATTCGCGGCGACGATCTGCCTGGCGACAACGTATTCTACATTCCCCTGCTAGTACGCGACAAAATACGGGTCCTGCTGGTGGACGGTACCCCCAATCCCGACGATCCTGTCCGGGCGGGTGACCACTTTGTCCGCACCGCACTCAATCCGGGCCGCTCCCCCGACCACTTTATCGAGACAGAATCCGTCAGTGCTACGGAGGTCGGCCCCCGTCATCTGGACGGTAAAGAGGCTGTTTACCTTCTGAACGTCCCCCTGCGGACTGAAAGCAATCCCCTGGGCGGACCAAGCCCGGAATTCTGGGATGAACTGGTCAAATTCGTTCGCAATGGTGGGGGGCTGATCATCGCCGCAGGTGACAACGTCAGCCCCTTCACTTACCAAACTCAGCTAGGGCCCGAAGGAAGGGACTTGCTCCCCTTCCCCTTGACAGGCAAACGCAAAGCGGAAGAAAACGCTCCCTATCGCCTGGCAGCCCCCTCGTTACCCACGGATTGCTTCCTGGCCGATTTCCGCAAACCCGGGTATGCCGAGGCCCTCGAACGCATCAGCCTGCAACAGACTCTCACGGTGGATGAGAACGGTCCTGGGCGGGTCCTCATCCGCGACACGCAGGGGCAGCCCTACTTGATGCAGCGGCATCTCGGCGAAGGGCTAGTGCTGCTATTTGCCAGTTCACTCGATGAGAGTTGGTGCCATTTCTCGGCCGATCCCGGTTCGTTCCATGTCCCCATGGCCCTGTTGATCCTCAAACATCTAACCGAGCGGCGACGGCCGGCCCAAATGCTGACCGCTGGTGAGACGATCCTATGGACGGTGCCGGATACGCTGAATCAGACATCACTGGAGATGCTGTTACCCCCGGTCAGCGGTGAGAAAAACCCGGAGCGGGCCCCCTTGGCCCTGCCCACGCGTCGGCCCGGTCAGTCGCGACTGCAGGTGCAATGGACCGAAACATACCGTGCCGGCATCTATGGCATTGTTCCCCAGGGTCGGTCCTTAGAAGCCGCAGCTGAACACGGTAGTTTGTTCGTAGTCAATCCAGACCTGCGGGAGTCCACCTCCCTGGCTGTGGCTACACCGGAGGAAATGACCGAATGGCTTGGCTTTGCTCCGGCCATTGTTCCTGCCGGAGCGGGTGAAACGGTCCCGGCTATCCAACAGTTGCGTAGCCGGGGTGAATGGACAGAATACTTGTTGACTGCCTTGCTAGTGTTACTAGTGATCGAATCGGCCTGGGCGTGGGTATGTGGCCGGGCATGGTAATCCCCACTGCAGGCCTCAGTGGCCTGCACGAGGAAATTGGGGCCCTGTTTGGTGCAGCGCGACAGCGATCAGGCGGGGAAGTGGCTGAATTGGGTTAATAGTCACCGGTGAGACTAGCCATGACCGTAACGTGGCTGTGCGTTCCCTTGTGGGCGGAGATGCAACGGCGGGGCTGGTTCCCGCTATGGCTGGCTTTGCTGTTGGGGGTAGCCGCTGCCTTTGCCGTGGCCCGTTTGTACTTACGCGAATCCGCACGGCTACGGCTGCCCGGCCGACTTACCCTGGCGTTGATCCGCATCACTCTGGTGCTACTGATTGCTTTTCTGTTACTCCGTCCCGCCTGGGTTCACCGGGATGAGCGCAGCCGGCAGCGACCGATCGCCATACTCATCGACATTTCCCAAAGCATGGGTCAGGCCGATGCCCGACCCAACGCCGACGATCAATGGCGGATAGCGTTAGCGTGGGGGTTGATCGAACCCGGCTCATCGTTGCCAACGGGTACACCGGCCTCCACCCTGACTAGTCGCTTACCTGAACGTCCCACGCGTTTGGAAATCGTCCAAAAGGTGCTGACCCACCCGAAGCTGGACTTGTTGAATCGTCTGTCTCGCAAAGGACCACTCGAGGTATACACTTTCGGTACGCAGCGGATGGCCCGTAGCACCAGTCAATGGGACTGGCTGACGCAGCTACAGCCGGAGGCTCCCGGAACCGCCTTGGCTGACGCCGCGGCCGAACTGCTGCAACGGGATGAGCTGGATACACCGGCGGCCATAGTTATCCTTACTGATGGCCGTGACAATGCCAGTCTGCGGAGCTTCGATGATCTGGCTCGTCAATGCCAGCGTCGCGGCGTGCCCCTGCATATCTACGGTGTAGGTACATCAAGCGTCAGCCAGATCCAGGCTGCTTTTGGACCAGCCCATGCCGGCGATGCGGTCAGTCCGGAAGCCAAGGCCGCCGCCGGCCTCGATGTTCCTTCGACCTTGTTCGTCGACGACATCGCTGCCATCCCTGTTCGTTACACAGTCCAGGGTGTGGCCGAAGGAACCGTGGAACTGGTGCTATGGTACGGCGAGCGGGAAGTGGCTCGCAAAAGCCATCCAGTGCGTCTGACACCTGAAGAGCAACTCCGGGGCAAAACCTATGCCGATTTGCTCCGTTTCGTGCCAATCAAAGCAGACGCGGCCGCGAAAAAACAGGAATACGTCCTCACCGTCACTCTGACCGCCGGTACGGGTTCGACCCCGGTTCAACTGACCACCACCATCAGCCGAGCTGCTCAGGTGATCGATCGTAAACTGAAGGTGCTCGTGATCGACTCCCGCTCGCGTTACGATTTCCAATACCTGCAACGTTGGCTCCTGCGTGACCGGCGAGTGGATGCTCGTTTCTATCTGACGGATGGCGACAAGGCCGCTATGCGCTCCGGCTTCCCCTGGCTGACCGAACTGAGCCGCGAACTGAATGGTACTCTCAGCCTGGACCCCGATGAATTCCGGCAACTGCTGTTCGATTTTGACTTGCTGATTCTGGGCGACGTGCCCAAACACTTTTTCACCCGGCAGCATGCCCAGTTAATTCAGGAATTTGTCACCGAGGGGGGCGGTCTGATCCATGTTGCCGGTCGCTGGCATGCTCCGGCCGGTTGGGCAGATCGCAGTGTGGCGGACCCACAAAACCGCCACCCGCTTCTGGAGATACTACCCGTCGAACTGGATGCGGTACGCTTCCCCATGGAAGAACCGGGCAGTCCTGCGCCGTTCGTACCGGTGCCTGCCCCCACGGCGATTGGCTCTCCGCTGCTTAGCTTACTGGACGATCCAGTCCGCAACGCCGCTTTGTGGGGCGAACCGGGCAAACTACCCCGCAACGACGAGGACCAGCTCAAACCGATGTACTGGTACTATCCCGTGCGACGGGTCAAGCCCGCGGCCGAGGTCTTCCTCGTTCACCCCGTCGATCGCACACCCCCACCTGATAACAAACCCATGCCCCTGATGGTTGGCCACTTCTACGGCAAGGGCTACGTGCTGTTCATCGGTTTTTGCGATACCTGGCGCTGGCGGTACAATACGCGGGACAAATACTTCGGACGCTTCTGGAGCCAGGCCGTTTACACAGCCGGTATCCCCCGCCTGGCAGGCACCCGTCGCACGCAGTTGACTCCCAGTAGTAATTCTCCAGTCCTGGGAACCAGTGGAGAAATCTACGCCCGTATCTACGACGACAAATACCAACCATTGACAGTCACCGAACTGCCGGCCACCCTGCGTCATCACGATAGTGACCCGGGCGATCCGCAGGCCACGACTACGGTCACTTTTCGTCAGGTTCCCGGGGCGCCCGGAGAATACGTTGCTATCGTTCCGTATCAGAAGACCGGACGCTTCGAACTGACCTTAGACCCTGGCAACGGCCAGCCCGCCACCCTGCGTTATACCGTGGTCTATCCGGAGCGACACGAACTGGCCCCTGGTCCTATGGCCGAGGCCGAGCTCCGACGCCTGGCCGCCGACAGCCGGGGCGGCATTGCCGAAGGCTTCTACCGCGAGGAAGACCTGCACAAGCTGCCCGAAGCGGTCCAATCCCAATTAGCCCCTGTCTCCCGTCGTCAGGAGGTGCTCCTGTGGAACCACTGGGTGTTACTGCTCATCCTGGGATTGTTGACCGCCGAGTGGTTGGGACGCCGCCTCCTGGGCTTGAGCTAGCCGACACGGACGTCCGCCAATGGCTTGACGGAGACCGGAACAATCCTCGTGCTCCCTGCCTGGTTACGCCCTTACCCCCGGGGTGACCGATTGCCAAGGCCGGAGGCGTAACTGCAAGCTACAGTTGGATTTCCCAAGCTTAATGTGATGATTACATTCTGTACAGAGGATACAAGACCGTATGAAAACGCTGTTGAGAAAACTTCGCCGCTGGCAGCTTTATGAATCCTTGCTGCGTGTGGTGTGGGGCGGCGCCTGCTGGCTGGCCGTTGTGCTGATCATTCTGGGATTCGCTTGCTTCCTGGACTGGTTCATCGACCGCTATTCAGGCTCGCAAACCTGGCGTGAATGGCGTCAGTCGAGCTGGCTGCTATGGTCCGCCGACCCGATGGACACAGGCGAAACACCCTTCTGGAGTGTCCGGGTACCTCTGACCACCTTGCAACTAGCTGTGGCAGTACTTCTGGGCTGGTATTGGGTGATACGTCCCACGTGGCAAACCCCGCCGATGGACGAACTCGCCTTCCAGGCCGAGCAGGCCTTTCCCGTGTTCGAGCATCGCCTGGTAACGGCCGTCCAGCTTAATCGCCGCGGTGCTCGCACCGAGGGAATGTCACCTGCCCTGATTGCCCAAGTGACCCAGCAAGCGGAAGAGTTGGCCCGCCGTCATAACTTCATGACTTTGCTGGATACTTCCCGATTACCCAAAGCTGTCGCGGTGTTACTGCCCATCCTTTCTGCATGGTTATTGTTCCTGGGGGTCAATTTTCCGCTGGCCCGTGTGTTGATCCTACGCCAAGCCCTGCTTCCGCTTGACATCCCGCGGCGTATCCACCTGGAAAATCTGACTCCCGAGGTCTGGCCGGTTGGTAGTGCTGTTACTGTTTCCTATCGTGTCACAGGGCGATACACCGAAGAAATGATTGGCGTTTTGCGTCTGGTACCTGAAGACCAGCCCGAAGAGTTCTATGATCTCATTTTCGATAGCCGTGAAGCGGACGGTAGTGCCTTGTTCCGCACGACCCTGCCGCCGATGTCGCGGGATTTCTCTTTTCATGCCCGATTGGGTGATGGCCGCACTACGACCCCAGGTTTTGTCCGGTTGGAGCCACCACCCCAACTGGCTCCGGATGACCCAGCAGCGCCTCCCTTGATTGCAGAAATTGAACTACCCGCCTGGCTCGGTTTGCGACCGGATGGTTCTCGTTACGTTCGGCGTAACGACGGCTGGAACCGGGGCGAGGTCGTCGATGCATTACCGCAATCCCATCTGCGGATCAGTGCCCGGTTCAACAAGCCGGTCCGGCAGGCCCATCTTATACCGATCGCACGGGGCGAGGGCCTCCAGGAACAAGACCTGCCTGCCATTACGCCGGCTACTCTCACTGAAGATCGTCGCGTGGCCGCGTGGTACTTTCCCGTCCAGGCTCAACTCATCGCCTACCGCTTGGAACTGGAAGACGACTATGGTTTCCGTAATCCTCTGCCCATCCGCCGCAATGTTCGACTGTGGGATGACCGACCACCGTTAGTCGAGTGGAAACCCGAATCGACGCGTGATCCCGACCGATCCTCGCCGGATTGGGCACCCGGCGTCAACCCCAAAGACTTCGAATGGGACATGCCGCTGCCCCTCAACGGTCGGATCCAAGTGATTTACTCGGCCCATTCTCCGGTGGGAATCGGACGGGCCAACATCGTTTACCGTGTCGTACCCCGCGGCATCCCGGCCGATGCCTATCCCGAACCGATCCGTCGCATCCAGCACCCGCGGGACGACCCCGACGGCCGTGTCTTCCAGCGTCTGCCTCTACGTCGCTTTACCGATGATCCGCAAAAACGGGGCTTGGGAGAGTTCGTCCCCGAATTGGGTAAATTCGAGAAGTCAGGTAAATTCGGCGAAGTAGAACTTTACTTGCTACCTGCAAGCAACCCTTGGGAAGAACCCGATGGTCTGACCGCCGGTGGGTGCAAGAACTTTGAGGTTGCCGGCCTGGAAAAGATCCTGCCCGACGGTTCTCGGAGCCGCATTGAAGTTGGCGACACCGTTGAACTTTATGTCGAAGTATTCGACCGCCTGAGCGAGCAGAGCCCAGACGTAACGCGACCAGCCGGTTATCCCCCCCAAGCCAAACGCAAGTTTATCGTCACGGAAGCAGATGCGGAAACTGCCTTTCGGCTGCGGGACGAAGGCCGACAACGGCTACGCGACAAACTGCAGCAAATCGCTGAGGATCAAGCGAACATCTTCCGTCCCCGACCAAAATAATAGACCATTCAACACTCCTGACTGCTCTATCACACGTAGACACACATGGGGCGAAATATGTCACCTAGCGCAGGCAAGGATTAATTGAAAATATGATTATGTGAATGTAGGTAGCCAATCAAAGTTACTAATCATGTGGCTACAGCCAAGCACCATAACGCTTATCAAAATAATGCTCAAACACTTACTAGAACCCCTATAAGAGGAGCCGTAGCTGACCACCCTAAGAAACCTCTGGCCGATTTGCCTAATTATACCCGATGTATAGCACCTTGTTCTCGAAATGTTGTTAAAAAGACCCTACCAAGTTCTGGATTGGTAATGACTACAAACGTTGTCATAACTCCTCGAAAAAAGTCAATAGATCCAAAGCTGCCATCACACGAGGCCATTAATGAAAATGGTTATAATTGCTTTCAAATGCGGCAGACCTTGACTTTCAAGGCTGTCCATTCAATCAGATCTGGTTGTCAGGTAAAAGGGGAAAACATAATTGGTGACCGAATCCGCTAATAAAGGAGGGGGTTTGGAGTAATAGGTACCAAAGATTTGAAGAAACGGCACGCGAAAAATGCTTGGAATTGTACAAATAAATTTGGGAATTATTAAAATCGGCTGGGTGGAACGAAATCTGTAACAATTTTTTGGACTGCCCACGCGAGCGGATCGTCAGATAAGATAGGATGGATTTGTTTGCCAAGCGCTACCCCTTCAGGCTCCTGTTTTTTCCAGGAGGCTCTATATGAATGTATCGCGCCATAGCCGTTGGTGGGCCTTTGTGGTCCTCGCCGGAGCAGTAGCTCCATTGGTTTGGGCGGAGGAGGCTGACCTGACCCGTCAGAAAGAGGACCAGAAGCGGGTGCAGGCTCGCGTTGCGGAGGCGGCCCGTCGTGCCGGGTCTACCATCGATGCGATGGTATATCAGCGTCTGCCGGCTTCGGTGGAACGCAAAATGCTCGAGGAGGTAGCTCGCGGCTTACGCGATTTAAGTCAGGAGCAAATTGAGCAAGTGCTGCAGTATTTGGAGCGGGCCATCGCTGCTCAGCAGGCCCGCGATCTGGGTGCCGCCAGCGAAGCTCAAAAGCAAGCTTACGCCAAACAACGGGAAATACTCTCGCAGTTACGGAGTCTGCTGATCAAACTGGATCTGATCCGTAATCTCGACGAGGCCGCGGCTCGCCTGGACGCTGCGGCTGAAAAGCAGTTATCGCTCAACGCTGAGACCTTGTCCACGGCCCGCTGGCCTCGCCGGGATATACTCCGTCGTCCTATCGACGACCGCCAGGAACTGGCCAATGAACAAAACGATCTACGCAACGAAATCACTGCATTATTCAAACAGATTGAACAATTATTGCCTCACCTGAATGCCGAGCAGAAGGCCCGGGTGGCACAAGCCGACTATTCGGCCCGGGCCCAGCGGCTGCTCCAGGAGCTGCAGAGCACCGTGGCATTACTGCGTGAAGGGCAATGGGAGTTAGCCGCCGATCGTCAGCGTCGCCATGCCAAGGAGCTGAAAGATCTGGCGCATGCCTTGCGCACCCCTCCCGGGGATCGCGTTAGCGCCCTTAAAAACGCTCAGGAGAAACTGCAACGCGCCATCGACGCTCAGCAGAAAGTCCGTGAGCAAACCGAGCAGCCCCCCTCGCCGGAAATGATCGACAAGGCCCGTCGCAACGGTCAGAATCCTGACCAGGTGCGCGGTCATGAACTGGCCCATCAGCAAGCCAAGGCGGAATTTGTCGCCCGTGATGCCCGCAAAGCGGCAGAACAGGCCGATCCGCAACTGGCAGACATGCTAAAGCCGGTGGAAAACCAGCAATGGAAGGCCGAGGATGCCTTACGGCAAGGTCAGTTCGACAAGGCGCGTCCTCCGCAGGAGCAGGCACTGGAAAAACTTCGGCAGGCCAAGGAGGAGATCGACCGCCGCCTGGCCGAGACAGAGCGGGCCAAGGCCGATCCCCGGACCGCTGTCCAACAGGCGGCTGAACGCCTCGACAAACTGATCGAGCAGCAAAAGGAGGCGCAAGCCAAAACCGAACGGGCGGAAAAGAACCCGGAACGCCTGCCGCTAGCTAAACAACTACAGCAAGAAGTCCTGCAAGGCACCCAGCAACTACGAGACATCCCTCTGCCCCCCAACCCCGACCTGCACCAGGCGTTGCAAAAAGCTACCCAGGCCATGCAGAAGGCCCAGCAGAATCTGGAAGCCAGGCAACCCCAGCGGGCCCGCCCCGACCAGCAGCAGGCGTTGCAGGCCCTGGAACAGGCCCGACAGGCTCTCGAGCAACAACTAAAAGCTATCGACCAGCGGCGTGAAGACATCGCCCGCTTGGAAGAACTGAAAAATCAACTAGAAGAACTGGCCAAAAACGAGCGTGACCTGGCTCAGAAGGCCCAACAGGCAGCCGAAAAGCCCGCCGACGGCCCAAACCCGCAAGAGCTGGCCCAACAGCAACGGCAACTCCAACCGCCTACGGATGATGCTGAAAAGCAACTGCAACAGATGGCCCAGCAACGACAACAGGCCGATCCGCAAGCAGCCCAGCAACTGCAAAAAGCAGCGGAAGCCGTCCGTCAGGCGCAACAGAACCAGCAGCAGGCTCAAGAGAACTTGCAAAAACAGCAGCCTCAACAAGGGGCCGAACAAGCCCGTCAGGCAGCTGATAAACTCCAACAGGCAGCCCGCCAACTGCAAGAACAACTCAATCAGAAGCGGGGGGAAGAGGCCAACGATCAAGCAGCCCTGCAGCCCCAACGACTGGACCCCAACAACGCCGCACAACAACTGCAACAAGCTATCGAACAGGCTCAGCGTGCGGCTGAACAAGCGCAAAAGGCTCAACAAGCTCAACAACAAGCTAATGGCAACCCCCAGCAAGCTAGTAAGCCGCAACAGACCAATCAGCAACCTCAGCAAGGCCAACCCGACCTGGCTCAACTGCAAAAACAACTGGCACAGGACGCTCGACAACAAGAGTTAACCGAGGCCGCCCAAGCGGCCAACCAAGCCGCCGAGGCCCTCGAAAAGGGAGACCTGCGTCAAGCCATCGAAAATCAACAGAAGGCCTTTGCCGAACTAAACAAAGCTGCTCAACAGCAACCCGGACAACAGGGGCAACAACAAAACCAGCAGAATGGACAGCAACAGCCCAATCAGGGACAGCAAGGACAACAACCTGGCAATCAAGGACAGCAAGGACAACAACCTGGCAATCAAGGACAGCAAGGACAACAACCTGGCCAAGCTGCGGGTCAGCTAGCCCAGCGGCAGCAGCAACTTCTGGAAGCCGCTCGGGCGCTGCAGCAGTCACAGCAAGCCACTAAGGCGGCTCAGGCAGCTCTGCAGCAAGCGCAGGCCAATACTCCTATGGCGGTTCAAGATCAGTTGCAGCAAGCGGCCCAGCAACTGCAACAAGCAGCCCAGCAGCTCCAGCAAGGGCAGCCAGGTCAGGCCGGTAACCATCAGCAACAAGCGGCTCAACAACTGCAGCAGGCTCTGCAAGCTCTGGAAGCAGCCCAACAACAAGCCCAGGCCAACAACAGTCAGCAACCAGGAATGAATCAACAGGCTAGCCAGCAGGGGCAGCAACCTGGCCAACAACCCGGTCAGCAAGGTCAACAACCCGGTCAGCAACAAGCCAACAACAGCAGCGCTCAGCAAGGTCAACAACCTGGCCAGCCGGGCCAACAACAAGCCAACAACAACGCCTCCAGCCAACAGCAGGGACCGGGCCGAACGACAAACCCGACCGTCAGTGAAGGTGACCAGAACGGTGACGAAAAACTTGGCAACGCTGCTTCTGCTGGTAACCCCACCACCGGTGATGGCACCTTTATCCAGCTCCGCAACAAGGAACGCGAGCGCGTCCAGCAAGGAGCGGATGCTCGCCTGCCTGCCGAATTTCGCGAATGGATCAAACTGTTCAACATGAACATCAAAAATGCTCGCCCGGCTAATCCTACAGGCGGCAAATGACAGCTCCGCGGAGCCTGGTGGAGTCCACACTTGGCCCGGTGGCTCCACCCTTATGCCCCCCTGACCTTGTAGATTTTGTCTGCACCTGCGATGCAGCATGTACGAACGCACAAAGTACCACTGATCGCGGGATGCTTATAACCAGGAGCGGTAAACTTACTAACAGAACCATCACTTGCCAGCGATCATCGAGGTCATCCGCATTGGGATCACGAACCATATAATCAAACAGGCCACACAATCAAACAGTTACTGCCTTCGGTCGCCGCTATGCTGAACACACACTGTTTACTGTGCTGGGTCAGTGCCAGTGTAATTATTGGTGTCGCTACGGTTGGGGGATTGGGAACGTTGCCGGCTCAACCACCACCACCGGACGATCCGCCTCCCGCTCCTTTTGACGATCGCGTGGTGATCGATGCACAAACGCAAGCGGCCATCGACCGTGCCTTGCGCTTTCTGGCTCGCGTCCAGCAACCCGATGGCTCGTGGGGGAACACGGCCATGACGGGATTTGCCTTGCTCGCTTTCATGGCTAATGGCCATCTGCCCAACCAAGGGGATTACGGCAAGGTGGTTTCGGCGGGCGTCCGTCATTTGATTACCCACACACGCGAAGATGGCTATTTGATCAATAGCCGCGGTGGCAATATGTATTGTCACGGTATCGCGACCCTGGCCCTTACCCAGGTAGTTGGAATGACCGGCGACGACGAAGTTCGCAAGGTCACCCGTAAGGCCATCGATCTGATTATCCGAGCGCAAAATCACGAAGGTGGCTGGCGTTACGACCCTGCTCCGACCAGTGCAGACATCTCCGTCACCATTATGCAAGTAATGGCTCTGCGAGGCGCCAAAGACATCGGTCTGCACGTCCCGGACCGCACGATGGAAAATTCCCTCAAATATATCAATCGCTGTCGGGATAACCGTACCGGCGGCTATAAGTACATGCCCTACTCTGCAGGCACCGGCTTTGCCCGCACGGCGGCCGGCATCTGTGTTTTGCAATTATGCGGTAAATACGACGCCGACGAAATCCGCCAGGGGGTGAATTATCTGGAGCGGGTAGGCGACGATCGCGCCCACTTCTGGTACGGTCACTACTATGCGGCTCACGCTCTTAATCAGGTCGGGGGCGAAGTCTGGGAGCGCTACTATAAACGGATGCGTGACTTTTTGCTGGCCCCGGGCTATCAGCGTCCTACCGGCGAATGGCATGACCCACGCCGCGAACCCCAATATGGCCCGGTTTACCAGACTTCAATTGCCGTACTGATCCTGAGCATTCCGGCGCACTACCTGCCCATTTACCAGAAATGACAAGTCTGTGACATTTCACGAATTCATCAGACTGTGGCTCGGCCACGGGATCGCTGTGCAAGACAAACTTACCCAGTGATTCCAGGACGATTGTGCCACCGTTCAACATCAAAGTCTATTCGCGGCGAAGCTTCAGGAGCACCGCATCCCCCTCGGCCTTGAAGTCCTTGGGACGGTCCCCTTTCTCGCTGATTACGATCAGTAACTCGTCCTTGTCCAGTCGGTAAATGGCACGGAATATTTTGCCCTTGTTATCCGGGTCTTGCGGCAAAATATCCATAGCTGGTGGCATCTGGTCCGCATCGACTTTGATTTCCGCACTTTTTTCATCGTCGCCAAGTTTTAGGGTCATCTTGTTACCCTTGATGGTAATGGTTAACGACTCGATTAACTCTTTGGGAGCTGGACCGGAGGCCTTTTCCGCATGGACAGCTTTGTAACGTCCCTCCAGTTTTTTCAAGGCGGCTTGCTGAGCCATAACCAAGCCTAAGGAAAGCAACAATAATCCCCCGGCGATGACTAGGCGACGCCCCAACATAGCTCACCTCCCTCCAAACGTTACTTTTGCCCTACGGACATCCCCGTTTTGTAACGGGTTGGCTGCCAGCATGACACCATTGCAGTTGCAAACCCGCTCCACACCATGGACGGCGACTTGTTCTAGTTTTAGAGCCTGTTCTTCATGCTGAACAGGAGCCCTAGAACCACTTTAGGGAACCACAACCCGAAAAGCACCTCAAGGGCTGACAGAGCGGGTTTTACTTTTAGTCGCTCGCCAGAAGAGGAAGTACCTGACTTGTCAAGTGGCCCTATGCGGACTTGGAACTTCGTTTTCCGAAACTTCGGGGATTACAGATACTTACAAGCGCAAGCCTATCGCTGCCAACATCTTGTGTCGCGATTTGCCTTTCCTTGCTTTCGCTTACTCGATCCTGCAGCGAATTCCGTGCGTCGGGTTGTGCGTCGGTCCGCTCTCGGGTCGCAAGTACGAAATGCTCAACTGTCACCTGCCGATAACACGGATCGACTATCCCCTCCGTGTGCCCCAGCCAA
>JANWVV010000040.1 GCA_025055795.1 Gemmataceae bacterium
CTCTTGGCCCCCCCGGTCTGGTGAATCCAGGAGATGCCATATCGATTAACACAGTTGCCCAACAATTCATCGTGGCACACAGCCCAATATCTACAAGCAATTGGGCAGTTACTTTGAGCTACAACGTTTCCGGTAGTTTTTCGCCTAGTAATCAGATCCTTCTTTACTTCGACTCATTAGATCTGAATATGCTGATCACATTAACGGTAACGACAACCAGCGGCAACCTGACGGCTACCTATAACATTGTTACCCCTGGTCCAACCCTTGACTTTACAGTGGCCCTTCCCTTCTCCTCATTGGCAGGACCCGGCAATCTTGCCAATACGACTGGAATTTCGATCACTTTTAACAGTGGAAACATACCGGACGTAGATTTTGTTCTCTTCGGCAAAGATAGAGGCATCCAGCTGACATGGTGAGATCCCGGAGCCGGGGACGTTGGCGACCTTTGCCCTGATCGGTCTGGTGGGCGGACTGGCTGTGCGGCGGCGTCTGCGTCGCGCAGCGGTTGCCTGACTGCCAAACGTCTACTAGAGTGGCGACGAGGATGAGGCGAAGCAACGGGCAGGAACGGCCTCCTGCCCGTTGTGAATTTCCGGAACGCAGGATGCCAACCTTCATGCAGATAAACGGTCGTGCACATGGCCTCGCCCCCCATGGTTGTTCCCGAACACCGGAGCCTGCTGCTGGTACTGACCGGCAACGCCCTACTCGTTGCGGTGCTGTTCGGCCCGACCCTGTACCTGTTGACCCAACTGTGGCAACGAGACCAGAACTATTCCCACGGGTATCTGGTCATTCCCATCAGCCTGTGGCTGGCCTGGCGTATCTACCGACGGGTGGGACCGCCCCAGCACGGGGAGGCAGGCTGGGCCACCATTAGCCTGGCATCAGGTCTGCTGCTGCAAGGTGTGGCCACGGTGGTGCGCTGGCCACCGCTGAGCTACCTGGCGTTATTGTGCATCCTGCGTGGATTACTGGTGGCCGCTGGGGGACGCCGATGGGCCAGTGCATTCACCTTCCCCCTGCTGTTTCTGTTTTTCATGTTCCCGTTGCCGGTGGTCTGGACAGGATATTTGTCCCTTTGGCTACAGGACGTGGTCGCCCGTATCAGCGAAGTAGTCCTGTCGCTGTTTGTGGTCTGTTACCGGACCGGTCACACCCTCCGCATTGCCGGCGTGGACCGCTCGCTGATCATTGCCGAGGAATGTAGCGGCCTGGGCCAGATCATTGCCTTTGTCGCCTTCGCCGCCCTATTGGGGCATCTGCTGCAGCGTCCCGGCTGGCATCGCCTGGCCCTGCTGCTGCTGGCCGCACCAACTGCCATCATTGCCAACACCTTGCGTGTGATCTTGATGAATCTGGGGGCCGCCTGGTTCGGCACAAGCTGGATCAGCAGTGTGCTGCA
This sequence comes from Gemmataceae bacterium, assembly GCA_025055795.1. Taxonomy (GTDB): domain Bacteria; phylum Planctomycetota; class Planctomycetia; order Gemmatales; family Gemmataceae; genus Thermogemmata. The sequence goes on from JANWVV010000040.1 coordinate 1,412, forward strand.
CGACGTACCCGCCCTCTTCAGCCTGCCGGTCGGAGTGGTGCTGTTCCTGTTGATGGACTCGTGGCTGAGCACGCTCGGGAACGCCTCGCCGGCGGCAAGGGCAGACCAGGAAGCGAGAACCGCGCCAGGAACCTCCGAGGTACCAGCGGCTGGATCATCCGGGGACGCCAGCCTGGTCCATAGCCTACGCTGGACGGCTGCGGTGCTAACCTTTGGTGCGGCAGGATTGGTCCTGTTGCAATTCCATCTGCGTCAGGCCGGTGAGATGAGCTTTCCCACGCTGCAGGGCCCGCTCCAGGCACTGCCGCTGGCCGTGACCGACCCGCAAACGGGACAGACCGTATGGCAGGGAACGGACGTGCCCGCTACTACGGACAATCTGCGGCAACGGCTGCCGTTCCGCGTCGACGACGTACTGGTTCGCTACTACCGGCACGACTCGGGCGTGACGGCCCGGCTCTACGTGGTTTACTCCCGCGCAGGGGAAGACCGGCAGCATCACCCGGAAATCTGCATCCGCGACGTGCAAGGGGCCCCCGAAGATGTGGCCTTCCGACGCCAGATTCCCCTGGAGGCCACCGGTCCAGCCACAGCCGCCCGCTTCCGCTTCTGGCTGACCGCCCAGCGACCCTTGCTGGTCTACTACTGGCACTATACGCTGGAACCAACACCATCAGACGGTAGCTCCCGGTTGCAACAACTGCATCAGCGGTTAGGCATTACCGCCCCCAGCGTCACGGTGCAACTGTCCCTGAGTGGTGACGAGGCCACGGCGATAACGGCAGCCGAACAGACACTGCTGCCCGCCCTGCATGCCGGGATGCAGCAGTTGCTTCCGGCTACGGCCCGTTGTGGTTGTGATCGACTACCAATCGGGCTGGCCCGCTGACCCCGGCCCGCGTATCCGCCATCATCCAACAGACGTTCCAATGGGTCCTCAACCATGAGTGTGCGTAGTTCATCGGCGTACCGGATCACCCTGTGGATCCTCACCCTGCTGTGTCTGGGAGCCACGGGATATATCGCCTACCTGACCTTCTGGGCAGGCAGTTCACCGGCCCGGCTGGCCCGCTCGGCCCAGCAAGCCTACGAGAAAGGACAAGCAGCCGAGGCCGACAACAACTGGGAACTGGCCTGCCAACGCTACGACGAGGCCCGGCTACTGGCCCAGAAAGGACTGGACACCCTCAGCCAACTCGCTGAACAACGCCGGATCAACGACAGCGACTACAAACAACTGCTGGGCACGCTCAACTGGATCAAAGCCCGGGCCATCCGCGATTACCACTACGCCCGGGCCGCCGCCGACAACAAACCCCTCCAGGAATTCCCCGATCCGGTGATACAGGAGAATTTCCGCCCCTTCCTGCTGGTGCCTCAGGCCGAGGACCGTGTCGAAGCGATCCAGGCCCTACGGATCGCCGGCAACCTCCTGCGCAGCGAGGACCCCGAGGTTCTCAAGGAAGCCCTACGCCTGGAAATCACCCTGACGCCGATCAACTGGAAATTTGCCGAACCCCTGCTACGCGAAGCCCTCAAACGGGACCCCAGTGACGTCCGAGCCCATTACTTCCTGGCTCGCTACGAGTTCGACCAGCCTCGCGAAGACGACATCACCCCCACCGAAGACCGGCGCAAGTCCAGCGAACGCGTGCAACTGGCCCGCGAGCACCTGGAACAAGCGAAGAAAAAACCCGTGCAATACTGGCGTCTGGCCGGCCTGGAGGCAGAAATCCTCGACTGGACTGTCCGCACGGCCGACAGCCGTCGCCTCAAGCCCGAACTCCGGGCCGCCAGCCAGCGGCAACTGGAAGAGTTGCTATTTGCTGAACCGGATGGGGCCATTCCGCGGGCGTCCCGTGCTGAAAAATTCGAGTACTTCGGCAATGCCGACGGCCAGGGCCTGATGCAGGTGCTGCGCATCGCCCTGACCCAGGCCCTGGAAGAGGCCCGCCGACCTGGTGGCGAAATCCGTCGGCTGCGACAGGTGGTAACGGCTGCCATACAGGTCACCGAAAAGATGCAAGCCGAGCCGGCCCTGCGTCCCCACCTGCCCAATGCCCTGGCTACCCTGGCCGAACTGGCTGCCCTGGCGCAACCGGTGCTCAGCCGGACCGACCCCACCACCTGGCACCAACTCCAGCAGACTGTGGAACGGCTGCTCACTCAGGCACCGCCGGGAACCGTCTCCCCCCCGCAGGCCCAGCGGCAACTCGCCCAGTTACGGGTGAACGATGCCGTCCTGGCCCTACGTCAGCAGCAAACCAGCCGCGCCCGCGACCTGTTCCTGCAGGCTCAGAAAATCCTCGAACAGGCCCTGCGCGACGCCGAAGCCGCCAAACTGCCCGACGTCCAGCTGGACGAATTCCACCACGATCTGGCCGATCTGAAAATCAAAACCGGTACCCGGCGGGCCGAGATCGAACCCCACCTCAGCCGCTTACAGGCCTCGGCCAACCCCTCCTTGCGGCAGCGTGGCCAGTTCCTCCAAGCCGTCCTGCTGGAACGTGAGGGGAAACTGGAACGCGCGCGCAAACTGCTGGAACCTCTAGCCGCCAGCAAGGCCGACCCCCGCCTGGCCGTGCGGGCCCAGATGCTTCTGGCCAATCTCAACATGGCCCTGAACGAACCGGTGGCCGCTCTGGGCTATTTGCGAGGCGTCGAGCCCGTCTTCGACGCCCTGGAGGAGCTACCGGCTCTGGACCGGGCCTGGATCGACGAACTGACCGGCGGCCGGGACATGCTCCGCGCCCTGCAAGTGCAGGCCAACCTGGCCGCGGCCGGACAAGCCATCCTGCGCCACCAGCGGACCAATCCCAAACAGCCCGTACCCGCCCAACTGGTCACTCCCTACCTCGATGCCGCCCGCGAACTGGCCAACCGACTGCGTCCCCCCTCCAGTGCCGACCGCCTCGCCCGTCTGGCCTTGGCCGATTTCTACCTGCGGACCCAACAGCGGGACGCCGCCGAACAACTCCTCACCGCCCTGGCCACCGATTACCCCGACAGCGTCGACGTTCTGCGACTGCGCTGCCGCCTGCTGGCCTGGCCCAAGGAAAGTGGTAGCACCACCTGGGATCCCAACGGCGTGGCCGCCGCCGACGCCCTCATCCGCCGCTTCCTCAAGGATTACCCCGCTGACCGCACCGCCCGGCTCTTCTACGCCGAGTGGCTGCTGCAAACCCAGCGGACCGAACGGGCCATCGAGTACCTCAAGGACCCCGCCCAGTTTGCCTCGGACGACCCCGTGGCCCAACGTCTGCTCGGCCTGGCTTACCTGCGTGCCGGACAGCGCGACCAGGCCCAACGCATCCTTACCAACCTGCCCCACGACCCCACTCTGGACCTGCTGCTGATCCAGACAGCAGCGAGCCGCGAAGCCGGCGGCAAACAACTGCAAGAGGCCTTGCAACGCTACGACAATCAAGGCCGCTTCCGCGTCTACGACGCCCTGCTCCGCCTGCAGGAAGGCCGCTTCGAGGACGCGGTACGGGGCTTTGCCAGCGCCCTCGAGTTCAGCGACGTCCGCACGGCCGCCCGAACCGGTCTGATGCTGGCCTTTACCTCCTACCTGCAATTGCAACCCCACAAGGCCCGTGATCTGGCCCTGCAATACCTGGCAGAACTCCCGGACGAACTGGATCTGTACCTGGTAGTGGCGGACGCCGCTTTGCTGCTAGAAGACGTGGGTGAACCATCCGACCGGTGGGAGGCCACCAAAACCATGTATGCGGCCCTTAACAAATGGGAGGAGGAAGCGGTCAAGCAAGGGACGTCACGGGCCGACGTGGCGTTGACACGCGCCCGGGCTCACCTGCTGGCCGGCTATCCCGAGCGCGCCCGCCGCGATGCCCTCCACAGCCTGGCCAACAACCCCAACCATGGTCCCACCCTGCTTCTGCTCACCGAACTGGCCCTGCTTCCACCCGTCGACCTGGACCGCGCTAAAGAATACCTCAGCGCCGCCCAGAAACACGCGGCCCAAGACCCCCGCCTGCCTTACGTCGAAGCCCGCGTGGCCGAAGCTACTGGCGACCGCTCCACTCCCGTGACCATCTACCGCAAACTGGTACAGGAGCAACCCAACAATCCACTGCCACGCGCCCTGCTGGTGGCGGCCCTGGAAGCGGCCGGGCAGCCCGAGGCAGCCCTGAGCGAAGCCCGACACTGGGCTGCTACCTTGCCCGACGACCTGAACGCCACCGCTACCCTGGTCCGCCTGCTGACTTTGCAAGGCGCCCGCAAAGACGCCCTCGACACCGCCGACGCCTTCCTCCAGCGGCAACTCGACACCTTGACCCGCCGCCTGCAAGCCCAGCAACCACCGCCACTCCCCCAGGAGCAGCAACAACGCCTTCAGGCCGCCCGCAGTCTGATCCAACTGACCCTAGCTACTGCCTTCCACCAGGCCCGCGCCGACGACGAAGCCATCCGCCGGGCCCGCGATGTCCTGCACAACGAACCCAACCACCTGGGGGCCCTGCTTTTGCTCGGACAAATCGCCCTCCAGCGCCAGCAATGGGATGAAGCTCTGACCGCCTACAATACCGTGTTGAAACTGCAGCCCCGGCACTTTGTGGCCGGCAACAACCTGGCCTGGATCCTCGCCGAAAAATTGCAGCAACCCGAACGCGCCCTGGCCATCATCCACGACATCTGGAAAGGACGCCCCGACCTCAAACCGGTGGCCCCCGAACGCCTCCCCGCTGATTTCCTGGACACCATCGGCGTTGTCTATACCCGTCTGAACCGTCCTGACCTGTACCCGGAAATGCGTCTGATCTTCGAGGCGGCGGTCCGCCGCTATCCAGCCGATCCCCGAATGTATCTGTACCTGGCCCATGCCCAGGCCGCCCTCGGTGAGCGGGCCAAAGCCCTGGAAAATTACGACACGGCCATCCGCTTGGCCTCCAGCAACTGCCCGCTGCCCGCAGATCAGATCAAAGCCGTTTTGCAAGCGGCGACTCAGGCCCGTCAGCGTCTACAAAACTAAATGGCCACATCTGCCCACATCCTAAGCCCGGGGTGCCCCCTACTGTGGCGGTTCGGGAATCTGGACCACTGCGGGCTGGATAATGTGGGGATCGGCCGACGCCACCACCTCGGGCAGGCGAACTTCCCGGGCCCGCCAGCCGGGATGCTCCACCTGGCCACGATACGGCGGCGTGCCGGTCACGTGACCAATCACCCGGATGGCCGACGGATCATATCCCGCCGGGATGGTTACCGTCTCCCCCTCGGTAGCTGCCAGCACCGGCTCCAGAACCAGGTGTTCCTGCAGTGCCCGACGGGCCTGCCGATGGATCTCCCGAACCGCCTGACCGATCTGGGCATCACTGGCCCCGCTGAGGTCCTCCTGCAGAAAATCCACCAGACGGGCCTGTTCCTGTAATACCGCTAGCAGTCGCAAAGCCGCTGGGGGAAAGGGCGCCCGCTCCGTCGCTGCCGGCTGCAACGCCTGGCGGATCCGCTCGGCCAAAGCCGGATCCTGCTGCATCCGTCGCAGCAGGGCCAACGCCTCCCCAAACTGTTTCCATTGACCTACACGCAGCCACAGCACGATCAGCGTGCCCACCACTCCCACGACCAATCCGGTTGCCAGAGCAATGATCCAGTCCAATTCCGTGCTCGCGTCCATGACAGGGGTCCCTCACACGGTCTAGCGACTCGTCCTGCGATGGTTCCTCCCCAAACGACACTCAAAGGAGCGACCGCCGCTGTTTTTAGCTTCGGCCACGCCGCTTGTTATACTACCTCCCCCTGCTGATAGCCTGTTGTGTTAGAACCATCTTCTCGGGCGCGTAGTTCCAGCCACGTTTTGCCTACATCCAGAACATACGCTCGATGGATACTCGCCTCGCTACGGCAGCACTCTCACTTTTTACCTTCTGCCCTTGGGGGCTACGTTCATCTGTTGAACACAACAGTTGTTTTGTTGCCATGCTGTTGAAAACAATAGCCAGTGTGTTGCAGGCTGGGCTGCGACCGGGGGCAGATGCACTCCTTAGCAGCCGAGGCCGCCCTGGTCCGGAAGGAGGAATGTCCGTTCAAGCTATTCAGGCAGGCTTTACTTGATTTGAGGTAGTTGGCTTGTTGATGAAAAATCCGTGTGGTGAAGTGTAATGTATGTAGTGGATGAAACCATGAGAGTGATCAACAAGTATACTTTTGTAAGAAGTTGGTGCGGACCCGCCAGGGGTTGCTGCAGCTTAAGCGAGCCCGGTTAAGGCGGAGTGAGGAGGGAGTAATGTCAGGAGCATGGCAAGGTGGGAGCGGAGGCCGGTTGAGCGTCGCGATAGCCGGCGGCCTGTTCGCGCTGATCGGAGGGGGACTGTTGGCTTGGGCGGAGCCACCGCCTGGTCGCTCTGAGCCAGCAACACAACCATCAGGCGGTGCCGGTAATGGGGCAGCGGACTCTGCCCGTGACGTGGCAACGCCGGAGGGTGTGCGGGAAGCCCCGCGTCCGCTCCGACCAGCCGAAGCGGGCATCGGTCGGCTCATTCCCGATGTCACCTGTCGCGACAGCGAGGGCCGGACGGTCAAACTGTCGGAGCTGACCGCCGCGGCCCGTTTTACCGTGCTGGCTATGACCAACGGTACCTGTCCATTGTGCCGCAAGTACGCGCCGGTGCTGGCCCGTTTAGAACGCGCATATGCGGGCAAAGGCGTGGCCTTCGTGTTTGTCAACCCGACTCAGAAGGTCAAACCGGCGGACACGCCCTTTGTCGGACGCTATCTGCTGGATCAGGAGGGGCAGCTCAGTGCCGCTCTGAAAGCAACGTCCACCACGGAAGTGTTTGTGCTGGATGCCCGCCGCACCTTGCGGTATCGCGGGGCTGTCGATGACCAGTACGGTCTGGGCTATGCCTTGGAGGCCCCCCGGCAGCAGTATCTGGTGGCCGCCCTGGAGGCCTTGCTGGCTGATCGCCCAGTGACGGTGGCCGCTACCACCGCACCGGGGTGTGCCCTGGATGTCGAACCGGCGGCGCTGACCGTACCCCTGACATACCATGCCCGCATCGAGCGGATCATTCAGATGCACTGCCTGGAGTGTCATCGCCAGGGGGGTGTGGCACCGTTTGCGTTGGAAACTTACGAGGACGTCGTCGCCCACCGCGGGATGATCCGCCGGGTGCTCAGCAATGGGACCATGCCGCCGTGGCTGGCTGCTCCTCCCCCTGCGGGTCAACCCTCTCCTTTCCTCAACGACCGTCGTGTGCCTGAGTCTGATCTGCGGGACCTGCTAGCCTGGCTGGCCAGCGACCGACCCAAGGGGGATCCAGCGGACGCACCACTTCCCCTGCGGTTCGCCACCGGCTGGACCATTGGCACGCCTGACGTGGTCTATCAACTGCCTCGCCCCATCCCGGTCAAAGCCGAAGGGATCATGCCCTACCAGAACGTCTTCATCGACACGGACTTCGAGGAAGATCGCTGGGTCCAAGCCCTTGAAGTGCAACCGACCGCCCGGGAAGTGGTCCACCACGTGCTGGTCTTTACCCTGCCTCAGGGCAGCCGGCGCCTGGTGGGAGGCGAGACCACTGGCTTTTTCGCAGCCTACGTCCCCGGCAACAACAAGCTGGTTTATCCCCCCGGTTACGCCAAAAAGCTGCCGAAAAAAGCCACGCTCCGCTTCCAGATCCACTATACGCCCAACGGCAAAGCAACGACGGACCAGACCCGTTTGGGTCTGATTTTTGCCAAGGAGAAGCCCCGTTACGAAGTCCAGGTGGCCGCTGTAGCCAACCTGGGCTTCCGTATCCCTCCCGGGGCGGACAATTACGAGGTATCGGCCCGCTTGCCCGTGCCCTTCGACGCGCGTATTCTGGCCCTGTTCCCTCATGCCCACCTGCGGGGCAAGGCGGCCCGCTACGAGGTTCGCAAACCGGATGGAACCACCCAGGTGCTGCTCGACGTCCCCCGCTACGACTTCAACTGGCAACTGGAGTATCGCTTGGCCCAACCGCTAGCCATCCCCCGCGGCAGCACCCTCATCTATCGGGCCTGGTACGACAACAGTGCCAACAACCCAGCCAATCCGGACCCCACTAAGACCGTCCGTTGGGGCGAACAGACATACGATGAAATGCACCTGGGCTACGTGGAATACGTGGTGGACGGCCTGACCGGCCGGCTGGCCTTGCTCCGCGGCGGCCTGGGCGGCAACCCCGGCGGACCACCCCCGGCCGACGTCCAATTCCCTCAGCAAGGCGTCCCTATCCCCGAACGCTTCCAACGCCTGTTCCAACGCTTCGATACCAATGGCGACAACCGGATCGATGCCAAGGAATTCGAACAACTTCCACCGTTCCTGCAAAACGGTATCATCGAATATCTGCGTCAGCAACAGTCCTCACCCACCACTCCCGCAACCCCGAAGAAGGAGTAACCTTGCTGCAAACGCCCTTTTCCTGGCCATCCATCCATGTCTGCACACTTTCACCTGACCCGATGCCTACCTGAATGGCAGCCAATCCACCACCGCCATGGTTACGCGCAGTAAGGATCGTGTAGCCTGGCGGTGCAGGAGGTGGTGAGCGGCGGATTAGGCGTTGTGTTCTGGGTCGGGGGTTGGGCACACGCTTACGCGTCGGGCCGCCTCTGGGTTTCCACCAGTGCTGGTGTAACGAGGGCCAGCCCCGAGGCAGAACGTACTTCCGAGGCTGGAAGGAGCAGGAGGGGCGGGACTAATCGTCGGATTGGTCCTGTTCCAGTTGTTGTTCCAGGGCCTGGATGACATCGCGGACGTAGTCCAGATCGGGGTTGATGGCCAGGGCGGTGCGGAAGGCGTGCAGGGCGGCGCGGGGCCGTCCGAGCTTCAGGAAGCATTGTCCCAGGCCGGCGGCCGCAGCATAGTGGTGCGGATTGAGACGCAGCACCTGCTGGCAATCGTCGACCGCACGGGCATATTCGCCGTTGTGGTAGAACCAGATGGCGCGTTGATTGTAGGCTTCGGCGAACTGGGGGGCTTCACGGATGAGGGCGTCCAGGCGTCGGCGGGCTTCGGCGCCGCGGCCCTGCTGCAGGGCCTGTTGCAGCCGGCGATTCTGTTCGGCCGTTCCGCCCCGGAACCAGAGTTCCCACAAGGCGTCGGCAGCCAGGCGACGCACCAGGGGATCGCTGTCGTGCAAGGCAGCGGCCACGGCAGCGTTGGAGGTCATGGTGCCCACCAGGCCCAAGGCCAGCACCGCCGCCCGACGGGTCCGCACGTCGGCAAACGTCAGCAGGCGTTGCAAGGTGCCTTCGGTGTAACGGGCCATGATGCCATCGCGGAAATGGCGCATGGCCTCTTGCACCCCGGCGGCCCACAGCTCTTCGTCGTCCCCCGGTTGCAGTTCCGGCAGTTGCTCATACAGCGTTAGCAGCACCGAACCGGCCACAGCCACCTCTCCTTTCGGTCCCTGGTCGCACGGGGACGGCTAATTCAATTTACCACATCCCCTAGCTCTGGGACAACGCCCCTCGGTCCGCACCGGATCGTCCGGTTGCTCTCAGAACGGTTACGACCATCTCGGCCACGACGCGAATGGGCTGTCTGGCCTTCATGGGGTGGCAGTCCTCGCCCGATTATCAATCGCTAGCCGGCGGGATGCGCACCGGCGCCGCAGGTGCCGGCAGGGAAGGTGCCGGAGTAACGACTGATGCCGGCGAAGCAGGAGCTGCCGGGGTTGTCGGTGCCGGCGGAGTAACTGAAGAGCTGCTACTCATAGCGGTTCCGGCAGGAAGGGTCGGGGAAGCCGAGCCCGGACGCGGTCCTACCGGCGGCGGAGCATGGGCCGGTCGGGGCGGCGGCGCCACCGGGTAAATTGCCTCGTGCGACACAATCGGCCAGCCGACCTGCTGACGCTGCCTCTGCCAGTGTTCTACCTCGGCGGCCACTACCTCCACAGCGGTCAGCAACTGCCGGTCGATCCCTTGCTTCCAGTCCTCGAAACGGGGTTCCACCACTACGTCCGGTTGCACTCCCTGCTTTTCCATGTTGATGCCATCGGCGGTAAAAACACCAGTTCGAGGTAGGCGGAAGGTGGAACCGTCAATGAGGCGGATGGAGGTAGTACCGATGACGTGGCCACCGGTGGGCTGTCCGACGAGCTTGCCCAGTCCCAGGGTCCGGAACGCATGGGGGAAAATTTCGGCATCGGAGTAGGAACGATTGTTAATCAGAACCACGACGGGCCGGGTCCAACGTCGCTGATCGCTGCGCAACACCAGGCCGATGCCGCCATCCCGCTGACGGAACAGGGTGTGTTCTTTACCTGCCAGATAGTTGAGCAAGTGATCGTGAGTAAAGCCACCGCCGTTGTAACGCACATCAATGATCAGCCCCTGCTTGTCGAAATGATCCGAGTAGAGACTGCGGACGAAGACCTCCAGGCCGTTGTCGTCCATGCTGGGGATGTGGATGTAGCCAAGGCGCCCCTGACTGAGCTGGGCGACGGTCTGGGCATTGCGACGCACCCAGCGTTCGTACATCAGTTGAGCCATGCGACTCCGATCGACCGGTACCACTTCGACCCGCCGCCGGGTCTTGGGATTGCGGGGATCCCGGATCAGATCGAGCAATACCCCCTCGCCCGCTTTGTTGTTGAGCAGGCGGGACAGATTGACCGTCTCGGTCAGCTCGACGCGGTCGATGGCCAGCAGGATGTCGCCCGGTTTGATGTCCAGTCCCCGGCGGTCGCACGGGCCACGGGCCACCACTTCGGCAATCTTCAGTCCCGGGCCGCGGTGATGCTCGTCGAAGATAAGTCCCAGTTCGGCCGTTTGCTCCTCCGGCGTGGGCAGGCGGCCACTGATGCCCAAGTGGGAGGCGTTCAACTCTCCTAGCATCAGGCTGATCAGGGCATACATATCTTCACGCAGGGCGACATGGGCAACGACCGGCTGGTACTTGTGGCGGATGGCGTTCCAGTCCACGCCATGGTGGTGCGGATCGTAGAAGGCATCGGCCAGGGCACGCCAGCACTGGGCGAACATTTCCGCAAACTCGTCTTCCCGGCGGACGGTCATGGCGGCCTGGAAGCGGAGCTTGTGCGGTTCGGTCGGCAGGGAGGCAGCGGGAGGGGGGAACAGCGGACCAGCCGGCGGGCCCCCAGTTGACACACCGACGGATCCGGGCAGACGGAGCCAGCACAACTCCCCAGAGCCGTTGAGGAAATAGATCAGTCCTGGCGTGCGGCGGGACCAGACGATCTGCCGGGGCGACTGGTTCCCACTGGTCAGCCGGGTCAGGCTACTGCCATCGCTGGTAGCCAGCCACAAATCGTCTCCGTTGCCGTTGTGTCGGAAGGCGACCAGGTTACCGTTGGGTGCAATCACGGCCGTTTCGGCCGTGATGCCCGCAACACGGACGGCCCGTAGATGGATGTCGTCCCAATCGATCTCGTCGTTGCTGCCAGGGACTCCGGGCTTGTGCAGGTTGAGCACATAAGGGGCGAACTGTCCGCGACGCTGGCTGATAAAGGCAATTTTCTGCCCGGTACGGCTCCAACTAACCACGCTGTTGTAAGTGGCATAGCGGGTTACGTTGTAGGGTGGCTCACTGCCATCGGCTGCCACGATGAACAGCTCGCTGGCGAAATGGCCATCCATGCGGGCATAAACCAGCCAGCGACCGTTAGGCGACCAGTCGTAGTCGATGATAGTGGCGGCATCACCGGCAACCAGATGCAGGTCGCTACCGTCTGGTTTGATGGTCCAAAGCTTCCCTTGCCGCAAAAACGCCAGGCGATCACCCCGCGGACTGAAGCTAACGGCCCGTTCCGCTTCCGGCGTCTGGGTCAGGGGACGGATACGGAACTTGTGTGCCTGTAACAACTCGGGGTGTTCCGGATCGTCTGCTTCCAGCAAGTAGATGTCTTCGTGGCCCGAGCGATCCGACAGGAAGACGATGCGTTTGCCATCGGGGCTGAACACAGGGCTGTGGTCGTAAGCGGCTGATTCGGTCAGGCGGGTAGCTTTGCCGCCTTCGGGCAGTCGCAGCAGGAACAGTTCTCCCTGAATGCTGACCACCGCGGCCCGTTCCTCAGGATGCACGGCAAAGCTGCTGATGTCCCGATTGAAGGTCACATGTCGTTCGGTGTTTGATTTGTCGTCGGCATGGACCTCGATGGCCAGTTTACGGGGCACTGAGCCGGGTTGGGTACCGACCAGCCACAGATCCGTGCCGCACTCGTAGACGATCCATTGGCCGTTGCGACTGATGCGGGCGTGGCGTACCGTTTCGTCTTCGTGCTGGGTCAGGCGCCGGAAAGCTCCTTCCGGCTGCCCTCCTGGTCCTAGGGGCTGGGCCACGATGTTAGCGCAGCCGCGGCGGCTGCCCTGCTCGGTCACATAGTACAGGATACGGCCATCGGGGGACCACATCGGCGAGCCATCCAGGCCGGCAAAATCAGTCAATCGCTTCTGCACGCTACCATCGCTTGTAGCCAGCCAGATCTCGTCGTTGCTGGAGCCACGATACCCCCGGCGGAACCACACGCCCGGACCCCGCACAAACGCCAGCATGCCTCCCTGGGGGGCATAATGGACCTCTTTGCCCTCAAACAGGGGCAGTTTTCGTTCCCGCCCTCCCTCCAGCGGCACAACATAACAATCGACGTTGGAAGGAAACTCCACACCGCGTGGCGAGGCAAACACGATCCCCCGGCCATCCGGGGTCCAACCAGTGACCATGTCTGGGGCGCTGTCCCAGGTCAGCCGCCGTGGACGACCCCCCTGCACCGGCACCACGAAAACGTCGTAGCTCCCGTAACGGTTCGAACTGAAGGCCAGCCACCGCCCATCCGGACTGAAGGCCGGATTGATATCATGCGCCTCGTGCATGGTAACCGGTCGGGCCACCCCGCCGATCGACGGTACTACCCAGATATCCCCCAAATAGCTGAAAGCTATCTGCCCACCGTCGGGCGAAATGTCCGGCGTCCGGGCGAAACGGATCGGCTCCTGACCGGCCGCTAGTGGCGTGGCCCACCCCAATAGCCCCACCACCCACACCGCACACCACCTTCGCATCGCTCGCACTATTCCTCTACTGGCCCTTACCAGGTACATCTCCCCTGATCCCCCACCTTATCATCCGTTTCTCCCATCCTAGCAACCGTTTGTTACCCCCCCAACCTTACTCTCACCAGAAACTCCCGAATTCCTCTCACTTACCGAGCGGTTCTATTTTCCTAGGTATTTTTCCCACTACCCTGCCATTTCAGTTGCTCGTTCCGTTCACCTTCGCCATTAGACAAACAAGCCGCACCGTCGACCTACTGCTTAATCCATTTAATCCATTTCTTTACGTAGTACACTCACAATCTTCATGGACAGGCCGTAGATCATTAGTAGACTAGTTGTGTTCGTGGTCGGTCTGACGTTGACTGGACCGGGAAGACGGAATTTCAAAATTTGCTACCGATTAAGAGAAGTGAAACGATGACATTATTGTCCTGTCGCAGATTCAATCATTAGCGCATTGTTTTTGGCCTGTCGCGAAGCGGAATGACCATCCCATAGCACAGCTTTGTGATACCATCGGCAGATTCAGCGACATTAGCAGGCCTAAGGATGGCTGATTGATACAGCGGCAGTAAGGGGCAATGATGGCAGAATTTTCCGCCAAGGCGATGCACCTGTGTAAGGGCATTTGCCCTCTGTTGGGCAAGTCGGGGTTGGGGAGTGCTGCGACGGGGAGCAACGCAGGGAACGATCAGATTACCCAAACCTTCGTAATGATTCGTAACAAATAGTTTTATTTGATCATCATGGGCTTTTGATGTTTGTTGTGTTTGCAGAAAAGGAGGTATGATCATGCCAATGCACTTGCGTCAGCGAGGCCAATGCCGGGGGTTTACGCTCATCGAGCTTTTAGTGGTCATCGCGATCATTGCGATCCTGATTGGTTTGCTGCTGCCTGCGGTCCAGAAGGTTCGGGAGGCAGCCGCACGGATCAAATGCTGCAACAATTTGAAGCAGATCGGCCTGGCGATCCACAATTACGAGTCGACTTACGGGATGCTTCCCCCTGCGATCGTGAATAATCCTGGCTCAGGTGATTGGAGCGTATTGCAGGAGTATCAGAAAAATCCGGCGATCCCTCCCACCTCGGGTGCCGACTTTGCCCGTCATGGGTTTTTGTCGATTCTGCTACCGTACCTGGAGCAGGCCAACGTGTTGGCCCAGGCGGCGGGCGGTTACAACCTGCGGCGAGACTGGTTCGACCCGGTGAATCAGCCCGCGGCCAGCATCCGCATTCCGGTTTATGAGTGTCCGTCAGTGCCGGGCGATCATTATGTGATGCCGATTCCGTCAGGTTGGACCCGACCACCGGCAACCGGGGACTACTGGCCGGTCACCCGGGCCAACAACGTGGCGGCCGTGTGGACAGCGGTAGGCTTGAACTACCCGGGGGATGATGCCGTACGCGGGGTCCTGACTCATAACCGTCCCACCCGTATTGCGGCCATCACCGACGGTTTGAGCAACACACTGATGATAGGGGAGTCGGGGGCGCGTCAGGAGGGTTGGGCAGCGGGCCGGCTGTACGCCCCGGCCGGGTCGCTCTCGGGCATTCGCGGAGCATGGGCAGCCGAAAGCAACAACATTGTGTGTGCCGGTACACGCGGACCGATCACCCCCGGCTCGGCACCGCTGGGTAAAGTCTCGGCCGCCAGTCACGTCCCTGGAGCTATCGCCGTCAATGGTTGGAATCAGGGCGAACTGTACGCCTTCCATCCCGGCCTGTGCAACGTCACCATGGGCGACGGCTCGGTCCGCGCCTTACGCGATTCCATCGGCCTGGCCACACTTTTCAAGCTGGCCTCACGCGCCGACGGTTACCCCAACGACCCCATCGACTAATCCAGTCCAACGCCTCTACTGTCTGAACCCCTGCTTTCAGCAGCAGGCACCGTTTCCGGGGTATCCCGTGCTTATGATTTAACGGTCTCTGGCGTGGCCCCAGGCAGTTGTTTACTACCGACGACAGAGGCAGTTTCGCCGCTAGTTTGCCTTCTTGCAGCAGAGAGTGAACGCGGCTCGTCCGGTCGATGGGAGGAAACAACGGGGGGCTGCTATCCCCAACCGATGGCGAATCCATCGCGGCAAGGGGGCTGACGTGGTTGCAGCGTAACTGCGGTTACAGTAAACCAGTCTGTCCGGAAACGCTCAGCGGCTCTGTGCCGCGAAGGTCGGGCAGCGCGTCCGGCCACATAGGCCCCTTTCGCACGCACTTCCCGCCTTTTACAATGCATTCGTTGCCAGGCTGTACGAGGAACATTGATAGCCTGTAGACCGCCAACAGCAACGTTGAGGAACCAAAGAAGTTGGGGGTCGGTCGTGGTGAGGGGGGTCCGTCATCCGTGGCCATCGGTCTTGTTTGTGGGCCTGCTGTTGCTGGCCTACGAAGGGGGATTAGCCTGGTGGGCTCAGCACAGGGGGGAAGCGCCTCCGCGTTGTGGTGTTGAACAGTGGTTGCGTTATGGCTGTGTGGCCGCAGGGGTTGCGTTTGTGTGTCCGGTGTTGCCGCTGGTGGTAATCAGCCCGCTGGTGCTGGCAGCCGTGCTGGCCTGGCCGCGACGCCCCGCCTCGGTCGGAGCTGCTCTACTGGGTATCATCGGGGAAAGCCTGTGTGCAGCCTTGGTGCTGTGGATAGTCAGTCGCAACTTTGGCTGGCTGTGTGAGCGATGCGGGCTTCCCTTGGCTCTGCCTGGCCAGGAGGCAACGTGGATCCGCCTGCTTTGCTTGATTGGAGCCGGTATCTACGAGGAAATCATATTCCGCTTTGGCTTGTTCACCCTGCTGTATATCGGGATGCGGTTGCTGTTGTTTCCCTGGCTGCTGGCGCTGCCTGTGGCCGCGGTGCTGGCCGCTACGCTCTTTGCAGCCGCCCACCATTTAGGCCCTTGGGGGGAACCCTGGCGTAGCGATTACTTCCTGTTCCGCCTGCTAGCTGGCTTGTACTTCACCCTGTTGTACGTGTGGCGTGGACTGGGAGTGAGTGTGGGAACGCACGTCGCCTACGACCTTTTCGTCGGCCTAAGTCAGCCAGGTTCCGTCTGAAGGCAGCCGCCTCCTCTGCGGGCGACTAACCACTGAGGGACGGAACACACTCTCCAGATAAAGTTGCGGCAGAACGACCGCCTGGCGGGCTCAACCCAGGGCGTCGTGGAGGACGGTTCCGGACGACAGCAGCGGCATGGGCCGGCCTGTGCGGTCGGGAATAGTTGTTTCCAGGTCGTAGCCCAGCAGGTAATACGCCGTGGCCAGGATGTCTTTGGGCGAGACAGGTCGGTCGACCACGCTGCCGCCAATGGCATCGGTCTTGCCGATCACTTTGCCTCGGCTAACACCGCCGCCGGCCAGCAGAACGGTGTAGGCCTGGGACCAGTGGTCACGGCCTCCGCCTTTGTTCGAATTCAGCTTAGGCGTGCGGCCGTGTTCACTCAGGACCAGCACCAGCGTTTCGTCGAGCAGGCCACGCTGGTCCAGGTCCTGCAACA
This sequence comes from Gemmataceae bacterium, assembly GCA_025055795.1. GTDB lineage: Bacteria > Planctomycetota > Planctomycetia > Gemmatales > Gemmataceae > Thermogemmata. Next base: position 17,902 of record JANWVV010000040.1, read on the forward strand.
GGGCGGCAAAGCCGCGGTCGAAACCCGGCATCAACTCCTGGCGTAAGCGGGGGTAATGATCCCAGTGGGTGTCCCAACCGGAGCCGGCCAGGCCGTATTCATCCCAGAAAACGGTCACGAAGCGGCAGCCGGCTTCCACCAGGCGTCGGGCCGCCAGACAGCTCTGCCCAAACAGGGTATGGCCATAACTTTCGCGTACTTTGGCCGGTTCCTGGCGCACGTCGAGGGCGGTGCGTACCTGCGGAGCGGTCAGCAAGGTGTAGGCCAGTTCGCGATACGGGTCGCCACTGTCCCGCTGGTCCCGCTGGCGGCGGGCCTGCTCCAGTTGCTCCAGCAGCGAGCGTCGGCGATCGAGCCGATCCAGGGTGATGTCCGGCTCGGCAACGCCCCCCAGCGTAAAGTACGCATCCGGCTCGATGCCCACGTACGGCTCGGCCAGTGTTTCGCTCTCATTGTTGAGCGTTTTGGTGACAGTCCGGTTGGCGCGACCATGGAACTGGGTAAACAGGGGAGCATACGGGCGGCCCAGGAAGGCGGGATACGGACCGGCCCGCGGCACCTCGCCACGCCGCTGGCTGCTGAACGGAAAGGGCAAGGCAATGTTGTCTGGCACGGGCTTGCGTCGGGCCCCCGCCCCACGCTGCTGTTCCAGCCAGGCGACGACCGAACCGATGAACGGCCAGTGACGATGATCGTTAGGAGCCAGTTCCATGGCCACGTCGATGACGGGCACTCCCGTGGTCGCATAAGCCACCCCGTGGATGGGATAGGGGTGCGTCACCGAACGCACAACCGTTACCAGGTGCATCACCCGGCTGGTACAGGGCAACAGTTCACACACGTCGCAGCCGGGAAGCGTGGACCGAATGGGACGTAACTCGCCCCGGATTTCCAGTGGGGCCTGCGGCTTCATGTCCGCCAGCTCCAACTGGCTGGGCGAGCCGTACAGGAAAAGCAGAATGCACGAGCGGGCCCGACCAAACCAACGGTCCCTGGTGGTCAGGGCCGACGCTGCGGACCGCTGCTGCGCCGACTGCCGCAGGGCATCAGCCAGTGTCAGACCGGCAACCGCTCCCACTCGCAGCCAGTCACGCCGCGTCAGACCAGAGCACAACCGCTTGGGCTGGCCGAGCACTTGCCACATGTTCGCTCACTCCGGCTATCACCCACACGCTGAATCTACTGAACGTCCCTGGACACGATACACCGGCGGGATGGCTTGCACCTAAGCAACCATTGCGTTGCGGCCGCTGCTACAAACACTTTTTAACTAACTATGCTATCATGTCCTGTCATTTAACCATACGCAAGTCAAAATGCTGAAACATTCACTCCGGGCAAGCCAGGCAGGCGATTGACATACAAACGTTCGGCGACGCAAACCGATGCCGACAAGCGGCGCGCCGATCGGCAGTTGTCGGCTAGCGCGGGTCCAGGTTTATGCCAACTGGCTTTTCAAAGGTGTTAAAACCCGACCCAGGCGGCCAGCAGCAAAAATGATCGACTTATGGTAGTCGGTGTTACCGCCTCAACCGGGAGCGGTGGCCGTTGGCGTTTGCCGGGGGGCGATGCGCATCGGGGCGTGTCGAGCGGACGGTAAGCCGATGGGGATTTTTTCAGACCGTCATGGTGGGAGCCGGACTGTACGAGAAGTCGTGGGGCGGAACGACAGGTTCTTCTTCACCACCCCGATCTTTGAAGATGTGCAAAGCCCGGACGCGGGACAGATCGAAATACTTGGGTTCCGGATAAAGCTCGTGGCTAAAGGGATTCCCCGGGGCATAATCGTGGATGAGCACCCGGACTTTAGGCAGTCCGCGGAAGTGGATGTCTTCGGCGCGACGCTGACCTCCATGGACGTCATACAGTTCGGTGAGGATGCGCAGCACCCGTTCGACGTGTTTGAACGAAACGCCATCCTCGACGAAGATGATGTCGATCTGGGTGGCGCGGAGCACCTCGTGGAGGTGCTGGCGAGCCCGCACAGGCAAAACGGCATGGTAGGGGGGGCCGACAAACACGGCCCGTCCGTCCTCGGTATGGGGATCGATTTCTTCGCGGCCGGCATAGTCGATGAACCACCATTGCGGGGCAATCCAGAAGGTGCCGCCGTTTGGCCCTTTGAAGGGAGCCAGACGCTTGAACAGCTTGTGCAGGCCATGAAACAACTGACGCCGGAGCAAAATCACGTCGCGGCGCCCCAGCCGGTCCCGGACCAGCGGGTTGTCCAAATCCTGCAGGGCCAGATGCAACGGCCAAGGCGGGTCGAATTCGGTGGCCTGGGATTGCTCCGGTGGCACGATGCGGATGGGCACATCGCCGGGACGTCGGGGCGCGGGCTGGCAGCGGGCAAACCAGCCCCAACCACGGATCAGCCAGGCGGCCCGGGCTAGGCTGATGGGGTCCTCCCCACTGATGTGAATGGTCGGCGGGGTACGCCGGGCCGGATCCTGACGCCGCGACAGCCGGTAAAACAAAAACACAACACTCCACAGACCCGGGAGCAACCAAGCCGCGACCGCACCCAATAGCCCCGTCAGCGGCAACGCCTGCTGGACCGCTGGTGGCCCCCACAAGCGGCCGCCGCAAGCCGTCACCACCAGATCTGCTGTTACCATCAAGGTCAGCAACGCCATCCAGCCTAGCAATTGCCGCAGCGGCAAGGCGGCAATCCCCTGCCGCGACGACCAGACCACTGCCGCCTCGTCCCGCCGCAGCATCACAATTGCTCCAACCGTCACGACTATCAACACCAGGTTGGCCAGCAACACCCACCCCGGAGGCACTTCCCAGGCCAGAAAGGAAATGAGCACGGCGTAAGCGACCACCGCGGCCAGTTCTACGCCACGACGGTCCGGATCTCCCAGTCGTTGCTTGAGTAGCCGGTCCAGCAGGCTTACCGGCACGTACACGCCGCAAAAGGTCACGGCTAGCAGCACCAGCCACAAACTACCCAATAGGACCAGATAGACGGTGTACGAGCCATAAAGACCAAGCACGCGCCAGCCCTGATCCGGGGCCAAATACCACAGCAACGCTACCACTCCCCCCCACAGGATCAGGCCGGTGCTCAGCAGGAGCATCCAGCGCGGCACCCGCAACGGCAAGGGTGGTTCCCCCCGCAGGTCCAGCCCCAGGCCGTATTGCAAGTGCTGCCAGCGACCGCTATAACGCCCCACCCGCTGTTGCAATCGCTTTAACCACGGCAGGGGCATACGCCGGTGCCGCACCAGCAAGGCGATCATGGCCACACTGAAAGCCAGCAAGGCCAGGCTGTCCTGAAAGTCACTGGGCGAAAAGCGTCCCAGGATCTCCAGCGTCAGCAGAAAGCCGCCCAGGGCCAGCGTATGGCCACCGCCCCCCTCCAGAAACCGGCGGGTACCCGGCCACAAACGTGTCCACAACTTCGCAATCACGGTACCATCATTATCGAATCAAAAAGAGCCTACCGCAAATACACCCATTATAACGCATCTTTTGCTTGTTGCTCGTAACTATTCAGCCGAGTGTGATGACCCCGTGGTCTAACCGCAAGCGGCAAATGATGCATCACGCGACCTCCGCCTCCCCGCGGGGTTGATCCGGGTGCGCCCTCCCTGCCCTGAGTAGTTAAGCGCTTACTTGATGCAGAGCCCTGATGCACTAGCATCGCCTATCCGGCATCTTCACTGTCCGTTGCCAGGCGTGCGTTGTGACGCAATCTGCTTTCTTGTCGCCGACCGGAATGCGTTCCTGTCCCTCCATCTTACTGGATTGCCCACCTCCCATTTTTTCCGGGCACTTGCAAGATGATACCATTGTATCAGCCGGACTGTAGTAAAAATCCGTCCGCAGTCAGAAAAAAGCATTGTAGCTGCCCGCTTCTTCGTTATTTCTCCAAAGCAGGGTAAAGTTCCAATGCCAGACCCAAGCAACCGGGCATCGTCATGTGCCGGGCGATAGGAGCAGGCGAGGCTGGAGCATGATGGGAGACGAAGTGGGACGCTGGCCATGGTGGACAGCGGAATGGCCCGGCGTCGGCGGCCGGATCCGCGAGCAGCCCGAGGACTTCTTCGTCGAAGAAATACCTGCCTATCAACCGTGCGGACAAGGCGAGCATCTGTACCTACAGATTGAAAAACGGAACGTGAGCGCGGAGTACCTGCTCCGGCGGCTGAGCCAGCAGTTGGGCATCCCGGCTACCGGGCTTGGGGTTGCTGGATTGAAAGACCGGCATGCCGTAACACGGCAGTGGATTTCGGTACCGCAGGAGTGCGGCTCGCGGCTAGACCGGTTGGTTTCGCTGGAAGCAGAAGGCATCCGCTTGTTGCAGGTCAGCCGGCATCGGAACAAGTTACGGCCCGGGCATGTGCGTGCCAACCGTTTCCGTATTCTCATCCGGGGGGCCGATGCCACGGCTCCCTGGCAGGCGATCCTTCATAAGCTTCAGCAGTTGGGCTTACCCAACTACTACGGCCCTCAGCGATTTGGCCACCACGGCAGCACGTTGGCGTTGGGCTGGCAGTGTCTGCACAGACAGGTGAGCCGATCTCAAGTACGGCCCTGGCAGTTTCGGCTGGCCTTGTCCGCGGTGCAGGCCCATCTGTTCAACGTGTATCTGGCCCGTCGGCAGCAGGAGGGGCTGCTGCGCAGGGTCCTGGAGGGTGACGTGCTGGTGCATTGGCCTGTGGGTGGTCTGTTCCGGGCCCAGGACGTCGACGCCGAGCAAGCCCGGCTGGAGGCCCGCCAGGTGGTACCTGCCGGTCCGATGTTCGGCACCCGTCTGTACCCAGCCGCGGGCGTCGCCGCACAGCGGGAAGCCGCGGTCCTGCATCGCTTCGGCCTGAGCCCCGCTTCGTTTGCCGGCTTCGGTAAACTGCTGACGGGCACACGCCGCCGCTGCTTGATCTACGTGGACGACCTGCATGCCCACTGGCAAGCGGAAGGGCTGTGGTTGCAATTTACTCTGCCTGCCGGCAGCTATGCCACCGTATTGCTGGCCGAGGTGATGAAAACCGAGACGACCTGGCTCACGGAGACCGCCTCCGATCTGGACGGGGACAACGCCACGCTACCAACGATGGAAGAACTATCCGTCGAACAAAGGAGGGACCCCGAGGGTTGAAACCGGCCAGCACGCGGGCCGGGTCAGGACCGACGGCGGCGTGTGCGGGCGGCGCGTCCTCGTCCGGCGGGTGTGGGCAGAGCGGTGGGCACTTTTTTGTTGCCGAAAACACTCGGCGGGGCGGCAGGCCCGAGCCGCTTGTGCAGTTCGGCCTCCAGCCGGACAATCTGATCCCGTAATGCCTGGGCCCGCTCGAAGTCCAGCTTCTGGGCCGCCGCCAGCATCTCTGCGTGCAACTGCTGGAGCGACTCGTAGGTCACGTCCTCCTGGGCGGCTGCAGGACCGGCCGCTGCTTGCTGGGCCAGCTTATGCGCCTCGATGATCTCCTCAATGGCATTGCGGATAGCCGATTGCACCGACCGGGGCGTTATGTTGTGCTGGCGATTATATTCCAGTTGCAACTGACGACGGCGATTGGTCTCGTCCACCGCTCGCCGCATCGACTCGGTCACCGTATCCGCATAGAGGATGACCTCGGCATTAACGTTGCGTGCGGCCCGGCCAATCGTCTGGATCAGCGACTTGTCGGAACGGAGGAAACCCTCCTTATCCGCATCCAGTATAGCCACAAGCGACACTTCGGGCAGATCGAGGCCCTCCCGCAACAGGTTGACCCCGACTAGCACGTCGAACAATCCTTCGCGCAATTCCCGCAGGATCTGGATGCGTTCAATGGCGTCCAGTTCGGAATGGAGCCATTTGCAGCGCAAGCCCTGGTCGCGGAAGTAGGTGGTCAGGTCCTCGGCCAGTCGTTTGGTCAGCACGGTAACCAGGGTCCGTTCGCCGCGGGCGGCCCGCCGACGCACCTGTTGTTCCAGGTCGCGTACCTGGCCACGAGCCGGCTTGATATGGATCAGCGGATCGACCAGGCCGGTAGGCCGGATGATCTGTTCGACGACGGCTCCGCCGCTGCGTTGCAGTTCATAAGGTCCCGGCGTGGCCGACAGGCACAACACCCGACGCATGCGGGCCTCAAACTCCTCGAAGCGGAGCGGACGGTTGTCCAAAGCGCTGGGCAGGCGGAAGCCGTGCTCCACCAGAGTCTCTTTGCGGCTGCGGTCGCCGTGGTACATGCCCCGCACCTGCGGGATCGTCACGTGCGACTCGTCGATGATCAGCAGATAATCCTCCGGGAAAAAGTCGATAAGGGTGTAGGGCGGCTCCCCGGGCTGCCGACCGGAAAAATAGCGGGCGTAATTCTCGATCCCCGAGCAGTAACCGATTTCGCGAAGCATGTCCAGATCGTAGCGGGTACGGGCCCGCAGCCGCTCGGCTTCCAGCAGCTTGCCCTGATTTTTCAACTCGGCGTAACGCTGCTGTAATTCCTCTTCAATACCGGCAATAGCCGCCCGGAGGCGTTCCTCCGGCGTCACGAAATGACGAGCGGGGTAGATCGACAACTCGTCCAGACTCTGCAACAGCTCACCGCTAAGGGGATGAATAATGGCCAGGGTCTCGATTTCGTCGCCGAACAGCTCGATACGGTAGGCGATCTCTTCCGAAGCGGGCCACACGTCGATGGTGTCTCCCCGCACGCGGAAGCGGCCTCGCTCGAAGGCCACGTCGTTACGCTGGTACTGAATGTCCACCAACCGGACCAGCAGGTCCTCCCGATCGATCACCTGGCCCCGCTGCAGATAGACCATCATCCGTTTGTAATCCGAGGGCGACCCCAGACCGTAGATGCACGAGACGCTGGCGACAATGATCACGTCCTCGCGACTGACCAAGGCCGTGGTCGCAGCCAGACGCAACCGATCGATGTTCTCGTTGATGGAGGCGTCTTTCTCGATGTAAATGTCCCGCTGGGGGATGTAAGCTTCCGGTTGATAGTAGTCGTAATAACTGACGAAGTAATGGACGGCGTTATGAGGGAAAAAGCCTTTGAATTCCTTGAATAGCTGGGCGGCCAGGGTCTTGTTATGCGCCAGCACCAGGGTGGGACGTTGCAGGTGAGCAATGACATGGGCGGCGGTGAAAGTTTTGCCCGTCCCTGTCGCCCCTAGCAGTACCTGAAAGTTGCAGCCCCGGTCGAAATTGTCGCACAACTGCCGGATGGCCTTCGGCTGATCGCCGGCCGGCGGATATGGAGTCACTAGCTGAAAGCGAGCACTCATGATCGTCCGTGAACTCCAGGGGCGATTAATGTCGGGATTCGTATTCCGGCAGCGGAAACGCCGTTTTCATCCCCTCCTTGTTGGTGATGCTATTGTCTCAACTATCCATTCATAGGTCCAATGGGTTGTTCTGCGGTCACTGCCGGACCGGATTTGCAATCCGGAGGCACTTGTGCACCCCGGCTGACAAGCGGACCACCAACGCCAAGGGAAAAACTACTCCCCCCGGGCGGCGATGAACCGCACAGAACCCATTTTTACCCCCACAATCTCCCCATTCCCTTTTCGGTAGCAAGGTGATTTGACTTATCCGATTTTATTATCCATATTTATAGTATATGATCGGGTGCCCAGGATCAAGTAGCGGTTGACGGGGGTTGTGGGCACGCGAGAGCAGAATGGTAAGAGTCGGTTGCGGGGCGTCCCTCTACCCCCGTGTGGTTGCATCCGCTAGCATGGCAGCGAGGCGGCGTTGTGGGCCAGATGTCAACGTCGCAATGGTAGTAAGGACCCCGTTCCATCTCCCAGGAGAGGCCATCATGTGGACACGCCGGGACATTCTGCGTTGGGGTGTTGTCGGTGCGGTGGGTGCCGGTATCGGGCCGTGGAGTCGGGCTGTGTGCCAGCAAGCTCAGGCGAGCGGCTTTACCCTGCCCAAGCTTCCATACGCCTACGACGCTTTGGAACCGATCATCGATGCCGAAACGATGATGATCCATCACACCCGGCATCATCAGGCGTACATTGATAATCTCAACAAGGCCCTGGCCGAAGCCGCTCCCGAATGGCTAACCAGGGACATCACGGACATTGTGCGGCATTACAGTCAATTGCCTGAAAAGATTCGCACCACGGTGCGGAACAACGGCGGTGGTCACCTCAACCATAGCTGGTTTTGGCTGATGATGGCCAAGCCCCGTTCCACGGCTCCCAAGGGGGAACTGCTTAAGGCCCTGGAAAGCAGCTTCGGCTCGCTGGACGGTTTCAAGAAGGAATTCCTGGCGGCTGCGCTCGGTCGATTCGGCAGCGGCTGGGCCTGGCTGGTTGTCGGCAAGGAAAAGCCGCTGGCCATCACCAGCACGCCCAATCAAGATAACCCGATTACGGACGGCCAGACCGTTTTACTGGGCTGCGATGTTTGGGAGCACGCCTACTATCTGAAGTATCGCAACGCCCGAGGCAAATACGTGGAAGCATGGTTTGATGTTATCAACTGGGACGACGTTGCGGAACGCTTCGCCAAGGCCAGCAAGCAGTGATAAAACGGAAAGGTCGAACGTGTTTTGCTCGGCAGCCGCAGTCGTGCCTGAGGCGGGATAGTTTTGGCCATTGCGGGGAGGCAGGTCGCTGTGGGGCCGGGCCAGATCCGGGTTGTTTCCTTTGAAGGTGGCAGGGATTGGGCCTAGGCACGGGCTGCTGCCGACAATGTGCTCGGTGTGTATTCATTGAAACAGTGATTTCCGAACGAGTGGCTCTCCATGGCTGAAGCAGTGCAATTTGGGGCAGAGATTTTGGAGACCCCCGCGGAGGCCTATCAGCTAGTGGCGACAGCGGCCGGTCCGGCCGGCCGCCTGCCCCTGACGGCGGAATGGCTACGGCAGGCGCCCAGTGGCGACATTTTCGGCTGGACGCAGAACGTGGGCATGGGCTGGCAACCCCAGCGTCTGGGAGCGCCGGAGTTTCTGATTGTCAGCACGCAAGGGGGTCTGCGGGCCGCTGACGGCACTCCGATCGCCTTGGGACTGCACAGTGGTCATTGGGAAGTGGGCCTGCTGGTGCAAGCCGCCGCCGAAGAACTACAACGGCTGGGTTGCATCCCCTTTTCCGTGACCGTCAGCGACCCGTGTGACGGACGGACACAAGGCACCGTAGGCATGTTCGACAGTCTCCCCTACCGCAACGACGCCTCGCTCGTCATGCGGCGTCTGATGCGGAGCCTGCCCACCCGGCGTGGGGTCATGGGGATTGCTACCTGTGATAAAGGCCTGCCGGCCATGATGATGGCCCTGGCCGCCCAGCAGAGCCTACCGACGATCCTGGTTCCCGGCGGCGTCATGCTGGCCGGCCCGCCCGAGCAGGAGGACACAGGCAAGGTCCAGACCCTGGGCGTTCGCTTCGCCCAAGGGGAAATCAGTCTGGAGCAAGCGGCCGAGGCCGGCTGCCGTGCCTGTGCCAGTCCGGGCGGTGGCTGCCAGTTCCTGGGCACAGCGGCCACGGCGCAAGTGGTCGCCGAGGCGCTCGGCCTGACGCTACCCCATGCGGCCCTGTCCCCCTCCGGTCAGCCCATCTGGCAGGACATGGCCCGTCGGTCCGCCCGGGCTCTGCTAGGCCTGGCCCAGCGGGGCCTGACCACCCGACACATCCTCACCGAAGCCGCCCTGCACAACGCCCTGGCGGTTTTCGCGGCCTTCGGCGGAAGTACCAACCTGGTAATCCATCTGCCGGCTGTAGCCTTCCACGCCGGACTGCCCCGTCCTGGCATCGACGACTGGATCCGTATCAATCGTCAGGTTCCTCGCCTGGTCGACGCCCTGCCCAACGGTCCGGTGGGTCACCCGACGGTCCGCGTCTTCCTGGCCGGGGGAGTGCCGGAAGTCATGCTCCATTTACGCGAGCTGGGCTTACTCCGCCTGGATGCCCTCACGGTCAGCGGCCTGACCGTGGGCGAAGTCCTGCGCTGGTGGCAAACCAGCGACCGCCGGCAACGGCTGCGACGCTACCTGCAGGAGCAGGAAGGGATTGATCCGGATAGCGTGATCATGAGCCCGGAACGGGCCCGACGCTGCGGTCTGACCAGTACGGTGACCTTCCCTCGTGGCAATCTGGCACCGCAGGGTAGCGTTATCAAATCCACGGCCATTGACCCCAGTGTCGTTGATGCCGATGGCGTGTATCGCAAGATTGGTCCGGCTCGCGTCTTCCTGCGGGAAAGGGAGGCCATCGCTGCCATCAAGGAAGGCCGCATCGTTGCCGGTGACGTGCTGGTACTGTGCTGCCGCGGACCGATGGGCAGCGGCATGGAAGAAACGTACCAGTTGACGTCCGCCCTGCGTTATCTTCCATGGGGCAAGCATGTGGCCTTGTTAACGGACGCCCGCTTCAGCGGTGTCTCTACCGGTGCCTGCATTGGGCACGTCGCCCCGGAGGCTTTGGCCGGCGGCCCGATTGGCAAACTCCGTGACGGCGACCGGATCCAGATCATTATCGACCGGCACCGTCTGGAAGGCAGTGTCGACCTGGTCGGCGACAGCAGCGGGGTATATGGTCCGCAGTGGGGAAGCGCGGAATTGGCCCGCCGTCCTCCGCGTCCGGACCTGGCCCCCGATCCCGACCTGCCCGCCGACACCCGCTTATGGGCCCTCCTGCAGCACCTTAGTGGCGGACCCTGGGCCGGAGCCGTCTACGATCCCCAACGCCTGCTCCAACTGCTGCTCCCCCTGCTCGCCCCTCACAACTAGACAAATACCTCACAACTAGACAAATATACGTTTGAACGCAAGCAACTTCAGCCCCCGATTACCTCAGCAATCGATGCCTCGGTAACAATCCATAATCTGGCTGGAACGAATTTTTGTTCGCACGCCTCAAAAACGCTTCTGACAGTACCACAAACCGGTCCAGTCGGGCCGACGGCCTCATCCACCGGGGCCATTCTCTTAATTCAACCCCGACACGGTCGCCGGCTGGAAGGTAGAATATCCACAAACCACTACAGCGGGGGAAGGCAGGATCATGCGTGCCGTGCTCATTCCTTTGGACGGCGGATCGCCCATTGAGCTGACCAAGGAACTGGTCCTGCTGGGGCGCGACGAAGAATGCGACATCCGCTTTGAACAAAAAAGTGTTTCCAAGCTGCACTGCGTGATAGTCAAAAGCGATGGCGTCCTGCTGTTGAGGGACCTGGGAAGTACCAATGGCACCCGGGTCAACGGCCAGCGGGTGCGCCGGGCGGCCTTGCTGCCCAACGACATTTTGGCACTGGCTAATGTCAAATTCCGCGTCCACTACGGTCCGGAAACGGCCAGTCCGGCGGTTGCAGTAGCCCCCCCCTCCGACCGCACCCTGGAAGAAAGCGACCAGACCGTAGCCCCGATTAGTCCTAATCCTCTGCCCGACGTTTATCCGCCGGACGCCTCCGGTGCTGGAAGTGGCTCAGTGGCTCCGCCTGTCCCTCGTCCCCCTGGTTCCTGAGCGATACGTCCGTGGTTTTTCCTCCGCCTGCGTCCCTGGGGCCTTCTTTGCCCCGGCTGGGCTGCTTGCATTATCGGCAGGCGCGTGTTACATGTCGAAATACAGAGCGAACTCGTAGGGATGGGGGCGCATCCGCAACGGCATCACCTCTTCGCTGCGTTTGTAGTTGATCCAGGTTTCAATGACGTCTTCGGTGAAGACGCTGCCCTGTAGCAGGAAGTCGTGATCTTTTTCCAGGGCGTTGAGGGCTTCGTCGAGTGTCTGGGGGGTGCGGGGCACATCACGCAGCTCTTCGGGAGGCAGATCGTAGATGTCTTTGTCCAGAGGCGGGCCGGGATAAATCTTGTTGCGGATGCCATCAAGCATGGCCATGAGCATGGCGGCAAAAGCCAGATACGGATTGGCGGTACCATCGGGGACACGATATTCCAGCCGTTTGGATTGCGGCCGGGCCGAGTACACCGGAATGCGTATGGCCGCGGAACGGTTGCGTTGACTGTAGGCCAGATGGACGGGGGCCTCGTACCCGGGCACCAGCCGCTTGTAACTGTTGGTGGTAGGGTTGGTAATGGCACACAAGGCGGGGGCATGACGGAGCAGACCGCCCAGGGCATACATGGCCAGTTCGGACAGGTTCGAATAGTCGCTGCCGTAGAACAGGTTGTGGCCGTTTTTCCATAGCGAGACATGAACGTGCATGCCGCTGCCGTAGTCCTCGAATAGCGGTTTGGGCATGAAGGTAGCCACTTTGTTGTGTCGGCGGGCCACGTTGCGGACCACGTATTTGTACTTCAGGACGTTGTCGGCCATGGGAACCAGCTCGGCATAGTGGATGTTGATGGCACATTGGCCGCCGCTGGCTTTTTCGTGATGGTGGCTTTCCACCCGCAGGCCGCATTCCTCCATGGCCAGCATCATTTCGCTCCGCAGGTCGTGCAGGGAATCGGCCGGTGGACAGGGGAAGTACCCCTGCTTGTGCGGGATTTTGCCGCCCAGATTGGGCCGTTCGTCCCGACCGCTATTCCAGATCCCTTCCCGGCTGTCCACGTAGTAGAAAGCCGCGTGCGTGGTCTGATCGAACTTGACGTCGTCAAAGACGAAAAATTCCAGCGATGGTCCAAAGTAAGCGGTATCGGCCACTCCCTGCTGCCGCATGTAGTTGACCGCTTTGCGGGCCACGTTGCGGGGATCCCGGGTGTAATCCTCACGGGTCAAGGGATCCTGGATGTTGCAGATCATGGCCAGAGTGCGTTCGCGGCAGAAGGGATCCAGAAACAGGGTGTCCGGCTGCGGAATCAGCAGCATGTCCGATTCATTGATGGCCTGCCAGCCGCGTAAGCTGGAGGCGTCGAAGCCGTAGCCCTCCTCGAACACCTCTTCGGTCAGGGCTTCCGCGGGTATAGTAAAATGTTTCCACTGACCGGGAAAATCCATGAAGCGCAGGTCGACCGCTTTGACTTCATGTTCGCGTAAATAGGCCAGGACTTCCCGCGGGGTCCGGGGTGCTTCGCGATAGGCCACGGCCGGCATCTCCTGGGGGAGAGGCACCGATTGTTCTAAGCGGTGTGACAGGCAGAAACAAGGTCGGCGTCGGAGCTGCGCCCTTTTCCGTGCCATCAACCTCACTGGCCCGACCCGCCAGCAGCACCAAGGCGGTGGAAATGGTCAGCGGCTGCCTAAACGCAACAGCACCTTCCCCCCCTTGCCCGGACGGCTGGCATGTTCCAGAGCCGCCAGGTACTGCTCCAGGGGATAGACCGCTGCGATGCTGGACTGAAGCACTCCCTGCCCGATCAGACGACGGACGCGACGGAAAAAGCGGAGCAAGCGGAACAGGTTCTGATGCGTCAGCCAGCGGGCAAGCCAGAATCCTTGCACACACAGGCCGGTGCTGATAAGCAGACGGGGATCGACCTGCAAGGGGGCGTCGGCCAGCGAGCCGTAGATGAGGGCGTGGGCTCCCGGGGCCAGCGCCGCCAGCAGTGCCGAACCCAGCGGTCCACCGACCGGATCCAGCCCGAAGCGGACACCCTCCGGCGCGTGCCGGGCCACCTGTTCGGCCAGTGGGCCGTCGCTGTCCAGCAGGATCACATCGGCCCCCAGACGCTGCAACTGTTCCCGTTGCTCCGGCCGACGGATCACGTTGAGGGTCCGGAAACCGTACCATCGCCCCAGCCGGATGACCATCTTGCCTACTTCGCTGGCGGCTGCCGTCTGCAGCAGCCAGGCTCCCCGGGGCACCCGCAACACGTAGCGGACCATGGCCAACGCCGTGGCGGGATTGACAAAAAAGGTAGCGGCCTGTTCGTCGGGCCAGTCGTCCGGCACAGGCAGGACCTGCCGGGCAGCGGCGACCGTGTATTCGGTCCAGGTCCCACTGCGAGCCCCAAGCAGGGCTACCCGCTGTCCCAGGCGTAAACGGGCCAGCAGCCCCCCTCCCTGCGACACAACGATCCCGACCCCTTCGAAACCCGGCACCGCCGGCACCTGCGGCTGCAGTCCGTAGCGACCCCCGATAAACATCAGGTCCGAGGGATTGATCGGCGCGGCCAACATACGGACCAGCACTTCGCCCCGTTGCGGCACAGGGGTGGGAACGTCGTCTTCCAGGCGTAGCACCTCGGCCGGTGGCCCAGTCCGGGCAAAAACCAGTCGCTTCACCGCAGGCACTCCCCTTTTTCGTCGCAAGCACATCGTCGGCGCTTACGATGTCAAGCACCCCGGCAACTGCGGCGGCCTCTCCGCCCTCTGGAGCAACCCGGGCAACACGCTGCCAGGCTGGACGGAAACTGGGCGGGATGTCCCCGGATAAGGACGTCGCTGCGGCGGAAAGGCCGTTCTCCCCGACTGCTATACTAAAACTATGAGTTTCACGCAATTTGTTGAACGCTTCTGGCAGGACATCGCCGCCTGGGCGGTCTTGCTCGACATTGTCGTTACGGTACTGGTGCTGGTATGGGTCCTGCACCTGAAGCGGGAGACAATGTCGGCGATCGCTTGGAGCCTGACGGTTCTGCTCGTGCCTTTTCTGGGCGCGTTGCTTTTCTTTCTGTTCGGCTACCAATGGGTCGAGCGACCGTTACGGCGTAAGCAGGAACGCTTGCGTCTGTTCAAAAAGATTTGCGCCTGGTCAGCGGGGACCAGCGTTCCTGTCCCGCGGCGGTGGCGGCGGTTGGCCCGTCTGGCTGAGCATACCGAGGGGTTTCCGGTAACCGCGGGCAACCGCGTTACCTTTTACCACGATGGGGCCGAGGCATTTGCCGCCATGCAGCAGGCGATTGCGGCTGCCCGCGACCACGTGCACATCCAGTTTTTTATCTTCCGCTCGGATCGCAGCGGTGCAGCCTTCCTGGAGGCGTTGTGTGCGGCTGCCCGCCGCGGCGTTACCGTTCGCTTCCTCTATGATTCGATTGGTGCCCACGATCTGTCGCGCTCCTGGCTGCAGCGGCTGCGACAGGCCGGCGGACACCATGCACCGTTTCTGCCGGTGCTCAACCCGTTATATCGGTTGCGGGTCAACCTGCGGAACCATCGCAAAATCCTGGTGGTCGACGGCCGCATCGCCTTTACTGGCGGCTTCAACATCGGGGATGAATATCTGGGCCTGCAGCGGCGCTACGGCTACTGGCGCGACACGCATCTGCGACTGGAAGGGCCAGCCGTGGCCGGCCTGCAGCGGGTGTTCCTGGAAGACTGGCACTTTGCCAGCAACGAAGCCGTCCAGGGAGAGCAGTACTACCCCAAATGGTCCCAGCCACCGGGTCAGGTTCTGGCCCAGGTGGTAGCTTCGGGACCGGATTCCGAGTACAAGGCCATCCGGGAAACCTATTTCGCGGCGATTGTCCAGGCTCGCCAGCGGGTCTGGCTGGCCAGCCCCTATTTCGTACCCGACCTCGGGCTGCGCGATGCTTTGTGCCTGGCCGCTCGCAGCGGTGTCGATGTCCGTTTCCTTACCCTGTTCCGGCCCGACAAATGGCTCCCCTTCCTCGCTGCTCGTTTCTACTGGAACGACTTGCTGGACGCCGGCGGCAAAATCTACCAATATCTTCCCGGCATGCTTCATTGCAAATGCCTGCTCGTCGATGGTCAATGGGCCTCGGTTGGGACTGCCAACTTCGACAACCGCAGCCTGTTCCTCAACTTCGAAGTCAACTGCCAGTTCTTCGACCCGGCTGTCACCCGCTGTCTGGAAGAGCAGTTCTTGCGTGATCTGGCTCACTCGGTGCGAGTCGACCCGGACGTGTTTGCCCGGCGTCCCTGGATGAGCCGCATCTTCGAGAACGCCGCCCGTCTGTTCTCCCCCGTGTTGTAGACCTGGCTTGCCTCGAAAGACCCGCCCGGCTGCAAGGGGACAACCACGCCGGAGGAGCTGCCCATTGGCAAGATAACATCGTATTACGGTCAGGTGTTGTGCCGGCCGGAAAAAGCTCTCCACCTCAGGACAGACACACGGAAGTAACGGAGCCCCGTCTTTTTTCTCCTGGCAAAGGCGTCCCGAGGCGAGCCGGACGACATGGTGTTGCTTGAGGGCCGGTGGGTGCCGTTGAGGTTGCTGCTGTGGTCGGACACCGAAGGCCGAGAGATCGTTGCCGAATGATGGCAGATCGCTGAAGAGGGTCGGGCCGCTTATTGCAGTTCCTGCTGTTGGAGGGTAGCCAGTTCCTGTTCCAGCCGCAGCCGAGCGGGATACCACAAGCTGGGATCCTGGTCGGCGCAACGGGCCTCGGCCCGCTGGATAAGGAACTGGGCCAACGCCACACGGCGGACCGCACCGGGATATTGCCAACTCATGACTGTATCAAAGCCTGGACGGTGCCGGACAAACGCCTCGGCCAAGGCGGCCGCCTCGGCCAAGGTGATGTCCCCCACCACCAGTCGCACGCTCAGATGGTCCAGGGCCGCACAACTGCGACGCAGCCGTTCCTTTTCCTGCTCCAGCAACTGATCTTGTTGTTGCAATACCGTCAGATCCGACGGCTGTGCAGGAGCAGCCGCCGGCGAGGAGGCCAGGCTTACCCCCGCGCGGGTGTTTACTCGCGACCACTCCCCGCCCAGGCCGACTGCGACCGCTGCGAGCACACCGCTCAGCACCAACAAGCTGGCCAATGGACGCAAAGCACTAACCTCCTTTCCTCTCAGGTGTCGTCACACGGTTCTGCCTGTGACCGCCCCAGAAGCGGCCCATCGTCCCCGTTGGAGAGGTTAGAAAACGCCAATGAACAGGGCGTAAGAGTTTGGAGAGGTTTTGCTACAACACAGCGGAGAGGAAATTATCTGGCCATACCACAAAGGAATCTGACCGTTTGGCATCCGATTCAGAAAGCGGCCTGGCGTCGTCTTCGCTCGCTTGTCACTTTCCAGTTTGCGACGAATTTTCAATGAATTTTCGCTATCGGCCGGGGGGTCAGCAGCAACTGACGCCGTTCCGCCTCCAGGCGAGTCAAAACGGCTTGCCGTTGCCCTTCAGGCCAGTCCTGGAGCTGTTGTTGGACGTAATGGAGCACGTTGTTGAGCACTTTCTCGTAGTCGGTGCTGCCGGCGTAGTTGTTCCGCAATAGTTGCAGGCATCCGCGGTGTTCCTGAAACATCTGTGCAAAGGCCTCGGCTGTTTCGGCCAGGGAACCACGCCCTTGGATCAGCAGGGTAATCAGATGTTGCTTGCGGGCCATGCGGTTGCGGGTACGCGTCTGCTCGGTGTCCAACCACAACAGACGTTGCTGCTCGTCGGTCAGTTGTTGCTGCAGATCGGGCAGGCCGGCCAGCTCGTGCCACAACTGCTGGGCCGCCACCGGACGGAACACCGCAACAGCCAACACGATCATCCCGACCGCCAGCAGTCGGCGGGTAAGTTTGGAACGGAACATTTCTTCTCCCTGGTTGGAACCTGTCGTCTGCCGGTAGAGGCTTTGCCGCCACTAGCCTGAGGCTTGGGGGAGGCCGGCGGGAGAGCAGCGGCCTGGCTCCTGGAAAGGGGTCAGACCGCCGGATGGGGGTGGGTCAGTGCGGCCTGGCAACGAACAACCTTGCCCTACACCCGTCTGATGTCTCCAAAAGGCAAACGTGCCCACAAAGCCGCCGCGGGGTGCCGGTTCCGGTTGCATCCCCACATCTTTTTAGTCGTGCAACAGGGATGCCATGTTCCCCGTCGTGCCACAATTCCAGACCTGATTTGCCCCCTCTTAACGCTAAAAGTCTTTGTGAAACAACTAATTAGGGAAATAGACATCCTGCTCGACTCTCCCACGATGGATTCTGTCCCCCCTCCATGATCTGCCTAAGGCCTCAGCAAATCTGCTGCGCTTGTATCGCCCAGCGATGGGCGTTTGTTGCTGTTGCGGTAACTTACAACAAGTAGGGGGAGATATTATTCTGGACGTCACCGCGAATGCGAACAACACCTTCGCGACCGGTCTTTTCAAAACAAAATGCCCTAGAAACCTGGCGATTATCCGGCATCAGCGGCAGACCACGGTGCGACGTAGCTTCCAGAGTCATTTCTTTTGCGGCTCCTGCTTTTTCGCATCCGCTGGCGCCGACTCCTTTTTGGCTTCCTTGGGCGGTTCCGTGACGTGCAGCACCGTCGGGGCGTACACGGCGTAGTCCTTGCCGGCAATTTTGGAGTTGGCACGGAACAGCAGGGGGTGGGTTCCTGGCGGAGCGGCGGGAGCTACCTTGATTTCGGCCGTCGCTTGCGTTTGTCCCTTGGGAATAGCCGGAGGAGCAACGGTCAGATTGGGGGGGAGGTAGACGGCTGCCACAGCGATGTCCGCCTCAACTCCTTTGTCCCGCGTGGCCAGAAAATGGAGTTTGCCGTTGTGGCCTTTGGCCAGCGTGGGCGGGTCGGCTCGGACGGTCAGATGGAACGCGGGTTGGATAACTCCGGCGGCACACAGGCCGGCCAGGTCCAGAGGCGGATGCGACATGTTGGCCCAGCCCGCCTTGAGGGTATCGAGGCAGGAGGCATAGCGTGTGACCGTTTGTCCCCCGATGGTGGCCCGCCCTTGGACACGGAAGGGGTAGACCCCCGGTGGCGTGCCCGGACGGACTTCCAGCGGCAGCAACGCAAAATTCTGTCCCGCGGCAATGGTACTTGTCCCCTGGAGCAGGTCCGTACCAACGGCTTGCAACTCCACAGGTCCGTTGAAACCGTCCAGACGATTGACGGTAACGAGCATGGTCAGGCGGCCACCGGCGGGGGCCTCGGCCCGATCCAATACGCAACTGAGCGTAAAATCGCCCACCACGGGCTGCACGCACAGGTGGTACACTTCGTTGGCCCCGCCGCGGTAGTTGAGATGCTCGCAGACAATGATGTAGTCGCCGTCCTCAGGGGCGGTCCATTCGGCTCGGGCCGTCGGCTGCGACGGATTGCTGCGGGCCAGTTCGTTCCCCTTGGCGTTGAGAATGCGGATAAACACTTCACAGGGGGATTGAAACTCGAAGGTACGGGCCAACGCGGCCAGTTTCTGCCCTTTGCGGGCGGTAACCCGGAAATGGTCCAGGTCACCGACTTTGTCGAAGCGGGCTGACACGCCCCCCGGCACAGGCAAGCTTTGAGCTTGCAGGGGTGTCTGGTTTGGTTCCTGTTCGACGGTTTCCGGCCAGTCGTGCACGCGTACGGGCACCGGCCAGCCGCGGCACCCCCCTTGGCCGTAACGCGGTGCCACCCAGAGCGTTTCCACTGTCGGGTCGGTCGGGACCGGCACCGCCAGAGCAGGCAGGGCCTCGGTTCCGGGACCGGCAAAACCGATGGAGGCTTTCGCTCCACGTTGGACCGCCAGGGGAAAGGCTGTCGTCACGCCGGGACAATCGGCAATGCGTAGTCGATAGTGGAAATCGGCACCACCGCGCCAGGTGCTATCCCGCACCTCGATCAGATAGTCTCCGGCTTGGCTGAACGTGTGGGTCAGGCGACAGTCGCCCTGCAGGCCCGGAGTATCGTCCGCCGTCAGATGGATCAGTTCCCGTTGCGTTTTGGCATCGTGCAGGACGATGAGCGGATCCAGGGGCGATCCCACGCGTCGGGCCAGCACCTCCAGGGTCAAACGCTGGCCGGCAGCCACCGTGATTTTGAAAAAGTTGCTGCTCTCGGCCTCGATCCGTCCCAGCACCACCACCGGTACGGCCACTGCCTGGGCCGAGCTTTTGTTCCGATTGGCCTCGTTAGCGCTAACCACCGGTAGTTCATCGACTACCAAGGGCCGGACGTTGGAAACACCATGGCGGGTAGCTAGCCGGAGTCCATACACGCCGATGGGCGTATCCGCCGGTACGCTCACCTGTACGCGTAACCGGCCGGGGTCGCTGCCGTTTTTGTTATCCGTGGGCACCGCAATCGTTATGCCAGGACAGTTGGACCATATCCCGACAGGCTCAGCCAGGTTGGCCCCGGTCAGCACCAATTCCGCTTTTTCGCCTGCCCGGAGGCCCAGATGGGCGGGACTGGTCAGAATCGGACCCTGCGGCAGCGGCTTGATCTCCGGTAATTTCGGCTGACCGTGCAGCAAGCCCGGCTTACTGGACACAATCAGCAGCAGGCCGCCTGCAAAACCGAGAACCACGCCGGGCCAATGGGGTCGTCGCGACATGGCTGCACCTCGTCTATCTGCTCCGGGAGGATGCGGACGAAGGAAAAAAGCATAGCCAGATAGCGCATCGTGGCGGGATGTGGTGGATCATACCTCGGCCCTGGGCCACCGGCCACCACTTGAACCGAAAAAGCACCCCTCGATCCTCGGCCGGCGTAGGATACAGCCGGCGGCACCGTATGTTTGCAAGACCTTTCCGCCGGCCAAATCATACAGTCCGGCCACTGACCACAGTTGTCCGGCTCTGGACAGCTGACCCGACCAGTAGCTATGGTGAGGGATAATTTCAGCGACCCGGATACTCATGCACAGGCGGCTCAGCGTGCTCCCTGTGGATCTTCGTCAGGCGGACCATCCTGTTGTAAGCCAACGGTCCTGTAACCACTAGGTCCGCGAAGCTGGAGCAATGCCATCGCCGCAAGCCTTGCGATCGCCGCCGCTTATGCTCTTCAAACCGGGTAGGAAGGAGGCGGAGATGTTGCCCCATGGTCAGCACTTACCGGTGGGACCGCACGGTGGTTCACCGCTGCCTGGTCCCCCAGCCGCAATGACGACTAGTTATGATGAGGTACCTTACGAAAGCCATCCCTTTCCCCAAACACACCCATCCCATCTGGCGGTGATTGCTACACTGTTCGGCCTGACGCCTCCGCCGCCGGACCGCTGCCGTGTCCTGGAACTGGGGTGCGCGGCCGGAGGCAACCTGTTGCCAATGGCCGAAGCCTTACCCCACTCCCAATTTGTGGGCATCGACCTGTCAAGCCGTCAGATTAGCGATGGCCAACGAATCCTGGATGCTTTAGGACTTACTAACGTACGTTTATTATGTGCTAGCATTATGGATATCGATTCATCTTGGGGAAAATTTGACTATATCGTTTGCCACGGAGTATATTCATGGGTACCTGACCAGATACGCGAAAAGATACTGACTATTTGCGCTGAGCAGTTGACAGATCAGGGCGTCGCCTATGTCTCATACAACACTTACCCTGGCTGGCACATGCGGGGCATGATTCGGGACATGATGCGCTACCACGCCCTGCGGTTTTCTACCCCCACGGAGCGGATCCGCCAGGCACGGGCGTTACTGGACTTTCTGGCCCAGGCCACCCGTCAGGACGGCGGCCCATACGCTACCTTGCTACGCCTCGAACTGGAACACCTGAGCAAACAGGCCGACCACTACTTGTACCACGAACATCTGGAAGAAGTGAACGAACCGGTCTATTTCCACCAATTTGTCGCTGCTGCCCAGCGTCATGGCCTCAATTACCTCGGCGAATCGCAAATCACCACCATGCTTAGCAGCAACTTCCCCTACGAGGTACAGCAGGCCCTCCAGGTAATCGCTCCCGATCAGATTCAGGCCGAGCAATACCTGGACTTTATCCGCAACCGGATGTTCCGCGAAACATTGCTGGTCCGTAGCACCGTTACCCCCGATTGGGCAATCCAGCCGGACCGCATCGCAGGGCTGCACTTGTCCACCCGTCGTCAGGTGGTCGATAACAGCGGTGACGTGCGTTCCAATGCAACGGTTCAGTACCGCTCTCGTTCCGGCATGGTAGTAGCCACTTCCCAGCCGACACTGAAAGCGGCTTTCCGCATTCTGGGCGCCCATTGGCCCGGTACGCTACCTTTTGAGGAACTGGTCTGGCAGGTCGCGGAAATGGTACAACAGTCCCCGGAACAAATCCGTACCCCTCTGGCCGTGCAGATCCTCCATGTGTACCTGTCGTCGGATCTGATCGAACTGCACGCTCTGCCGTTGCCGCGGGTACCGCTGTCGGAGCGGCCGGTCGCCTTGCGTTCCCTGCGGGTGCGAATAGAACTAGGCGAAAAGAGCGGGGCCAACCGCCGCCATGAAGTCTTCCGACCCAACCACTTCGATGCAGTGCTCATCCCCCTCTTAGACGGCACCCGGACCCGCACCGAACTGCTCGAAGAGCTGGCCCGTCGCGCCCTGCGAGGCATCCTGCTTCTGCCCAGCGACAGCGGACCACTCACCGATCTGAATCAAGCCCGCCTGCGACTGGCACCGCTGCTGGATGAGGCTTTGCAACGCTTGGCTGACGCCGCTGTCCTGGTTTGCTGACGAAATACCTCTGCCTAGGCCACTATCCCGTCTCGCGACTCGACGCCACTGTTGGTAGTTACTCGGCTACTTGCGCTACCGCCTAATTAACATGAGGGGCCCTGATTCACTATACGAGCAGCCCGCGTCACTTCTCTGCTAACCGCATCGGGTGTGGTAAGAACAAGCAAACAAATAGAGGGTGCTAACGTAGTATCCCCGGCAGGACTTGAACCTGCAACCTTCGGCTCCGGAGGCCGACGCTCTATCCAGTTGAGCTACGGGGACATGAACACCGTAACGCGCTGTACCAATAGAACCTGTGCTAATTCTACATTTTCTGCGATACCGTTGACAAGTGGCAATCCACACCCGCCCTTCTAGACTTCTGACAACTATTAATTAGATTTTAGAACAAAAATAGCTGGTAAATTCTGAGATAAAAATCAAGCGATCATTGATATAATTAATTCAAGCGGCGCGCAGCAAGGCCAGATCACGAGTTTGATCAGCAATCCAGGCACTCAGTCGCGACCAGTGCCGTGGATCACCGGGGCAGAAGCTACCTAGCCAACGTGCACCGTGGGCACCGGTGAGGTAAGGAAACTGACCGGCCACGCCGTCACATGTCAAGGCGGCTAAAATTGCCGCTGCAGCCGCCGAGCGGGCCAACCCCGGAACTCCTAGTTCGTCGGTCCGATGTACCCCCTGTTCAAAATGTTGAGACAACAACTGCCACAGAAAACCGTTGCGGCATCCCCCACCGCTAGCGTAAACAGGTAAGCTAGCCGCATCCGTCGGGAGCCACTGACGTACTGCCCGAACGGTTGCCTGAACCACCCAATGCGTTGCTGTGCACAACAAGTCAGCAAGCGTCATACCTTCATTACGAGCTATCATAAAAACAGTACGTAAAAACGATTTGCCGAATGTATCTTGTGCAACTACTTTCGGTGGTCGTCGCATCAAATATGGGTGCTCGAGCCAGCGTCGCAGCAGATCCTCGTGACACCGCCCTTGCACAGCTCGTTTCCCGCCGTGGTCGCAACTTTCGCGACAACGCGTTCCATAATACAAAAGCGCATCTAACCAGTAGTTACCCGGACCAACCTCAAAGCCAAAGACATTCTTGATGTCGTTACCGGCAGGCAAATATAGTATTGTGAAAAAATGACCCAAATGGATTAGCAAACGTGCGCACGAATTATTTTGACACAACAAATAGTCTGCTAGAGCGGTGATCAGGCGTCCGCAGCCTCCTGCAGCCCGGTCTCGCTGGCGTAGACTGTGGATCACCGTGCAACCGGTCTGTTCGGCCAACCGTGCAGCAAGTTCGGTCCAGTCAAAGCCACAAGGATCATATGCTGGTTCTAGTAATCCAGCGGCGAATATGTCGCGCATGCTGATTTGGACCCGGGCGGTCACTTGGCGAATCGCCTGCAGTGCCGTTTCCGTCAGCACGTTCACTACCACACTAGGAGTCAACGGTGGTGGTCGTTCGGAAGCCGCAAAACGCCACCACAGACTCCATTCTCGCAATGTTGGCGGAAAGGCCACACGAACAGCAGCAAGCACGCGCGGCTGTAGATATAAGCCAATTCCGCTTATTTGCACGACGGTGGCATCAGCGCCTTCTAAACCGGAACTAAATCCGACTCCTACCAGCAAACGCATAATTATCTTGAAATGTCAAATTTTGATCTGAAATTCGGATATGATCCACTCTTTCAGGCAGCCACGCTTAGAGGCACGCTAGTCTTAGCTGCTGCTTGTACGAAACATTCAAAAATTTGCATGTCCAATGCACTAGCTGTTTCGTCTTCCGGATGCCACTGCACTCCGACACAGAACCAATTTGGATCTGTAGATTCAATTGCCTCCACCACACCGTCAGGAGCACGAGCTGCCACCCGCATCCGACGTCCCAACTGATGAACCGCTTGATGATGCATGCTGTTGACGCGCAATTCGGGCGTGCCGTAAATGTCCTGCAAACGGGTGTTCGGCTCTATCAGGACCATGTGGCGATGCGGCGCGCCGCTGTGATCATAGTGGGGCATTGCTCGCGGGTTATCGTGTGGCAAGTGCAAAAACAACGTGCCACCTGCAAACACGTTTAACTGTTGCATGCCCACGCCGATTCCCAATACAGGCAGCTTCCGTTCGAAAATCCAAGCCAGCAGATAGCGGTCGACCTCTTCGCGTCGTTCAGGCATTGGATGGACCGCGGCGGTCAAAGACTGCCCGTTCCGTCGCGGATCCATGTCGCCCCCGCCGGTCAGCACAATCCCCGCCAAACGCTCCAAGAGCGGATTTAGCTCTGTTAACGAATCCTTACGCAAGGGTGGAATCAAAACGGGCATCCCCCCCGCCGCCCAGATAGCATCCAAATACCCGAGGTTTAAACGCAGGTGAGGGGTTGTACCACGTTCGATAATTACGTCTACGTTAACCCCAATGAGGGGGCGGCTCGATGCATGACTTGCTACGCCAATTTTGCTTTCTTTGGCACGAACAGTTGGCATCCATCTCCCTCCCTGGAATTGCTTAGATGCGGGGCCTCGTGCTCCGCTGGCACATTATCATGGAGGGTAATTTAATCGGTTACTCCTGCTCAGTTCAAGGCCAAAAAATTTCAGCACCTCGTCCGGTAATTCGAAAGCATTTTGCCATTACTATGCTCCCCACACCGACTATCCACTCCCGTCATTCATTCGCGATCATGTTTTTGGCGATCGACATTTAATACTGTGGATATTTTTTATTACTACTACACAATTAGTTTATATGATCTCCTGATCAAGTGAAAAAGTTTTCCAAAAATCGCCAGCCACGTTTGACTTCACCAGAATTATTGTCCATAAT
>JANWVV010000041.1 GCA_025055795.1 Gemmataceae bacterium
AGGGGCGGCTCCCCGCCACCCGAAAGTGGCGGTTCGTAGCCTCCCACCTACGCTACGCATGCTGGGCCTAAACCCAATACCAAGCTGCAGTAAAGGTTCACGGGGTCTTTCCGTCTAGCTGCGGGTATGTCGCATCTTCACGACAACTACAATTTCACCGAGTCGCTCGTGGAGACAGTGCTCCAGTCGTTACGCCATTCATGCAGGTCGGAACTTACCCGACAAGGAACTTCGCTACCTTAGGACCGTCATAGTTACGGCCGCCGTTTACTGGAGCTTCAGTCGCGGGCTTCGCCTTGCGGCTAACCCGCTTCCTTAACTTACCAGCACCGGGCAGGCGTCAGTCTGTATACAGCGGCTTACGCCTTGGCACAGACCTGTGTTTTTAGTAAACAGTCGCCAGAGCCCTTTCACTGCGGCCCCACCGGAGTGGGGCACCCCTTCTCCCGAAGTTACGGGGTCAACTTGCAGAGTTCCTTCACGAGCGTTCTCTCGAGCGCCTGAGAATATTCATCCCGCCTACCTGTGTCGGTTTGTGGTACGGTTTCTCGCGCGGTTTTCTCGGCTGGCCGCAGACGGATATCGGGATCATAAACGCCCTGAGGCCATCTGTTCGGCCTACACCATCCTAAGCCAGCGTCCCGTGATGCGCGAGGAGCGCAGGAATATTAACCTGCTCCCCATCCCCTACGCCTTTCGGCCTCGGGTTAGGCACCGGCTAACCCTGGGCGGATTTACCTTCCCCAGGAAACCTTAGGCTTTCGGCGAACGGGATTCTCACCCGTTTTATCGTCTACTCATTCCGGCATATTCACTGGCATGCGCTCCACGGCTCGTTGCCCGTACCGCTTCGCCGCACATGCCACGCTCTCCTACCGCAGTCCAGCGGACTGCCCACCGCTTCGGCGGCATGCTTAGTCCCGTTCATTATCGGCGCAGGATCCCTCGACCAGTCCGCTATTACGCGTTGTTTAAATGGTGGCTGCTTCTAAGCCAACATCCTGGCTGTCTTAGGGATCCAACTTCCTTTCGCACTGAGCATGCCTTGGGGGCCTTAGCGGGTGATCTGGGTTGTTCCCCTCTCGACGATGAAGCTTATCCCCCACCGTCTAACTGCCCGGACTTGGTACCGTGGTATTCGGAGTTTGGCTCCGACAGGTAGCCGGGTAGGCCCCCGTTCGGAATCAGTCGCTCTACCCCCACGGCCAACTATCCGGACGCTAACCCTAAAGTTATTTCGGAGAGAACGAGCTATCTCCACGTTTGGTTAGACTTTCACTCCTCCACACAGCTCATCCCCTAGTTTTTCAACACTAGTGGGTTCGGCCCTCCATTGGGTGTTACCCCAACTTCAGCCTGGCCATGTGTAGGTCACGTGGTTTCGCGTCTACCGCACCCAACTGTACGCCCTTGTCAGACTCGCTTTCGCTACGGCTACGGGCCAAAGACCCTTAACCTTGCTGGATACGGTAAGTCGCCGGATCATTATGCAAAAGGCACGCCGTCAGGCCTTCCCCTTACGGGGCATAGCCCTTCGACCGCTTGTAGGCATGTGGTTTCAGGTTCACTATCCTCCCCTTGCGGGGTTCTTCCCATCTTTCGCTCACGCTACTGGTTCGCTATCGGTCGCCAGAGAGTACTTAGCCTTGGGAGATGGTCCTCCCGGATTCAGACCCACTTCCACGTGATGGGTCCTACTCAGGATACCGCTCGGCCCTTGTCCTTGTCGCGTACGGGACTTTCACCCTCTGTGGTCGGACATTCCAGACCGTTCTGCTAAGGACTTGGGATCCTAACTGCGGTCCTACAACCCCACAGGGTTGCCCCTGTGGTTTGGGCTGGTCCGCTTTCGCTCGCCGCTACTTACGGAGTCGAGGTTTCTTTCTTTTCCTCCGGGTACTGAGATGTTTCAGTTCCCCGGGTTTGCTCGGGGATTCCGGGATCAACGCTCGTTGACAGCTCCCCCGGACTTATCGCAGTCTTCCACGCCCTTTCGCCTTCTGGCGCCGAGACATCCCCCACACGCCCTTAGTAGCTTGGCCGCATCGCTCGCTCCCTCGCCACCTGTCGATGACTTGCAGAGCGGCTCTGCGCCGTCACCCTTTCCCTCGGGAAGACAAGGAAAAGGGGTAGACGATCCGCCTTGCTCGCTTCTCAGGCTCGTGTCGTGGACAGACCATACAAGCTACCGACCCTGGAACGTTTTGCCCCATGACGCCGGTCGCTGCTGGTCTGTCGGATGCTCTCCCTGCCTACCAGATTGTCAAAAATCCCACTCAGCGGTATCGCGGCCACCGAGTATTCGTCCTTAGTTTCGGGACTGCTTATCTTACTCCATCGACACTTGGGTGTCCACTGTTTTTTGGCCCCCGTGGTGTCGGTGGTGAAAATATTAGAGGGCAATTCAGCAGGCGTCAAGCAGGCAATCCAATTTTTTTTCGCCCGGCTTTCATCGAGTCTACTTATCCAATCCCGGCATAGACGGAACTCGATGTAAAACCAGCAAGTTAGACAAGTCTTCCTTCTCCATCACTCGTCGCTTCCCTGACCCGGAATTGAGGGCATTTTCCATGATTCGATGTTATTGGACTTCTGGAAAGGATCTGTGTTTTTCGCCAGTAACCAGCAACGAAACCACACATTTAAACACCCTCACTGGGCTGCTAGGAGGGATTTTGGGGCCTCATTACAAGCCCCAGGCTGTCTTACCGGTGGTCCGTCTTTGGCACTGATCCTGTGCGTGAGCAGCCAGAGTAACTCAACTGCCCCGGGAAGCTTGATGAAGTTTTTTCCTGCTTGATAGCACTGGCTGTCGTTTCCCGTTCTCCCCTGACGCTTGTGTAAAGCAATTGTGCTTTCTAGATGTCGGGTTGATCGTTGGCAGAGGCAGCAGTTTCTGGAAAACGACTTGGCAGCCAGTCGGGGGTAGTCACAATGGTTATAAGGCGGTGGCAGACCAGCAAAAGCAACCAGGAGGTGACAGCCATGGCAGAAGTACAGTCAGTGCTGGATCCACCGGTTCCGAGCCATCAGCAAGGCGGAGATAGCCGGGAATCGCCCACAATTCCACCGTTGATAGCGGGGTTGTTACGCCGCTGGCCCTGGCTACTGCTCGGTCTGATGATCGGTCAGGTGTTTGGGGTGATGTATCATTTGCAACGGCCACCGGTGTATCAATCGACGGCCCAGTTGATGGTGCTGAAGAACCGGCCGGAGCTAGCGGCGGGGGGCGCAGGGGACGTGCGTGTTCAGTTTGTCGAAGATTACATTGCTGGCCAGGTGATCCTGTTGCGTTCGGAACGGATTTTACGGCGGGCTGCGGAACGGCACCTGTTGCAACAGGGACCGTTTGAACACTCCTTACCCCCAACAGTAGAAGGGCGAATGCAGATTTTGATGAATGGTTTTACTGTTAGCCGTGAAAAGGAGCCAGGATCAAACGTGGGCAGCAACGTACTGGGACTACAGTTTAAAGCGGGGCATGCCGCCGATGCGCCGCGGTATTTGCGAGCCATCATTGATGCTTATCGGGAGGAGTTGGCGGAAGTGTTTGAAGACGCCTCGGCGCGGCAACTGCGGCAGGTTGAAGAGGAGATTGCCGCGGTGGAAAAGACGATCCGGGACATTGCCAGCCGGCGGGCAGAAGCCGAGCGGTCCCTGCTGATCGAAGATCCGGTCACCGGCCGGTTGCGGGTTCCCGAAGACCTGACCGTGCTGCGTACCCGCATTGCCACCAACCGGACCACTGAAACCAGCCTGCGTCTGCGTCAGCAGGAACTGGACAGCGAGCTGGAAGAGCTGCAAAAGGCCCAAACCGTGCCGGCGTTGCGACAGGCCCTGTTGCAACGGCTAGGGGGCACCGGCGACCGCTCGGTAGCAACCTCCGTGCTCACCCCCGACGTGCGTCAGCCGGAAGCCTTGCTGCGGCACCTGCGCTTTCGTCGCAGCGAGCTGATGGCTCGTTACGGCTACGGCGAAGGACACCCAGAGGTTGTCGCCCTGGATCGCCAGATCCGCGAAGTAGAACGCGAGCTGCAGGAACGCGGTCCCGAGGCCGGTGAACTGCAAGCCTACCGGTACCGGCTGCTGCAAGAACGAACGGCTTTGCTGAAAAAAATTGAAATCCTCACCCAGGAGATTGCTCGTGATGAGAAAAAACTCCTGGATCTGACCCCCATTTACAACAGCATTCAGAAAGCTACGGAAGAGTTGCAACGAGAGGAAACGCGGTTGCGGGATCTCAACCTGCTGCGTGACCAGATCCGGCGGACGGAGCGCGGCGGGGTATTCGAAGTCAAAGAAGTCACCACGCCCACACCCGCGGTGCAGGTGGCCCCAGTCTGGTTGCAGTCCATAGCCCTGGGGTTGATGCTGGGTGTACTGCTCGGGGGCGGTAGTGCGCTGGCCCTAGAATGGGCCGATCGTTCCTTCCGCTCACCGGCGGACATCCGTCGGCAGTTGGGGGTGCCCGTCCTGGGGCATATTCCGTACCTACGCTTGGACGAGGAGGCTGAGCAGGAACTGGCCCACCCCGTCGATGCCTCGCTGGTGGTCCTGTGGCGTCCGCACTCGGCCGAGGCCGAGGCCATCCGGGCCCTACGCAATCAGGTGTTGTTCAGTACCAGCGGCCGGGACCATCTAATCGTGCAAATTACTAGCCCCCACCCGGGTGACGGAAAAAGTACCTTGGCGGCCAATCTGGCCATCAGCCTAGCCTTGGCAGGTAAACGAGTGGCCCTGCTGGATTGCGACTGGCGTAAGCCCCGGCTGCACCGCTTGTTTGCTCTGCCTACGCCAGCGGTGGGCCTTGCCAGTGTGGTTGCCAGCGTGGCAGACATCAATGCAGCCGCCCAGGCAACCTCCGTCGACAACTTGACGTTGTATCCGTGCGGCCCCCGACCCGAAAGCCCCGCCGAACTGCTTACTTCTAAACGTTACTACGACGTACTGCAACAACTACGCCCCCATTACGATTTTCTGATAGTCGATTCGCCTCCGGTGCTGGCCGTCTCCGACGCCGCCGCCGTGGCCGCCCGGGTCGACGAAGTGGTACTGGTGTTCCGCATGCGGCGTGATGCAAAAACGGCTGTAGAGCGTACCCTGCACGATCTGCAGGCCGTCGGGGGACACATCCTGGGGGTGGCCGTCAACGCCCTACCGATGCGGGACCTGTCCTATCGCTACTATTATGCCGGCTACCGTTACAGCGATGCTTATCACGACGCCGGCTAACCCCCCGTGGGCACCGGAGAGGACCTATGCTCCCGTTTGCCGATACCCACGTGCATCTGCTACCTGGACGCGACGATGGACCGCTAACCGTCGACGAGGCCCTGGCCATGTGCCGGTTGCTGGTGGCCGAAGGCGTCCGCCATGCTGCTGCCCTGGCCCACCAGAACCCCAGCTACCCCACCAACGATGCTGCAGCCCTGCGGACAGCCGTGGCCGATCTGCAACCTTTGTTAGCTGCCCGTCAGATCCCCCTGCAGCTGTACCCCAGCGGAGAAATTATGCTGGGACCGGACTTCATCGACCAATGGAAGGCTGGCCGCTGGCTCACCCTGGGAGACGCCGGCCATGCCCTGCTGGTCGAAATGCCTCACGGTCAGTTCCTGGACCTGTTACCCCTTGCCGATTATTTCCGCCCCTTGGGTATCCGTCTGGTAGTGGCCCATGCCGAACGCTATCCGGAGCTTTTGTTCGACCCCGGTCTGGCCCAGCGTTGGATTGCCGCGGGCTGCCTGCTCCAAGTCAGCACCAGTGCCCTGGCGGAACCTTGGGACCATACCACCGAACAGGCCCTCAAAGATTGGGCCGTTGGCGGCTTCATCCACCTGCTGGGTTCCGATGGTCACGGCATCGATCGGCGTCGACCCCTATTCCGACAGGGATACCAGCAATTGGTCCGCTGGGTCGGTCGAGCAGCCGCTGAGCGGATCGCCGTCTTGTGGGGCGGTGCTATCCTGCAAGGCTTGCCTATCCACGTCCCTTTACCCCGACCGCCACGCCGTACCTGGTTCCACCGCCTGTTCGGTTAAACCCACTCATACGGCAAACGGTGCTGACAAAGCGTCCTCCCTAATCAGTACGTTGCCGTGTAAATTTTGACACAATCCTATTTTATGCTATTGTATATATACAAATAGACATATAATCAGCCATTGGTCAAGTGGCGCTCCGTATCTACCACCTGGTCGCCTGTGAGCGGGGCAGCGAGTAACCGACGAGCATTCACCCTTCGACCGCCCCGTGGACAAAACCTTCCCCCATGTTTGACCACAACGACCAGGCGAGTCAACTTGCAATTATGGAGCAACTTACCACGCCTGGTTGGGCGAATTTTTTACCATTTTCAGGGGGACATGATCGAGGAGGATGACGAGGTGGACGATGGCGGGGACTCGGCCGTCGCTGTGGACGGAGTCGGGGGGTCCTGCGTGGCCCGAGCGGCATGGGGTTGGGAAAGCTCCGGAGGGGGCAGTGCCTCGGTGGCACTTTTTATGTAGGTGGTGCCGCAGTCCACTTGCTCCATACCTAGGGAACGACACAGGCCCATCAGTTCCGGCTGGGTGTCTGCCGCTTGTACTTCACACAGGCCGAAGTATTGTTCTTGCAAAAAGCGCAAGACCTGGACCATGAGGAACTTGCCCAGTCCTTGGCGTCGCAGGTCTTCCCGAATCTGGATGTCGAGCACGCCCGCGGCGGGCAGTCCCCAGCGCCAGCCATACCCTTCCAACTCCCAGACGAGGACCCGACCGGCAATAAACTGGTTGGCCAGTTTGTCCGTCAAGCGGAACTCTACCGGTTCTAGTGTCCCCCAGACACATTCGTGCCACCAGGTAGGGGGAACGGCCGAGCGGATCGCCAGGATTTCGTAGCGTCGCCGGTGTAATTGGAAGCGGACGTCGGCGACGGATAACGGACTATCCAGCCGCTTATGGAACACCAACGTGGTACCCGCCGGACGATAACCGAGGCTTCGAAACAAGGGGTCCGCACCGGGATCCGAAGCCAGAAACCCTGGGCAGTTAGTGCCACCGTACAGACCAAAGCCGAACGGGCAATAAGGCCAGCGCGGACCGGCCCGTAGGGTGGTGGCACCGTGCGCTAACAAATAGTGTTCTGCCCGCCGGATCAACTCCCGCGCAATTCCCCGGCGCCGATAGGCCGGGCGTACCGCCAGCAAGCAGATCACCCCTTGGCTGTAGTCCAGAGCATTCAACTCGGCGTTGGGGCCAAAGCCCGCCAAGACGTAGCCCACCACCCGGTGGTCCGCTTGGGTGTCCACTGCTACTATCAGACCCCGCGGATCGAAATACGGTTTGGAAAAGATCCACCGCTCCAGAAGCGCGGGCGTGCGTACCGGATACGAGCTGCGCGATGCATGGGACTCGTTCCATACGTCCGCCAAAGCGGGCGGATCAGTATTGCGAAAGTGACGGTAAGCAATCACGGTCCCCGCCTGGTCCTGGCCCGGCCGACATTGCAAATCTCCATCCCCGGACACCTGCCTCCCCCTACAGCCACCCTGTTGACTCGATCTTAACTATTTCCCTCATTCTACACAATTCGAAGCCAACCCCTCATACTACCTCACCTCAATTCCCCCATACTCGTTCCCTCCCTGATCACTATCGCACCAACGCTGTAATAAAACGACATTTCGAAAAACATATTTATAATTACTTGATGTTTTAATTTCATTGCAATAAATTCTCGGCTGTCTAAACGCATCAATTGTCCATTATCAACATCCCGTATGGGGTATAGGGAGAGGGGTTCCCCACCGTCTCGGACATTTTTCACCCAAGAACCTCGAGCCACACACCCGCCTTCCCTTATGTCATAGGGGGGCGTTTGTTACCCCAGCACCTCTGTCTGTTGCCTGACAAGCCGGCTATTCCAGTAAAATTCCTGTGGACGAGACGCTAAAAACTAATGGCCAATCCCAACATTTAAAAAGTTATATGATCAGCACATTAAGTCATCCACCTAATTCATATACTGAACGGAGAAATACCTAAAGGGAATCAGGTCAAGCGTGGTGGCGGTTGCCGGCTTGGCAGCGGGTGAGACGCGGTCCACGGCGGCAGCTATCAATGGATTGCCGCCGGGCCCAGGCAGGGCACAAACCGTTTCAACCCCTCCGGCACTTTGCTATCCTGAAAAGCAGATGGGAAGGAGAAAACGGCCATGGGCATCATGGACCGGGATTATTACGCGGAACGACAGTCCGGAGGGTGGACGGCCAGCGGCCGCTGGAACCTGACGGCAGGGATTATCGTTACCACGAGCGTTCTATTCCTCCTGCAGCACATTGGCTCAGCTCGGGAGGAGAATCCGCTGTGGAGTTGGGGCAGTTTCCAACCGCAGCGATTGCTCAGCGGTGAAGTGTGGCGCCTGCTGACCCCTCTGGTACTGCATGATTCCATCTGGCAGTTGTTGGCCAACATGCTTCTGGTCTACTGGGCCGGGAGCCGCTTGGAAGCCATCCACGGTCCATCCGAATATGGCGCATATTACCTGACGGCCGGCCTGCTCGGCTATGCCACCGGCACTGTGGTGTATTGGATGACACCGTCGCCTGCCCAGATAGTTCTGACAGGGGCCAACCCGGCAGTCGCTGCTACCCTGATTCTGTTCGCTTGCCATTTCCCGCGTCAGCAGGTACTGCTGTTTTTCGTACTCCCAATTCCCGCCTGGACGATTGCAGCTTTGTATGTCGGTTTGGACCTGCTTGTCATGCTCGAACGCGGGTGGCTGCTGACCGCGACGACTGACCTGGCTGGAGCAGCGTTCGGCCTGCTGTACTACCGTTATCACTGGCAATTAACGGGCCATTGGCGGATACGTTGGAGACGACGCACTCGCCCAGCGTTGCGACCCACCCTGCGGGTGACTACTCCGCCAGATTCGGATAGTGGTCCGATAGAATCAGCAACAGCAAGTGGGCGCCCCTCCCTAGCCTCAATCGCTTCAGGCGATTTCGAGGCCGAAGTTGACCGCGTGCTGGCCAAAGTATCGCAACAAGGCCAAGCCAGTCTCACCCCCGAAGAGCGTGCCCTGCTATTCCAGGCCAGCGAATTGTATAAAAAACGACGACGCTGATAATTACTAATAAAAGGTCGCGCGTTGCTCCGGTGAATACCGGAGGCGGCTGAGAAATACTTGTTGGACCGATAGCCGTTCGCCTTCACCCCCAACAAGAAGATGCCGGAGCAACCATGACAATCAATGGAGGAGCGGAACATGCCCTTGTATGAGTACGTGTGTCGCCAATGTCAGCATACATTTGAACAGTTGGTCACAGCGGCTGTGGGGGAGCCGCAACAATGTCCGCAGTGCCATGCGACTAATTTGGAACGACTCATTGGTCTGCCCACGGCTGGGCGGCCATCCACCGAGTCAGCGGTCAATTGCCGCGGCGATGGTCCCCCCTGCGGGGCCCCGTGGTGTGGACGTACCACCAACTGGAATGCCTCCTGAACCTCCTGGTCATCTTCAGGTCCGAACCTGCTCTTCTAGACACAGCAAATCGCTAGCGGCCGCCGCTCGCTCGTTAGGTTTGTCACGATCTTTATGTTCAGGACAATTCGTCGATCCTTCTGTCAAATAACCATACAGACAACAACGACGCTTGTCTTCACAGGTAAGTTGTTGTAATAATGATGAAGTGACGATCGTAGTGGTGCAAGGAACGCTAGAAGTACTGTTGCCCTAGCTTGGAAGAAAGGTACTGACCTTGCAAGCTACTGCGATCGCCTCGCGGTTATTCCACCTGCCGATTGAGCACCGGAACGAGGAGGTAGAGCACCATGACCGATCCCAAAACTGCCAAAGAATGCGCGCAAAAGCTGCAAGCTCTGGCTGAACCGAACCGTATCCGGATTATCGAAAGTCTCCGGACCGGCTCCAAAAACGTCACCCAACTGGCCAAAGAGCTCAATATTGAGATTGTCAATGTGTCCCACCATCTGGGAGTACTCAGCGAAGCCGGATTGGTCAAAAGCCACAAGAATGGCCGCTTTGTCGTTTATTCGCTGCATCCGGATGTGTTCATCAACCAGGGAAACAAGGCGACGTTTGTCGATCTTGGCTGGTGTCGTATCGAAATCCCCTATAACTGAAAGGGCAAAGACCCTACAACCCACCTTCCTGCAACATTGAACGCCGCCCCCGCCCGGTTTATGCAGCCGTCACCCCTCCTTTTGTGAACGGCCCAGCTCCACTCTATTGATTCAGAAGGGCCCAACATCAGCCCCAAAGTATCAACCGTGAATCTTCAGCCAGAGAGGGGATTAATTTTATTTGACGTCCAGATAGCAATTGAACTTTCGTTCATTATAATAGTTGCCACCTCAATGCAGACCGAAATATCCCTTGAGTTTGATATGACTGCTATTATCCTAGAACATTCGTATTTAGGTGTTGATCATGTGCCTTTAAAACTTTTGCTGACGGGAATGCTGTCTTTGTCCGAAATGATGAGGAAATCGGCCCGAACCATCGCGTCGGATCGCTATCCAGTTCCAGCAGTACGGCTTGGCAGGGATGCTCGATATAGTGGGAAAAGCCCCCGGTATACTCTAAGATGTTGGCATACCAAGGCGTACCACAGAAAGCCGACATTGGCATGAGTAATTGAAGAGGTCGCCGGGAGGTTGCAATTCAAAACGCCTTTTAGGCGATTAATCGGTTCCTGTGGACGCTGTTAGGTTATTCCGCCTGGGTGTATACAACTCGGTGACAGCCTGAGTCATAAACCGGCTGCAGTTAATAACGAGGGTAGTCGTAGGGATAGCCAGTTCTGCCACCGGTGGAGGAGAGGGTGAAGGGGTTGGATGGTTTGCTGGTGATAGACAAGCCGGGCGGCCAGACGTCACGGGCAGTCGTCAATCTCGTCCAGCGGTGGTTTCCTACTAGGACGAAGGTGGGGCATTGCGGAACATTAGATCCGCTGGCCACGGGCGTACTGGTCGTGTGTGTGGGGCAGGCCACCCGTTTGGCGGATTATGTTCAGCAGCAGGGGAAGACCTACCACGCACGGATCCGTCTAGGGGCGGTCAGCACGACCGATGACGCTGACGGTCAGATCCGCGAGCAGAAGGTGGCAGCAGTGCCGACGGCTGAAGAGATAGCGGCTGTGCTGCGGGGGTTTGTCGGGACGATCTGGCAGCGGCCGCCGACGGTCTCGGCGGTCAAATTACACGGCCAGCGGGCATATACCTTGGCCCGCCAGGGGGCGGCCCCGGAGCTAACCCCCCGACCGGTGTCGATTCAAGCCATCCGGCTGCTGGATTACCGTTGGCCCACGCTGGAGCTGGAAGTGGATTGCGGTAAGGGGACCTACATCCGCTCGCTGGCCCGGGACGTGGGGGAGAAACTGGGCTGTGGCGGTTACGTCGACGCCCTGCGGCGGCTCCGGATCGGTCCGTTCACGTTGCAGCAAGCGGTGCCGCTGGTGAACCGGACGGAGCCACCCCCGTTGCTGCCGCTGGAGCTGGCCGTTGCCCATTTGCCCCGGCTGGAGCTGACGGCCGATCAGGCCGAGCGGTTTAGCCACGGCCAACCCCTGGCTTGGCCAACAAAGTTACCCGAAGGTCACAGGGGGGCCACCTCCACCCCGCCGGATGAAAACCACTGGGCGGTTGTAGACCCGCAAGGCTTTCTGATCGGCATTGGTGAACGACACGGAAGATGGGTGCGACCACGGGTTGTTCTGTCCCGACAACGGCCGAGGTAAGCCACAGCTAGGTCGGACCGTGACGCCACACCCCTGGTCTGTTGATGACAGGGTCGTGGTTAACTCAGGGGTTGTTGCCGATGCCCACCTGGTTGAAGCGGGGGCTATGGATAATCTGCCAGGTGGTGGTCAGACGGAAGGTCTGAGTCAGGTAGCGGACGAAGGCTTCGCTGGGCCGCTCTTGCAAGACGATCAGATCGCCAGGCTGGATCAGGATGTTTTCACGCAGGTCGCGGTAAGCTTCATTCAGGTCGACACGGATCCGGATCTGCTGCCCGTTGGGTAGCCGGCGGATGACGGTTACCAGGCTGGGGTTGGGATTGCCCAGGCCGCTCTGGACGGCCAGAGCGACGAACGCGTTCTGGCTGAAGCTGCCATTGATCAGAGGGGCACGGATTTGGGCCAGAGCTTCCACGACACGCAGGTCGTAATCGCGGGGCAGCGGTACTTGCGTGGCCCCTGCTAAACCAGCCACGTAGTAGACCTCCGTATCCCGCGCTTCGATGTAGACGGTATCTCCATCGTTCAGAGTAATATCCTGTTCGGTAAAGGGGATGGGTTGATCAGGCGGTAAGCGTAAAGGAATGCGGACGTACCCCTTGGTCGGGTTGGCCGGATCGTAAGCTCCGCGACGGATGATGATTTCATTTTTGGCTTCCAATCCGGGCGGGCCTCCCGTCAGGGTCAGGGCCTGCAGCAGGTCATTGCGTCCGGGTTCCAGCAACACGGCGTAGGCAGCCCCCCGCTTGGTGCCACCGATGACGGCAGACACGTTGCCGGCCGCAGCAAACTGCGGGGTCAGCGGTTGGGCATCCTCCCGTACTACCAGGACCCGGTAGCGTCGCGGCTGCAGTAGGTCCACGCTGACGCGTCCCTTGCCCGGCTGCAACAATTTTTTCTCCTCGATCTGCCGGAGGATGGCTTCCCGTACCTCTTTGAGCGTCCGCCCTTTAACAGGGATGGGATCCAACTGAGGGAGCTGGATGGTGCCGTCTTCCTGAACCGGCACGGGCAGTCCCTGCACGGCTGGGCGTTCCCCACCGGGGGTAAACTGGACCGGGATCGGCTGATCGACCCGGGTCAGGATCTCGTCGGCGACTATGGCCAGAACGTCCCCCTTATCCAGGCGGTATTCGGGTGGGTTGTTGATCCGCAACAGGTTAAGGGGGATCGGGCGAAAATCGCTTTTGGGCCGGCCCAGGATTTCTTCCGGTAGCCGACGCACGGGAATTCCATCAGCTACGGGATTAGTCACAGAGGCACAACCGCTGCATGCCCAGGCCACTGCTGCTGTCAGCAGACCGATCATGAAGCGGCACGCCCTACTCATGGCCGCCCTCCCGCAGCTGGCAGCAACTCCGCGGGCGTGGCACGTACCGGCGGGGGAAGCGTCCGATCGGCGGGTAGTTGCGTCCCGGCCGCAGGCTCAGGGCCGTTGAGCGGGTCACTGGGCGGGCCTTGTTGCGGCGGCGGAGCTAGTGCCGGCGCGACCGCTACGATCCCAGCGGTGGCGTACCCCTGACCGGAGCTTCCTCGTCCGGAACCGTTCCAAGCGGTGTTGTCGCTTCCAGCCTCCGGCAGTGGGGCAGCGGAAGCGTCTTTGCGGGGTGAAGCCAATTGGAATGGCGGCGGTTCCGCCGCGGCAGGGGACAACAGCACCGGCACGGTCAGATACTGCCGCTGGCCACTAGCGATCGCCTCCTGTTGCCCGGCCTGGAAGCCGAGGAAATACTGTTGTAAGCGGGCGTGCCCTTCGGGGGTGTAGTAGCGGGCCTGGCGTGTGTAGCGGCTGGGTGGCACCGCGGGCAGGTGGGGCGGACCGCCACGGTCCAAATAGTCCACGTAGCCGTCGATGAAGCCCTCACGGAATTCGGTTGCAGCGTCTGGATACTGGTCCCGAACGCGTTTCCAAGCCTGGTGGGCTTGCCATTCCAGACGTTGATGGATCAGCCACTGGTTCCATACCAGGGCCGGTTCGTGGTGCAGGTTGCGCCAGGCTTCGTGGGCGACGTTGCAGCCGGTGGTCAGCAGCAGTAGCAATCCCGCACTGACACCACGGCTCATGCTGCGTGTCTCCCGAGCTTCCTGACCACTGCGTCGTCTCCAAGCATCGGCTATTTTTCCGCGGAGCTTTGATCAAACAGAGCGAGTTTGTCGATTTTTCAATGGCACGAGCAGCAAACGTGTGGCATCTTTTTTCAAGAAAGGATGGATCGCAGGAAAAAAGCGACGAAAAATGGAAGAAGGAATCGACAACTTCACAACGTGCGTTAGCATGGAAGCAGAAATGCATGCGGCTCCGGCTGCGGAGCTTTGACTAGTTGAGGCGATATCGACCACGTGGCGGTCGATGCAACGAGTAACTTTCGGGAGATGTTGACGATGGCCAAGACCACCAAGGGTTCGGCTGCCAAGAAGACGGCGGCCAAGAAGACCACCACCGCCAAAAAGACGGCGGCCAAGAAGACCACCAAGACGGCTAGCAGCGCCGCCAAGAAGACTACCGCCAAGAAGACGGCGGCCAAGAAGACCACCACCGCCAAAAAGACTACCACTAAAAAGACCAGCAAGGCGGCGACTCCGGCTCCAGCCCCGGCTCCGACCCCCAGCGAAACTCCTCCCGCTCCCCCTTCCAACCCTTGATGCCAACCCCTTAACCAGCTTTTCCCTGGACCTGTCAGCACACGCTGATCAGTTGGTACAGCGTGGCTGGCTTCTTTTTTTGCCTCTACCTCTATAAGCTGACGCCAATAGGTCTGGCTGGTGCCAACCGCTGGTCCGTCCTATCGAAGGGGGAGAATCGGCTATGCCGCCCGTAGTGATTGCTACCTGGCCGTTCGGACGCAAAGCGGTCGAGGCGGCACTACCGCTATTACAGCGGGGAGAAACAGCCCTGGAAGCAGCCCTGGCCGGAGCTCAGGCCGTGGAAGATGATCTGACGGGTCGTAATTCCGTCGGTTTCGGGAGTCTGCCCGACCGTCTGGGCCGCTTGACCCTGGATGCCAGCGTCATGGACGGCCGAACCCTCGCTTGTGGAGCAGTGGCCGCGGTCGAGCACATCCGCCACCCGGCCGCCTTGGCCCGACGGGTCATGGACAAAACGCCTCACGTCCTGCTTGTTGGTGAAGCGGCCAAATGGTTCGCCCTACAACAGGGGTTTCCCCTCGAGCAGCCCTATACCCTGGCCGCCCTGCGCGAATGGCTGGAACGCCATCCCGATCTGCGTCCGGCCAAGGACAAGCCAGTCGGAGCGACGGCGCTGGCACCCTCCGCCCACGATGATCCGGAAACAGCCACAGACGGCTCGCGGGCCATTACCAGCGACCCATATGGCCACGACACCGTCACGGTTCTGGCCTTGGACGCCAAAGGGCACCTCGGCGGCGTCTGCACCACCAGCGGACTCGCCTACAAGCTCCCCGGCCGGGTCGGAGATTCCCCCATCATTGGAGCGGGACTTTACGTCGACGACACCGCCGGTGCCGCCGGTGCCACAGGCGTCGGTGAAGAAATTATCCGCGTCTGTGGCAGCTTTTTTATCGTCGAACAGCTCCGTAGTGGCAAAACCCCGCAGGAAGCCTGTGAGCTGGCCTGTCAACGGGTCCATGCCGCGGCGGCCCGACGAGGGGTCCACTCCGCCCGCGTCGCCTTTCTCGCCCTTGACCCCAAAGGCAACGTGGGGGCTGCCTGTACCCCCAAAACCAACTTCCGCTACGCCCTCGGACGCGGTGACGCTGTCCAGCTTCTGCAGGCCAAGGAAGTCCCCCCTGCTCCATAGCCCTCCGCTAACAACACTTGTGTACTAAAATTATGTATAATAAATGCTTCAAAAGCAAACCGCAACCGACGTGCCACTTCGCCCAAACGCAACCAGCTCCAGTGGTCAGCTATTTCCTAACTAGTAGCACGTTTTGTCACAGTGTATCTCGGACAGAGACGTCTTAGACTTGCCTCCGGCTCGGTGCGACTTTCTCGCCAATGCTAACATGATTGGGAATGTCAGCATTCTAGTTTTTATTTGTTTCTTCGTCATGCAACTACTCTAGCGCAAAGGCGCATTATAACTGACTGTTCGTTCTATCGTCCTAACAAAATTTACTTTATAGCTTAAGGCAATCGGATAGCTCCGAACCTGAATGGTCTAGTACAACCGATCCTCTCTTTCTCGCAATCAGAAAGGAAGTTTTTGCAACATAGTGACTGGAGGCCAATCCACTATTGACTTTTTCGCCATATGGTACATAATTTCATAAAGTGATAAATTGAACACAATGAACTTATGAGGTCAATCCATGCTCCGTTCCGTTGGCATTCCACTCCCGTACCCGGCCGACCAGTCACCGGTGGTGGCGTCCCCCAGTTCTGTAGGCACTCGTTTACGCCAGCGGCGATCGCCTTCCAGGTGCGACCGGGGGCGGTCGCGCTGGCCGAGTCAACGGACGGGCCCCCAAGCAGACGACACAGGCCCGGCCATGCCGCTGGCCAGCGACCTTCTCAATGAAGGGACAACACCACCAGAGAGTACCTCGTGGCAGGACTATCGGCGGACCCTTCGCCATTGCTTGCGCGCTCTGCGGCGGCTCCGCCGACGTCTCCAATCGGTACCCCCTACCCGCCGGCGGCGTCTGTGTCGCCGCTACCCCTTCTGCCTGCTCCCTTTTTTCCGCGACTGCGTGGCCTTGCTCCGCTCTGTGCTCCACCCCGCAACCGTCCCTACCATCGGTCAGAGGGCAGATAGTGAACACGCGAACCACCCATGCAACGAAATTGACACGCACAAATACTCGCACAGTAAAGGGATAACTGCAACTGCATCAAGTTCTCCAGCACCTCAGACGGAAGCGGTAGCCAGAACCGAGGCACCGGCGGGTACGGGTACGCCTTGCGTCGAAGAATTCAACAATTTTCAACAGGCAACTGATCACGCTCAATATCCGTTCAACAATTTGCAACAAACACGATCGGTCGAACAACCCCAATCGACAGCGGTCGATGCGTCATCATGCGAAACCACTTGGGCCAGCCCTGTTCATCAACGAATAGATCAAGGGCGACCCGCGGGTTGGCACCGGAACGGTAAGCGAACAATAGGCGTCGGTTCTGGGGTTCGACCGGTCATTGATCTGACGGATAGTGCTGATTCCAAAGGCGAATTATCATCTTTTTCCCTTCCTGAGATGTCGACAGTTGCGTGGAAGGGGGGCTTGCAGAGGCGGCGTTTGTGTGCTGGCAATACGTCGTCGACTCGTTTATCGGTGATGCAGCCTCCTCCAATCAGGTCACGAGTACGGTGGAACGTGCCAAATGTGGTGGGGAAAACGCACGCTAGGGAACTGGTTCTGCTTCTCGCAGCTCGGAGGTGGTGGAAAGTTCGATTACCCGTAATAGCAACGGTCTCGCCGTCCGACCGACCCCCTGGAGCTCGCCTGGACCGAAAGACCCACACCTCGGTTATGACAACCGCTCCGCGCAGTCGGGCCCCACCCAACGTACTTTAACGGATCGTAAGGATGCCCAATGTTTATACGCTTACTTGTTAGTTGCCGCAACTCGAATTTGTTGTAGTTACGGAATAGCGGTATATTTTATCTTATTGATGTTAGGAATATATCTTTAAGTGCTGGTAGGACCTTGTGGACTTGTATTACCTAGAAGATGAGGGGGGCTCCGCGCGGTCAAGCAGATAAGCGGAGGCGGGCGAGATGCCGTCACGTGCTTAAAATGCGGGCAGGCAACCACGGGACGGAACCAGGGGGGCCGATCCGTCGAGTGAGACACGTAATGGACGAACCGATTTATCCGTATGTTGGGGCATCTGTGACCTGGCCCAGGTCAGGGGATGCGGCCTGGCGTCAGGCGGACCATCCGTTTCACGTCTATCACATGGAGCTGTGTCTGGCCGAGGCCGCGGCGGCGGCTGCCGAGGATGAAGTGCCGGTGGGCGCGGTGATCATCCATCCGGAACGGGGAGTGATTGCCTCGGCCCACAATCAGCGTGAGCGACTGCAGGACCCGACGGCTCATGCCGAGATGATCGCCTTGACCCAGGCAGCCAACGCCTTGAAATCTTGGCGGCTGGAACAATGCATTTTGTACGTGACGCTGGAGCCGTGTGTGATGTGTGCGGGGGCGGCGGTCAACGCCCGTTTAGGGATGATCGTGTACGGGGCCGACGATCCCAAGGCGGGGGCGTGTCGGTCCCTGTATCAGATTCCCGACGACAAACGTCTGCCGCACCGCCTGGCTGTGGTGGGGGGCGTACTGGCCGAGCAATGTGCTGCCGTTTTGAGCGAGTTTTTCCGCGAGCGACGCCGCTGGGGACGTAAGTGAAATCGCCGCCCGGCAGCATGACCCTGCGGGGACGACCTCATGGCTCGATAAATCAATGGCACAAAGCCCCTAGGCGAAAGGAAAGCAAACAGGTCAGCTCCCTGTGGACGGAGGATTCGCGTCGGTGGTCCCCCGCAGCAGACGATGGACCGATTCAAGCAGCCGTTCCATAGCGAACGGTTTGCGGATATAGTCGACCACGCCGAGGTATTCGGCATAGGCTTTGTGCCGGCTACCTTCGTTGGCGGTGATCATGATGATGGGCGGGGCGTCGGTTTTGCCCCGGAAATGTTCCAGCACCGGGAAACCACCCATCCGCGGCATCATCATGTCGAGGATGACCAGATCGGGGCGGTGCATGTAGATGGCTTGTTTGCCGTGGTAACCGTCGTGGGCGTGGATAACACGGTAGCCCTGGCGTTCGAGGACGGTACGCAGTCCTTCGACCATTTCACGGTCATCGTCGACAACCAGGATGAGTTTCTGCGAGCCGCGGTTAGCTGGGGCGTCGGCCGGTGCAGCCACCGGACGGTGACCGGCATCACCGCCGGCTGTTCCGGCTGCGGGGGAAGCTGGTGCAGCCGACATGGCCGAGGAAGTAGCGGAGCTGCTGGTGCCCGGCCGCGAAGCGGACAAGGTGGCTTCGTTCATCGCTGTGGTCCTCCTTTACTGTCCACCATAGCGAAGCGACCGTCCTGGCACAACCCACCCCCGGACCGTATCCCGAGGTACGTCCCCCCGAGGTCAACGGAAGCAAAACGCTAGCATGATGCCAACAAGAGGAATAATGCCGCAGCGGATACCTTGGGAACCTTCAGAAAAAAGGAGCAAATACCGAGCTAGGCGCGAAGGAAAAGTGCGGTTAGTAGAGTAAGAAAGGCATCCATGGGGGCCAAGGTGTCAGGGAAAGCAAGCTTATGGGGCATTTTGCGACTTTGGGCAGTGGTAGTAGCGGCAACGGGGCCTGGGTAGAAACCGAGACAGAAGGGTTCCTGGTCGACTGTGGTTTGGAAGCCGAAGAACTGACCAACCGTCTACGGAGCATCGGTCGCACCTGGAAAACGCTGCGGGGGGTGGTGCTGACCCACGTGCATACGGACCATTGGCGCGACAGCGTCTTTGGCGAGCTGGTCGTCCGCCGTATCCCGTTATGGCTGCATCGCCGGCATAGCGGCCAACTGAATTGGCGTTCGGAATACTTTCATCTATTGGAAAAGAACGAACTGCTGCGTTTTTATCAGGAAAACCAGTGGTTTGCCGTCAGTCCACGCTGCCGCTTTCT
This sequence comes from Gemmataceae bacterium, assembly GCA_025055795.1. Lineage (GTDB taxonomy): Bacteria > Planctomycetota > Planctomycetia > Gemmatales > Gemmataceae > Thermogemmata. The sequence continues at coordinate 19,356 of JANWVV010000041.1, forward strand.
GCCCATCGAGGTGTCCCACGATAGCGAGCCGACATTCGCCTTCCGGATCGAGACGCTGGCCGGGTCGCTCCGGGCGGCGATCGGTTATGCCGCCGATCTGGGATGCGCCAATGAACGCCTGCTGGCCGCTTTAACCAACGTAGACCTGCTGGCTGTGGAATTCAACCACGACGTGGAATTGCAGCGCCAAAGCGGCCGACCCTGGCCGTTGATCCGCCGGGTGCTTAGCGACAAAGGTCACCTGTCTAACGCTCAGGCAGCGGCATTGGTCGCACAGGTCCTCCAGCGGTCCCAGCACTCCCCTCACTACCTGGTGCAACTGCACCTCAGCGAGGACTGCAACGAACCGGAATTGGCCCAAGCGGCCATCCAACCGGTACTGCAACGACACCACTCACCAATACAGGTAATCACCGCACCCCGACATCACCCCAGCCCATTGCTGTGCCTGAAACCACCACCGGGCGACTAATCAATACACCGGGCCCCACACCCCTACCACCGACCAGCAATCTCCTTCGACACCCTTGATTATTCACCGAACATCTGTACAATATCAATGTGATATTGTACAAATTATCTACAATCGGGAATAAGTCAAGTGATAGAAAACAAGTCTTTCGTCTGCGAACGGATGGAATGCATCCCAGCTTGTCAACTGCTTTATTCAGCGGTTGTGGGCAAGCAGATGCAAGCTGATGGTTTTGTCTGTGTGAGTTGAAAATATCGATTGTAGCGGTTGTAACAAAGAGCCCGTCTTGGCGCTTCGTTTGTCAGGCAGCTTTTCTTGCTGCTGGCGGGTGATGAGGGACCGATTTGAAGATTGCAAACCCTGGAAAGGCTCTCTGTGCCTGGGGGTCAATCGAACGACCCTGCGGGACGGAGGCCCAACGGTTATGAGGAGCGGGCAGGATGCGGCTACAAAAGGCCTGGATAGCAGCAAGTGTGGTCCTGACAGCGGATATCATTTACGGCAGCGAACCGCAACTGATTCCGACTTCTCCACAGGTTCCGCCGGCGGCACTGATACGTCCGGCAGACAGCGCACGCTCGCTCGCAGTTGTAGGCGGACAAAAAATCCACTTACCGCGGACGGAACGACGTCTAACTCCCACAAGTGCCACACAATCCCCCTCAAGCAAAGATGCCGCTTGGAACACCGCCACACCACATTTGGCTGCAGAAGAAGCCCCGGCGGTCCAGTCGATTGTTCCCGGTTCACCCATCAAGCGTTGGTTGTTTTTCTGTCCAACTACGGGAAAGGCGTTGCCCTGGCTTCGGCCGCAACCCTTTGTCGGTCCGATCACCGGCACCTTCTCCTGCACTTCCGGCTCGCTGTTGCCTGGTCCGGCTGACTGCTGCAACGAAACCGGTAAAAAGGGCCAGGCTGGGCCACGACGCCTCCTCGGTCCAGTGCGTCCATTACCTTTGTCCGATAGTGGTACCGCCGCACGCAACACCTCAGAATCAACACCGGCCCATAGCTACACTAACGCTGCACCTCCCAACATCTTCGATCGGCTCCTCCTCCCCGCTCAGAGTACTCCATACACTCCCGCAGCTAGAGGTTTCTGGAACACACCGGTACCACAAGGACATCGCGAGTCATCGAACAGAACCAACCAATAAGCCAGCACGATTACACGATTATCCCGGGTCAATCACTGGGGTGGGCCAAAACCGGCGATTTGCAAAATGCGAACTTATGTTCACATAATTGATAGATAGGTACCAAGGTATCAACGAGCGGACCGACCAAGCGGGGCAACCTGAACCAGCTATACTACGGGCCTGCGAATGAATGGATGAGTGTTTGGTGCAACGCCCAGGATTTGGTGCAACGCCCAGGATGATGAGGAGACTGGAAAGGGACAGGTGCGAACAGAATACATTAAACGATTCAGCGTGGCGAAGGGGAGGTGTTCGGATTGGTCGGAGCGCTCGGCACCCCCGGAGGTCGGATGTGGTCGCCACCTCCCGGCGGAGGCAACTCTTCGCTGGAAGGTGGAGAAGCCAAGGGTGGCGACGGCGTGGTGCCACCGGTGGGCGGTGCGAGATCCCCGGGCACTGGCGGACAGGGGATCGGCTGACCCGTCAGGGCGTCGTAACAGGTTTCGCCAACACGGGGCTGGCTGGTCAATTGAGCCGGCGGCGGTGTCCGCCAGCGTGAGGAAAACACCCCCGGCCGCAGGTCGCAGCGATCCCGCTGGCACAAACGGCAACCGCCCGCGACAACCAATAACGCGGCGCCGGCCAACACAATCCCGCATGTGCGCACCATAGTTCGACCCTTTCTGCCACCTGGCCCTGTGAAAACACCATCAGACAACCTGCGTTGCCCAAGCGCTTTCATTGTCGCAGCCTGCCCGGTTGAAACAACAGGCCATACCTGACCAGCCGGGCGAAAAGGAATGAGCCGGATTGATGCATTCCGCACAACCGGCGCAATTTCGCCAGTTTGATTGTGTGAAGCGACGCGGGCCGTCGAACCGTCAGGACAGCCGGGTCATTGCCCCCTCGATCCTCCCGACTGATCAGCAACCGAAGCGGTCCATGTGCAGGGCATGAACATGGTGGTCATCTACCGCTCCCGATACATTCAGGTGGTAGTCGAGCAGGGCATAGCCCGTTTGACTTTTGCATTTCCTGACCGATTGCACCACTGTTGGGACGGGATAGCCCTGCAGGAGTGGGAGGCCGTCGTAGACTGGCTGATTCGATCACCGGGTTTGGGAACGGTGGTGATCGCCTCGGGCCGGCCAGCCGGTTTCTGCGGTGGTCTGAGCCCAACTGTGTGGCGTGATTATCGCTGCCCTGCCGAGCGGGCCGCCTGGGCCTGGAAAGTCCAGCACCTGGTGCGGCGACTGACCGAATGCCCGGCCATAACTATTGCCTGCCTGAAAGGAGCTTGTCAGGGAGTGGGACTGGAATTGGCCTTGGCTTGCGACTACCGCCTGGCTGTGCAGCAGGGGTCGACCTGTCTGGGGTTCCCTCAGGGTTTGATGTGCTTTGGCGGCTCGGCCCTGCTCCGCAGCCGGTATCCAGCTGCCCTGCACCAACAACTGGCAACCGGTACACTCCTATCCGCCCTGGAAGCCTACCAGGGACAATTGGTCGACCGCGTCTGCGTACCCGAGCAGGAGGAACAGGCCCTCCGGTCACTGCTGCAGGATCTACCCCGGCTGACGGACCGACGAACAACGCCGGTCTGCTGGCTAGGGCTGGCCGAGGAGCGTCGCCGCTTTGCCACCTGGCCACCGCCCGAGGCGGACATAGGCTGCCAGGAACTTGCTCAATATGAAGACGAACCTGATGGACCGACAACCATCGGCATCTGCGGCGAAATCCCCCAACTGCAGGAATGGTTCAGCCAGATCCTGCTAGCGGGTACCCGCTTGCTCGTTTACGGTCCTATGGAGCAATTGCACCGTCACTTACAACAACTGGAGGCGCGTGGCTTTTTCCCGCCCCAACACAAGGAGGAACTGTTGCAGCGATTGCAACCGGTCGACAGCGTGGAGGCCCTAACGCTGGCAGAGGCTGTGTTTGTCGACGCGCCGCAGCGGTCCTGGGAACTGCTGGAAAAAGGGATTGGCTCCGGTCCGGTGGTGTGGGTTCAACCTCCCGGGGGAACGCCACTGGACACCATCCCCCAGGCCCACCGGCACGTGCCCAGAGCAGGATCGCTGGTGCGTTTAAGCGTCATCCAGCCGCACCGTCTGGCGTTGATCCCTGATCGGGAAACGGACCAAGCCACCCTGCGGCGGCTGCAACTGTGGTTCCAGCGTACGCACCGGGCCGTAACCATTTTTCCCCCTGCTGTCCGCCTGTTAGCGGCCGCCGCCTGAGCCAATCCCGATGCGCTACGGGCCTACCACGGTCAATCACTGATCACAATATGATCGGAGGAAACAAGAGAGGCGGCAGGTTGGCTAGTGGGTATACGCATATTTGTCCTTGCCGCTGCCTGCCTACAATGACGTTATGAGTGCTGCAGCAACACCTTCAGGAGGCGAGGCAGGAAGCCGGCGTGGCACTACAGCCCGTTCCCCGCGGCGGTTGCCGCCGGCCCGGCTACGGGCGGCTGCCATCAACCAACTGCTGGCCCAGCTTTATCCGCAGCCGCAAACCGCCCTCCAGCATGCCAATCCCCTGCAATTGCTGATTGCCACGATCCTGTCGGCGCAATGTACGGATGAGCGGGTAAACCGGGTAACACCGCAACTGTTTGCCCGTTACCGTACGGCCCAGGATTTCGCCCAAGCGGACCTGACCGAGCTGGAGGCGTTGATCCGTCCGACGGGATACTACCGCAACAAGGCGCGGTTGATCCGGGACTGTTGTGCCGAACTAGTGGCTCGTCATGGCGGCACAGTACCCCGCACCCTGGAGGAATTGGTCCGCCTGCCGGGCATTGGCCGGAAAACAGCCAACGTTGTATTGGGGGATGCATTCGGTGTGCCGGGCATTACCGTGGATACGCATGTAAAGCGCCTGGCACGCCGCTTAGGACTGACACGACACACGGACCCGGTGAAAATCGAGTATGCACTCATGAAACTGTTGCCGCCGGCAGAGTGGACGCGGTTCAGCCATCGACTGATTCTGCATGGTCGTACAGTCTGCCATGCCCGCAAACCACGGTGTGAGGTCTGTCTGCTGGCCAGTTTGTGCCCCAAAATTGGCGTGATGACCTCCAAGAACCGGCGTCCACCGCCACGCCGCCTGCAGCAATCCTGAAACGAACCCGATAATAACCGGATGCATGCCTCTGATGCCCCTGGAACGCCCATGCCCCACTATCCTACTCACACCCTGCTGGACCGCTTCCTGCGCTATGTCCAGATCGACACGCAGGCCAACGAAAAGGCCGCGACTTACCCAAGTACGCCGGGCCAACGGGAGCTGACACGCCTTTTGTGCGAGGAGCTGCGGCAATTGGGCGTAGCCGACGCCCGTCAAACGGAACACGGCCTGGTATTTGCTACGGTGCCGGCGACAGTGCCGGACGCACCGACCATCGCTTTGCTGGCCCATGTGGATACCAGTCCGGAAACCAGTGGTCGCAACGTGCGGCCGCAGGTCATCCGTAATTATCCGGGTGGCGACATCGTTCTGCCGGGTGATCCCCGCAAGATCATCCGCGTCGAGGACAATCCTGAACTGCGACAACTGGTAGGAAAGACCATTATCACCTCGGATGGTACCACCCTGCTGGGGGCCGATGATAAAGCCGGCGTAGCAGTCATCATGGAGGCCTGCCGCATCCTGTGCCAGCACCCGGAAATCCCCCATGGTCCCATCCGGGTAGTATTCACTTGCGACGAGGAGATCGGCAAAGGGGTGTTGCATCTGGACCCGCAGCAGATTGGAGCCGTAGTGGCTTATACCCTGGACGGTACCGGAGTCGGCGAAATCGAAGCGGAGACTTTTTCGGCTGACCTGGCCTTGATTGCCATCAGTGGACTGAACATCCACCCGGCGATTGCTCAAGGACGCATGATCAACGCTGTGCGCCTGGCTGCCAAATTTATCGAGCGGTTGCCCCAACGGACCTACAGTCCGGAAACCACCAGTGGCCGGCAGGGGTTTCTGCACCCCTACGTCATTGAGGGGGGAGTAGCCGAGGTAAGCATCCGCTGTCTGCTGCGGGATTTCGAAACGCCGCAACTGGCCGAGTACGCCGCCTGGCTCCGGGAAATCGGTCAGCAGATCGAGCGGGAATATCCGGGCGCACAAGTCCGCATCCAGATCCAGCCGCAGTACCGGAACATGCGTGACGGGATTGCCCGCGAGCCCCGGGCAGTGGATTATGCCATGCAGGCGATCCGCCGTGCCGGTCTGGAGCCACGGCTCAAAAGCATTCGCGGCGGTACCGATGGTGCCCTGCTTACGGCCAAGGGATTGCCCACGCCCAACCTCTCCTGCGGCGAACATAATTTCCACTCGCCCCTGGAGTGGACCTGTCTGGAAGAGATGGAAGCCGCCGTGCGCGTCGTGGTGGAACTGTGCCAGGTCTGGGCCGGACACTGAACCTTTGAACGACCAGACCTTCCTTCAACCAATCACACCAAGTTCCCGCCCGACTTCGGTGAAGGCTGCGATGGCCCGATCGATCTGTTCCTCGGTGTGTGCAGCAGACACCTGCAAACGGATACGGGCCTGGCCCTGGGGCACCACGGGGTAGCTGAAGCCGATGACGTAGATACCCCGGGTCAACAGGGCGTCGGCCATGCGACTGGCCAGCGCGGCCTCTCCTAGCATCACAGGCAGAATGGGTGTTGGACCGGGCTTGACCGAAAAACCGGCCCGTTCCAGGCCGTGGCGCATCCGCAAGGTATTGCTTTGGAGACGTGCCCGCAGGTCGTCTGCTTGTTCGATCAGCTGGAGGCATTCCAGAGCGGCCGCCACCAGAGCCGGCGGCACACTGTTGGAAAACAGATAGGGACGCGAGCGGTTACGTAACCAGTCGACGATTTCGGCACTGGCCGCGGTAAAGCCACCACTGGCCCCGCCCAGGGTTTTACCCAGGGTGCCGGTGATGACGTCGATACGGTCCAGCACACCGAGTTGCTCGGCGGCCCCACGACCCGTAGCCCCCAGATGCCCCAAACCATGGCAATCGTCGATCCCGACTGCCGCATCATACCGATCGGCCAGCTCACAGATGGTTGGTAAGTTGGCCAGGTCACCATCCATCGAAAAGACCGAGTCCGTGAAAATGAACTTGAAACGGCTGCCTTTGGCACTTTCCAGCTTGGCCCGCAAATCGTCCATGTCATTGTGACGATAGCGGAATCGCTGAGCCTTGCACAAGCGGATGCCGTCGATGATGGAAGCGTGATTCAATTCGTCGGAAAAAACCGCGTCCTGCTCGGTCAGTAATGGTTCGAACAAGCCGCCATTGGCATCAAAGCAGGAAATGTACAGAATGCTATCCTGCTTGTGCAGAAACTGAGCGATCCGTTGTTCGAGCTGCTTGTGGATGTTCTGGGTACCGCAAATGAAGCGGACGCTGGACAGGCCGTAGCCCCAGCGGTGGAGCCCTTCCTGGGCAGCGGCTACCAGCCGGGGGTGATTGGCCAGGCCCAGATAGTTATTGGCACAAAAGTTGATCACCCGGCGTCCCTGTACGATGATTTCGGTCCCCTGGGGTGTCTCGATAAAACGTTCCGCTTTGTACAGTCCCTGAGCCTTCAGACTGGCCAGTTGTTCGCGCAAATAGGCGTTGAGTGTATCGGCGGACATGACTTTCTCCCGGATCAGTCAATCAGACCAGTGGTGCGGGCAAGTGCCGTCGGGATCGCCCTGCCCCGGTTCCGCTTTGCAGAGGGTGTTTCAAACCTGAGGGCAGTTTGAAACATTGTATGGTGGGACGCCTACGCCGGGATGACACCAGAGACGTGCTTGCAGCTATTGTTGGGTACTGGCAACGGCCGGGGCGGCCCGGCGACGCTGCTGCCACCATTTCAGCACCAACGGCAACACGGACAGCAGCACCACAATGACCACCACCTTATCGATATGGCGAGCGATCTGGAATTGCTCGCCGAGCATTGGCTTGAGCAATGGATCCAGCCAGATGTGCAGCGTATAGCCTAGCAGGACCATGCTGACGATCCAGCCGATACCGCCAACTACGTTGTAGGTCAGAAAGCGGCGGTACTCCATCGGAGCGGCCCCTGCTACCACCGGGGCAAACGTGCGGATAATCGGTATAAACCGGGCAATGATGATGGTCTTGCCGCCATGGCTGTCATAAAAGGCCTTGGCGGCCAGTAAATGGTCCCGCCGAAACCAACGACTTCCGGGCTTGTTAAAGATCGGCGGACCCACCGTATGCCCTAGCCAATAGCCGACCGTATCGCCCAGAATGGCCGACACACACAGCGTGGCGATCAACCAGTGGACGGGCCAGCCTACGGAGTGGGCGACGATCCCCGCCGTGACCAACAGGGAATCACCGGGAAGAAAAAAACCGATGAGCAGACCAGTTTCCGTAAAAACGATCAGATTCAACACGATGAACGCGGCGGCCACCACACCGGGAGCCGCCAATGCCTCCCGCCATGCGTCCGGATTGGTCAGATTGCTGAGCACTTGCCACAAAATGGTTCCCACTTGTGTCAGGATGTCCTCCATCGGCTAGCTCCACCGGACGAACGTCAAAAGTTAATTTTCGGGCAACAACCACTACGGATCATGCCAGAAAGCAACCACTGCCTTCCAGCCTAGCCCAACGGGACTGTGCCTGGGAAGGCCAGCCTGCTACTTTCGGATACATTTGAGTGACGCGACTCCGTTGCAACTTTCCTGGGGAGATGCAACGGAGTTTTGCCCTCCCTATTGGTGAACCCGGCTGATTATGATAGCGTAGATCCTATAAAGTGATGTGGCATAAGCGTGGTGGACCCAACCGAGGTAGATGCAGATACCATCCGTGGGGGGCACAGCGTGGATCGCCGTACATTTTTGACGTTGGCGGGCGGCGGATTTTTATGGGTATTGAGTGGCTGCAGCGGCAACCGGGGCATTCGCATCGTATCCAGTCTGCCCCGCACCGGTTCGGCCCAAGGGCAGACCGATACGATTGTCAACGGCATCCGCATGGCTATTGAGGAGTATAACGGGGAGATCGCCGGTCTGCCGATCGACTATGTAGATAAGGACGACGCCACCGCCGCGCAAGGGCAGTGGGATGCTGGCAAAGAGGCCGACAACGCCCGCGAGGCGATTGCCGATCGTAACGTACTTGCGTACATCGGACCCTACAATTCCGGGGCCTCGATGGTGTCGCAGCCGATCCTCAACGACGCGGGACTGGTGCAAATTTCACCCTCGGCGACCTGGCCGGGACTAACCAAAAAGGTCCCCAACAACACCAAGGACGAGCCGGCCATTTATCGTCCCAGCGGCAAAATCAACTTCTGTCGCGTTTGTCCTAATGACTTTGTGCAAGGCCCGCTTAGCGCCCTGTTCGCCCATGAACAATTGAAGGTCAAATCGGTCTACGTCCTGGATGACAAGGAACTTTACGGTGCGGGCATCGCCACTATTTTCAAGCAGAAGTGCGAGGAATTGGGCATCAAGGTGCTGGGACACGACAGCATCGTGGCGACCCAGAAGAACTTCAAGTCGGTGATCCAGGGGATTCGCAAGCTCGGACCGGACATGGTCTATTTCGGCGGCACCAGCCAAAGTGGTGGCCCCCAGATAGCCATCGACATGCTGGGCGAAGGATTGCATGTTCCCCTGATGGTGCCGGACGGCTGCTACGAGAAGGCCTTCATCGATGCTGCAGGCGCCGACACGTTCCAGACTATCCCCTGTTACGCCACCATGGGGGGCTACGATCCAGCCTTTGCACTGGAGCAAGGAGGAAGCGTCGCCGATTTCGTCAAACGCTATCAGGAAAAATACAAGAAAATGCCGGAGGCCTACGCTGTCTATGGCTACGAATGCGCCAAAGTGATCCTGGAAGCCATCCGTAAGGTAGGCCAGAAGGATCGTGATGCCGTGCGGGAGGCCGTCCTGGCCACCAAGGACTTCGACAAGGGCGCCTTGGGTCGCTGGAGCTTCGACGCCGACGGCGATACCACCTTGCGCGTCCTGACCATCAGCCGGATTGTCGATGGGGCCTTCAAGCCACAGCGTACTATCAAGGATTGACAATCCGCTGTAGCAGTGCATACAACCGATCCCGTGCCGTCGCGTAGGCAGCTCCGGCCTGGTCTGCACCTGACCCGCGTGATCTTTCTCTCCCTTTTACTCGCACCTGACATTTGCGCCTAAGGAACCAGTGGCACCTTGCCGTCGGAACTAACTACACTGGGACAGTCTTGTTGCTATTTTTTCTGCAAAGGACACAGCGGACGCCGGCAGGGCTTGGACAGCAGAACGTGGCCAGGGAGTTCAAAGCTGTACGACGCTTCTGCGGCAGACATGCCTACGATTGCCGGCGTAGCAGAAAAATCGCACCAACGGACCACAATTGCGGGGAATTGTGCAATGGAAGGGTGGCTTGCCCCCACGGAACTGGCGGGGGGTTTTCTCCAGTTTCTTATTCTGGGGCTGGTCATCGGCTCGCTCTACGCCCTGATCGCCCTGGGATACACCATGGTTTATGGCATCATCGAACTGATCAATTTTGCCCACGGCGATCTGTTCATGCTGGGGGCGTTTTTCGCCTTGGGATTGGCCATCTGGCCGATGGGTGTCACCACGGCTGAGGCTCCCCTGCCTGCCCTGGTGGCCACCGTGGCCCTGATGCTTCTGCTCACTCCGCTGTTCTGCGCCATAGTAAACGTCAGCGTGGACCGGGTAGTCTATCGGCCCTTACGCAACTCGCCCAAACTGACGGTAATCGTCTCAGCGATTGGTGTTAGTTTCATCTTCATGAACATCGGCCTGTTATGGCGGGGAGCAACGCCGGTCAAGTTCCCTGATCTGATCAGCGATGCCAACCTGCTGGAAGGAACAGGGCTGCGGTTCACCTGGAAGGACCTGATGGTAGTCGCTGTGACGGTTCCCACCATGATTGCCCTGACGTTGTTTGTCCGTTACACCCGTCTGGGCAAGGCGATGCGGGCCACAGCGCAAAACCCTGTAGCGGCCCAGTTAATGGGTATCAACGTCAATCGGGTCATTGCCGTGACCTTTGCCATTGGTGGGGCATTGGCTGGCGTGGCCTCGGTCATCTACGGATTGTACATCAAGGCCGTGGATTACCAGATGGGCTTTCAAAACGGGCTGTATGCCTTTACGGCCGCGGTGCTGGGAGGGGTGGGCAACATTCCTGGCGCGGTGCTGGGGGGCCTGACCATCGGTGTGGTCGGTGAACTGGCCAAGGCCTACCTGGGTGCCAAATGGAGTGAAGCGGTCATTTTCGGCATTCTGATCGTGGTCTTGTTGTTCCGACCCACAGGACTGCTGGGGGCCCGCACGCGGGAAAAAGTATGAAACGGCTGCTGCAACACTGGGTAGTGGTCCTGTTCGTGCTGCTGGCCGTCTATCCCCTGCTACCGGTAGCCGAGGCCACCCGGGGCGAACAATTCACCCACTTGTTCATCTATGCCATTTTGGCGCAGGGCCTCAACATCGTACTGGGACTGACGGGCCTGTTGCATCTGGGGATCGCCGCCTTTTTCGCGATCGGGGCCTACACGGTAGGTATCCTGACCGTCAGTCATTTCCCGTTCCAGCAGTCGTTTGCCGTGGCCGCTGTGGCCGCTGTGGTCATGGCCGCCTTGGCCGGCGTGCTCACCACCGCCCCTATCCTGCGCCTCCGCGGCGATTACCTGGCTCTGGTCACTCTGGGGTTAGGACTCATCGTGCTGTATGCCATCCGTAACCTGGACCCGATTACCGACGGGACTAAGGGACTGGGACCGATCGACGCCGGACCGCTGCCAGGCTTTAGTGGCAGGAACCTGGAAAGCTGGCGACTCAAAAGCGATTGGGGCCGCAATTGGTACAACTACCCCTACTTTTACTACCTGAGCTTGACGGCGTTAGGTGCCGTCATGCTGCTGGTACGCAATCTGGAACATTCCCGACTGGGACGGGCCTGGGTGGCGCTGCGTGAGGACGAACTGGCTGCCACCTGCATGGGTCTGAACCCGGCCCGTCTGAAGCTGGCAGCGATCGCCGTTGGGGGTGGAGTAGCGGGCCTGGCCGGGGCACTCTATGCCATGGCCCTACGCCACACCGGCAACCCCCAAGCGTACGACTTTACCTTGTCCATGCTCATGATCTGCTGCGTCATCCTGGGGGGAATGGGCAACCGCAACGGCGTTTTACTGGGCACTTTCCTGCTGATCGGCTTCGATCGCATTCTGACCAGTATTCTGGACAACGAAATCCAGGCCTGGGTAGGTAGTGCGGCACCATACCTGAAACTGAGTGGTTACCGGTTGCTTATCTTCGGCCTGGTCTTGATCCTGATGATGCGGTTTCGACCCGAGGGTTTGTTACCGGCCCGCCGCATCCAACGGGAGTTGCATCCGGAATACGACGAGGCCGTGGGCCGGGCGGCCGCCCAGGCCGAGCTGGCCGAGACCGCGGCGACCGCCGCGGAAAGTCCCGCACCGCTGCCCCTACATGCGTCGAACGCCCCCGCCTCCGACACCCAACACTCGTTCCGTTAACACACCCCTATCGCTACTACGACCATGCACAACCCTGATCGGATGGACAACCTGAGTGTCAGCTCCGTGCAGCGAACTGTCAGTTCCGAGGCGACCATGCCGTTGCTGAAAATCGATCAACTGACCATGCGGTTCGGTGGCCTGACCGCCGTACAGCAACTGGACCTGGAAGTGCAGCCGGGACAAATTTTTTCCATCATCGGGCCCAACGGTGCAGGTAAAACGACAGTCTTCAATGCTATAACAGGCATTTTTCCCCCCACCAGTGGCCGCATCTGGTTCAACGGTCAGCCACTGGATCCAACCTGGACGCCGCGAGCCTGGATCCTGACGCTGCTGGTCGGCTTGTGCACCGGTCTGCTCCTAGCCGGACTGGCTGTGAACATCGAAGGGCTGTGGCAAACAATGATCCGGGATAACATGCCCCGCGAGCGGGGCCAGCCGTTTCCCTGGTCGAAGGCGTGGGCCGATGCGGGCCGTTACGTGGCCGAACGGAGCAGCCGGGCCGGCTGGGCCTTTATCATCGGGACCGTTCTGGGCGGCGCAGGAATGCTGGTCAGCTGGCAGCGGGCCCAGCGGGCACCGGACGCTATCGCCCATCGCGGTATCGCCCGCACCTTTCAAAACATTCGTCTGTTCCCGGGTATGACCGTGCTGGAAAACGTGCTGATCGGCATGAGTCGGACTCTGCGAACTCCGCCGTTGCTGGCGGCTCTGGGTCTGGCCCGGCACCGGCAGGAAGAACAGCAGGCCGAACGCCGGGCGGCTGAACTACTAGCCTTTGTCGGGCTGACCGGTCGCCATAATGAACTGGCCAAAAACCTGCCCTATGGCGATCAGCGTCGTCTGGAAATCGCCCGGGCCCTGGCCACGCAACCGCGTTTGCTACTGCTGGATGAACCGGCCGCCGGCATGAACCCGACCGAAACCGCGGATCTGATGCAATTGATCCGTCGCATCCGCGAGCGGGGCATTACCATTTTGCTCATCGAGCATCACATGAAACTGGTCATGGGCATTTCCGACCGCATTGCCGTTCTGGATTACGGCGTCAAGATAGCCGAAGGACCGCCCGCGGAGGTCTGCAACGATCCCAAAGTCATCGAAGCTTATCTGGGTAAAGAGGAGGTGTCATGACCGCGGCTGTCCCCTCTGCCGCTTCCGCTGAGCTTTCGCCAGGAGTGCCCCAGCCCGCCACTGGAGACGCAACCTCCCCGGCGACGGCCTCGCCTTTATTGCTCGTTGAGGACCTGGAAGCCGGCTATGGCCCCATCAACGTGCTGCATCGCTTGTCGTTGACCGTCTATCCGGGCGAGATTGTGGCCATCATCGGGGCCAACGGGGCGGGCAAGACCACAACGCTGCTGGCCATTTCCGGTATCGTTCCCGCCCGCGCTGGCCGCATCGTGTTTCAAGGCCGTGACCTGACTGCCGAAGGCATTCCCCCCCACGAAATCGTGCGCTTGGGTCTGGCCCATGCCCCCGAAGGGCGCAAAATCTTTCCCCGCCTGACCGTCCGCGAAAACCTGGACATGGGCGCTTTCACCCGCAACGACCCGGATGGTATCGCCGCCGATCTGGAAAAGGTCTTTACCTTGTTCCCCATCTTGCGGCAACGGCAGCAGCAACCAGGTGGGCTACTTTCCGGTGGCGAACAGCAAATGCTGGCCATTGCCCGGGCCTTGATGGCCCGTCCCAAACTCCTGTTGCTCGACGAACCTTCCCTGGGACTAGCCCCACAGATCGTCGTGCACATCTTCCAGGTCATCCGGGAGTTGAACCGGCAGGGGGTCTCGGTCTTGCTGGTGGAGCAAAATGCCCGCATGGCTCTGAAAAATGCCCATCGTGGCTATGTCTTGGAAACCGGTCGGATTACCCTTAGCGGCACCGGCCAACAGTTGCTCCATGACCCCCGTGTCCGCGCTGCTTACCTGGGCGAATAAATCATTCCCGTCGAAGCGTCTTTGGACCCCTCGATCGGCCGCCAGTTGCGGCGAAATCACCCCCCTCAGGCCGACTTGGATGACTGCGATGACCGGATTGATCACCCAGCAGCCGTGGCAATGATCGAGGAAAGAAGCTGGATGTCCACCGCTGGATGAATCGTTGTTTTTCCAGAATGAGGCAGGCCAGCATTAGAGAGACTGTTGCAACAGTCGCTGTCTTGTGTCGGTACATACATGTGGTTAGTGGAGGGGCGGGGCGACATCAAGGAGTTCCTGTTCAATCCAGTGGCGGAACTGGGCACTTTGCTCGGCTGTCAGATTGCGCAAGGGCAGGCGGACCGGACCCAGATCGAGCCCTCTCCAGCGAAGCAATTCCTTGGCGGCGGCGAGGTACCCCATGGTCAGCATGCGTCGGATCAAGCGGGCAGCCTGTGCCTGTTGTTGGCGGGCGGTCATCAGGTCGCCCTGCTCGGCGCTATGCAGTATGCGTCGGAACAGCGGGGTGGCGAAATTATAGCTGCTTCCCACGGCCGCCTGTGCTCCCAGCACCCAAGCGGCCAGCAGTTGTTCGTCGACCCCATAAAAGACACGCCATCGCCCCTGCCCTGCCTGCAGCAGTAACTGAAAATCAAGCAAATCGGTATGAGTAAACTTGACGCCCGCAAAGTGGGGAATCTGCTCGCAGGCCTGTTCGATCCACTCGGTCAAGGGAAAGTGGACACCCGTCAGAGCAGGAATGTGATAAAAGTAAAAGGGTGTGCCCGGCGCGGCCAGAGCCACCTGCCGACAGCAAGCCACCAGATCGGCGGGGGTAGCGGGCTTGAAATAATGAGGACTGAGCAGGGCGATGCCAATTGCTCCCTGCCGTTGGGCGTTAACCGCCAGTAGCTGGCTATCCTTCAGGCAATTGGCCCCCACGTGGACCAGCACTGCCAGACCGTAGGCCCGGCCCACTTCCAGCCATCGCGACGCCAAAGCCAGACGTTCCTCGATCGATAACGAACTGAACTCTCCCGTCGTTCCGCCGACAAAAACAGCCGTGACCCCCTCGGCCCGTAAGAACTCGGCCTGCCGTTCCACCATCGCCAAGTGTAATTCCCCGTCGGCTGTCAGAGGTGTCAAAACCGCTGGGATCAACCCCCTTATGTCAAAAGGCTCCCCCATGTGTCCCCCATAACGCATCAACCGGTTGCTTCGGTTAAGTAGTTTCCAGCCATGGACTCGACAACTCCGCATACCTCCTGTCACTTGGAAGGATATAACATCCGGCAACGCGGATCGAATGATCTATTATCCCGAGGCGTCACACGCGTCATGAGTGTCACGGCTTCCCTGTCACTACTGTCCCGGAGACCACGCAGGTCCTCTCCCGTTCACCAGCAAGCGTCTGCAACAACTGACGGGTTTGCAGAAACGGAGGCAATTGCGGCACCGCCCACGCAGCCCGCTTCGCTCCGTCGCCACGTGTTGAAACGGCTGTCCTTGGTGCTGGGCCTGTTTTGCCTAGTAATGGAACTGGATTATCGCTTCTGGAGCGCGGGATCGTTGTTAGTGGGATCAGGGGTATCGCTTGCCGCGGCTAGCCAAGGGGGGCAGTTCGTCTCACCATCTGGCCCCAACGAATCAATCAACGATGAGTGGATTGTGTATGCTTGTGGCAGTGAGCTGCCCAAGCGGGGGACGGTGGTCGCTTTGGACAAAGAAACTACACGGCTGCGGCTGGCTAACGGACAGATGGTGTCCCTGACCGGCGTCTATCATTGGCAGCGATCGGAGGTACCCTTTCCACGTTTCCCGACTGCTCCGCACTTCCTTACAGTAGCCGGCGACCGGATAACGGGTACTTTCCGGGGTCTGGATCAGGACCGCCTGGTGTGGTTAGCGGCCGTGCACAGCCAGGAGGCCCCCCCCTGGCGAGTGCCCTGGTCCGCTTTGCAGGTGGTCTGGCTCATCGATCAACCTGCACACGTACCGCTTCAT
Source organism: Gemmataceae bacterium (assembly GCA_025055795.1). GTDB lineage: Bacteria > Planctomycetota > Planctomycetia > Gemmatales > Gemmataceae > Thermogemmata. The sequence continues at coordinate 35,428 of JANWVV010000041.1, forward strand.
CCGTCCGAATACCCGTGGTTGCGTAACATCGTCAACCACGATGTGCTCTTGCTTCGCAACGGGGACGTGCTCCGCGGTGTGTTACTCGAGAACACCGGAGCCGACCCATCAGATCGTTGCACGATCCAGTTGCCCGCAGGAACGACCCGTCAACTGACGCCGCAGCAGGTGGCCGCCATAGCCTTCAACCCCGCATTGCTCCGGATGAAGAAAGTCCAGGAACCGCTATTATTAGCGGTGCTGCAGGATGGCAGCCGATTGCATTTACGGCAGTTCCGTCTGGCTGACCAGACGCTGCACGGTACGACCCTGTGGGGAGCAGCGGTGGTGATCCCTTGGCCGCAGGTAGTCGGGGCGAGCCTGCTGACGTCTGCTATTCCCCGCCTGACGGACCTGTCGGCAGTCCAGGTGGAGCAACAGCCTTATCTGGACACGGTCACCCCACTAGGTCGTCATTGTCAGCCCGATGGTCGGCCTCTGGAACTGTTCTGGTCATCCGGAAAAGCAACTGCCGATTGGGGATTGGCCCTGACTCCTCGAACCAGCCTGCGGTATCAGCTAGCCGGCCGCTATCGTCGCCTCGAGGCGTGGGTAGCCTTGGCACCATCGGCTGCACCCACCAGTCGGGTCCGTCTGCGACTGGTGGGCGATGACCGTTCCCTGCCCTTGCCCCACGACGGCCTGCTTACCTATGGCCCCGCCCAGTGGATCCAGGTACCCTTGCACAACGCCCAGGAATTGACCTTAACTGTTGATTTTGCCAGCGCGGGGGAACCCGGAGCCGTTACACTGTGGGGCTGGCCTCGTCTGATCCCCTGAAAATCGGCCAGCGGCACCGTGCCACCGCCCCACCCAGCAAACACTAACAACTTGGAGCAACGCTGAGCCGCTGAAAGTCATTTAAAAGCACGACACCTGGTCAGCGGCACCTGACACAGCCAGGATCAGGCCACGGAGGGGGCGAACACCGATCGGTTCCGAAATCAATACGGCCGCAACAAGGGTTGGTGTCACCTATCCTGTTGAAACCCCAACCACTTGCCCATTGGGCCGCGTGGGAGGCCAAGGGAATACCATGGCCCCTCGGGGATAGATGGTCGTCCACTTGATTGAGCTTAGCGCTTGGAGAATTGCGGGCCGCGGCGGGCGCCTCGCTTGCCGTACTTTTTCCGCTCCTTCATCCGGGCGTCGCGTGTCAGATAGCCGGAATCGCGTAAGCGGCGGATCATGCCGATAGGGGTATTGTCCTCGGCCGACGGTGTTCCGTCACCGGCAGCGGCGGTACCATCGACCGCGGTCCGGACCGGCAAAGCTTTGGCGCGCTCCCGCAGCTTCTGCTCGTCGACGTACGAACGAACCAGAACGGTGTTATGGAACTGGTAGCGTTTCTGTTCTTCGGGCGGGCTGAACATGGTTTTCAGGGCCCGGGCGATCCCCTGCGAGACGGCCCCGGCTTGTCCCGATACCCCTCCGCCGCGGACATTCACAAATACGTCCACCCGATGGCGTTGATCCGTCACCAGCAATGGCCCATAAACCAGGGCGCGATCTTTCTCTTCCGGGAAATAGCTTTCGACGCTCCGCCCGTTGATCTCAATGACGCCACTTCCCTCACAAATGCGTACACGGGCGACGGCTGTTTTACGCCGTCCCGTCCCCAGATAGTAAATCCGTTCCCCTTTGCTCTTCTTGTCTGCCATGGTTGCTATCCCGCTCCTGGAGCGATCGCAGTTCCAGCACGAGTGCTCAACCGATCATGCCTGAACGTTGGGCTCGATCGAAAGTTTCTATCTATATATGGTTATTACTTATCGTCAGTCTCAGCGGGGGCGCGTATCTGCTTGTTACCTGGCTTGGGACGAACGCCTCAGGCACTGTTTCAGCCGGCTGTCAGTGGGTCACTGTGCCGCTGAAAATCACAGAGCTGGTTTGTATTCCCGTGGCTGCTGGGCTTGATGCGGATGGCTTGGACCAGCGTAGATTTTCAGCTTCGATAATTGCCGGTAGGCCAGCGGTCCTCGGGGCATCATGCGCTTGACCGCCCGTCGCAATATCTCTTCCGGTTTGCGGGCGAGCATCTCCCGGGCCGGAGTGATCTTCAGACCCCCTGGATAGTGGGAATAGTCCTGGTACTCCTTCTGGTCCCACTTCCGCCCGGTAAACCGGACCTTGTCCGCGTTGACCACGATGACGTAGTCCCCCGTATCGCAATGGGGGGTGTATTCCGGCTTGTGCTTACCGCGGAGCAGATTGGCAATTACCACGGCCAGCCGCCCCACAACCTGGTTGGTCGCATCAATAACCAGCCATTCTTGCTTGACCGTGTCGGGGCGGGCCATGTATGTCCTGGTCAGCGCCATAACACTTCTATTCCTCGATTGGCAAGCCTGGAACACGGATCCGCACGGCTACCGGGCCGGCAGGCCCCGTTCCGGACGTCCAGCAGAAAGTCATCGTACAAGCAATCGTCCAACCGGCAAGTAGGTAAGATACATATTTATGAGTTCCAGCTCCGGTTACGTGTCCGACTCCCCTGTCCTGCTGCTTTCCCCTTGGTGGAACTACTCGTGGGAGCCGTGACCGTGTATACTGGCCCGAGCTTGAGTAATCGGTCACGCAAGGTAGAGGGACGATGCAACTAGCGTTTTCAACGAATGCGTATTTGCATTACTCTTTTGCCGAGGCCGTGCGACGCCTGGCCCAGATGGGTTATCGCGGCGTCGAAATCATGGCCGACGTACCCCATGCCTGGCCGGCCTACCTGCTCCCGGAACAGAAGCAGGCCATCCGTGACGCCTTACGTCAACATGGACTGGCCATCTCGAATGTGAATGCGTTCATGATGCATGCCATCAGCGATCCAAGGCAGAAATACTGGTACCCTTCCTGGATCGAACCTGATCCCCACTACCGGCAGATCCGCATCGATCATACCAAACGGGCGCTGAGCCTGGCTCGGGAACTGGGGGCCCCCTGCATTACCACTGAACCCGGGGGACCGCTGGAGGGACGCTCCTGGAACGAATGTTTCCGCCTGTTTGTAGACGTGCTTGGCCCTGTGGTCGAACACGCCGAACGGGAACAAGTACTGCTACTGATCGAACCGGAGCCCGGGCTGCTGCTGGAAACCGTGGATCAGTACCTGGAGTTGGCCGCCAAGTTTTCGTCGCCCTATCTCGGTTTGAATTTCGACGTGGGGCACGCTTTTTGCGTTGGGGAAGATCCGCCCACGGCCATTCGTCGCCTCGGCTCCCGTATCCGTCACGTCCATCTGGAAGACATTGCTCCCAGCCGCGTGCATCATCATCTGATCCCTGGCGAGGGGGCCATCGACCTGGCAGCCACCCTGAAAGCCTTGCACGAAATCAACTACACCGGCTGGGTCACCGTGGAACTTTATACGTGCCATGAGAATCCGGACGCCGCTGCCCGCTTGGCACGCGAACGTCTCCTGGCTCTGGCCCAGGCCCACCACATCCCTCTGCACTAACGCCCCCCTCCCCCTAGTACCGGAGGAATCACCGGCTAGCTTGTTTACTGTGGCAACCAAACTCTCTTGTTTGTTCATCAGGTCGTACTATCCGCCCGTCCTGACAAATCGGCATCTTCACACGCGACGTTTGACATGCAACCCCTTGGGCGGTGGTCCCTCTTAGTTAACCGTCCTTCACAGGGACAAGGGCTATTGTTTGCGTCGCGCTGGTTTCGGCCACCGCCTGTCTGCCTCCTACGGATGATGCCTTGATCGCCGTTCATTTTGACAAATATTACAAGATGACTATATGCCATCGTCGCTTGCGTGCCTACTTGTACTAGGGTAAAGTGGTTTCGACATCGTCGAGTCAACCAAGACTAGTTCATGGATCGTCGAACAGCCGTCCGATCTGCAAAGAGGTGGTTCGATGGGATTACTGTTTGATTGTTTGGGGGAAGCACTCATCACTCACAAGCTTCAGGGCGGGGCAGGCGATCCCTCTGCCAACAGCTTTGTCGAGGCGGTGGCAGACACCGCCTTGCGGAATTACAGCCAGCGTCGGGATTTAACACAGATTATCACCGAACTGGAAGATCTGGCCCGCTGGTCCTTCAAAGAGGCTGTACAGAAGGCCGTTGCACTAGTGCAGAACGTCACAGGGTCCTTAACGGCCGCTCAGGATTCCACCCTTGTTGCAACGGCACAGTCCGATTGGGCAGCCGACAACTGGTCGGAGCTAGCGTGGCATCTGGCTTGTGTGCCGCAGATGGTCCGTCAGGTCCTGCCCCTGGTGGAAGAGTCGTTTGCCGTAATCCCACCGTCGATGCTTGTCCAGTCCACAGGCAAAGACTGGGCGTGGCTGGTGCCTCCGCGTCCTCCGCGGTACCGACCCGGTCAAGCCCTGCCGGGCAACCCGCGCTGGATGCTCAGACAATTGCTCAAAATCAGCTCGGACGACGAGATCTGGCTGGTGCGACATCAGCAAACCCGCTCACAACTAGGGGTTGTGCGTTTCTGCTTAGGTACGGCCGGTCAGGAACTGATGCAACAGGCCGAGCGGGTCGGTCAACTATTGCACTTGGACCGCCATCCCAACGTCGTACCCCTGCTGGACGCTCATTTGCAAGGGGTAACCCCCTGGTTGCTTTTTGAGTACGTCAGCGGGACCTTCGCAACCTGGTTACGCACTCTGAAGGAACGACCTGCCGAGCAGCGTCTGACTAAAGTGATGGCGGCGTTGCAGCAGCTGGCCGAGGCGTTGGCCTTCATGCATGGTCAACATCCGCCGCTGGTACATCAGCATTTACAACCGTCCAACATCCTGTGGGATCCCGTTACCCAACAATTGCGGCTTACGGATTACGGACTGGGAGTCATCGCCGCCCGCCGAATCGAACAGGCGGAACAACAGGGGCGGCTGTCCGCTCTTCAGCGGTTGCTTGTGCGGCAGCGGGGGGCCTATACGCCGCTTTATGCCCGTTTGCACCGCTCTCGTAATGGACCGCCTGATCCGCGGGACGACGTGTATGCCTGGGGTATCGTGGCTTACCAGACATTGATAGCCAAGTGGGATACGACCCCTGGCCCAGCTGCCCTGCGTATCCTACGCAGCAGCCAGGCACCCGAACCGTTACTACACCTGATCCTGGACTGTCTGGCCGACGAAGAACAGTTTCAGCCTCGCGACGGCCGGGAGATTCTGCAGCGTTGGCCCCGGCAGGACCAAACCGATCCTCAGACCGTCCGGCGTGACGACATCCGTGATGATCCCGCAGTGGGAAATCCCATCCTGGCGTCAGCGGAAAGCCTTCAGTTGTTGACCGCCACTAGTGAGCCTACCCATCGGCTCACTCCGGCGGATAACCTGGCAGACATGATCGAGGCCCTGCCAGCCGGCTCCGTCATTGAGCTGGTTTCTGGCAACTATCGTCTGGCTCAGCCACTGCGTATCAACAAATCATTGAGTATCCGCGGCGCCGGTCGCGATAGTTGCATCATCATCTGTAGTGCCGAGGGGGCCGTCCTCGAGTACCTCGGTCCAGGACGGCTTATCCTGGAGGGGATCACGGTCCGCCACAGCGGTTCTACCTGGGCCCATGGGGCAGTCATCCACAGTGGCCAGGTGGTGATCCGCTCGTGCCGCTTTACAGGAGCTGTCTGGGACCAGGCCAACCGCTGGGGTGGGATAGGTCTATGGTTGACGGGAACGGCCACAGGCCTGGTCAGTGAGTGTGAATGCCTGGGCAATGGCCTGCATGGCCTGGCCGTTAGCGGTCAAGCCCAATGCGAGTTGCTGGCCAACCGCTGTGAACACAACAAGGGAGGGATTGCCTTCATCGATGCCGCCACCGGCATTGCACAGCAGAACGTTTGCTTCAGCAACGAGGTCGGCCTGTGGGTGGCCAGCCATAGCCGGCCCGAACTGATTGCCAACCGCTGCCAGCACAACAAAAGTGGTATCGTGTACTTGGGCTATGCTAGTGGCGCCGCCCGCCAGAACGTCTGCAGTGACAACCAGGCGGGCATCTGGGTAACAGGCCATTGCCGGCCCGAACTGATAGCTAACCGCTGTGAAAAAAATGCTATCTGTGGGCTAGGTTATACTGATGCCGCTGTCGGTCTGGCACGCGACAATTACTGCGGCAACAACCGTCAGTATGGCATTGTGGTATGCGGCAAAGCCTGTCCGGAGTTGGTGACGAATCGGTGCGACCATAACAAATACGGCATTTTGTTCATGGAAGCAGCAGCAGGGGTCGCCCGGGATAATATCTGTTGCAACAATGATAAGCATGGGATGATCGTGCGGGACCAGGCCCGGCCCGAACTGGTTGCCAACCGTTGTGAGCGCAATACCCAAAGTGGCATCGTCATCTCGGATTTTGCTGCTGGCATCAGTCGGGAAAATATCTGTTCGCACAACGGTTATCACGGCATTATTGTGCAGGGCAAGGCACGTCCCAAGCTGCTGGGCAACCGCTGCAGCGGCAATGTGCAGTCTGGGATTTTGTATACGGAGTTGGCTGGAGGCTCGGCCCGCCAGAACGTCTGTCACGGCAACGCTGCCGGTATTGTCGTTCAGGGCCAGGCCCGACCGAAGCTTGTCGCCAATCAGTGCGAGCATAACACACAGGGGGGCATGGTCTTTTCGGACCAGGCCAGCGGGACCGTGCGCGAGAATGTCTGCTCCCACAACATTGCCGGGATTATCGTCCGGAAGCAGGCCCGTCCCGATTTGATCGCCAACCGGTGCGAGTACAACAAACACATGGGCATCGGCTACAGCGAGCAAGCGGCTGGCATGGCCCGCCAGAATGTCTGCTCAAACAACGGCGAATATGGTATTTTGATTTACAACACAGCCGAGCCGGAGTTGGCAGCCAACTGCTGCCAGAATAACAACCAGGGCGACGTCCACATCCGCGCGACAAAATGACCAAAACTGACCAGACCGAATCTAAAATCATCCGCCCGACTGCCGAAAAAAACACTAGCCCTCGATATCGACCCGAAATCCTTAAAGATGGGCTTCTCTGGCGCATGAAAAGCAAGCTTTAATCGATGTCAAACTGCCCTGTGGGATTTAATGATGAAACATTATAGTAAGCGATGCCGAAGGAGTTATAATTGTGTTATCGGATAATAAGCACTAGTGTGTCTGGCCGCATGCGAGATTGTGCAATTACCTAGGTGAACGTGATCGCCTCAGCAATATGTTTGACGTAACAGAGCAGTCTAGTCTATGAGCTTCGGCCACGGCGAATCGTCGCGTAGCTGGTCCGGGCTTCAGAGGCTCGCTCA
>JANWVV010000042.1 GCA_025055795.1 Gemmataceae bacterium
GCTCCACGCCCAGGTAGCTTACGGAGCCGCACCCATCCCTGTGCAGCAATTACATTCCACTTTGCGTCTGGTTTGGAAAATTCTGGACCAGTTGCCGCAACCGTTACCCTCCGACACGCAAATAGCTGTCTGAACCCCAAATTATTTACCGCTACCTCCCCTGATGGATACCCCTTATCCCTCTTAACTCTGGGCTGCTCGTTTCTCTTCGCTCAGAGGATGCAACAAATAAGATACGATCCCATCGGTACTGCCGACATTAACACTAAGTCCATTCCTGATAACCGGTGCTATTTCCACCCTTCCCCTTCCACCAGTCTCAGGTTTCACTAAGGGTAGAATTGTTAGGATTCATCTAGCTGGAACAATATAAGAGAAAGTTCGGTCTGCTAGCCGTATTTGCAGCCGATTTCTCTCCAGTGAGGGTATCATTTTTCTGAATGAAGCGAGGGTCAGCGACTTTGAGTGACTCAGTGTTGGGCTCTGTTCAGCAGGAGGATGCGAGGGAACCCATTGGGACAGATCGGCATCGGCCACGCCCAGCCAATGACTGGTTCGGGCCGCAAGACTTGTACTTGTTTAACGAAGGGACCCATTTACGGCTCTACGAGAAGATGGGGGCTCACCCCGCGGTGCAAGGAGGAGTACCGGGGTATCATTTCGCCGTTTGGGCGCCGAATGCTGACTACGTTGCGGTGATCGGTGATTTCAACAATTGGGACCGAGGACGACATCCGCTGCGTCCAGTGGGTTCCAGTGGTATCTGGGCGGGTTTCATCCCGGGTGTCCAAGCTGGGCAATGCTACAAGTACCATATTGCCGCCCCCGGCGGCTTTGCTGCTGACAAGGCGGATCCGTTTGCCTTCACCTGCGAAATCCCGCCCAAGACTGCCTCGGTCACCTGGGACCTTGCGTATCAGTGGCATGATCAGGAATGGATGGCGACCCGGCGGGGTCGCAATGCCCATGATGCACCAATCAGTATTTACGAGGTCCATCTCGGCTCCTGGATGCGGCAGGCCGATCCACCATATCATTCGCTCAATTATCGCGAACTCGGCGAGAAGCTGGCCCGCTACTGCCGCAACATGGGATTCACTCACGTCGAGTTCCTGCCGGTCACCGAGCATCCGTTTTTCGCTTCCTGGGGGTATCAGGTCACCGGCTACTATGCGCCGACCAGCCGTTACGGCACGCCCCAGGATTTCATGTATCTGGTCGACGTGTTACACCAGCATAACATCGGTGTGATCCTGGACTGGGTACCGTCCCATTTCGCCACGGACGACTGGGCCTTGGGCCGCTTCGACGGCACGGCCCTGTATGAACACGTCGATCCGCGTCAGGGTTATCACCCGGATTGGGGCAGTTACATTTTCAACTACGGCCGCCACGAAGTGCGCAGCTTCCTGTTGTCTAGCGCTCTGTTCTGGCTGGATAAATACCATGTCGACGGTCTGCGAGTCGATGCGGTGGCCTCGATGCTGTATCTGGACTATTCCCGCCGGGACGGCGAATGGATCCCCAATCGCTATGGCGGCAAGGAAAACATTGAAGCGATTGATTTCTTGCGTCGGTTCAACGAGGAGGTCTACCGGCACTATCCCGACGTACAGACGTATGCCGAGGAGTCGACGGCCTGGCCGATGGTCTCTCGCCCTACATATGTCGGGGGCCTGGGGTTCGGCTTCAAATGGGACATGGGCTGGATGCACGATACGCTCCGCTACGTCAGCCGTGATCCGATCTACCGGAAATACCATCAGAATGACCTGACCTTCCGGATGTTGTATGCCTACCATGAGAACTTTGTGCTGCCGTTGTCCCACGATGAGGTCGTCCACGGCAAAGGACCGTTGTGGGACAAGTGCGCCGGCGATGAATGGCAGAAGTTTGCCACGTTACGCCTGCTATTTGCTTACCAATGGGCGATGACGGGCAAAAAGTTGTTATTCATGGGGGGCGAAATCGCCCAGCGACGGGAATGGCGGGTCGACGAAAGCATCGACTGGCATCTGCTGCAGTACGCCCCCCATCAGGGGGTCCAAAGTCTGGTACGGGACCTCAACCGCCTCTACCGTACGGAACCTGCCCTGCACGAACTGGACAATCAGCCCGGGGGTTTTGAGTGGATCGACTGTGCCGATGCCGCCGCTAGTGTGATCAGCTTCCTCCGACGGGGCAAAAGCGTCGAGGACGTTATCGTCGCGGCTTTCAATTGGACACCGGTGCCTCGCTGGAGCTACCGCATCGGCGTTCCCGGCCCTGGCTTTTGGACGGAAATCCTTAACACCGATGCCGCTTGCTACGGCGGCAGCAATGTGGGCAACCGGGGAGGTGTCTACGCTGAGTTCGTCCCTATGCACGGTCGCCCATACTCGGTAGCTCTCAATCTGCCTCCTTTGGGAGCCATCTTCCTCAAGGGGCGTCCCTAAGACTTTGGCCCCCCATGGTCATGTCCCGACTAGCTTCTGGATGCTCTATTGCTCAACCTTCTGCGGACTGCTACTTTGGCTGAGAACATCCATGGCCGCAGAAAGATCCCTATCAGTGCTATTTGTCTGATCTAGGCCCCGAAAAATGCTGCGGGAGTTATGCCATGATAACCGACCATTCCAGCAAGGCTAAGCTGTCGACCTATGGTGTCCTTACCCTCGGTGCTATTGGGGTTGTGCTAGTGGGTACGGGACTGGGTGGCTGTTCGTCCTCATCCTCTTCGGAACCTGTCAAAGTTTTCAAGAGCAAAAGTGGTCACGATCACGATCACGTCCGGTCCGATGCCATGCTGGAAGACATAATCCTTCCCGATGGCACCAAGGGCCACGCCGGCTTGACCGCTCATCTGGATCCTGCCGGCAACGAACTGGATGTTTTCTTCGAGTCGTTGGACAAAGAGCCCCAACCGTTGTCGCTGCCGCAAACGGCTCAGGTAACGGCACGTGTGACCCGAGCAGGCGACGATCAGGCCTATCAACTGACATTTCAGCCCGCCCCCCAAGCCGAACGGCCCCGGGATCCCCCGGGGCGTTGCTCCCGATTCTCCGCCGCTGCTCCCTGGATGCGTCCCGATGACAAACTTACCGTCGTCGTCTCGATCGAGCTGGACGGACAACTCAAGCGGGTAACGTTTGTCGACTTCGTCCCCAGCAAGTTTGCCCACCACCACTCTGCGGATCCCATCAAAGATCCCACGCCGAATAATTCCTCTTTGAATAGACAACAGGACAAAGGACGTTCTGAAAAATGACTGGCTTACTGGAGTCCCGATTTCGTTAACAATTGTTGTCTTGAAGTCTCAGGGACCACGATCTGTTCACAAATAGAGGACAGCGAAATTTTCGAGGGTTATACAAACGCGCACCGCCCGTGGGTGATGCCTGTGCGGATACCCAGCGGGCGGTGAGTTGATTTGCCAACTTATCCGCGGCAATTGATAGGCGACGGGTTGTATTCAGAGCAAGTCGACCTTTTCTTTGGCCGCCCATTCACGGAGCAGCCGCATACCGCGAACGTTGATCTGGCGGACCCGCTCCTTGGTGATGCCGAAGTGCTGGCCGATCTGCTCGAGGGTCATTTCCTCGTGTCCGTCGAGGCCTGCCCGCATGCGGATCACCTCGCGGGTGCGGGGGTCCAGATGCTCCAGCAGGCGATTGATGCGGTCGCGGGCCGCATCGGCCGTTGCCAGAGCCTCCTGCTCATCGCTGCGGGTATCGGCCTGCGTCTCGAACAGTTCGTCATGCCCAGTCATGAAGCGTTGCCGCCGGACTTTTTCGTCCGGGATGCTCCGGGCGAAGTTCTTCATGATGGCCCAGGTGGCATAGGTGCTGAACTTGTTCCCCCGGCTGTAGTCGAATTTTTCCACGGCCCGCATCAACGACAGGTTTCCGTCGCTGACCAGGTCATCGATGCTTTCGCCGGGCGACAGTCGCTGCTTGGCCTGGGCGTAGACCAGTCGTTGATTGCAGTTGATCAGAAGGTCACGGCACTTCTTGATCTCCTGTTTCATCTCTTCGATCCGCTGCAGGTCGCTGGCCCGCACCTTGGCTGGCTCCAGGCTGTGCAGGAACTTGTGCAGTTTGTACTTCAGGAAGTTCATCTTGCGGAACACGTGGTATTCCTGTTCCCGCGTCAGCAGGGGCCACTCGTACAGGTGGGCCATGTAAGCGGGGACATCCTTGGGCGGTGTCCGGGCCGCACGCTTGGCTTCGAACTCGGCCAGACCAGGCATCTCCGCCAGGATTTCCGCCTCCTTGGACGGATCGTCGAACTCCGGATTGTAAATATAATCGAGCGGTTCACGCAGTAATTCCTGCAGCCGCATCTCGTTGGCGACGCGGTACATGTCTGAACGGCTGCGACCGTGACGTTGGGCCAGGGCGTTCACTGTTTCGTTCCTCATTTGGGGCTCTCGCATCATCGTAGCGGCAATCTGCTGCTTACTGGCCGCGCTCAGGGGACTACTGTGCGGATACAACGCCTGTTGCGGGTGCATCCGATCGAAGTTTTTGATGGTATAACGGACCGCCTCGGGGCTGCGCCCCAGTTGGGCGGCAATGTGCCGGCTGGCTTCCGTCAGGCTCATGCCTTCCTCGCGACAATGGCGGGCCTGACGCAGAATCTCTTCCCGTTCATCTTCGGTCAGATGGCTGAAGCGGGCTCCCCGCTCCACCAATTCCCTGTGCTCAGCGACAAACTTCTCCACCGCCGATACAGGGAAGCCCAACTGGCTCCGCCCGTTGATCTTAACCCGCTGTGCTATCAGACCTTTCAACCGCCAGCGGGATATCGTTTTGGTCGATACATTGAAGCGGCGGCTCACCTCTTCCAAGGTGAGCATCGGCTCGACGGTCTGTTCCACCGGCACGGCCGGCAAGGACTTGTCCAGCCGGCGGATAAACAGTTCCAGGTCGTGCCGCAGGTCTGCTCCGGCTATCTGCAAGCCGGGATAGGCATCCGAGCGATATCCCGTAATGCGGAAGCAGACGTACTGGTAGGGGTAGCTCCGGGACGGCTCGATCTCCGCCAACAGCTTCTGGGCGGCTTCCCGCTGGGCCTGTCGGCGGGCGGGAGGAGCGTACCGCGTCTGCTGCTCCGCTAGTTCCTTCAACGCTGGAACCAAGAAATCTGTCACCGTTCCCTCCGGGCGGGGTTCGACCCCGCTGCTATCTTCACGGCCACTGCCGACGGTAGTTGCCGTCGGTTGCGACCGCTGTTTGCTCCATTGCCCAACAACCTGACTCAACTTCTTCACTACCATGGGTTCCCATACTCCGGACGGCCTTGCAAATCCGTCCTGCATATTGGTATTCGCACTTCCCTGATGCTACTTTGTTGAGGCTTTCATCCTGCCATACCCATTTTTCCTCATCCTCTTACCTGAAAAACGCCGATACAAATAATTATTGCGCCAATTGTTTCTACATACTCTCAATCAATAGTTGTGCCGTCATGTATAGTAAGGTATGCTCGGAGTCTTTGGGTTACGTCACTAACTTTATGATGGACGACATTGGACTGCTCTGTCTCACCAACTCTTGAGACCAAACCTCATTACTGTCACGTCTATCTCACGCTTTCTGTTGCGCGTTGACGGCGAAACTATGAGCCATCGATATTGTGGCTTGCGGCAATATCTACTTTGTACAGCAGGCAACTAGTCATTTGCCCGCTTTCCCGATGGCCTTTTGACACTTTCTAGGACAATATTACTAGATGCTTTGCCCTCCCTTTTTGATTCAATTCGATTCATCCGTTTAACCGAAAAGGCCGGCTATTTTTCGCAAGCGGCAGGATTATAAACCCCAAAGCGTGGTTTACGTTGGCCGTTCTCCTCAACTTCTCGGGGCCGTTGGCCCTAAAGGTGTTTGTTACTTCCGATCACGAACACAAGTACCATTCGGACATTAGTAATTGGACAGAGTAACCAGAATTTTCCCTCGGACATTTCAACATGTTGGAAATTCGTTTGAATATATCATCGTGTTTGTTATGCTGTGGTTGTGTCCTCAACAGTCACTCCATTGAGGCGAAGGTGAGTTATGCAGACAACGTGCCAAAGCACGCTTGTGCAAGCATTCTTTAAGATATTCTAACGCATCTTCTTGCCAAGAAATAAGTTGCGTACAGAAATGTTTAGCGATTTCACCGCAGTGTAGAATCGGAGCTGAACTTATTGGGCGTTGCGCCTCGTCAATCATTTACAACAGCGGTGCATTTTTGCTCGACGGTGGGCAACTTTTTTGGACAATGTCAAAAGGGAACTGCATGAACTATTTCGCCCAGGCAATCAACGATTAAGACTAAATTCGATTGCCGATTTTACTGCTGTGTCAATTTCGCACAGAACAGGGAAATGGGTGGGGGCAAGTTGAAGGAACGATGCTGGAATCGTATAACAATGTAGACTAGAAGCGATGAGCGGTAGGTGCTTTGGTCGGCCTAGGCGGCGGGTTTTCCGGCAGACGGAAACCAAGGAGCAGTTGAGAGAGCCGGGAAGGCACCGCATGGCGTAGGGCTCTAGTTCGTGATGGCCCTGAAGGAGTCGTCATGCCCACGGTGAAGCTGCGGCGAGTCGATCTAAACGTTTCCTCAGCCATGCAGCAGTTGCAAAAGCTGCGTCAGCAGTTGCGCTGGGACGCTGAGGTGGTGACTCCGACAGGGCGAAAACTGACACAGGCTGTCTTTGGAGAAGCGTTGACACCGGCTCAAGCGGTGGAACGGATCTGCCAAGCGGTCCGCGAGAAGGGCTTGTCCGCCGTCTTGCAATTTACTGAACAATTGGATAAAATCAAATTGAAGCCGGACCAGATCCGTGTCAGCGAGCAGGAGTTGGCGGCGGCCCATGCCCAGGTGGAAAATGAGTTTCTGGAGGTAGTCCGGCAGGTTCAATATAACGTGATGCAGTTCCAATCGGGGTTGCTGCACCGGGATGCCGAGTTACGGGTATCGGGCAAGCATGAACTGCACGTGCGTTACCGGCCGATGCAACGAGTGGGCATTTATTGTCCCGGTGGAGCGGCAGCGTATCCGTCCACGCTGCTGATGACGGTTTGTCCGGCCCAGGCCGCTGGTGTCGAGGAGATCGCGGTCTGTTTGCCGCCGACCCCGACGGGAGCTTATAACCCCTACATGCTGGCGGTTTGCCAGGAGCTGGGGGTTCGTGAAGTGTATCGGCTTGGGGGGGCCCAGGCCATCGCGGCGATGGCCTATGGCATCGAAGGACTTAAACCCGTTGATATGATCGTCGGACCGGGTTCCCAGTATGTGGCCTTGGCCAAGAAGTACGTTTTTGGTCAGGTCGCGATCGATTGCCTGGCTGGGCCGAGCGAGATAGTGGTCGTGGCCGATGATTCGGCCCATCCCGACTATGTCGCTTTGGATCTGATTGCTCAAGCGGAGCACTCCCCCGGGGTAGCGATCCTGGTCAGTTGGTATGCCCCTTTGTTGGATGAAGTGACAGCCGCGATTGAAAAGCAGTTGAGCAAGCTGGAGCGGGCAGAATTGGCACGCGACAGTCTTGAGCGGTATGGAGCCTTGGTCCTGGCACCGGATAAACAGGCGGCGGTGCAGTGTGTTAACCTGCTAGCGCCGGAGCATTTGCACGTGCAGACACGGGATCCCGAAGCTTTAGCCGAAGAAGTGCATCACGCCGGGGCCATCTTTTTAGGGCCGTTCACGCCGGTCGCCCTCGGGGACTATGCTGCAGGACCTTCGCATGTGCTGCCCACGGGGGGAACGGCACGCTTTGCCAGCGGTCTGAACGCCAACGATTTCCGCAAACGCACCAGTATTTTGCGCTTTACCCGCAACGGCCTGAAAGAGATTGCCCCCGACGTGACCTACCTGGCCCGCATCGAGGGCCTGACGGCCCATGCCGCCAGCGTCGAAGTGCGTGCCAACGATAAGGGACCGGAAGCTCGGCCCAAGCCTAAAGCAGTCAAAAACACCGTCACCTCCACCCCCAGCAGCACCAGTAGCAGCCAGAAAAAGTGACTTTTCCAACGCCTACCATGGAGTCATTTCCCGTCTCAGATCCGTCTGCGGCCACGGCGGCCGTTGTCACCGCGTTGCGGCCCCACATACGCAGCATGAAGGGGTACATTCCCGGCGAGCAACGCAATGCCCCGGATGTGCTCAAATTGAATACTAACGAAAATCCCTATCCGCCAAGCCCGCGGGTCTTTGCCGCTCTGCGTGAGGCACTCACTGCGGACCGGCTGCGTAAGTACCCTCCACCCTTAGGGGATGAATTCCGCCGTGTAGCAGCCCGACTGTATGGTCTGGAACCGGAATGCTTTTTGATTGGCAATGGTTCCGATGATTTGCTGACCATTTTGACCCGGGCGTTTGTCCCCCCTGGTGGATATCTGGCCGCTCCTATGCCCGGGTATTTACTCTACCGTACCCTGGCGGACATTCAGGGTGCGGTTTTCGTGCCGGTGCCGTTTACTCCGGACTGGCAGTTGCCCGAGCCCTGGCCGGTGCCGCAGGCCCACCTGACCTTTCTGGCCAATCCCAACTCGCCGTCCGGCACCATGGTTGCACCGGCGGCTATCCGTCGCTTGGCCGAAACGCTCGCCCCCGCACCGCTAGTCCTGGACGAAGCCTACGCCGATTTTGCTGACTGGAATGGTCTGTCTCTGTTCCACCAGCTCCCCAATTTGATCATTACCCGCAGCATGAGCAAGTCGTATTCCTTGGCGGGAATACGTTTCGGCTTTGCCATAGCCCGGCCCGAACTGATCCGGGAGTTGGTCAAAGTCAAGGATTCGTATAACTGCGACATCCTCAGCCAGACAGCGGCCGTGGCCGCCTTGGAAGACCAGGACTACTTCCAGCAGGTGCGTGCCCGGATTTGTGCCACGCGACAACGCCTGGCCGAAGCCTTGACACGGCTGGGTTTTCAGGTAACCCCCAGCCAGGCTAATTTTGTCTGGTGTCGCCGGAGCGACCGTCCCGTGCGGCCCATTGCCGACGAACTGGCCCGACGTAACATCCTGGTACGCTACATGAATTATGATGGCTACGATGGCCTGCGCATCTCGATTGGCACCGAAGCCGAAACCGATCGCCTGCTGGATGCCTTGCAGTCAATCCTGGCCGGTTGCTCCAGTTGAGGGAGAATACTGTGGCTAACGTTCGTGTGGCCAGTATTGAACGCGACACAGCCGAGACGGCTGTCCGGTTGCAACTGAACCTGGACGGGAGCGGTCGGGTGCAAGTCCAAACTGGCGTTGGCTTTTTCGACCACATGCTGGATCATCTCGGGCGGCACGGCTTGTTCGACCTGACCGTTACCTGCCGGGGCGACCTGCACGTTGACCCCCATCATACTGTGGAGGACGTCGGGCTGTGCTTCGGTCAGGCCCTGCAACACGCACTGGCAGACAAAACAGGCATCCGCCGCTATGGCCACTGCATTCTGCCGATGGACGAAACGCTGGTGACAGCCGCCGTAGACCTGAGCGGTCGCCCGGCTTTTGTCTGGCAGGTAGCGTTACCGCCAGTGCTGCTCGGTACTTTTCCCGCTGAGCTGGCCGAAGAATTCTGGCGCGCTGCCGCTCACCAGGGACGCTTCAATCTGCACGTTGTCCTCCATCATGGTCGCAATACCCACCATATCATCGAGGCTGTTTTCAAAGCCTGTGCCCGGGCCTTACGGATGGCCGTGGAGTTGGACCCCCGTGTCGGTGGTGTCCCTTCCACCAAAGGAGTCCTGTGACCCCCTTGAGCTGACCTAGACGTTTCCCTGAACTGTGAATTACTCACCGCTCGACGGCTTTCACTATCGGTGATCAGTTTACCCCCTCGGTGCCTACCCTATACTGTTGGGGGTGAAGGCCCTGTATGGGCAAACCGGGGATGGTAGCGGGACTAGAAAAAGTCAGGGTAGATCGAACAGTGAGAATCGATCCGGTTAGCGACGCAGGTAGGGAGGCGGTATTTCCGGCAGGTCCTGGGCCGGTAAAGCAGGCATACGGATGCGTAACAACAGCAAGCGGTATTGCGATGCGGATGAAGGGGTGGCTGCTGCTGGGCCTGGACCAAACAAGGCCATACCGAGCGATTCCGGCATTCCACTGGCAGGGCCGATCAGCAGGTAATCGTCGGTGGTCAGCTCCGTTTCGAGCTGCAGGAACGGGAACCGTTCCCAGCGAGGCTCTTCGCTGCGCAGGAAGCGACTATCATCGGGAGCGGGACGGATCCAGCTATTCCGTTCGGCGTGTTGCAAGCGTGGTTCGCACGTCAGCACGACGCCGCGTTTGTGCAGGCGGGGATGGAGCCACAAGCCACCGATCACTTGTTCCCACTGGCGTTGGTTGGGGGGAGCCGCCAGATCCATACACAGGCGTACCCGGCAGCGATCAAGCACTTCCGTAGTCGGCAGGAAAGCCTCTTGACGATGGTGAAAGGTTTTCAGGCAGCCGTTGGGTCGTCCCGGTGCCTCGTCGTGCAGCCGGTCTTGCAGACGACTGGGCAGGGGACTGCCGAGCTGCCCGATCCGCAGACCGTTTTCGCTCCAGAGAGCCTGATGTTCCGGTGACCCGACTGCCCGGACACCGTCCCAAAGGGCATCAAGGTCATCGACTGCATCCGCGGGACAAGTCAGAAGGATGCTTTCTACACCCAGATGGATGGCCGGTGGGGGCAACAACGGCTTGCGGGCCATTCTTTCCTCCGAAAGTTCGGACGTGAATAACCCGGGCCAGCAGCCACTGAGCAAAAGCAGCATCATCCCTGTGCTGATGCTTTCGGCTGATCGTCTGCCCTGCATCCCTGCGGCCTTGGCTGATTGAGGAGTGCAAGGGCCACCACCCACTTGTCATGCACGAACTACCAACGCCTTCACATGTGTGGCCGTGGCCCTGGAAACAACTGAACCGTACCGAATACACTGCTACCGTAACCCCCCCTCGATTGGGCGGTCGTATAAATGGGCCTATGCCAATTGTCAAGAGGAAACAACGGATCAACGGCTGCACATGCTTTAGGGGGGACTAGGAGCAAAAAAGTGAGAAGAAACGTCGGTGGGTGGGACGAGATGCTACCGGCCCGGGGGTGTAGAAGCCGTCGCATTCGTCAGGTAAATGCTCGTACTGTGGAGCCGGGGGGTGGACTCGCTTTTACCGAGTTAACAGCGGAGAGGGGTTAACAACTAGCGGGGGAGCCATTGGCTGGGCCCTGACGTAGTACCGTGACGACGCGGGGTCGACCGGCCATGTCCTTGAAAGTGGGACCGAGTTGCCAGTCGGGGTGGTCGCTGAAGATGCGTCGGACGGCTTGTTCCTGCCCGGCTCCGATTTCCAGCAGTAGGCGTCCACCGGGGCGGAGGAAAGGGGTGACTTCTTGTGCTAGGCGGCGGTAAAACAGCAGGCCATCCGGGCCGCCATCCAGGGCGATCCGGGGCTCGTGATCACGCACTTCGGGAGCCAGTTGAGCGAATTCCGCCTCAGCCACGTAAGGAGGATTACTGACGATCAGGTCGAAAGTTTCGCCGGCGGGTAACGGTTGGGTGAGATCACCGCACAAAAAACGCATCCGCGGGGCCACGCCGTGACGCTGGGCATTACGTTGGGCAACAGCCAAGGCATCTGGCGAGATGTCGCTAGCTGTTACCTGGGCGTCCTTCTTCTGATGGGCAATGCTGATGGCGATGCAGCCGGAACCGGTGCCCACGTCCCAGATGCGGGGGTTGGTCATCGGCTTGAGCCAGTTGAGGGCTTCCAGGACCAGGGTTTCGGTATCGGGGCGTGGGATGAGAACGGCCGGATTGACTTCGAAAGTAAGCAGGTAAAAATCGCGGCTGCCAATCAGATAGGCGGTAGGCCAGCCGGCGACACGCCGCTGGATCAGCTCCCGATAGCGGCTGCGCTGCGATTCATCAGGTACCTCGTCGTACCGCACCAGCAGGTCCACCCGCTTGCACCCGAGGACGTGGGCAAGCAGCAGTTGGGCTTCCGTCCGGGGCGACTCGATCCCCTTGCGGGCCAGATAGTCGCTGGTCCAGTTCAGCAGCGCCTGAATAGTCCAGACCGTTGTGCCGGCCGCAGTCGGTGAGGCTGCAGCCGCCGGGACTGAGGAACGAGGAACAGAGGGGGATGGCTCGGCCATGGCTGGTTGGATCGTCCATTACATGAAGCTAACTGTGGCGAGTTGCCGCTTAGGTTCCTAAAGCAGCCAGCTTTTGCTGTTTCCAGTGTTCCCGAAGAGGTTCGATAACCAGGTCGAGGTTGCCGCTGAGAATCTCATCCAGCTTGTAGATGGTCAGACCGATGCGGTGATCGGTTACGCGGTTTTCCTTGAAGTGATAGGTGCGGATTTTGGAGCCGCGTTCGCCGCTGCCGACCTGATGGCGGCGCAGGTCGGCCCGTTCCTGCTGAAGCTTTTGCTGCTGACGTTGGAACAGCCGCGTCCGCAGGATGCGCATGGCCCGCTCGTAGTTTTTGTGCTGGCTGCGTTCATCCTGGCATTTGACTTCCAATTCTTCGGGGGTGCCTTTTTTGTACCAGATGCGTACAGCCGATTCCGTCTTATTGACGTGCTGGCCACCGGCCCCGCCGGAACGCATCCGTTCCCATTCAATGTCCTCCGGCTTGATGACCACTTGTACCTCGTCCGGTTCGGGCAGAACTGCTACCGTGGCCAGAGAGGTATGGATGCGTCCCATGGTCTCGGTCGCGGGAACACGCTGGACGCGATGCCCGCCGGATTCGTGCCGCAAATAGCGGTATACGTTGTCTCCCTCGACCGCAAAGATGACTTCCTTGAAGCCCCCTGCGTCCCCTGGCTGGTGGGCAATGTCTTCGACCGTCCAGCCTTTGGAGCGGGCATAACGGGTGTACATACCGTACAGATCACCGGCGAATAAAGCCGCTTCGTCGCCACCTTCGCCAGCTCGGATCTCCATGATGATGCGGGAGAAATCCTCGGCCGGATCGATGAGCAATTCTTCTTCCAGACGCTGCCACAGTTTATCCCGCCGCTGACGCAGGGTAGCGACTTCCTCCGCCGCCAGGTGACGGAGCTCAGCATCGTGTTCCTGCTGCGCCAAGGCCTCAGCCTCAGCAATGGCCGCATCCAGCCGTTGCAACTCCAGGTACGGCTCGACAATCTTGGCCAAGGCCCCGCGTTCCTTGGCGATCGCTGCGGCACGGACCGGATCGGCAGCCGTGGACGGATCGTACCACTGCTGCTCCAGTTCCCGGTAACGGGCCAGTTTCTCCTCTAGTGCACCTTGCATCGACGCGTTAGCTTACCTTGGACGACAATAAAAAGGAATCTCAGATGGGTCGAACCTGGGGTAGTCGCTAACTATCCTACTGCGGTGCGACCGGTACTGTTCCTCTAAAAAGAGTGCAGCATCCCGGCCATTATTAAGGGCGAAAAAGCGGCACGCACCTGATGGTGGGAGCGAAAAACCCATGTATCGCCTGGCCTGTGATGGTCCAGAAGGTCGTCGAGCCACGCACGAGCGAGTCCGTGGGCCAAAGCCAAGTATGCCTCAGTTTGTCTACTTTTTCTCGGCCTCGTTGGTATTTTTCCCCTTGACATAACGGGCATTTTTGTACTTATCCTGGAACTTCTGTACCCGCCCTGTGGTGTCCACAAACTTCATTTTGCCGGTGAAAAACGGATGGCTCGCACTGGAAATTTCCAGGCGGTACAGAGGATATTCCTTGCCGTCGGTCCAGACGATCGTTTCGTCGGTCTCGACACAGGAACGGGTCAGGAAGGCGAAGTTGGCCGAGGCGTCCTGAAAGACCACGGGGCGGTAATTCTGCGGATGAATCCCTTTTTTCATGTCGGGTTGCTCCTCGAAACGGAGTGGTGGTCGAATCTGTTGTCACCGCCAGACATTTGCTGGTTTAACAATTCTATGTCTCAGTTATCAGGGTGGATACAGGGAGACGGTGCCCTGATCCGGCCTGCCGGATCGATCTTACTTTTTCTTGTCGTCGGCCTTCTTGGGCAGATCGGCTAGTTCGATCGGCACGGGAGCGTAGTGGCTGAACTCCATGGAAAAGCTAGCCGTGCCGCCGGTGGCACCCCGTAGATCATTGGTGTAGCCAAACAAGTTGGCCAGCGGAATCTTGGCGACCACTTGAGCGATCCCCTTGTCCTCGCTGGTTTCTTCAATCATGCCCCGGCGCCGGCTGATGTCGCCACTGATGGCTCCCTGATACTGTTTGGGACAGACTACCACCACTTTCATGATCGGCTCCAGCAGGACAATGCCGGCCTTCTCCTCGGCGTCGCGGAAGGCTTCCAATGCGCACAGGTAGAAGGCATCCTGCGACGAGTCCACCGGGTGGTACTTACCAAAGTGCAGTTCGAATTCCAGGTCGACAAAGGGGAACGGATACTTGCCGCCCCGCTTGGCGGCATCGCGCAATCCCTCTTCTACCGAGGGGATGAACTCCTTGGGAATGACACCCTGGGTGATGGAGTTGATGAAGTAAATGTTGTTGGGGTCGGGCTTGACCTTGGGGTCGTTGAGTTGTTCGATCGCGCGGATGCGATCGGCGATGTCCTCAGCCGACAGGGGCTTGTAGCGGACGTTGATCACCGCATATTTGCCGCGGCCACCCGTCTGCTTGATGTAGCGATATTCCAGGTCGACCTCTTTGGCGAACGTCTGGCGGTAGGCGACCCGCGGCTTACCCAACTGCACCTGTGGGTCACCTTGCGGCAGGTTCAGCGAACGCCGCAGTTTTTCCAGACTGATTTCCAAGTGGAGTTCGCCCATGCCACTGAGGATGGTTTCTTTGGTTTCCTCGTCGGTATGGGCCTTGAGAGTGGGGTCGTCGCGGACCAGGCGGGACAACGCTTCGCCGACCTTGCCGCTATCCAAAGTACGAGCGAACGACAGCGCGGCTGATACCACCGGCTTGGGGAAGCTGATGGCTTCCAGGGCAATGGGGGCCTCGGGATCGCACAAGGTGTGTCCCGTGGCCGTTTGCTTCAGGCCGATGGCCGCCACTATGTCTCCAGGACCGGCCGATTCCAGCTCGATCCGCTTGTCTCCCATCATCCGGTAGAATCGGACCACACGTTCTTGCTTGTTAATGGTGGTGTTCAGGTAGGTCGAGCCCGGCTTGAGCTGTCCGGAATAGATGCGGATGTATACCAGGTCGCCGGTCGACTCAGCCACTGTCTTGAAGGCCAAGGCCGTGAATGGCTCATTGGCATCCGGACGCCGCCGCTCCACTTCCTTGGTTTTAGGATTAATTCCTTCCACGGCAGGCCGGTCCAGCGGGCTGGGCAGACAATCGACAATCAGATCCAGCAGTTGCTGGACCCCTTGGAACAGCTTGGACGAACCACAATGGACGGGAGTGAACTGCCCGCTGAGGGTTCCACGGCGTAAAGCCTTGCGGATCAACTCGGCGGGCACGGGCTGTCCTTCCAGGACCCGTTCGGTGATCTCGTCGCAGGCCGCCGATACCACGTCCAGCAGTTGTTCGCGAGCCTTCTCCGCCTCGGCCCGGTACTTGGCCGGTATCTCCTCCACGAAAAAGTTTCGCTTGGTCACGTCAGTTTCATCCCGACGGATGAATTTCATTTCAATCAGATCAATAAGCCCTTCAAAGGCGGTGTCCTGACCGGCCGGAATGGTGACGACGGCTGGACGCGTATGTAACTTTTCCTCGATCTGCCGGACACAGCCCCAGAAGTCGGCCCCCATGCGATCGAGCTTGTTGACATAGGCGATGCGAGGCACCTTGTATTTGTTGGCCTGACGCCAGACCGTTTCCGACTGGACTTCCACGCCGCCTACTGCACAAAAGACTCCGACGGCACCGTCGAGCACACGCAAGGACCGTTCTACTTCGGCGGTGAAGTCAACGTGGCCGGGCGTATCGATGATATTGATCGTATGATCACCCCACTCGACTGATACGGCCGCCGAGTTAATCGTGATTCCTTTCTGTTTCTCGAGCGGATCGAAGTCCGTGGTGGTGTCACCCGTGTCGACGTCACCTGCTTTGTGCTTGGTGCCGCTGTAGTACAAAATACGCTCCGTGGTCGTGGTTTTGCCCGCGTCCACGTGGGCCATAATCCCGATATTGCGTACTTTTTCAAGCTTCAGCATCGTCATTTAGCCGGTTACTGTGCCGGTTCCCTCATCCAGAAAAAATGGGCATCTCCCGCCACACCTCGGCAGGGTGGCGGACACCCCTGTCGTAGCGTCCAAACCTCTAGCCTCCTTCGGCTAGTTGCAAAAATTAGATATGGCCGCCGACCAGACGATTCGGCCGGGGCCACCACTGCGAACGCTACCCATACTACGCAATATACATGTTAGGAACGTTGCCTTGATTGTCCAGTAGCCTGGTGTGCAAAACCGGTTAAAAAAGCGGGAAGAAACAACTTGATAGAAATCAAAGCCAAAGGTACTACGTACTGGCCCGCCAGTTATGGGCAGCAGCGTAACAAAGTGGTGCAGAGAGTGACTTTGAAGGGATGTTGCAGGGTTGTACTGTGATGTAGCCTGAAGATGTAACTATGTGGTGGAGTAGGAGGTTGTGCAACCGCCGCTGGTGGGGTGCATCATCCCTGCCAACTACTTTTACAGACTACTACAGGACCCGTCGGGCTAGTTCCGGAGGGGAAGGAAAAGGGCCAAATTCCTGAAGAACGCTTCGAGGCCTTAGTGGGCTGGCGGCTTCTGGTTTTCCGGGCGCAGGGAACGGACAACGGCCCCGGCCTGCCACATTTCGCTATCGGCAATTTCCTTGAGTTCTTTTTCCAGTTGCTGGCGATAATCCGGCCGGCTATTGGCCTCCAGTACGCGTTTAGCTTCGGCCCCCGAGGCTACGGCCTGATAGAGGCGTTCGAAAACCGGCTTGGTAGCATCACGGAATACACGGAACCAGTCCAGCGCCCCGCGTTGCGCGGTGGTTGAGCAGTTGGCATACATCCAGTCCATGCCCCGTTCGCCGATGAGGGGGTAAAGGCTCTGGGTAGCTTCCTCCACGGTTTCATTGAAGGCCTCGCTGGGCGAGTGACCATGCTCGCGCAGCACTTCGTACTGGGCCAGCCACAGGCCGTAAATCGCCCCCATCAGGACGCCTCGCTCGCCGGTCAGGTCGGAAATGACTTCCTTTTCGAAAGTGGTTTCAAACAGGTACCCGGAGCCGATGGCCACACCCAGGGCCAGACAGCGATCGCGTGCCCGACCCGTCGCGTCCTGATAAATGGCAAAGGAACTGTTGATCCCCCGCCCTTCCAGGAAATGCCGCCGTACCGTGGTGCCCGACCCTTTGGGGGCCACCATGATCACGTCGATGTCCGGCGGTGGCACTACCCCCGTCAGATCCCGGAACACGATGGCAAAACCATGGGAAAAGTACAGGGCTTTGCCTGCGGTCAAATGGGGACGGATCCGCGGCCACATCTCCTTCTGACCCGCGTCGGACAACAGATATTGCACAATTGTACCCCGAGCCGCCGCCTCCTCCGGCTCAAAAAGCGTCTCTCCCGGTTTCCAGCCGTCTTCCAAACATTTGTCGTAGGTGCTGGTTCCTTTACGCTGACCGATGATGACCCGTACTCCGTTGTCTCGCATGTTCAATGATTGACCACGGCCCTGAACACCATAGCCCAAAACGGCCACCGTTTCGTTCTGCAGAATCTGCCGGACGCGGTCCGGCGGGTAATCCGCTCGTTCGATGGCAATTTCCACGGTGTCGCCGATCCGGATTTCCTTCATGGTACGATCCTCGTCAGGAGAGGTTTCGGGAGCATCAGCCGCGCGTAGCCCGTGGCCCCGTGTGTGCCGTCTGCCGACTGGTCTAGCCCGTAGGCGTGCGGACGGATAGCGTGGTTGTAGGGACGATTTTTCTTGAGGTCAAGAATCTTGCTGATAAGTTTCTCGAAATCGAGTGTTCACTAATGGCTCACGCCCTTGCGACAGACCTGGTGGACGAGCTAATCAGGGCTTGGCAGCAGGTCCGACCCGATCTGGATCCATCGCCGCTGCATCTGGTGGGCCGCATTCTGGTACTGGCCCAGCGGCTGGAAGAAGGTGTGGCGGCGGTCCTGGCCCCTTTTGGTTTGACCTTGGGTCAGTTCGACATCCTGGCCACGTTGCGCCGGCACGGTCCCCAAGGCGGTCTGACCCCCACGGAGCTACTGCACAGCGTGGTTTTGTCCAGTGGTGGTCTGACCGCCCGCTTGGATGGGCTGGCCGCTGCAGGTTTGATTGAACGCCGGCCTGCCGCTCACGACCGTCGCAAAGTGTTCATCCACCTCACACCCCTAGGCCGGCAAGTGATCGATGCAGCCACGGAAGCTCGTTTCCAGCAAGCCCGGCAATCGCTGCCTCCGCTATCCCCCCGTGAGCAGGAACTGCTGGTGACCCTGTTGCGACGCTGGCTAGTCGGCTTGGAGCAGCGACGTCCGTCGGTCCACCACCCGTCGGCGTCCCTCACCTCTTCCCCCGCCGCCCGCTCGGAACCATAATCTTGACAGTTGCTCACGGCAGAAACTGAAACAGGAGAAGGTCGAACGGCAACCGCTCGCCTGTTGTGCCCTTGGGTTCTGTCGTGAGGTGGACGGTTCGGGGAAAGGAGGAATCCATGCTCGCTAACGGTTGGCCGGACATCAACTGGCAAAGGGGCAATTGCGGTTGGACAGCGGTTCTGTTAGTCGTAGCGGCCATGCTCGGTGGTCTTGTCGCAGGCGGACCGATGCAAGGCCCGCCCCAGCCCCCAGCGGCAGGTGCTACACCGCAGCGTTTACCGCGGGATCAGCTTCTGCTTTACCGCGATGCCCAGGGTCAGTGGCGTCAGGCCCGCTCCCCGGACGATTGGGAACGACGCCGTGCCGAGATCCGCCACGGCATGGAAACAATCATGGGACGACTACCCGGAGCGGACAAACGTTGTCCTCTGGACGTGCGTATCGAAGAAGAGAAGGAAGTTGGTTCCTACGTTCGTCAGAAGATCACCTACCAATCAGAGCCAGGCAGCCGGGTGCCTGCTTATCTTTTGATTCCCAGGGCGGTACGGGAGGGGACCGTCAAGAAGGCCCCTGCCGTTTTGTGTCTGCATCCGACGGACAATACCCTGGGCCATGGGGTGGTCGTCGGACTGGGCGGAAAGCCCCACCGTGCCTATGCCGCGGAACTGGCCGAACGCGGATTTGTCACTTTAGCGCCGAACTATCCGCTTTTGGCGCAATATCAGCCCGACCTGAAAAAGCTCGGCTGGGACAGCGGTACGCTCAAGGCAGTTTGGGACAACATACGCGGCTTGGATTATCTGCAGTCGTTACCGTATGTCGATGGCCGGTCGTTTGGCACAATAGGCCACTCCCTCGGCGGACATAACTCCATCTTTACCGCTGTCTGGGACGACCGTCTGAAAGTCATCATTAGTAGTTGCGGTTTCGACTCGTTTCTGGACTACTACGGTGGGGATGAACGCAATTGGCAACCCGGACGAGGCTGGTGCCAGGATCGTTACATGCCCAAGCTGGCTGGGTATCGCGGCCGGTTGGCGGACATTCCGTTTGATTTCTACGAGCTGATCGCTGCCTTGGCTCCCCGCCACGTCCTGATCGTCGCCCCTGTGCGTGACTCCAACTTCCAGGTCGCTAGCGTGCGACGGATCGTGGCGGCTGCCCGTCCTGTTTTCGCGCTGTATCAGGCCGAAGACCGGTTGCTCGTCGAATACCCCGATGCCGACCATGACTTTCCGGATGCCATGCGACAGAAAGCCTACCAGCTGTTGGAAAAGGTTTTACGACCCGCCGGCCAGTAAAAGTCATCAATCAACTGGATAATTGCGTTTGCCTTAGCCGTATGTCGCCATTCGCCCCAATACGGATTTACAGATCAATCAGCAGGCACTTCGGCTGTACCCGTTACCGTTGGGATTTAGTGATCGATGCACCGGGGGCGGGCACCCCGTGCAGTCCAAGGCCAGGCGTATTACTTCTCCACCGCGATGTGGTTAGCCACTACTCGCATGCCCAAGCGACGGGTCACTTCATGAAAGGCCAACTGTTTGCCGTAATAGCTGCGAGCGGAGCCATGCAAAATCAAGCCCCGGCGGGTAACTAGAATCTCCAACTTGCGGAGATGACTACGATGTTGCTGGACAATGTCCGCGGCAATCCGAGCTGTCAAGGTCTCCATCGATGGTGAGGCCGCCGGGGCAGTCGCCCTCTCAGGTGCTGCCAATGCCATTATCAGGCCCTCGCGGCTAGTCTCTGATGCCCTTTGGCATGCTTATCTCTAGTTGCACAGCCAAACTCGGAGAAAACACCAATCTCGCTCTATGCAAAGTGGATGCCGAAGTCCATTACAACTGACCCGAGGGCAGGAAACATTTTCTCCCCTAAGCCGAAGGGATACCATGTCCTCGAATTTATTTCAGAACGTCTATCCTCTGGAGGGGACAGCGTTGAACGCGTTTCCACTGTATATCCCACGGGATCCATCAGACCGGTTGATCAAATGAAGAAGCTTTGCGACATACCTGTGCTACTTTGTCTCTAACGAAGTTATTAAAATGTGCAATTTCGACACAGTTTGCTTGACGTGTCCTTGTCGAATCCGCACAATAGAGAGGCAAGCGGTGAACATGGAGAGTAAGTCATCAAGGCTTGGCTGGGTGCACACCTTCGTGTTGCAACATCTATCGCCTGAGCAATTAGCTGAAATTATCGACGTCACAGAAGACGGTATTGTGACGGTAGACAGTCAGCACCGGATCGTGCTGTTCAATCGCGGGGCTGCCCGGCTGTTTGGTTACGAGCCGGCGGAAGTTCTGGGCCAGTCTTTGAACCTGCTGATCCCCGAGCAGTATCATCAGAGCCATCCAAAGGACATGGAGGCCTTTGCTCAAGGACCGGTGGACTCCCGGCGAATGGGCTCGCGGCGTACCGTCAGCGGTCGGCGGAAGGATGGTAGCGTTTTCCCCGCTGAAGTGACCATCTCGAAGCTGCAACACGGTGAGCAGTTGTGGTTAACGGCTATCATTCGTGACGCGGCCGAACGCAAGCGTTACGAGGACGCCCTGCTTCGCCTGAACCTGGAGCTGGAAGAAAGGATCCGACAGCGCACAGCTGAACTGGCTGAGCGGAACCGCCAATTACAGCAAAAGACCGACGAAAACGAGATGTTTGTTTATAGTGTGTCACATGATTTACGCTCGCCTTTGGTGAATTTGATGGGCTTCAGCGAAGAACTGGAGCTAGCCGTACGCAAGATTGCCGAGTTGCTCGGAGATCCCCGCCTGCCCGCCGAGGTAATCCAACCGGCTTTGACCCTGTTACATGCGGACGTTCGCGAATCCTTGACGTACATTCGTACAGCCGTGGAGCGACTGAGCCGAATCATAGACGGTCTGTTACGCTTATCGCGTGCAGGGCGCGTGGAATACCGCTGGCAAACAGTGGAGGTGGGCCAGATTGCCCAGCGGGTTGTCGATGCCCACCGCACAGTGATCAACCAACGTCAAGCAGCAGTGGCCATCCAGGCTTTGCCGCCCGCCTGGGGAGATCCGGATGCCATCGAACAGATACTGGCCAATCTGGTCAGCAACGCCCTGGAGGCCCTCCCCCCCAGTGGCGGCGGACAGATCACCATCGGCTGCCAACCCGCAGACTCCGAAGGGTACCATACCTACTACGTCGCAGACAACGGTTGCGGCATCGACCCCTCTTTGCTTCCCCGGCTGTTTCAGCCCTTCCAGCAGCAATCGGCAAGCAATCGCAAAGGAGAAGGGATCGGTCTGGCCATCGTACGACGCGTTATCGAACGGTTAGGTGGCACCATCAGCGTCGAATCGACCCTGCAACAGGGCACCACCTTCCGCTTCACCCTGCCTGGGGTTCCCCCATCCGGGGGATCGCCAGCAAGCAACCTCCCGGTGCTGTCGTAGTCTGCCAAGTGTGTCATAAGGGTTCTGGCAGCCAGCCCGGGATAATCTCAGATTTCCAAGTTTTCCTGCTCAACGAAGTCTTTTGAGGAATAACCAAGCTTTCCAGCAAGGACACATATATGAACAGGGATCGTCTGGTAATCCTTCTGGCGGAGGATGACGATGGCCATGCCAAGCTGATCGAGCGAAACCTGCAACGGGCCGGGGTGGTCAATCCAATT
The DNA here is from genome assembly GCA_025055795.1 of Gemmataceae bacterium. Classification (GTDB taxonomy): domain Bacteria; phylum Planctomycetota; class Planctomycetia; order Gemmatales; family Gemmataceae; genus Thermogemmata. The sequence continues at coordinate 22,115 of JANWVV010000042.1, forward strand.
GTGCGGGTGGCCGACGGCCAGGCCGCCCTTCAGTACGTCCGCCAGGGCAGTAATGGACATCCTCTGCTGTTGCTGCTGGATATCAACCTGCCCGGCCTCGATGGTATTGAGGTCCTGCGGCAACTGAAATCCGATCCCCACACCAGCAAACTGCCTATCATCATGCTAACGACGACGGATGACCCCCGTGAAATCGACCGGTGTTATCAACTGGGCTGCAGTGTGTACATCACCAAGCCGGTGCGGTATGAAAGTTTTGTAGAAGCCTTGCAGCGACTCGGCATGTTCCTGGAAATTGTCAAGCTGCCGACGCCTCCCACAGCCTCCGCTCCCTCGCCCGCAGGACCTGGGCCATGACGGCAACCATCCTGATCCTGGAAGACGACGCGGGTACCGCCCGCCTGCAGCAACGACGGCTGGAACGGGCCGGCTATCGAACCGAGTGGACTCCCCAGGCCCAGCAGGCCTGGCTACGCCTGCAGCAGGGGGGCATCGACCTGTTGCTCCTCGATCAGCACTTCGATCATCAACCCGAAGACGGCCTGAGTTTCTACTCTCGTCTGCAGGCTGCTGGCTGCAACGTGCCTGTCATCCTGGTGACTGGCCGACACGATGACAGTCTGATCATCCGTGCGCTGCGTGCCGGTGTCCGCGATTACATCTTCAAGTCGCCTGAATACCTCGACTATCTGCCCGAAGCGGTCCAGCGTGTCCTGGAACAAGTCCGGTTGCAAAAGCAACTGGCCGAGTCGCAAGCTCGCCTGGCTGCTATCATCGAGACGGCTTTCGACGCCATCATTACCTTGGACCAGCAGCAGCGCATCACCACATTTAATCCGGCAGCGGAACGGATCTTCGGTATCCCTGCAGCCCAGGCCCTGGGGCAACCGATTCGGACCTTTCTGCCCGAAGGATTAGTACTGGAGCCCATGGCAGCAGGCCGCCCCCAGTTGCTGGGCGAAGTCGAGGGACGCCGCCGCGACGGGAGCCGCGTCCCTTTGGAGGTGTCCTGTGCCCACGCCCAGCGGCAAGGGCAAGTCGTGTGCACCCTGGTGCTCCGCGACATCAGTGAACGCAAACAAACATTAGAACAACTGCGGGCCCGAACCGAAGAACTACGCCAGACCACACGCCAACTCTGGCAGGCGGCCCGCCTGGCCGGGGTCGGTGAACTGGCTGCCAGCATCGCCCACGAACTGAATAATCCCTTGGGCACCATCAGTCTGCGCCTGGAGGGGATTCTGGCCAAAACTCCCCCCTCCGATCCGCGCCGCAAGCCTCTGGAAATCATCGAGGCAGAAATCGAGCGCATGTGCCGGCTAGTGGCCAACCTGTTGCAGTTCAGCCGACCCGGCAACGATCAGTTTTCTACCGTCGAACTTACCGAAGAAGTGGAGAAAACGCTGGACCTGTTCAGTCACCATCTGCGCAAGCGGCGTATCAGCGTACAGACCGACTTCCAGGCGGACATCCCCCCAATTAGTGCCGACCGGCAGCAACTACGTCAGGTGCTGCTGAATCTTTTCAGTAATGCCGCCGATGCAATGCCCGAGGGGGGCCAACTGACGGTCCGGTTACGCCGGGGTAGTCTACCCGAGGGCCAGGCGGCGATCGTCCTGGAGGTAAGCGATACCGGCATCGGGATTGCCCCCGAGCATCTGCCTCACGTGTTCGACCCCTTCTTTACAACCAAGGAAGAAGGGAAAGGCACCGGCCTGGGCTTGCCCATCTGCAAACGCATCATTGAGCAACAGCACCAAGGCCGCATCAGTATCGAAAGCCAGCCCGGTCAGGGCACCACGGTCCGTATCCTGTTACCGCTGCTAAAGGCGTAGAGCGACTGAAAACCCTCGTGGCAGGGGACCGAACAGACACACATTAAACAAGAATCTGCAAAGTAACAAGTAATCTTCTGCTGGAATGCATCGATTAATGTCGCCAATATGGTATGCCCTGCAGCGAGGGATGTTCCGGAGCGACCATAGGTAACGGAGATCCTAGGGTAATTTTCAGAGCGATTTTCTTAACACCGGGACACCAGGTATGCCGCTATGTACAGTAGAGGCACGGGAATAGATAGCGCGGCAAAAAGGTTAGATCGAACCGCCAACCAGCTGAGATCAAAACACAGAATGGAAGGGGGGACATTCATCTGTGGCCAATAAAGGGCGGTTGTTGATTGTTGATGACGAAGTTGAACTGATGCGGGCCTTATGTGATTCACTAGGCGAACAAGGCTATGTTACCCATGGATTGCCCGGCCCGCAACAGGCGCTGGAATTGCTCCGCGATGGCGAATTCGACATCCTGCTTACCGATCTGATGATGCCCAAGCTGGATGGCATCCAACTGCTCAAGCAGGCTTTGACCTATGATCCGCACCTGGTAGGCATCATCATGACCGGTCAGGGGACGATTCCCACCGCGGTGGAGGCCATGAAATCCGGGGCGTTCGATTACATTCTCAAGCCCTTCCGGCTGCAGCATATCTTGCCGGTGTTGGAGCGGGCCATGGAGGTCCGCCGACTGCGGCTGGAAAACCAGCGACTGCGTCGCTACTTGAAATCACTGACATTCGAGTCGGAGCGGTACCGTCTGGTCGGTTCCAGCGAAGCGATGCAGCGCGTTTTGCAATTGATCGAGCGTGTGGCACCGACGGACGCCACCGTGCTGATTCGCGGCCCCAGTGGCACCGGCAAGGAACTGGTCGCCCGGGCCATTCATGCCAATAGCCGGCGTCGCGATTCGCCTTTTATTGCCATCAATTGCGCCACCTTGCAGGAAAGCCTGTTGGAAAGTGAACTGTTCGGCCACGAGAAGGGGGCCTTCACCGGCGCCGATCGGGCGAAACCAGGCCTGTTCGAAGTAGCCGACGGAGGAACACTATTTGTCGACGAAGTGGCGGAAATGTCGCCCGCCTTGCAGGCCAAGCTACTGCGGGTTCTGGAAAACGGTCACTACCGCCGCCTCGGCAGTACCCAGGATCGCTATGCCAACGTCCGCATTCTCGCCGCTACCAACAAACCACTGGAGGAAGAAGTGCGGGCCGGCCGCTTCCGCGACGACCTGTATTATCGCCTCAACGTCATCACCTTGACCCTTCCCCCGCTCCGCGAACGCCGCCAGGACATTCCCGAACTGGTAACTCATTTCCTGACAACACGTTCGATCGCCCGTGCACCTCTGTCCATCAGTCCAGAAGCACTGGACATTCTCTTACGCTACGATTGGCCTGGGAACGTGCGGGAACTGGCTAATGTCCTGGAGCGGGCCCAGATCCTGGCAGAGGGGAACATGATCCTGCCGACCGATTTGCCGGAAAACCTAGTGGCCGCTGCGCGGCAGAGTGTGGCCGGCAGTCTGGGCCCAGCTGCAGGACCCACTATGCCGGGCAACCCCGCCGACGCCGCAACGACCAGGAATACTCCGCCGTCGCTAAGCAGGTCCCTGTCCAGTCCTGTGGGTGTCACCCACGATTGCAGTCTGGCCGCCGTTGAACGACGTCACATCCTCGATGTCCTACAACGCTGTAATGGTAACAAGGTTCACGCCGCCCGCCTGCTGGGCGTCAGCCGGCGAACCCTCTACCGTCTGCTCGACAAACACCAGTTGCGGACCAGCGAACGTCGTCGCGATACGACCTCCGAGGCCTCCCCGCCAACACCCTCAGCCACTTCGGACCCCTCGGGCGGCACGCCGACGCCCCCTTCGTAAGGGGTTTACCCCTGACCGATTGTGGTCCCTGGAAGTGGCTGGTCTGACAACGTACCGTCTACACGCAGGGTGACTGTCTGCCCTGTCCGCCTTGTTGGATTGGCTGGGAAATTTAAACCAGCGATTCCAACAGGTATTTCAATTTGCGTACTTCGACATCAATGGCATGAGGGAACTCAGGGACGTCGTGGATGTCGACACTCAGGGCCCGCTGGTAATGGTGGCGTTCCAGTTGAGCAATCAGGCGACTGTATTCCACTTCGCCTTGGCCCACTTGTACCTGGAACTGTTCGGGTGTTGTCCCGCTATCGCGGAGCCGGACGTGCAAGACGTAGGGGTACAGAGCATCGAAGCAAACACGGCCATGGGGTCCGACCAGATAATGGCTTGGATCCAGGGCAATTCCTAACCCCGGTATACGCCGACACAATAGCATAGCGGTCTGGGGGTCCGCAGTCAGTTGCTGATAGTGTGTCTGGATTGCCAGGAGAAGCCCTTCGGCGGCTGCCAGGCGATAGTAATCACGGAGCCGGTCGATTTCCGCCTGCAGGTCGGTACCTGCTGGAGCGGCAGGGATAGTCAAAACGGGCGTGAGGGTACTGCGGGCCAGAGCCGCCACTGCCTGGAATTGTGTCCGCGTCTCGGCTGTGTGCTGCTGTCCGACATCCACATGGATGGCCGCCAGCGGCACGTTGGTTGCTTTCAGCTGCTGCACACACCGTGGCAGTTCCGCTGCAACCTCGGCTGGTGTCCAGTGTGGTCCATCCACGCTGATGGTCAGATCGGCCATGGAAAAATCCAAGGCACGGATCCGCCGCAAGGCCTCCTCTAGCGACCGACGACCAAAACACAGGGTGGAACAGACAACGTGCACAGTCAGATCCCCCCAATATGGCTTGTTTACCTGTTCTGTCGCTCCTCTTTCCCCATGGCGACAAAACGGTAAGCCGCTGCCGGTCTAGCGGATGCGACGTGCCCCCGCTCGCCAGCATCCCCGGCAGGCGGACCGGCTCATACCATCCCGGACGTCACAGTGCAAGGAAAAAATGAAAAAACCGACCGCTTCCAGCTTCTCCAGGACGCCGCGAATTGTCTAAAAATCATCCATTCACGTCACACCCTAAGCGAACAGACCACTCCGCCTCTGTCCAAAGCGATGACCCGATGCGTTCTCAGAATTCTCTTCCCCTGACATCAACAGATTGCTAAATGCCCGTCCATCGTCTGAAACCGTCATCCCTGAAATGTGGCTATGCCGCACAGCGGATGGTAGCCGGGGAAACTGACAGGCTGTTAAGCAGCAAACCGACCGACAATAGCGGGCCGAGTCACTGGTTGAACGGTTGGCCACTTGAGCTTCTTTACGGCGGTCAGCCGCCCAGGCTGGCTCACCCTTTGTTGTGGCAAGCGGCTACGGGGGAAAGCATGCAGAGCCTGCCGGTAGCAGAATGGATGGAAACGCTAGAGCGAATGGCTGCGCAAACGGCCGCTTGGCTCAATCAGGTGGAACAGGCTCAACAACAGGAGATGACACGCGTCGCGGAGGGGGCCGCGACTTCCACGATTGATCTGGCGACCGGCTCCGCCGCTGACCCCGCAACCCCCTACCGCTGGCTGGTCGAACCACCTGCCTGGGAACAGTTGCTCCAACTAGCCGATAGCCGTGTCCAAGACGCTCTGGACGCTATCAACGCTATTCGGCATGCTGTGGATCAGTGGCATCAGCGTTACGCTGCCTGGCTGCAGCTTCAGGCGCAAATCCGCCAATTACCTGGCAACTTGCTGGCGGATGCGATCACTCCCCCGAGTCCATAGGGGATGAGGTTTTCCGGTGAATACGATCTGGTGCAAACCGTTTGTCGCAGGCCCCTCTGCAACTCGCATTGCAACGGAGCCGATAGAGGAATGCAAAACCACAAGCACCATCAATGGGGCCGCGGGAGCATTTTTGCTGGCTGTTTATTCCAGCAGGGCATGGGCACCGTGGGTCACGGCCGCGCCGGCCCGTAGGGCGGCGGCTACCAGCACCGCTTCGCTGATCTCCGCATCACTACACCCCAGCTGCCGCGCCTGCTTTTTGTGATAGTCGATGCAATAGGGGCACTGGGTGGTCATGGCCACTGCCAGGGCCATCAGTTCCTTGTACTTGGCGGGGATGGCTCCATCCTTGAGGGCCGCACTGGTGAACGCCTCATAGGCGGCGTAAGCCTCGGGTGCTGCCTGCCGCATCACCTTCAACTTCTGCAAGTGACGGGAATCGTACATGGTTGCCTCCGGGTTCGTACCAGCAGGTGTCAGGCACCACCTGCGTTCAGATCACGAAGCAGGCCGCGGACATATTGGCCAGCATTGAGCACCATGCGGATCCGGCGGCGTATCTCCGCTTGCCGGGGATCGTCCGGTGCCAGTTGCTCCAGTTCGGCGAACAACTGGCCCAGTTGCTCGATGAGCTGCTGGGAGCGGCGGTGGAAATCGGCTTCCAGGCGAGCGAGGGCCTGTGGCTGCCCACGGGCCTGCTCCAGTTGCTCCCGGCACTCCAGCATCTCCGCCAGGAAATCCGGGGGCATCTGCTTGTGCTCGGCCGCGGATGGCCCACCCAACAACTGCACCAGATAGTCCGCCCGGCGGAACGGATCGCGTAGCACCGTATAGGCCGTGTTCAGCGCCGCGCTGAGCTCCATACTGGCCTGCCGCTCCGCCTGCGTGGCCTGGGCATGATAATCGGGATGCACCGCACGCGACCGCAACCGATAGGCCTGTTCCAATGCCTGCGGATCAAGAGCAAAACGCCGAGGCAAGCCGAGTAGCTCGAAATGATCAGTCATGGAACGGCTCTTGCCTCACAGCCAGGTGACCATCGGAAAAGAGCAGCTCCGGGACAGTCCTGAACATCCTGGGGGCAACCCCGGAAACGGGCGGGGGGCCCTTGCAGCGAAGGATCGGACCGTCCGTCAACGACCAGCGGCCGGCGTCACGCAATTACATGCTGTAGGAACTACCGCAGCCACAAGTGCTTTTGGCATTCGGGTTGTGGATAGTGAACCCTTTTTTGTTCAGATCGACATGATAGTCGACCACAGCGCCGGCCAGATAGAGCATCGACCGCTTGTCGACCACGACATCCACGCCGTGGAACTCGAACTTGTGGTCCAGTTTCTCGTCGTAGCGGGTGTCCAGGTCGAGTTTGTTCTGGAAGCCGCTGCAGCCTCCCCCCTGCACACGGACCCGCAGGTACAGCTTGGTATCCGGTTCAATCTGACCGGCCGCTACCATTTCCGCGATCACTCGCTTGACCTCCTCGGCGGCCTTCTGGGTCACCGTGATGGTTGGGCTCGGCGATGCTTCCTTGACTCCCAGATTCTGTTGCGTAGTGACTGTTGCAGACATTGCTCTGATCCCTTTCCTCCCGAAAATAGAGACGCTTTCAACTGGTCCAGGCACTAAACCGTCAGCCATTATACCCCACGCCAGGAAACCCTACGCTGACAGCAGGGGCGAACCGCTTGCAGATAGATGGAGCGGCAGCGGTTCAGGCCGAGGTCTGGGCCGCCTCAGCTGCTAGGGTGCCTGACGGATGAGTCGAGGCTTGGGTGCTGCTTGTCGTCTCGTGGCGGCTCTGCTGCTTCTCAAGATAGTTACGGATGGCGGCCTTGATGGCGTCCTCCGCCAGTACCGAGCAGTGCACCTTGACGGGCGGCAAAGCCAGCTCTTCCACAATCTGGGTATTGCGAATGGCCATAGCCTCGTCAAGGGTTTTGCCCTTGAGCCATTCGGTGGCCAGACTGCTGGAAGCAATGGCCGAGCCGCAACCAAAGGTCTTAAAGCGGGCGTCTTCGATGATGCCGGTCTGCGGGTTGACCTTGATTTGCAATTTCATGACGTCGCCGCATTCCGGGGCCCCCACCAGGCCGGTGCCCACGGTGGGGTCCGACGCATCGAAGCTGCCCACATTACGTGGATTGTTGTAATGATCCAGGATCTTGCTGCTGTACGGCATAACGTCCTCCCTGGCAGACGCTCACAGTTCACTTTTGCCTGATGCAATCACACCATGGGTCAATGGGCCGCCCACTCGATCTTCTTCAGATCGATGCCCTGCTGGACCATCTCATACAAGGGCGACATTTCCCGTAGGCGGTTGACTTCGCGGATGACCAGTTGAACGACGTAATCGACTTCCTCCTCGGTGTTGAAGCGGCCCAGGCCGAAGCGGATGCTGGAATGGGCCAGTTCGTCCCCCACACCCAAGGCCCGTAGGACGTAACTGGGCTCCAGGCTGGCACTGGTACAGGCCGATCCTGAGGACACCGCCACGTCCTTGATGCCCATCATCAGCCCTTCCCCCTCAACGTAGGCGAAACTGATGTTGAGGTTGTTGGGCAGGCGTTCGGTGGGGTGGCCGTTGAGATAAGTATCGGGAATGTTGTCCATAATGCCCCGACGGAGCCGTTCGCGCAGCTGCCGCAGCCGCTCGCTTTCCTCCGGCATCAGTTCGCGACACAGATCACAGGCCTTGCCAAAGCCGACGATCAGCGGCACGGCCAGCGTTCCCGAACGCATGCCCCGTTCATGGCCTCCGCCATCGATGATCGGTTCCAGACGCACCCGCGGATTCTTCTTGCGGACGTACAAAGCACCGATCCCTTTGGGCCCGTACATCTTGTGGGCTGTCATGCTCAACAGGTCAATGCCCATCTCTTCGACGTCGATAGGGATTTTGCCTACTGCCTGAACGGCGTCCGTGTGGAATAGTACGCCCTTTTCCTTGCAAATGGCCCCGATTTCCCGGATGGGCTGCAGCGTCCCGATCTCGTTGTTGGCGGCCATGATGGTGACCAGGATGGTCTGGTCGGTGATCGCTTCGCGGACCTGCTCCGGGTGCACCCGACCGTACTGATCCACCGGCAGCCAGGTGATCCGATACCCTTCACGCTCCAGACGCTTGCAGGTATCGATCACGGCCTTGTGCTCGGTGACTTGCGTGATGATATGGTTCCCCTTCTTTCTGTACATTGCGGCCACGCCTTTGATGGCCAGGTTGTCGCTTTCGGTGGCCCCGCTGGTGAAGATGATTTCTTTGGCCGTGGCTCCGATCAATGCGGCGATCCGTTCCCGGGCGTCCTCCACAGCCGCTTCCGCCTCCCAACCGAAGACGTGGCTGCGGCTGGCCGCGTTGCCATACTTCTCGGTGAAGTAGGGCAGCATGGCTTCGACCACCCGTGGATCCACCCGCGTGGTCGAATTATTGTCCATGTAAATCGGTGTCTTGACCGCCATGGTTGCCTGCTCCTTCGGATAGTTACAATCGCGGGCTGCTCGCATGTCCAGACGACAGATCCGATCATTTCCCCGCCTTGCCGTCCACAGCTCAGGCCAACGCCTCCGTGGTCGCGGCCGGCCTGGCCAGCACGGGCAAACGCCGGGTCGGCACCACCGTCACCGTACAGCCATGTCCATCGAACAGATCCGCCAAGGTGACTCCTCGCAGCACATCCAATAACCGCTGCTGCACTTCCGCCAGAGGTCCCTGCAACGTGCAGCAGTGAGTGAATTCGCAAATCTCCGGGTGAGAGGTCGGCCCACTGCACAGCGTCAGCCGCCAGCCGTCCTCCAACGCCTCGATCACCTCAGCCAGGGTGATTTCTCGTGCCGATCGCGCCAGGGCGTAGCCACCCTTCACGCCCCGTTGGCTGACCACAAAGCCATGGTGCCCCAATTCCTTCAAAATGTTGGCCGTGAAGGACCGGCTCAAACCAAACCGCTCGGCAATTCCCCGGGCCGTGCCCGTCTGCCGGTACAGATACGACAGGATGAGGAGCGCGTAATCAACCTTGCGACTGAACAGCGTCATGGGCACTCCCCCCTGTCGTCACCCTGGGCCGGCTCCGCCCCATGAAATACCGGTATTCCACAAATCGTACCAGTTCAATGCCATTTATAGGCAACTAATTTGTATCTGGCAAGTGCGATTTTTCGCAACCTTGTTTTTCCGAAGAAAAATCCCCACCTCCGGTAAAACAGAATGCTCTTTTTCGACCGTACTGCTGGTAGTTTATCGAGGCGGTCGCGCAAATGAGCGTAGAGATGCGGACAGCTACGCCCATTTGTTCCCGAGTGTTGTTGAAAGGATCGCCGGACCGCTGTTGAAGGGAACGGTGGCCGCGGCACGATAAATGCAGAAACTTGCGTGAAATCGTAGCATAGTGCCTATGCTGCAACAGATGGTGCTGTTTTTGGTACCGGGCACACTCTTGCGCAAGGGTGATGTGCTACAAGCAGTGCGGTCGGGACTTGGCCCCCGGACTACAAAGCAACCTCGATGTTGTCACCAAAGGGAGGTTCACGAGCCTGTTGGCGGCACCTCGATCCAAAACCAGCCCCGCAAGTCATTTTCGGCATATCCGGTCGCTCGATCTTCCGGATAGAAGCGGGCCAGACGCTCGCGGACCGCTGCAGGGATCTGCTCAGGTGGTCCATGACAGGTTAGACACTGCTGTTTGAGCCGGATTGGTAACAACACGCCCAGGTGGCCATCGGGCAGCGGATAGTAGACGGGATGTTCGGGACGGCTGACCAGGACAGTTTCAGCCCAGGAAGGAGGTTTGTTGTTCGGATTACGCAGCCGATCCGACGTTCGGCCGATGCGAACCCCCAGTTCCTGCGCTTTGGCTTGGGCAATCCGGGGAGCCTCCGCCTGGCAGACCTCCACGGCCGCTGCCGGTCCCTGCGCGGTCATAACCTCGCTCAGCCGACTCATCAGGGCGTTGAATAACGCCTCGCGAGCCGCTACCGCTTTGTCCCGCTGCTGTTTCTGTTGCTCCGAGAGCTCCGCTTCCGTTAGCGGTTGGACCGCTCTATCCCTTTGACCGCTCTCTACGGGCTGCGGCCGCCCATTGCATCCCCCGCTGCCCAGCACCAGTCCACTCACAGCGACGGCCGTTGCGATGTATCGGGCCCCCATCACGTCCCCACCCTCCCTCGTTGTAGGCACCTCTGCATCTGCCATCAGGCACAAAGATGCCCAGAATGGACCGCTGGTTACACTGTTGGGACGCCCACGCCCACTAGCCAAGCAGCTCTGTACTGCAAGCGGACCTAACCCCGACACTCCGGCATCGACCGGGAACCGCAAAAAGCCGCGGAGCAGCTCCGCGGCTTCGTTTGGTCCAATCGACTTGTCGTTTGCCGCTTCCTCGCGGCTCAGCCGGTCCGGTCCGCCAGCTTCAGGTCCATCGCCCGGACTGCCGGCCTTAATCCTTCTGCTTCTCACGGGGATCACGCAGGAACATGTATTGTTGGATCAGCTCCTTGACGGGAGCCCGATATTTTTCGGGAACCTTGTCGACCTGGTCGGTTTCGATCTTCTGGTCGCCGTCCTGAATAACGATCTTTTCGATCGGATTGAGATCGTCCTGCACTCCCGTGATGGTGTAGCGGATACCGTCATCGACAGCGTTGATGGTGAAGCGGCCGTTGACGGCGGTGACGGAGACCATGCGGTTTTTACCGGCGGCCGGACCCAGCCCGGGCATGGGGAAGTCGAAGTCGAAGGGGACACGCGGGACGCCCAGGTCTGGAACGGCAAAAGGACGGGGCCGAGGTCGGGCTTCTCGCTTGACCTCCGGGAGCGTGATGTCCTTCAGTTCCACACGCTTGCCCTTGCGTAGAACCACCGCGGTCACCTTTTCCCCGGCCTTGACTTGCTGAACCAGCCGAGCGAAGGCTTCAGGGTCGTCCGGCACCGGCTTACCGGCGAATTCCATGACGATGTCGTGGGCTTTGAAGCCGGCTTTTTCCGCGGGTGTATCCGGCAGCACGTCTGCAATCAGGACGCCGCGGCCCGGTTCCAGACCCAACTGATCCGCCAAGGCCTCGGGCACCCGCTCCATCCGCACGCCCAGGCGGGGCCGCTCCCCGAACCGGTCGGGAATCGCCGGCAGCGGCACGGGTGCGAAGGGAGGAAACTCCTGCAGGCCACCGATTGCTTGTAACATCAGTCGGGTCGCTTCCTCCAGCTTCTGCAGGGCTTCCTGATCGTTGGGGTTGTCCAACAGCCGGCGGAAGGCTTCGTCCCGTAACTTTTGGGCCCTGTCGAACAACTCCCGATCGATCCCCGGAATGTCCCCTGGCAGGCGGGGCAGGATCAGGCCCGGCGGCACAATCGCATGGTCATCTCCCCCAGGCCGTGGTCGGACGGGGGGACGGATCGGACGGTCACCCCCCGGCGGATCGACCGGACGAACCGGCGGCCGCTCCGCCCGCAGCGTACGACCAATCAACCGCCTTTCAACCGCCTCCAGTTCCTTGCGAATGGCGTCGACGTTTTCGCCCTTGCGGGCAGCTGCTTCGACCGCCTCCCGTAACGCCAGCAACTCCTTCGGTGGCTGATCGAGCTTTTCTGCTTTGCGGTCGGGGGGCCCTTTCAACTGCTGCCGCAAGGCTTTTTCCAAATTGTCCAGGGCCTCCCGGATCTCCGCCACGTTGACGCCTTGCTTGTCGGCCATCTCGATGGCATCACGCAGATCGTTAAGTACGACCAAATTCGGTTCATCCGACGTCGAACGGGCCACGCCCATGCCCGTCAGCAGGGCTGTGCCGCTTACTACCACCGCGGCGGCTAACCACCGCCACAACCACTGCCTGACCGTCCTTTCCATCGCTTTTGCCTCCTCTTATGCCCCTTGTTGTCTCACCTTACCCCTCAACAGACAGACGGGATTTCCTTCAATTTCCTTGCACCCTCCTTTATCTCGCCCTGTCCGCTCGCGAGCTATTTGCCGCTGTTATCCAACTTGCCATCTGTAGAGAACTATGCGAACGCCACTATATCCATCACTATTAGATAAGACGATCACCATACCTGATTCGTTTGTCACATGTCCGCAACTGTGGCACAGTACAAACCACATGGCCCGTCCAGGATCAAGAGAGTTTTTGACCACTGGATGGACTCGTTTCTTTAGGCCCAGACAAACGCCCTCAAGAACCATTCAGGAACATCAGACCGCTTTGGGAACAGCCATTATGTCCTTGGCAAGGTGTCCAACTGCAACCTGTAATTCATCTGGGCGACGGAGCCAGGAAGCTCCCTGGGAGCCAGCTCGAATTCCCCCTAACGTTGCCTGGCGTGATCCGGAAAGCAGCGTTGCTGCCAAATCACGCTTGATTTTACCGCCCAACGCGGCAGATTGCATCGATATACCCTCCCGCGAGGCTGCTTCATCTTCATGTTGAGCCTGGTGCCTGGTCCGCCAAGGTCACTTTCTACCCAAGCCGACTTCTTCTCGTCTTACGACCTTTGAGGATATTCTCCTTGCGGGCAGCGAGAGATTTTGCTACAGAGCCCCGCGAATCATACGAATTGTGTTAGATGACCCAAACGGGCAAAGTAAGCTCGTTTCCTCTTGTTGGCCCCCTGGGGGATGAGGGGGGCTGTGCCCAGAGCTTGACTTAGGGACGGAATGATCCGACGGAAGCGGAAACGCAGAGGTGTAATCGCCGTCGGTCGCCGGGGGAGCTAGAGCACCGCGGACACCGACTGGTTAGGGCTCAATCGTTTGCGAGGGCCCCGCCGGTCCAACGGAACAAACCGGCAGCCGCGTTAGTCGGTATCGGGCCGTTTACCGCCGAACGGACCAGACGGATCGGCAGGTCAGAGATAAGCTGGGACCGGCTTGCTTGTGACACGAGCGACATGGAAGCTATAATTTCCTGCGGAAAGATTTGAGGTCATAGCGGGAGCAAGCGTGTCAGACGTCCCACGGGTATTGATGATTGGTCCGCCGCCCGGTTGGGAAGGTAATGTCTGGGGCCATGCGGCGGTGGAGCAGGTACCGGCGGAAGCCGGGGCCGTAGCCCAGCGCTTGCACGAAGGGAAGTTCGACGCTGTCATCGCCCGGCCGGAAATCCTGACACCGCTACTGGAACGCTTCCAACGCGATGAACTGATCCTGCAGAATATCGACAAAGGGTTAGCGGTACTGGATCCCCAGGGCCGGGTGGTGTGGGCCAATCCGACTCTACGACTATATACCCATGGTGATCCGGTGGGCCGGCCGCTGCTGGAAGCGTTGCAAGCCCAAGTAGAGGCCGTGGGCCGACTACCAGAGTTGGCCCCGACGGCCGAAACGCAATGGCAGGCCCCCACAAGCTCCCGGCTGGAGGAACCGCTGGCACCGGCCCGGGCGGGACGCCCGGTCCACCTCCGCCTGTTCTGTCTGACTTGCGGCGAACAACCCTACGTCGAGGCCGACATCCGCCCCGTCCTGGGACCTGATGGCCAGGTTACCCAACTGATCGCTTTGCTCCGCAATGTCACCTCCGAAGTGATCCAGCAACAAAAACTGGATGCCCTCCATCAAGCAGGACGGGAACTGGCGGGCTTAACCCCCGAGCAACTGGCGGAAATGGACGTCCGTTCCCGCATTGAACTGCTCAAACAGAATCTGCGGCAATGCATTCATAACTTGCTCCATTACGATACCATCGAAGTCCGCTTGCTGGACCGCAAAACCGGGGAGCTGATCCCACTGTTGCAAGACGGGATGCTGCCGGAAGCGGCTAATCGCAAGTTGTATGCCCGGCCGACGGATAACGGTGTCACGGGATACGTGGCCTATACGGGCCGCAGCTATTTGTGTCCGGACACGACCAAAGATCCGTTGTATTTGCAGGGGGCGCCGGGCGCCCGCAGCTCGATGACGGTACCCCTCAAGTTCCATGATGAGGTCATCGGAACGCTCAACGTAGAAAGCCCGCGGGTCAACGGCTTTGGCCCGGAAGACCTGCAGTTTACCGAACTGTTCAGCAAGGAGATCGCCGCCGCTCTGCACACCTTGGACCTGCTGAGTGCCCAGCAGATCTGCACCGCTTCGCAATCGCTGGAAGCGGTCAATAAAGAGATCGCCCTGCCGCTGGACGAGGTGGTAGCGGGAGCCAGCGTGTTACTGGAGCAACTGCAGCCGATGCCGCCGGAAGCTGCGGAACGGTTACGCAAGATGCGGGCCGCCGCGCGGGCTGTCAAGGAGGGAGTGGCTCAAGTAGGACGGAATTTGCTGCTGGGACCGCTGGCTTCCAGCAACGACACCCCTTTGCGTGGCCGCCGGTTCCTGGTTATCGATTCCGACGAGCAGATGCGTCGCCAGGCACACCTGGTCCTGAGTCGACTGGGGGCCACAGTGGAAACGGCGGCCACTGCGGCCGATGGCCTGGCCATGGCGGCCAGCACCGATTATGACGCTATCCTGCAGGAGGTCAAACCGCCCGACATGGGAGGCTACGACTGCTACCGTCGCTTGCGGTCGGCCTGTCCCTCGGCCCTGGTCGCCATGACCACCGGTTTCGGCTACGACACGGCCCATTCCATCCTCAAGGCCCGGGCCGACGGCATGAAATATGTCCTGTACAAACCCTTCCGTATTGACCAGCTCCTGCAATTATTGCCCGATTTACCTGCCCGTACGCTTGCGGCTGAATCACCAACTCCCCCGAGCTTGCCGGCACCGTCTCTCGGTAGTGGCTCTTCGCCGCCCGGAATTGCTCCGGCCAGTGCTCCGTCGGGGTCCCCGGCGACCGACAATCACCCGGTGCCCAGCCCAACGGATAGGAGCTCCACCCCCGCTGTGACTCCCTCCCCGTCCAACTGATCCGATCCCGCTGGTCGGCCTTGCTGTCGATTCCCCAACGTGGCCAGCCGTTTTTGAGATCCGTGCGGTGGGCTGGGAACACCGGGCGATCGCCGGGATGCAACGTTGGATTCGTTCGCTAACGCCCACGGCTGATCGCAACCCTTTTGTCGGCTTTAGCTGTATAAGACCAGGGTGGGCCTGTCCTGGTTTAAACCCGCACGCGAGAGGTTGGCCCATGGCCATTCTCATTCTGGGCAGTCACGACGATGTTCACGCCTGTCACGTTTATCACTATCTGCGGGAGCGGTACGGGGCCGACGTCGAACTGGTGGACAGCCGCTGGTTTCCGACGCAGATGCAGTTGCATTTCGAGCCGGAAGGCCCGGCGGGGTTTATCCGCCTGCCTTCAGGTCGGTTGCTAGCCTGGCCGGACATCCAGGCCGTTTACTGGCGTTGTAGTTACGGGGCGGCCGTGGCCCCGCTGCCCGATCCCCAACAGCGGTTCATCGCCGAGTATGATGCCTCCGGCCTGCTGGACACCTTCCTGAAGGACCTGCCCGCCCGTTGGGTCAATGGTTGGCAGGCCCAGCAGTTGCACCGGACCAAGCCGGTTCAGTTGGCGCGGGTAGCCCGTTTAGGGGCCATCATTCCCGCCACAATTGTCAGCAACGATCCCGAGCAAATCCGACAGTTCGCCACCCGTCATCCCCACTGCATTTTCAAGCCGGTTCAAGGCGGCGCCCATGCGCAACGCCTCGAGCCACGCCACCTGACCGAGGACCACCTGGAATTGCTCCGTGTGGCCCCTGTCACCGTGCAGGAAGAGATCCCCGGCACCAACGTCCGCGTCTTCGTGGCCGGCGAGCAGGTGCTGGCCTGCGAAATCCAGACGCCTCACCTGGACTACCGCGACGACCCGCACGCCCAGTTGCTGGTTCACTCCTTGCCGCCCGAGATTGCTGCACTGTGCCGGCGGATCGCCGAGACCCTCGAACTGCTCTGGACCGGCATCGACTTCCGCCTGACCCCTGACGGACGCTACGTTTTCCTCGAAGCCAATCCCAGCCCGATGTTTTTAGGATTTGAACAGGCCACCGGTCTACCACTGACCGCAGCCCTGGCTGATCTACTGTTGCACAAATGATCCCCACACGCCGGAGTGGCGTGTGTCGCTAGCCACCGGCCGCCATAACAACGCCCAACACAACAGTCGTCCACCGGAACAGGAACTGCACTCGTGTTCGCCACTCTCAACGGCCACGGTACAACCGATCGCCCGGACCAGTGAGACGCTGGGCCATACCTCAGGTGAACATGCTTCCTTCGCTGCCGGCGTTATCTTTTCCAGATTACCGTCGGCAAGGACTGCGAGATTGGTACCAAGCTGGTCTCTCTTGGGTTGCTCCTCATCGTTTGCGGGGCGGGGATGGGTTGCCCTCTTCGCCCAAGGCAAAGGTAGTAACCGGCGGATTGCCTTCTTCTCCGAGGGCCAAGGTTGTCCGCTGGGCGGGGGGAATCGGCGGAACCGGAGGCTGCGGCTGCACCGGCGGAACCGGAGGCTGCGGCTGCACCGGCGGAACCGCCGGTGGATTGCCCTCTTCGCCCACAGCAAAAGTGGTAACCGGCGGATTCCCTTCCTCCCCCAACGCCTGGGTAGTCATCGGCGGGTTTCCTTCTTCACCCAAGGCTTTGGTCGACGGCCGCTGCGGCGGTGCCGGAGGGGAACCCACAGGTGGCTGCGGAGGGTTGCCTTCCTCGCCCACCGCTTGTGTCGTGACCGGCGGATTGCCTTCTTCCCCCAACGCCAACGTCGTCATGCCTCCGGGCGGGGCCGACGAGGGGGTGCCCGGACGGACTGGTGGCGGCGCAGCCGCTCCGACTAGCGGTGCAGCCGCCGCTCCCGCTGCTGCTGCTAACAGCCGACGCAGCCATTCCCGCCGGCCCATCCCCTCCGCAGCATCCATCGCCTCAAACGAACCTTCCCCCGCCCCTTCCGACGCTGGCACATTCAAACCATCAAATGGATGACGCATGGGCGATTCCTCCTTTCTGCTAACGCGTCCATCCGATGCATAAACGCATTGTCCTTGGCTTGCTCCGACTATCGATCAATCCAGCTAAGTGGTATCCACGCACCGCGGGTACAAAATCCACCTACGAGATTTCAGACGAACTACCCTCCCGCTCAGTTTCGTGCAATGTCGGGATTGCAAAGGATTTGGCTCCCAGCTGAATTCGCCTTGCCGATATGCTCGTCGCTGAGTGTGGCAACGGTATTTTGGTCAAATCTGGACAGATTATTTCCATTTTTTGTGAAATACACTCAACATCTTCAGAAACCAAGGTCAATTGCCATTCAGAATGCGGCATCGGCTTCGTGGTATTATACATCCGTTCAAAAGACAAGCGGTTTGCTCTTGACAGCTTTGGCCGTCATCGGGCACGGTGTGAGCAATGTGCGGGGGTGGGCCCGACGCGGTCCTGCTGTTTGTTCAGCGAAAATGGCACGAGCGGGCATAGCACACCCCTAGCCCCAATGGGTCACCGGCCTCGAACGTGGGACGGTACCTGATCTATCCGAACCATCAGCGAGTGCTTCTATGGTTCAGACTGTGATAAATTACCGGACGGGCCCTGTTGGGCAGCAGCGTAACAAGGCGTGGGTTAAGCAACGGCAGGGTCGAGTCGGTCCTTGTTGTCTGCAGGGTCGCTGTCTCCTCCGGGCGAGCTACCTGGCCGTGCTGGTGTTTTCCGGTCTGATTGTGGGTTGCCAGCGGTCCGCGCCAGACCTCTCTTCGGTCTCGCCGACAGCAACTGAGCCATCGGGCTCCGGCACAACGGAAGCCCTAACAGGTACAACCGCTTCCTCTTCAGGCAGTACCACCGCAACGAGCAACGATCTGGGGACCACTGCTGCCCCAAGGCACGAATTGGACCCCAGCCGGCATGTGCTGCCCGACACCCGGGTGCGGGGACCGCTCGGTGGCACCACTGTCGAACCAGAAGCCAGCATCGAGGGGGAATACCTCATTTTCCGTGTCCGCAAGGACAAAATGACGGAACGCGCTTTATGGCTGAAGTTACGCAGCAGTCCCAGCCAGGCATTGCCACAAGGCCGCTTCGTCTACGGTCCAGCGGGAGCCGTCGGACAGGCATTGCCTGCTGGTCCACCGGAAGTGCTTCTGGAGTTGCCTGGCCAGCCGTTGCATCTGTTCCCCCCTGGTCAGTACGCCTTGACCCTGGAGCTTGGCCCCCGCCTTAAAGGACAAGTCACCGGCAAAATCCATATCTGTGTAGCCGATGCTGCTCAGTCGTTTTTGGCAGGCACTTTTACCGCGGCTGCTCCTCGTCAGCCCACGGAACCTCCCGGTGTCGAGGACGTCCCCCTGATCAATGGCACCGTGGTGGTCCGTCACGCACCGCCCGGCTCGATCCTGATGACCGGCTACGCGGCCCATCCTAGCGGCGAACAGTTCCCCTTGGGAGCAGTCGAAATCGAACTGGGTGAAACGGCCGAGCCCCTCCGCTGGGAACAACGCGATTACGACGCCCCCCGCATCACCAGCCTGATCGCTGGCGACGTCCATAAAACCCCCAGCCAGTTCGAGCATAGTCGCCTTACCCCCGGTCGCTACATCGTTTTTGCCCGTCTGAAAAACGGACCGGCCACCTGGCAATGGCTGGACGTCCGCGAACAGACCACCCGCAAAGTCGAGCTGGTTCTGGATGCCCAACAAACCGGCGGCCTGGAAATCACGGCCCCGGTCGGCGCCTTGGGTAAGGTGCAATTAGCTCCCGTCGACCCCCTCCGCCCCACCCTCGAAGAGCCCCTCTTCCTGGGTCTAGCCTTGCAACTAGGCCTGGAACAGGACCTGGTCCTCCGCAAAGCCCTCTTCAAAAACCTCGGGCCAGGCACCTACCTCGTCCGCGTCGCCGGTGAAACCCGCTCCGTCGAAATCACCGCGGGCAAAACCGTCGAACTCGATTTCGACAAACGCTGACCCACTCGCTCCAGACATCCCCCAGCCCCTGCTTATACGGGGCAAACCCACGAAAACCCTTTGGCACCGCTCCGCCAAAGTAATCACAGCCACTTTACCTGCCGATCCTTCTAACCTGTGGCAATTACCACAGCTAGCCGAGGGAGAACCTGGAAACCAGGTTCCTAAAGCCGGACCGATCTCGTCGCATCCGCCTCTCCTCAACCCACCTGTGACGATTATTCCCGTCGTGGGAATCGCCACGAAGACAGCTTTAACTAGGTGTTCTTGCCCAATCGCCATTTATTGAAAACATTTTCATTAATTTGCAGCGGCACTTTCAGGACCGGTTGTTTTGCTGAATTTTCATGTCAATCTGCAAAAATTTTTACTTTATGTTGACTTTCGATTGATTTTGATACATAATTACATAAAGTGTTTATTTGATCACAGTGAACACATGGAGAAAAACCGATGCCTTCCCGCCAGCTACCCC
>JANWVV010000043.1 GCA_025055795.1 Gemmataceae bacterium
GCATGTCCGGGGGTGCTGGGCTCTCGAACAACTCTTAGGTGCCCATCAGGAACGTCGCCGCCTTCCATCCCGCAAATAGAAGTCCTTCATTTATTAGAAGTCCCTCATTTAACAGGCGTGGCGTGCTCTTTGTTCTTCTTGAGGAAGGCTACGGCTTGGGCCGGCTCTGCGAGCTCGGGGGGTAACTGGGGTCGTCCGGTACGCTGAGGCACGGGCACCGTCTGCGGCTGACCCTTGTGATATTGCTTCATGTGACGAATTTTGTCCTGGACCCGCATCAAGCCCTCCAGCAATGCTTCGGGCCGAGGTGGACACCCCGGAACATAGACGTCCACCGGCACAACCAGGTCGACGCCTTTGACTACGTTGTAGCCGTATTTGTAGTACGGGCCGCCGCCGCAAGTGCACGCTCCCATGGCAATTACAAATTTGGGATCGGGCATCTGCTCATAGAGTCGGCGCACCCGCTCGGCCATCTTCATGTTGACGGTACCGGCCACTATCATCAGATCCGCTTGACGCGGGGTTGCCCGGAATGCCCCCGCTCCGAAACGGTCAATGTCATAGCGCGACGCTCCCGTGGCCATCATCTCGATCGCACAACAAGCCAGACCGAACGTCAGTGGCCATAAACTCGATTCCCGAGCCCAATTGATCGCATACTCCAGACTCGTAACCACCAGCCCGTCCTCAAAACGTCCTTCCAGCAGGCCCATGATAACGTTCCCCCAGCAACATACGCCCTTCTCGCCTATTCGACTGCTTAAATCGCTGCCTGAAACCAACCGATCCACGAAAAAGTTCATTACTATTCTAGACATCGTTGCAGACGACTTCCCCGTCATCTGACCGCCCGAACTTTTCCAGAAAATGAAATAATCTACTGGCTGGCCGCCAAAAATGGGCCAAGCCTGCAAGCAGCCATCGCCGTTAGCCATCCGATTATGCTTGCCTCAGACATCCTAACAACCGTCCCGAGCAAATCATGGGGCACGAGCAAATCCCGGCAGGATCGGCGTACATTCGTTCGCGATGCTTGTCGCTGCTTTGCTTGAAGCACCAAACGGCTTTGACCATCAGGCGGAGTTTACCAGAGGCACGCGTTGGACACAGAGGTACTCGCATGAGCACCAGAGCAGGTTTGAGGTGCCTGGTTGATTCGACTTCAAGCGAGTCAGAGCGATGTCGGGATCGACGGGGTCGCCGTCGGCGGAGGTGGCGTAGGGAGTGTCTGGGCCGCGGTGCTTCGCACCCAATACAGGTCTCCCCGCCGCCATAAGTAAGCATATCCCACAAGTAGCACTCCGAAGAAGACAGCGAGATCCACCAAGGCCAGTAACGCAAATCCTTGCAAGGCTTCCGGGACGGGTAGGGGGGCCGACGGATCGACCGGCACTAGTTGTAACTGGGCTGCTGCTGCCTGTCGTTGCGACTCGGCCAGGGTCACATCCGCCGCCCGCTGGGCGCTCCCAAAAATGACCGCCCAGGGGAAAAAAAAGGCTATCTCAACGTCAAAAACCACAAACAACAGTGCGACAACATAGAAGCGAACGTCGAACTGCACCCAGGCACTGCCCACCGACTGTTCGCCACATTCATATACCTGGGCCTTCAGCGGGGTGGGACGCTCTGGACGGATCAACTTTCCTAGCAGCAGATTCAAACCAAGTAAGGCGGCTCCCACACCCACAAAAATCAAGATTATCAGAACCACTTCAGGCATGTCCGCCCCCTAGGCAGGGAGAAAGGTGGCATACGCCTCTGGGACCAACTGGCCTTAAGGGAAACATCTGCCTGCAACAGGAGATATTCCACCATTCCGTCTTACTTATCTTCTGTTTATTTTTGTACCAACTCCAGCTTGTGACCGGTAGCTGCAAGAGTCGGCCCCCCGTCATTTGCATAGCTCCTCTCACCAGCCATCCCCTACGCTACGAGACGCGAAAAAACCTTGTCCAAACAATCCGATACAATGCGGGCAACGCTACTGACGTTATTTCTTCAGCTGCGGCAATGGCAGCGTTGCTAAGGGCACGGTTGATGCTTGCGGCGGTCGCCTAGCTTTGTGCTCATTAGGAATTCGAAGGTGATGGAGCGTTTCCGGACGGGGCAGCAGGAGGTGATTTTTGCTCCATCGGTCCGTCTTTGCGTTGAGTGGTCCCTTTGGAGTCGGTGTCGGATGCAGACGTACCGCTGCTGCCTGTTGCGGGGCTGGCCGGAGGCGTTTTGGTCCATACCGGTAGCGTCACCCGTTTCGATTCCAGTACAGCCTTCGGGTTGAGGGTATCCTGCCCCCAGGCCACCTCCAGGGGCAATTTGGCAAAATCTACGATGCAACCATCGCGGCTGTAAGTGCTCAGATCATACGTCGAGCTCATGAACAGGCAATCAACCGGGCAGGGATCGACACACAAGGCACAGAACATGCACTTGGTATAGTCGATTTTGAATCCGGTAATAACGAAGCCTTTGAGGGGAGGCGGCGCTTTTTCTTTTTCGATGTAGATACAGTCAACGGGGCAGGCCCGAGCACACTTGTCGCAACCGATGCAAGTAGTCAGGTCGAAGCGGTGGAAACCGCGATAACGGGGCCGGATGGGAACCGGCCGCTCCGGATACTGAAAATAGGCGGTGAACGGCCGCCGGACGTACGACTGCACAAAGGTGTGCAAGGTGACATACATGCTCCGGGCTATCGTGCTGACGGCCAGGCCGACGTTGCGGAACCAGGTGCGCATGGGACCGTCTCCTTGTCGTGCGCCCGGGGGCCAAAGTCCCGTCCGGTTGCCAGGGAGGCTCGGTGCGTCTTATGGAATCTAATTTGTCATGTTTTCTGTGTCTGTAGGTTAGTGTAGCAGAACCGGAATGTGTCAGTCGAGGCAAGGGCCACAGTCGGACTCAAGCGGACGGGTACAGTCCGTGCCCCCGCACTGCTCGGGGGGTAGATTGCATTCTCCATGCCGTCCCTTCCCTTACCGAGAAGGACACAGGAATGGTTGGCAACACTACCTGGTAGCAAAAGACAAGCGAACCTTCTGCATCAGGGCGTAGCAACGGCAGCCGCCGCCAGGTCCTGCAAGGTTTGACGCATGGGCGAGGCGTCGGCATTGGTCAGGCCCACCCGTTGAATGAGCAGAATGGTGAACAGGTCCCGTTTAGGATCCAACCAACCCTGGGTGCCAAAGGCTCCCCCATGGCCATAACTGCCCGGAGACAGACTAGCCGTGACGCCCTGCGGTTGCCGGACAACCGCCCAACCATAACCGAAGCCCATCCCTTCGACGAAGCCGGTTTTCAGCTCCCCGGTCTGCAGGCGGGTCATTTCGGCCACCGCGTTCTCACTGAGGATGCGAACGCCGTCTAGTTCCCCTTTGCGGAGCATCATCCTGTAGAAGCGGGCCAGGTCCGGCCCACTGGAAATCAGTCCCCCTGCGGGTATCGGATGCCGCGGCTGAGGCACCAGGGCGATTAAGGTGTTGTTAGCCGGCACCAGGCGCCCTTGTTTGTTTTTGGCGTAGGTAACGGCCAGACGCCGCCATTGCTCCGCCGTGGGAGCAAAGGTGGTATCGTGCATTCCCAGTGGCAGGAAAATGCGACGGCGTAGGAACTCCTCATAGCGCTGGCCTGAAACCACTTCGATCAGACGGCCCAAGGTATCGATACCGGGATTGGAATAACTCCAGCGGGTGCCCGGGTCAAACTGCAGAGGGGACAATGCCGCTGCCAACGTCGTCTCAGCCAAGGTACGATGACGGCGTACGTAAACGTCGTTAACTCCAGGGGGATACGGTCCTAAACCGGCGGTATGCGTCAGCAAATCGCGTATCAGTACGGGTCGTTGCGGCTTACGCAATACAACACGTTCAGCATTACGCTCAGCCAGGACCATCTGGCCAGTGAACTCGGGCAGATACTTAGCCAGTTCGTCTTCCGGTCGTAGTTTGCCTTCATCCACCAGGATCATGACGGCTACGGCTGTGATTGGCTTAGTCATCGAGGCAATGCGGAAAAGGGCATCTTTGGGCATCGGGTCGCGGGCTTCCAGATCACGAAAGCCGACGGCTGCATGATGGAGAACACCGCTAGAGCGGCCCACCACCGTTACCGCTCCAGCGATCTCCCCCTGCTGGACGTACTTTTCCATGGCGGGCACAATTGCCGCCAGCTTGTCTGCTCCGGCCTGCGCGGCCGTTTCTGCAGCGTCCGCCCAACTTAGCACACCGGCGCCAACTGCCACTGTCAGCGGCAGAATCATACTGAGACGCTTGAACCAGCCGACGACTGCCATCTTCCGTTCCTCCATTGATCACGGCCATTCATGAGGCAGGACTTTGTCAGGCCGCCAGTGATCCTAGGGATGGGACCAGCCTGTGGGCAGTCCTCATCTTTTCCGGACGCTCTGGAGCCAATAATCCGGAATGGCTTGCGTTTGCTACCCAGTTGTGTCACGCTATTACTCCCAGCAGGACTCAGGCCACTGAAAGGGGGGCGGCCAGCAACTGATGGGCCTGTTCGGCTTGTATCAGCCATTGGCTACGCCACTTCTGGAAGGCTTTGCGTAACGGGGGTATCTGCGCCCGTAAGGATTTGGTCCGACTGTCCAGACCGGGGCGGAGGCGGGGCCACTCTTGCGGCCGATGCTGACGCAGGTAAACGGCTAGTTCTCTCAGGCGTTCAGCCTCGACCACCGTATCCTGTATGGTGCCCAGCAGCTCCTGCAGTTGTTCGATCAAGGGGTAGAGATGATCGCGGAACCATTCGGGCAGGCAGGGGACGAAAATTTCCAGGGCATAGCGGAGACGTTTGCCCTGGATGCGTAGTTGGTGCAGTTCGGCCGGTTGGGAAGGGTCCGCCAGGACGGCCTGATGGAAGCCGGTCAGGAGTGTGTGGAACTGGTCCAGGGCGAATTGCCGGAAGGAAGGGCCGCGGCCCCCGTGTTCGTCCAGCGCGGCCAGAAGCTGACGGGCTGCCTCATCGAAGTCCGGACCGTCGGTAGCGGCCACAGCGGCCAGGTGGATGAGGGCGGCCCGTCGCTGTCCCAGGCCGTAGCCGAGCAGAAAGTCGGCGGCCGGCCGGCCCGCAGCCGTGTGTAAGGGCTTGGCTTGTCCCAGATGCACCAGGAAGACGTCCCAATCGCGCACCGCTCCGGCGGCCTGTCGCAACTGGCGTAACGCTCGACGGACCCGCCGGCGCCACCGGTTGGGTAATACCGCCCGGAAGACGCGCAAGGCCGCTCCGGCCCGCCGTGTTCCTACCCGGAGCTGGTGCACGTACTCGATGTCCTCATCCGCCTTTTCCACTGCCAAAGGCAGATAATGCTGAACCACGGCACAGCGGATGCTCAGCACCTTGTGGGCCGCGGCCCCCACACTCATCCCGGGCGTCAAGCCCTCGATCCACTTCCCATCGGCCATGGTTCCGGCCTCGGCCGCTCCGTCTTTTACGAATACCTCCGGCCCTCCGTGTCCTTATGAAGCAATTCTGTCCTTACAGCGTACCTCCGTGTCCTTATGAAGCAATTCTGTCCTTACATCGTATCGGCATTATAGCGTTCTGCTTAATCCACACAGGCCAAAATAACTTCCGTGAAGGCAGACTGGTTTCTCAAGGCTATCACCACCCCAGCCTGGCTCCATCAGCGGCTACCAAACATTCCTGTTCGCATAGCTGCAGCTAAAAATCTACTTATCATCAAGTTTGTTGGGAGTCGGCTAATCACTTGAGGCATCCTGTCCCCGGCCTGTAGCCGTGCCTGGTCTGTCCGCTGGTGGGATGGAGCGGCCAGCGGTGCTTACGCCGAGCGACCGTAAAGCTGTGCGATTTCGCCGTGCGTGGCGTGATGAGTGATCCAGTCGCGGATACGTTGCGCGTCCTCGACTAGGGATTGCAGGCGTTGACGTTCATCGCGGATCTGGGCAACGGCTTGATCCAGCAGGGGAAGCCATTGGTCATTGAGGTGTTGCTGGAGCTGGCGATGGAGGTGGTGCTGCAGTCGTTGGCGTAGGATGTCGCCATCCAGGGGTAGGAGGAGGTGCAGCAGCAGATGGAGGGTAACAACAACCAGCAATGGAATAAGGAGCACCAGACTGAGCTGGAATAAGCTGGGCATCTGCTGCTGGACGATGAATTGCCACAGTAGCAAAGCGGCCGTAGCCAGGAAGGCCAGTTCGGGGGCGTAGTTAGCAGTAGCGGTGAGGAGGCGGCGGAGCAGGTAGCGTGGCCCAGCGGCATCCAGCAGTTCCTGTTCGACGGCCTGCAGGGCCTCGGCGATAACATGCTGGCAGATCCGGGTAGGTTGTTGGGACTGGACCACGGTGTCCAGATGAGTCTGAAGGGCAGCGGGGGGCCAGCCCAATTGTTGGGCGGCCAGGAGCAAGCGAGCAGGCAGGTCCTGGAAGCGTGCCGCGGCTGGCAAGGAGGTCGCCAACACAGAACTATCCAGGCGGAACAATTGCGGGAGCGAGGCGGGCAGGTCGTCCGAAATGTCGGTGCCGGAGGCGGCCACCGTGGATAGACGCAACGGGGTCAAGGTCGAACGCAACGGCTGGCCCAGGCGCGCCGTACTATGGCGGAACCAGCGGGTTGCCCGGAAGTAAGCGGCCATAAAGCCACGGAACCGTTGCTGTTCCCGGCTGTGCAGGTAGTGTTCAATGTCGGCCTGGCAGGTTTGCAAGCAACGGACCAATGCGGAGGCGGCCTGCGCAGCGGCATCGTCGAGCAATCGTTGCCATTCCGTCTGGAGGCGGGGGAACAGCGGTTGCAGATCAGCGGGGGTCAGTTCCTGCAGCAGACGTACCAGTGTTTCGAGGAGTTGTTCGATCCCTCGGGCTTTGATGGCTTCGATTTCCCGGCGGGTCAAGCCCCATTCCAGCCAGCGGCGTAATTCCAGGAACTGTTCTTGGGGGGGAAGGTCAGCCGGCGGGACACCAGATCGAGCCTGCTGGGCTCGGACCCATAGAGCGGCTGCCGTACGGAACAAGCGGGGATGTTCGAACCCTTCGGCTTGCAGGTCACGGAGCCAGTCCTGGTCGGGCCGCCGGCCCTGCTGCTCATCCGTCAGGCAACGGTCCCACTTGTTCAGGACAAAAGCAAAGGCCCGCCGTTGACGTTGCTGGCGGAACAACTCCCATCCGAGCTGGTCATGGTACTTCTCCTGCGAGCCGACGTACAAAACGACATCGGCAAGTGGTAATAAAGCGGCGAGCTTGTCGCGGTTTTCCGTCACGTTGGAGTCCAGATCCGGCGTATCGACAAGCACTTTGTAGCGGAGTTCCTCGCGGTCGTGATGGACCAGGCGGCACAGTCGCAACGCCGGGTCGAGCCGCTCGGGCCGAATGGAATGATGGAGGTAGACAACCGGATCGCGGGTGGTGGGTCGCTGGATGTCGGCAGGGGCGATGGGGGCACCGGCCAGGGCATTGAGCAACGTCGATTTGCCTACGCCGGTCCCCCCCATCAGAACGATCAATAAAAGAGGATGTTCTGCAGCCAATAAATCGAGTTGGCGGTGCAGGTCGTCCAGCAGACTAAGCAACTGGGCTCGCTGGAAGGTGGTCAATGGCAGGGGATGGGGTTGGTCGAACCAGTGCCGCAGGGCCTGCTCCAGGCTACGGAGCAGGGTGGCCAGACTGGGCAGGAACTGGCCGGGATCAGGGGGGGACGCCCCGGTAGCGGCCTGCGTCTGGTCGGCGTCGGCCACCGGTTCGGCACCAGGCAGGGTAGGATCTGCAGTGGGTGTCTCGTTCATACCTTCTCCTGACGTCCCTGGGCTAGCAGGAGGGGCTGTTCAGGGCAGCGACACAGGTCCAACAGATCGATGGTAGGCATCGCCTGGCAATCATGGTCAGTTCCGTTGGGACGAAGCGGGCACCGCGGGCGTGGGGGCATGACGGGAGAGCTCAGTAGCGGAGGCAGACAAGCCCAAGCCATCCGGGAGGGCCGCTGGCTGCGGCGTGACGGAAGAAGTGGACACGGCCAGGACGGCCTCCAACCGCTCCAGTGCGGCGGGCGCCTGCCGCAGTGCCTGCTGCAACCGGGCGACCGAGCTCCCACTGGTGGCCGGCCACTGCTGCAACCACTGTTCCAGCGGACCGGCCAGCACGTGATGCAGATGCTCCGCTCGCTGCTGCCGCAGACGCCGACGCTGACTTTCCAGTTGTATGGCGATGAGCCATTCCACGCCTTGATGCGTCAAGGATACACACAACGGTACCAGCAGCAGATGATACCAGTCGAGCGGCCAGGTCAGGTAGACCAGCAGGGCCAGCGCGCCAAGGTCAACGGTCAGTTTGCCGAGGCGAGCGACCGCCAGGCGACCAGGGCGGGTTTGCAGGCTTTCCAGCAGCCGCTGACAGACGTGTTCCAGTTCTTCCCGCTCCTGCTGCACGAAGCGACTCGACAAGGTGTCCCACTGCTGATGCCAGGCAGGTAGCAGTTCGGAGGAGAAGCGCTGGGCCAGTTGCTGCCAGAAGGGATGGCGGTCGAGGCGTCGCAGGGTCTCCGCGTGCAGGGCATCGCGCCAGGCCGCGGCGGCAGCTCGCAGAACGTCGGCTTCCAGCGACGGTGGCAGCGCGGCCTGCTGCCACCAGCGGCGAACGTAGTCACGGGCCGCGCGATAGGGCGTGCGCAACACCCAGAAAATGGCACTCAACCAGCGTCCGGCAGCGGGCAGCTCCAGCAGATCCATCCAGGCCTGTCGGCAGCGGTCGATAGCCACGAACCGTTCCGCTTCCAGATATTCAGCGGCATAGCGACGCTCGAAGGCCAACCGTCCTTGTCGCACCAGTTCCTGCCACGACTGGAATTCGTCCAGCTCGGTGCGCACGGCCTGTTCCAGATTGGCGATCAGCAGTTGCAGGTAGCGGAATGCCAGGTGCACCTGGCGGCGACGCACGAGCGGGGGATTGGCCGTCAGGGTCAGCACCTGGTTAACCAACGGAATGCGCCAGACCGCTCCGGCTCCGCCGGGGTCACGTCGTTGCTCGGCGGTTAGCAACGGCAAGACCAGCACCGGGACGTCGGGGAGGGTGCCGTCGCTGCGGCGGGGCAATCGTCCCAGAACCTCCTGACGGAAATGGTCCACCAGACGCTCGCTCTGGTCGGCAGCCACCTTGGTCAGTACGACCATAACCGGCTTGCCCGCCCGCACCAGCAGATGCAGAAACTGCGTCGGTACCAGATCGTTATACCGTTCGTCAGAGGCCACGTAGACGATCAGGTCTGCCAGGGCGGCCACCTCCCACAGACGGCGGACATACCCCGACGCTGCCCAAGTGGTCAGATCGGGACAGTCCCAGATGATGCAATGCTGCAACGGCTCCTCAGGCAAGGGGGTCAACCGACGGATCTGATAGATATCCGCGTCTTCATCGGCAGAGCGGGGGGTGGTCACTGCTTGCAGGCCATTGAGAAAGCCGGGAGTTTGCGGCCAGGGCAGATGGCTTTGGTCCACGATGAATGCCGTCGGATGACGTGTGTAGCCGGCCTGAGGATTCGTCTCGGCCACGGGACGGCCCAGCAGGAAGTTGACCACGGTGCTTTTGCCCGCCCCCGCCCCCCCCACAACGGCCAGATGGAGCGGTGGCGCCTCAACCCCCTCCAGATACGGCCCGACCACGTTCCGGACCACGGCGGCAGCCAGGGCCAGCTCTGCAGCCGTGGATTCCGACTGCTGCCGGACGTAACCAGCCAGCCAATCCAGAGCCTGGGACAGTTCAGCCACTGTCTGCCGGAGTTCAGACAACGTCATCGTTATCACCGCTCCGTTGCTTTCATCGAGTTAGTGACTGCCTGGAGGTGCCTAG
Organism: Gemmataceae bacterium; assembly: GCA_025055795.1. Lineage (GTDB taxonomy): Bacteria > Planctomycetota > Planctomycetia > Gemmatales > Gemmataceae > Thermogemmata. The sequence continues at coordinate 9,804 of JANWVV010000043.1, forward strand.
CCGGATCGGGTCGGACCGGTGGCGAGCAGCCAGCGGGCAGACGCCGCAGTCACGAGCGGAACGCCCGCGGGCCGTCAGAGGGACGACGCTGGCCGCCGATCTCCGCCAGGGACACGCACGGTGTCCGTCCGCCCCAGGCCTCGGCGATCACCTGTGCTGTGCCTAACGACAGTTGAATACCGGCACGAAAATGCCCTGCCGCTATCCAGACATTATCCCAGCCCGGCAATGGCCCGATCACCGGCCAGCCATCGCGTGATCCTGGTCGCAGGCCGCTCCAGCATTTCACGAGCTCTGCCTGAGCCAGACGCGGTACCAGGGCCGCGGCAAAGGCTAGCAAGCTGGCCACGGCCCCGGCCGTCGTCCCCTTGGCAAAACCAGCCTCGGGTTCCTCGGTCGAACCAATCAGCAGGTGCCCATCACCACGGGGTACCAGATAGCATTTGTCCACAATGACAATCCGCTGCAGCAGGCCGGGAGTGGTCCGGAGCAAAACGATTTGTCCCCGGACGGGGTAAATGCCGACTCCTTGGCCCTGACTGCGATGCAACAGGCCATCGGTCCATGCTCCGGCGGTCAGCAGGATCCGTTCAGCAAGGACGCGGCGGCCATCGGCCAGCATGATCCCCTCGGCACGCGGGGGTCGACCAGCCAAGGCTACCACTTCCTGGTAGGGCTGGAGCACAACCCCGCGCCGCTCACAGCCGGCAATCAAGGCTCGCAGTAACCAGGGATTGCGTACCTGGGCACAACCGGGCAGGTACCAGACCGTGCGATCGGGGGGCGGCACGACCGCTGGCTCACGCCGTTGACATTGCTCGGCTGGCCAGGCTTCGAAGGGGATCCCTTCAGCAGCCCACAGACGTGTCACTTCGGCAGCGGTTGCTGCTGGGAGAAACTCCAGGCCGCCACAGCGGCGATAACCGATGTCGATTCCAGTCAGTTCCCGCAGTTCGTCGGCATGGTGGGGAAAGCTGGTCGCACCGATTGCTCGCAGGCGGTCCCAGCAACTGGTTGCCCCCTCCACCCGGCCGGGGGGAATGATCCCGGCCCCCGCCCACGAAGCTTCCTGTCCTAAGGCTCCGCGATCCCAGACACTGACCTGCCAACCCTCGCGGGCCAGTTGATAGGCGCAGGTCAGGCCGATGACCCCGCCGCCGACAATGACCACCTTCGCCCCATCCTTCATACTGGCATTGTAGTGCTGCCGTCAGCGGCTTGCTTGCCGATTGTCCGGTACACGACCGATTGCTCGGTGTCCCGCCCGCGACACAACCAGAGGATAGTAGTAACCAATGCCACGAGCGTGCGGCAAAAGGAGAAATGTCCAGCCCAAAGCCTGCTGATGGTAGCAAAGCTACGCCCCGTATTTGCCCAGACGGCGTGCATGGGCCATGGCCAGGAGCATCAGATATTGGGCGGGGAATTGACCCAGACCGCCCTGCAAGCAGGCTCGTTCTCCAAACTCCGTCACCTTGTCTGGTCGACAGGTGGAAGCCACCAGTACGGTCGGCACGGGATGCCACGAATGGCTCCGCAACTTGCTGGGCGTGGAATGATCGCCTGTAACGATCAGTACGTCCGGTTTCAATGCCCGGATGGCGGGAATGGCGGCGTCCAGTTGTTCGATCATCTGTACTTTAGCTGCGAAGTGGCCATCTTCGCCCGTGGAGTCGGTGTATTTGTAATGCAGGAAGAAAAAGTCGTAGTCGTTCCAGACGCGGTGCAGGGTATCGATCTGGGATTGCAGGGAAGTGCCGGCATCGAGCACGTCCATACCGACCAGGCGGGCCAGTCCTTTGTACATGGGGTAAACGGCCAGGGCCGCTGCCCGCAGGCCGTAAATGTCGGCAAAGCTGGGGATGTCGGGGCGACGGGCCGCCCCCCGAAGCGTTACGCCGTTGAGCGGGGCACACTCCGCCAGGATCTCAACGGCGGCCGCCGTGAACTGATTCAGCAGTTGGGCCGTCTTTTGCGAGGCTGGATCATGCCCCTGGGCGGGCAGGGGGGGGACCCCGGTGGCCTGCGGATCTGTGTCGTTAACCTGATCGCCCAGTCCTTCCCCGCGCAGCACCAGCACGAAGCGGTGTTCCCGGACCGGTTCGACGAATAGTTCCACGTCGTTGAGGCGGATGCGACGCAACCGTTCCACGGCAGCCACGTTCTGCTCCTGCGTAGGCCGGCCAGCCCGCCGATCCACGATCCGTCCCTGACTATCCAGCGTGCAGAAATTGCCCCGTATGGCTACGTCGTGAGGACCGATCGGGAAGTTGATGCCCAGGGCCTCGAGAATGCCCCGTCCAATCCGATACTGCAGCGGATCGTAGCCGAACAGGGCCAGATGCCCGGGTCCGCTTCCCGGAGCAATCCCGGGGAGCACCGGAATCGACAGACCACAGGTTCCCTCCCGGACACAGGCATCCAGATGGGGAGTCCGGGCGGTTTCCAATTCGGTCAGTCCGTCCGGCTCCAGGGGCAGCCCACCCAGTCCATCGGCTACGACCAGAACGATTTTGCTGTCCGCCGGTTCACGTAACTCTCGAATCAGCTCATGGGTTGTCATGTTCTCAAGTTTACACCGCTGCCAGTGGGACGTACAGTGAGTGTAGTACCCCTTGCCTGTTCCAAGCTGGCTGCTGGCGGGAGTGGTGCCTATGCAACTACCCGATGAATCGCTTGAATACGATTACCGCCGCCTGCTGATGCCCGTGGTAGAGGCCTGGACGCCGCTGGCTGAACTGCAGGCTGGCCACTTTCTCGACCCTAACCTGCTGGAACAGCTCAAAAAGGACGTGGTCGCTGTACGGGGGCGGGTCGCTGCTGAACGTGAGCTGCAGACAGTACCCCCCAAAGACCAGCCGCTGCAGGCTGGTTTCATCGATTGGCCCCAGAAAATGCTCGATGCCTATCGGCGGCGCCCAGACGCCAGTGAATTAGGCAAAATCCTGCGCATTGCCCAGCGTCTGCGGGAGGAGGCCGGCCGGGTTGTCGTCCTGGGCATCGGCGGCAGTTACCTGGGCACCAAGGCCCTTTTGGACGCTTTGTGCCATTCCTATCACAACGAGATGCCCGCCCAGCTCCGCCTCAATCGTCCTCGCATCTACTTCGAAGGGAACAACGTCGATAACGACAGCCTCCACGAACTGATCGAGTTGCTGGACAATACGCTGGTCGATCCGGACATACCGGAAGAACGTTGGGCCTTGATCGTGGTCAGCAAGTCCGGAGGCACCCTGGAGACGGCGGCGGCCTTCCGCGTGCTGTGGCGGGAACTGGCCCGCTGCTATGGTCCCAAGTCGGAGTTGCTGCGTCGTCTGGTCGTGCCCGTTACGGGGCCGTCGGGCAAGCTGCGTGCCTGGTTCCACGCCCAGGGTTACGGTGACGATGAGATCCTGACCATTCCGGATGATATCGGTGGCCGCTATAGCGTTTTTACCCCGGTCGGCCTGCTGCCGGCTGCCGTTTTGGGACTGGACATCCGGGCCTTGCTCCAAGGGGCAGCGGCGATGACCAAACGCTTCCTTGAAGAAGCCTTCGAACGCAATCCGCCTCTGCAATTCGCCGCGGTCAATTACCTGATGACCGAACAACTCGGCAAACCGATCCGCGTTCTGGCTGTCTGGTCCCGCAAACTGGAGGCCATCGGTTGGTGGTACGATCAACTCCTGTCCGAATCCCTGGGTAAACAGGGACGCGGAGCTACCCCCATCACAGTGGTGAACACCCGCGACCTGCATAGTCGTGGCCAGCAGCACCAGGAAGGAACACGCGACAAAATCATCAACAACCTGGTGGTCAAAACATGCCGGCATCCCCCCGTCATCCTCGGTATGGCCGAACACAATGAAGACGATTTGAATCAATTCAGCCGCAAAGGGTACCCCGATTTGCTCGAGGCCGCTTTCGCCGGCACCATGCAAGCCTATTGGGAGGCCGCCCGGCCCACAGCCGACATCGTTCTGCCCACCCTCAATGAATACACCCTTGGTCAGCTCTTGCAGATGCTTATGCTGGCCACCGTCGTTGAAGGACGGCTTATGAAAGTCAACCCTTACGGTCAGCCCGGTGTCGAGGCCTACAAAGCCAATATGATGCGTCTGCTCAAGGCCACGCCCAATCTGCCCAAAAGCGACTCGCCAAGCTCTCCCTGACTCCCTCCCCTCCTGTACACCACTGGCAGGATCCTCCCAAGCTTCCAACGGTAGACGGCGGTTGCTGCTGCAACTGAGGTCTGGCACATCCTCAAATTAACATTGTGGACAGATTAACATTGCGGATAAATGGCCGACGCTTTCGGCACCAATGTGTCTTGAAAACTCAAGAGGATCTGGTGGATAGTGATTCATCTTGTGAACAAGTACCCAGAGGACGATGCCTGCAGGGTAGAGATGGGTGGACCGCTTTGGTTTCCGGACAGGGATGAGCACCGGCTTGTACCAGAGAAGCGGTACGTGCAGTTAATGCCTGGCGGGCCAGGTATGTCAGGTACAAGGTAAGCACAACCGTGGCCACCAACCCTGCAACTGCCAGCAACCATCCAGCCATACCCAAGGGAGTTGACGGCTTTGTCCCGCTGAGGGTCCACTGCCCCAGCCAACCCAGGTATACGTACAGCAAAGTGCCCGGCACCATGGCCACCAGACTTGCCAGCGTGCAGGGCCAGAAACCGATGTTGCTCAAACCATACAGATAATTTTGCACGTTGAAGGGAACAACGGGCGATAGCCGCAGCAATACAACAATACGCCAGCCGCCACGGGCCATTATGTGTTCCCATGCCTGCCAAGGGGTAAACCGCTCCAGCCACCGCTGGAGCGGCATTCGGCCCAAATGGCGGGCAATCAAAAAGGCCGTCATGGCCGTCAAATTGGCGGCCATAGTAGACAGAGCGAACCCCCCAGCCAGGCCGAAAGTCGCACCGCTGGCCACGGCAAACGGCCAGGCCGGTCCGAGTAACAGGACGGTACTCATGTAGGCCAGCACGAACAGTCCTGCGGCCCACACCGGGTGCTCAACGGCCCACTGCTGGCCGGACACAAACCACTCGTAGACAGACCACTCTCGGCTGGACAGGGCTACCACGGTCACGGCCGTCAATACCAACCCCCAGCGGAGCCACTGTCCCATTGTGCCGCCCACGGGTCTAGCGGTCTTCACCCTTTCCGGCTCCCCAAATTCCCATTGGTTCTGAGCCATTCGGTCCGGATTTACTATATATGGATCGCCTGTGGATCGCCTGGCCCGATCCGACGCACTCATCGCTTTCAGAGGTGAGATGGTTGTATGCGGAATCGCTGGTAAAAGCCACGGGACGGCTGGTTTATGACTATGTACCAACCTTGGGTTGGTACCGGTGGTCCGGTCCCCAGGCAGGTAACATGTGGGCGATTTCTTTATATCGTTGAGATGCTTGTGTATTTGGCGGAAACAAGGGGTTCAGCGACGGCCACCATTTTGGAAGGGGTTATTGCGGTTGCCGCCTCCTCGGTCATTGGTTTCGCCTCGTGAGTTGCCACTGTTGTTGGATGAGGAGTCGTCGGCAGACGAACCGGGCAGGCGAATCATGGTTGGGCCCGTCGAGCTGGAGTTATTGGTGCCACCGGGTCCGCCGCCGCGACCGCCACGGCCCAGGTTCCCCCCATTGCTAGCCATAGATGGACGGGGTGTCCCCTCCATGATCGCCGCAATCCGGGCCTCCTCATCCTTCAGACGACGATAACGGAGCAGTTCGTCGGCAGTCAGCAATCCATCCCGATCCAAGTCCATGTCCATGAACTCTTCCAGAGACTTGCCGGCCTTCATCCATTCGTAGAGGGAAATCTGGCCATCCTTGTTGGTGTCGTCGCTTTCGAACCAATCGGGCAGTCCACCAGGTAGTTTGCCGTAGCGTAGAGCAACCGGCTTAGCCTCTTCAGCGGGTGCCCGGCCGTCGCGGTTACGGTTACGAGGATCTTGTGCTGAGGCATCAGGACCACTCCAGGGTGGACCGCCTCCCCATCCCGGCCCTCCCCAACCGGGACCGCCAGCCCAGTTGGGACCGCCTCCCCATCCCGAACCGCCCCAACCAGGACCACCCGTCCAAGGTGGGCCACCACCGAAACCTCCCCAACCGTTACCGCGTTCGCCTCCACCGTTATCACCGCCCCGATTGCCCCACGCAGGAGGACCACCGCCAAAGCCCGCTCCGGAACCACCACCCATCATCCCGCTTTGCATGCGTTCCAGGTTCCGTTGGCTGAAACTAATAAATTGCTCCTTCGTCATGATCCCGCTTTCGGGGAGTGGTTCTGTGCCAAAGCGCTCGGCCATCATCCGGTTCATCCGCCGGACAGACTCGGGCAGTTTGCTCAAATCGATTGTCTCGTCCGTGCTGCCTGTTTGCTGTTTTAGGATTTCCCACAAGCGTTCGGGGTCCATTCCGCGCATCATCCCGCCCGGAGGTCCGCCTCCAAAGCCCCCTCCAGGCCCCCCAAACCCGCTCGGTGGCCCTCCCGGATTGGCACCAAAAGTTACCGTCATTTGCGGTCCACCGGCGGCACTGAACCCACCAGGATTAACGGCACTTGGACCGCCCCCCGGCGGAGTGGGAAAAGCGGTTGGACCGCTAAAGCCCATGCCCGGACCACCTGAATTGTTACCTCCCGGTCCGAACGGACCGCCGCTGGGTCCACCTGGAAAGTTAGTCCCCCACGCTCCACGATCCCCGCCTTTACCTTTTTTACCTTTCCACTCACCGCCGCCGGGGCCCCCCCCACCAAAGCCTCCTCCGCCTGGAAAATTGCCGTTCCCGAAGCCACCACCCCCTGGCTGAAAACCACCACCTGAGGGGAATCCACCCCCTGATGGAAAACCACCCCCTGGCTGAAAACCACCACCTGAGGGGAATCCACCCTTTTCCCCACGTCCCTTCTTTCCACCACCTGGGAATTGTGCGGTGGCCTCGGAACCGAGCAACACCAAGGTTGCCGCTAACACCCCAAAGCCAAGTGCCTTGATCCACCGCATGATTAGTTCCCCACAGCCAAGGTGGCTCCACAATCCCGCACACACTCTTTTTGTGATAATAGACGATGCCCACTACGTTTGTCACGCCTTGCCTCTTCAAGTCTCATTTCGTTTTCAGAATTACCTCCCCTGTTCCCCAGGACACCAAAGAGGAACCAGTCGTCGCTACACCCCCTCTCTACCCCCTAGTTGCTTGCAACTCCCTGAATTTCCAAAATGTTAGGTCTTGTCCCTATTGTCGGTTTAGCCGCAACCGATCCCAGACGTTACTCTATATCCGGACGTCCTGGATCGGCGATCGATACCAGTCCTGTTGTAGTTTTCAACCTACTGCGTTACGACTTCAACCCACTGTCCACTCAGAACTAAAAAACTTGCTCAAGAAGTGTCACAATAGCCGCCCGCTTTCTGGTGAGGATGATCGAGGAGCAAATTACCGAATACTTATTTTTCAGAAACAAAATTTGTCAAATTAGTCGGCATTATGCAAGTTTATGAGCCCGAATAACTTAAGCTGTCTTTCGTTCTCGTGCAAGTTGGATGTTCCATAACAGGGTCAGCGGGGGCGGAGGAGCCCGGCTGCGTTCACGTTCAGATCGGAGGCCAAACGAGGCAGATCGTCCAACGAAGCCAAGCCAAAAAAGCGTAGAAAGTGGGGGGTAGTGCCGTAACGGACGTCCTGCGGGGCATCAGGCGGCGGCTCAGAGGTCATGTCAGCGGCAGTGGTCTGAACAGTCGTTACGTTCTCGAGGCGGACAGAGGGAGTAGCCGCTTGGCTTGGGGGAGGGCTAGCTGCTGGCTGGTCCGCTCTGGGCACACCTGTACGGCTGTTTGGGGCTGGGTACGGGCCATCTTCCCCCCGGTGGTGAACGGCAATCAGACCGAAGCGGAGTAGTTGCCGTAACGCTGCGGCGCTATCCTGTCCGCGGAGAGCGTCCACCTCTGCTTTAGTGACGGGTTGACGGTAGGCCACAATCGCCAGCACGTCCAAGGCAGCCTGCGACAAACGAACAGTGCGTGGTTCGCCATAAAGACGTTGCCGCAAAGCACGATAGGCCGGTAGCACGGTGAGGGCGTAACCGTCGTCACGCCGAACAATTACATAAGGACGACGTTGCTGACGATACCGATGATTGAGACGTTCGATGGCTTGCACGAACGCCTCTGCGGTCAACCCGCGGATGACACTAGCCGCCACCGCTGCCGTCAGGGGTGGCCCACCGACAAATAGCATCGCTTCCACAATTTGCACTACGGACGGCGCATCTGCAGAGCCCCGATCAGGAGGGGTATTCGAGCAGATGGTAGGGGTTGCCCCGCTGATAGCAGGGTCGGGGGTACTAGCGGTGGCATTAGATAATCGGGCATAAGCAGATAAAGAATGCCTCTCCGCAGCGGTGCGGGTAATTGTTTGCTGACCGTCGGGTGGCCGTACCGGAGTAGGTGCCGTGGAAGAAACCAATTCTACTGCGGAGCCGGTAGTGTGGGCTTGCTGCTCAGTTGATAGACAAGAAGCCTCGGCGTTGTCGGCGGTCGGGCTCCAGGACCCAGCCGCGGCATGGGAGGATGAGGAGCCGGGGTCTGTTCGGACCTGATCGGGGACGGCGGTATCGCCATTTGGCGTTGGAGGGTTGGTGAACGGCTCTTGCCCATCGGCGGGTAAAGCCCAGGGCCAGTCATCCTCCACGTCCAGGTGCCACTGCTCTAACGGTGGCGGTGGCACAGAAGGAGTTGGCGCAACAGGTCCGTGGGAGGTCTCCGGCGGCTCAGGAACAGAATCGGAGGGCACCGTCATCTTTTTTAGTTCAAATAACGCCAGGTTGTATATAACAATTGATTGTGCGATCAGTTGGAGAAATTAATTTTATTTTTCAAGATTCCAATTCACGTACGACGGCGTCACCCATTTCGGTAGTCGTGTTTGAACCTCCCAGATCCGGGGTTTTAACTTTTCCTGCGGCCAGCACGCGGGCAACGGCCTGGCGGATGGCCGTGGCAGCAGCGGTCAGGCCCAGATGATCCAGCATCAGGCCAGCAGACAGGATAGCCGCCAGGGGGTTGGCAATCCCCTTGCCGGCGATATCGGGGGCCGAACCGTGCACGGGCTCGAACATGCTCGGGTACTGCCGCGTGGGGTTCAAGTTAGCCGAGCTGGCCAGGCCGATGCTGCCCGTTACCGCGGCCGACAGATCGGTCAAAATGTCGCCGAACAGATTGCTGGCCACAATCACGTCGAAGCTTTCGGGTTTGCGTACCAGGTCCATGGCAGCGGCGTCGACCAGCAGTGAATGACTGGCGACATCCGGATACTCGCGACGCACCTGCTCGAAGACAGCGTCCCACAATCCCATTCCCCAAACCAAGGCGTTCGATTTGGTAATGCTGGTCACTTTTTTGCGGGGACGCCGACGGGCCGCTTCAAACGCGGCTCGCATGATCCGCTCGCAACCACGTCGCGTGAACAGGGCCGTTTGCACGGCCACTTCCTGGTCCGTTTCCGGATACAGCCGGCCGCCGACCGGGGCGTATTCCCCTTCCGTATTCTCCCGGAAGACCAGAATGTCAATGTCACCTGGCTTTTTACCCACCAGCGGGCACGACACACCTGCAAACAAATAAGCTGGTCGCAAATTGACGTATTGATCGAACCGCCGACGCATCGGCAAGAGCAATTCGTGGACTGTTACCCGGTCCGGAACACTGGGATCGCCCACCGCACCAAACAAAATGGCATCGTGTTGCCTGAGCAGGTCCCAGCCGTCCGGAGGCAGCATGTAACCGTGCTTTTTGTAATATGCGGTCGACCAGGGCAGCCGGTTCCATTCCAACGCGGCACCACCCTGATGACGTACGGCCGCCTCCGCGGCACGGATCGCCTGTTCGATGACTTCCGGACCAATCCCATCCCCACCAATAACGGCGATACGGTAACGCTGAGGAACCGCCACGGCCGCAGACTCGCTCAATGAGGCAACAGTAACCGCCATTGCTCGATCCTCAATAGGACGCTATGAATCGGCAAACTTTGCCTAGGACTTATAACCGGTCGATCCGTAACCGGCCAGCCGGGGGAATGCAGTCGGCGGACATGGACGGATCGAGCCGCAACGGGAACAGTGAAAATAGCTGAAACAGGTGGCCAGCGGCAAGTTCCCTTCGGCAGTCCCGCTGGGATGGAGGATCCCTCTGCTGAGGGGAGAGCAGAGAGAGTGGGACCGGGTGAAACGGCACAGTCCAGACAAAAAACGACAGCACAAGCAACCCAGCCGATGCCTGGGGTGTGCATTGCTACTGCTGAGCAGCCTGCTGGCTGGCTGCAAATCCCGGGAAGGGAGTCTGGGCCGGGGGTCCGATCCACTGGTTTACGGTCCAGACCGGATCCCTCGCCAGAACGTTCCCTTGCCCGAGCGGGGGTCCATTGGTCAAACGCGGCCTGATCCGCTGATCGGAGCGCCGACCGGTCGGACACCCACCCGGGATACCAGCGGCGGCTACACCGACGATCCGGCCCGCTTCCGCGGTCTGCATACTCCAGGACCAGCCACTACCCCTGCCGGGCTGGCAGGACGCCGCGACGACGAGGAAGGGTTGAAAATAACCGAGCTACCGCCAGAACGAGTGCCCCTACGCCCCAGCGGTGAATCTGCCGCCCCTTCTGCCTCTGGTACTCCTGCCGCTGCTCCACCCCAACCGGACAGCTTACCAACTGCCGGACCGGCCTTGGAGACCCTCTACCAGGAACTAGATCGCCTCGGCGTGCCCCCGGACCTCCGCTCTCTCCACCGCGAAGACGGCCAATATGTCTTCCGTGCCATTTTGCCCTGGGACGGTGCCCGCCGACAATACACCGGCCTGGGTCCAACCCCCGTTCAGGCCGTCCGCCAGGTCCTCGAACAGATCCGGCTGGACCGCGGACTTCAATAACACTTGGCATGTCATCAACTCTCATGTACGCCCTTTGCCCGTTCTAGCCGTGAGCCCATTTCTTGACAAAGTTGACTAGAACGTTTTTACTTGACTTGTGAATATCATGTAATTATAATCACTTTAGATAAGAAAAGTCAAAGTACGTGACACACTAGGCATTTGAGGTAACCGGTTTCGGGGCAGGTGAGGGCGATGGGATGGTCCGGTGCGGGGCCGCGACGCTCCAGGATGTGGACGTCGCGCCGAAGGGCTACGGCTGTCTGAGTTAGAACCTCTTCTAGTTCCTCCGGCAGAATCACACCCGTGCAACAGCAGGAAACCAGCAATCCTCCAGGCACCAGCAGGCGCAGCGCCAGATGATACAACCGGCGGTAGCCACGCAACGCCTCGGGCACAGTAGTGCGGCTGCGGGCAAACTTGGGCGGGTCCAGGATGACCACGTCGTAGCGTTCACCCGCCTGGACCAGTTCCGCCAAACGGTCGAACACGTCGGCACAGTCGAACCGCACGGTACCGCTCAGACTGTTCAGCACGGCGTTCCGTTGGGCCAGGGCGATCGCCCCTTCTGAACCGTCAATTCCGAGCACTTCTGCCGCTCCCTGACGCCCCGCCTGCAACGCAAAACCGCCCGTATAACAAAATGCATCTAATACCCGTTTGCCTGTACACAACTGGCTCACACACCAGCGATTCTCCCGCTGATCAAGGTAGAAACCGGTTTTCTGACCTGCAGTCACGCTAACCAGATAACGGACGCCATGCTCAACGATCTCCAACTCTCCAGGCGGTTCCTCTCCCCATAACAAACCATCCTGCAGGTCGATACCTTCCAGTTGGCCGATCCCCTTTTCCGCACGCAGGTAAATGCCCCGGCAGGGTACCAACTCACGTAGTGCTTCCACCAGCCATTCCCGGCGTTGCACCAGCCCTAGCGCCGACAACTGAACCACCAGCCACTCGTTGTACCTGTCGACCACCAGCCCCGATAGAAAATCCGCTTCACTAAATACAAGGCGGTATCCGCTTTCGGGCTGATTGAGTCGCAATACTTCATGTCGTAATTGAATAGCTTGTATTAGACGCTGTCGGAAAAAATTTCGATCAATATGAATGTTTTGGTCCCAACTATATAGACGTACGCGGATTTTCGAACGGCTATTGTAAATTCCATAGGCGATGAATCGGCCGTCATGGGTAAAAACGCTGACCACATCACCGTCGGCTGCCGTTCCTTCCACTTGGGCGATTGCTCCCGCGAATACCCAGGGATGGCGGGCCAGGAACGGCTGGGCTTTACGCGGTTGCAGAATCACCCGAGTCATGGCTGGTGCCCATTGCAGAAATGCATTTGCGCCGCCCAAGGCAACGTGGGGTGCAGACCGGAGAGGGCGTTGTCCGGTCGCCGCTTTGGTTGTCCCACCATTATCGCCGTAACGACGGCAGTCGCCCTTCCTGGACCGTACCCAGATAAGTCAAGGTACGCTCCGGTTCTTCACCCGCCTGACGGGCCGCTAGCAGCGCATTGACACGCAAAAGGAGTTCGGTTTTGTTGATCGGTTTAGTCAAGAAATCATCCGTTCCTGCTTCCACGGCAGTTTCCACGTCGGTGGTCTGATCCAGTGCGGTGATCATAAGGATGCCGATGTCACGCGTCTGCGGATCCGCTCGCAAGCGACGGCAGACCTCGAAGCCGCTGATCTTAGGCATCATGATGTCAAGCAGGATGATGTCAGGATGCCATGTCTGGGCCACCGTAAGGGTTTCGGCACCGTTGGCAACGATCCGGACTTCATGACCCGATCCATCCAGATGGGCCTCCAGGAGTTCGGCGTTCTGGACATTATCGTCGGCGATCAGAATACGCGCCATAGTAGACTCCTTTGTCGCGGCATCCACCCCCGCCATGACTCAGGACCCATGCATAAAACGCAAACTTCTTGGCTTAGAGCCCCTGTCGTTACACTTACGCCTGAGGGTACCTTTACGCCTAAGACGACGGCCATATTATATGGGGCAATTCTGTTCGCTTACCGGAAGGTGGATCTAGCACCAGGGCTATTCCAGACGTCACTCCCACTTCCGTACCGATGGCACAAATCAAAAGCATAGACCATCAGGCCCATGCACATCGCTGCCATTGTGGTTATAGTCCCCGACAAGGTTGCCTGTTGACATCCCGTCAATTTTTGTTCATAATTATATATAGAAACAAATTATCACATGCCGTTGGCCGACCTTATGGAGTGGGGTGATTACCCCCCAAAGCCATGCGGCTAAGCAGGCACTGCTCGACTTCTGGGTAGCTGATAGCCGGAGACAAGGGCGTATTCATTCGTAACCACCTGGTTTTCAAATATACTTGAACTAGCTTGGAACAGGGCACGAGTGCCAGGCGTCGTTGCCATTTGGGACGCCACTATACTCGAACTTGAGTTTTTTTGAAAAATGGCAGCAAAAACAGAGAGCCTAGCGGTGGCATTGTGAGAGGAATTCATAATGAGCGGGCCGAGGGGAACATGCGGCAAGTGGCAGTTGTGCGGTGCCAGAGATGGGCAAGGAATGTGAGAAGTATCCGTTCGATGGACGTTTCGAGACGATAGAGGCGATAGTAGCTATGGACGGCGGACGAGTCCGGCTGGCTTGTACCCTGGTTTCCGTTGCCAACCGTGGGACGACATGGGGCCCACAAGGAGAGTTAGAAAATGCAAGCCAAGCCGGCAGCGGATGGAAAAGGTACTTCATGACAAGGAGGTGGGTCGTGAAAATGCGTCTGTTATGGTCGCTGACGGCGGCTGGACTAGTGGGATCGCCTCTGCTGGCGCAGACGAACAGCCCCGCTGCGATAGGGGGAAAACTGGTTCAGACGGGGGCACCCACAACTCAAGCGAGTGGTAGCAACGCTACTTCTACACCGGCACCGGCAGCTAATCAGGCCCTGGCGGATGCCGTCGCCCAACGGTTGCGTAATCATCCCGCTAGTCGTAACGCCAACATTACCGTGGTAGCCCAGGAAGGAACGGTCACGCTCCATGGTACTGTCGGCGACGCTCAGCAGAAGGTCCAGTTGCTGGCCGAGGCACGGGCAGTGTCGGGCGTGCACGTGGTGCGAGACAATCTGCAAGTGGTTCCAGGCATTGTTCCTGCGCAAAATACGCAGCCGGCCCCCGCTGCACCACAAGGAGCTACGACACCACTGATCGAGCCTGCTCCTTTGGGGATGCCCGGTCAGTTGGCCCCCGAATTGCAGGCGCCACCTCTACCCCCGTATGCCTGGCCCACCTATGCCCCTTATCCCAACTTCAGCCGTGTCGCCTATCCCACGGCTTACCCGTACAATGCCTTCCCGTTCATCGGTCCGTTCTATCCCTTCCCCAAGGTACCGCTCGGCTGGCGGAAGGTAACTTTGGAATGGGAAGATGGCTATTGGTTCTACGGACGCAATTCGACTCCGCACGATTACTGGCGCGTCCGCTTCTGGTAATCCCTCATTCTCACCTGACTAAAATGAGAAGCGAGTCTAATCTCACGATGCGTTGACTCTTCCGCTAGTGTCAACAATCGAGAAGCCACCCTCCTCCCCCAACAGCCCTGGTAGTCAGACTCATTCCGGGGCTGTTGGTGTATTTTGACCTGCCTTGGTTCCTTAGTGTTCAGGTCGTGAGCGGTTAGCTCAGCCAGCCAATGGCTTGATGCCGGGAAGACCTTTAGCTTGCGGAGGAAACGGCACCCGCTCGACAATCAGCAGGATGTCACGGAGAGACAAGGCAACGCGCCGCTCAGCGGTCCCATTCGGCAAAGATGAACAGGGGGCGTTCAATACGAATCGATAGAAAAACCGATGGCAGGGGGTGGACAACCAGACTTGTCGTCAGAAAAGCGAGCAGGAACAATGGAGGGATATGAACATAGAGACATGGTTTGCGCCAGACGGTGTACTCGCTCGACAACTGCAAGGGTACGAGATCCGGCCCCAGCAGGTGGCCATGGCCCGGGCAGTAGATGAGGCCCTGCGAAACGGCCATAAACTTCTGGTCGAAGCCGGAACAGGCGTAGGCAAGTCGTTTGCCTACCTGGTACCCGCTCTGCTCGCCTGGCACCGACAGCCGGGAAAAGTACGGATTGTCGTTTCCACGCACACGCTGCAGCTGCAGGAACAATTGCTGTATCGGGATATTCCCTTACTTCGGGACGTGTGGCCGGCGTCGCAGCCGTTTCAGGCTGTTTTAGTCAAAGGAAGGCACAACTACGTTAGTCGCCGTCGCTTGCAACTAGCGATCCAGAAGGGACGGCTGCTGCTGGAACGCGATGAACTGGGCGAGCAACTGGTGCAATTACGGCGTTGGGTGCGTACGGCCACCGAAGGCAGCCGTAGCGAGCTGTCTTTCGTACCCCACGAAAGTGTCTGGGAGCTGGTTCACAGCGATATGACGAACTGCCGAGCCGGTGACTGCCCTCACTATCGCGACTGCTTTTTCTTTCGCGCCCGACGGCAAACGGCCAACGCCGATCTGTTGATTGTCAATCACGCCCTGTTTTTCACTGATCTGGTCCTCCGCGATAACGATCGCCAATTGCTACCCCGCTACGACATGGTGATCTTCGACGAAGCGCACATGGTAGAAGACGTAGCGGCGGAGCATTTCGGTTTGTCGCTGAGTAATACGTTCCTGGAAGCTCAGTTGCGTCAGTTGCTTAATCCCCGGGCCAATCGAGGGTTACTGGTGCAACTGGGGGATGAGGCATCCTGCCGTCAGGTAGAGGTGGTCCGTCAAAACGCCGAGCGATTCTTCGAGCAGGTGCAACGCTGGACGATGCAACAGGCGCAACGTCCTAACCGCGGGGAACTGGTCCGTGGGGAAAAGGGCAGCAGCGATGACGTCCTGACGGTGCGTCTGCGGCACCCGCCGGCTTGGGCCGACCCCCTGAGTGAAGAAGTGCATAAACTGGCCAGTCATCTGGAGCGTCTGGCCAGCATGTGTGCGGAGGAAGACGACGTCAAGGAGCTAACCAGCCGGGCCGAACGCCTGCATCTGTTTGCCCAGCAATTGAGAGTGTGGTTACAGCAGCAGTTGAGCGGTCAGGTTTACTGGGTGGAGGTGCGACCGGCAGGTCGTAGCCGCATCACCCTGGCAACGGCGCTGGTAGACATCGGGGCGGCCCTGCGACAACGTCTTTACCCGCAGGTGCACAGCGTGATTTTCACCAGTGCTACCTTGGCCGTCGGCCAGGGAGCCGCCGGCTTACGCCTGATGCGTCAACGCTTGGGACTAGACGATGATCCAGCCGTCCAGACCCTGCAGCTAGGCAGTCCGTTCCGCTATCAGGAACAGTGCGAATTGCATCTGTACACCGATCTGCCCGACCCGGCGGAATGTCCGCGTGAATACGAAGCGGCGGTGATTCGCCGCTTGCCGCAACTGGTGGCCGCCACCAACGGGCGGGCCATGGTGCTGTTCACCAGTTATGCCTTTTTACAGAAAGCAGCCGACGCATTGCGGGCTTCCTGGCAGCAGCAGGGGTATCACCTGCTGGTGCAAGGGGAAATGCCCCCCCAGCATCTGGTCCAGCAGTTCCGCAGCATACCCCGGGCTGTCTTGTTCGGTGTGGACACCTTCTGGCAAGGGATAGACATTCCTGGCGAAGCTCTGAGCAACGTGATTATCACCCGGCTGCCCTTTGCGGTGCCCGACCGCCCGCTGGTAGAAGCCCGCCTGGAAGCCATCCGGGCCGCTGGCGGTCATCCCTTCTTCGATTATCAGGTACCCTATGCCATTTTGAAACTGAAACAGGGGTTCGGTCGGCTGATCCGGACCGCCCAGGATCGCGGGCGAGTCGTCCTGCTCGACCCGCGCATTTTGACCAAGCCCTACGGGCGACAGTTCCTGCAAGCTCTGCCACCGGCCCGCCGGTTCATCAACGGTCGGCCCTGCGACGACCTGGACACGGACTAATCAAACCAGTGCAGCCGGCTCCAGCAGGTAACACCGTTTTCTACCAGAAAGGCATTATCAGGGGCCAATAGCGTCGGTGCCCCGTTCGCCCGTGCGGATACGGACGCAATCCTCCAGCGGCAGCACAAAAATCTTGCCGTCACCTATGGTGCCCGTAGTGCCCGTGCGGGCGGCATGCACAATCGCCTCAATGGTGGCTTCGACAAAAGGTTCATTGACGGCAATTTCCAGTTTGAGCTTGGGAACCAGGCGTACCTGGACTTCGGTGCCGCGGTAGACCTCGGTATAACCCTTCTGTCGGCCACAGCCACGGACATCGCTAACGGTCATCAGATAGACATCACGTTCGGCCAGGGCTGCTTGCACCGCTTCCAGTTTTTCCGGTCGAATAATAGCCACAATCAGCTTCATCGGCATGAACCCCGTGGTACGGCGGAGGAATTCGATGGGGAATCCGCGCAGGGCAACTTGCGGGCCACCACTGGGCGGGTCGGCACGACTCCCCAGACGGCGATCATTGAGATACGGGACGAGCTACCACATCCGCATGAATCTTTTTGCGGAACAGGGTGGTAAGCCGTTGGGCCAGTTCGGTTGGATTGCCATTCCGGCAGCGGAAGGTAGTCCCTTGCACGGTAGTCACATGCGGATACACAGCCAGGAAGTCCGGATCGGGATGCTCGGTAGGTTGACACAATTCGCTCCAGATGTGCAGTAGCCGTTGGGGATCAACACCGCTGATCTGGATGGTGCAGCGTCCGTTGCCGGGGGGTACAGCGGCTGGGCGAGGTTCGACCACATTCAGGGTAACCGATTCAGTGGCTGTGCTGAAGTCGAAGCCAACTTCGCCGTGCTGGCTACGATCCAGTCCCTCGGCTTCCTCGTGACTTTCTGCACGCAGGCGTCGTCCCGTCGCCCAATGTGTGAGCACACACAGCATCAGACTCACGGCAAAAGCGAAGACTACCGAGAATACAGCCGCCTTGACCTGTATGATCAGTTGAGTCCAACCGGTTTTCCGTTCCTGTCCCTGGTGAGCGACATCATCCTGTTTGTCGGCCAGTTCCTGCAAGGTTTTCAGCTCCGCTTGCAAGCTGTCCAGTTGGGCCTGATACAGCAAGAGGCGTTGGCGGGCGGTTTCCAGCTTGTCCTGAGCCGAGGTGGTATCCGGTGACGCAGCGTTTGGTTGTTCCAGGCGTTGCTGTTCGGCTTGGGCTTGCTCCAGGGCTTTTTGGGCCTCGGCGAGGGGACCTGTGGGGCTTTGCAGTTCTTTGAGCCGGCTGCGATGGGCTAGATAAGGGATAACACCGTCCTGACCAGCAGGGTTGACCAGAGCTGAACAGAAGACACCAGTCAAGACTGCCCCAATAAACCCGCCCACCCCATGGACGCCAAAGGCGTCGAGGGTGTCATCATACCCGAAGCGGCTTTTGAGAGCCACGGCTGCATAACAGACGGGCGAGGCCAGCAGGCCAATGGCTAATCCTGCCGCCGGTGAGACGAAACCGCTGGCCGGAGTAACCGCGACCAGACCTGCCACCACGCCCGAGGCCAGGCCCAGGGCAGTGGGTTTGCCCTTGTGAAGCCATTCGACCACCATCCAGCCCAAACCCGCCGCAGCGGCGGCTGCCTGAGTAGCCAGAAAGGCCGAGCTCGCTTGGGCGGTCGCCGCAATGGCACTGCCGCCGTTGAACCCGAACCATCCGAACCAGAGCAGTCCGGCTCCTAGTAGGGTCAACGCGATCCCATTGGGGTGTGCCACTAGTTGCGGGTAACCGCTCCGCTTGCCAATGACTAGGCAACAGGCCAGTCCAGCCAGACCAGCGGCGATGTGGACAACGGTGCCGCCTGCGTAGTCCAACGCTCCCATTTTACCCAAAAGGCCGATGGCGTTCGTTCCCCGTTGGGCGGGAGGTAGGGTCGGATCAAACCAGTCGAACGCCCACACCATGTGAGCCAATGGACAGTAGACAAAGGTAACCCACAATACCATGAACAAGCAGAAGGGCCAGAAGCGGATACGCTCAGCTACCGCGCCGCTAATCAAAGCGGGCGTCAGTATGGCAAACATTCCCTGAAAAGCGACGTGTAAAAATACAGTAATGTTCGCCGCAGGAAGTTTGTCCGTCGCTGCCACTCCTTTCAGGAAGAATAGCTGCCAACTCCACCCGATAATCCCTCCCTTTTCCACGCCTAACAAATTCACAGTTATCAGACTAGGTCCGAAGGCCAAGGCGTAACCGATGGCCACCCAGTAGACGCCGACCACTGCCAGGGCCGCCATGCTTTCCATCATGGTGGCCAGCACGTTTTTGCGTCGGACCATGCCGCCATAAAACAGAGCCAGGCCCGGTACCATCAGCATAACCAACCCCGAAGCGGCCAGCATCCAGGCGCTATCACCTCGTTCTTGCCCAACGGCTGCGTTCTCGACCGCTCCTTGCAGCTGTTCCTCTTTCTGAGTCAGTTTAAGCTCCAGTTGCTTGAGCTGTTCCTTGAGCGATGCTAATTCCTCTGCAGGACCGCCCGGAGCACTGTGAGAGGCAGGACCCGTTGTTGGAGGAGTTGTCTCTGCCGGACGCTGGGAGCTCGAAGTAGATGGTGCGGCTACCGGGGCCGGAGATGCGGGGGTCGGAGCACGCTCGGAAACACCTTCAGCCGGATTGCGAGGACCCAACGGTGTGGTCGTGGGTGGGGTCACTGGCGCCGGAGCCGAACCGCCCCCAGGAACAGACGGAGAAAACACCGGAGCAGCACCCGCAGGACGTGGGGCCGGAGCGACTGCCTCTGTATCCAATGCACAAACGCTGCCGACATACCCAAAACTCAACGTCAACAAGCTAATCAAAGGGGTGATTACGCCGCGAGGTAGCATGAAAGCTCCTTAAAAATGTCAACAGATTCTCCGCAGGCCGTAATTCCCTCGGCCCATTTCCTTCCGGATACTCAAGCGAGCTATGACAGGCACAAGCCAAGTATGCCCGCCATCTTTTGGGGGTGTGGAAGAAACTTACGCAAATCATGTGCCTCCCCCAAGCACGGGACTAAATAATGCGACACAAATTCTTTATTAAGAACGAGTTATGTCTTGACTAATTTCTGTGCATTCCTGGGTGATAGCCACTCGTGCTCAAACAATAAGCAACCGACAGCCCAACAACTGGGCAAAAGCGATGCTCGAAGAATTGATTTCACGCACGAGGGGGAAGCCTTTTACCTGCTAGCGCAGCAAAAAGGTAAGGGCAGGGCTAGGGGTTAACCTTAAGTTCCAGACGTGCCAAAACGGGATTGCGTCGGTCGCCGCGGAGTCGGTAGTCTTCCAGCAGGGTTTCCAGATCGGGCTGGAGCCGTTGCGGACGGTAACCGAGGGGAGCAGTCCCGTTGACGCTGATGCGTACGGGTTTGTTCCAATCGATCAGATCGCGGGTGAAGTATAAAACCAGCTTTTGAATGCCCAGGGTGCGGAGGGTAACTAGGTTGTCGCCCAGGATGTCGCCCTGGATGGTGGCAGGGACGATAAGCCGGCCGGGTGGCATATTGTCCAAGAGGCGACGGGCCTCGATCTGCTCGGCGCCCAGCCAGTAGAAGCGGTTGTCGCTGGTTCGCATGGTTGTCCACGGAGGTCGGGCGACCGGTCCCAAGGCCAAGGTGGCCGTACCGCTGACCCGACGTTGCCGCTGCAGCCAGTCGAACAGGGTGGGGATTTCCACCGTGTAGCTTTCCAGGCCCCGCCCCTTGTAAACATGGAGCAAAGCGGGAAAGCCCCGCGGCATCCATTTTTCGAACAGACGCCGGCAGTTGGTCAGGGAATCCCCGCTTAACTCCCCGGTCACGATGTAGCAGGGAAGTTTCTGGGCGTTGGTCCAGTACTCAGAGAGCATGTTAGTCCATTGGGGGCGGGGCGAGAAGGCAGCAACACCGGCAAACAGGTCAGGGTGGGACAAAGCGACGTCCAGGGCCATGTTGGCCCCCTCTACATAGCCGAGCACAAAGACGCGGTCGTTGTCCACACAAAAGCGGCGGATCAGATCGCGTAGTACCGCTGTTACATAGGGATGATCGTTGCCGTCCCAGCGCCAGCCGCCAGCAAAGGCGTTGGTCCATTCGGGAGCGGCCAGGATGTAGCCGTGGCGTTCCGCTTCGCGGGCCACGCTAGCCAGAGCATCGCTGGCCGGGATGGTACTGTGCGTCAGCACCATCAGAACCGGCCAAGGACGACCGTGGTGATACTCAGGCGGCAAGCGTAGCAGATAGGAGATCCCTTTGGGATAATCGGGGCTGGGTTGGGTGGAGTACCGGTAAATACCAGAGGGTCGCCCACCATCAGCGGGCAACGGGGTTCCTGCAGGGAACAACAGATTTTCCGGTTCGGCTGGCGGCAGAAGCATCAGGATCTGGGCGATTTCCTCAGGGGGTAAGGGCTGGCTTTGCCGGTAGCGGGCCAACTGCTCACGACGGGTGTTGCCATCGGGACTACGTTGGTAATCCAGGATGAACTGACGGGCCTGCCACAGGCGTAAGGCCGTTTGCGGATTCGGGGTGGCACCGTTTTTCCCCCTGATCCAGCCGCTGATGGCGGCAGCCAGCAGTTCCCGCGGGGGATGGGTGGGATCGCGTCCTTGGAGCCGCTCCCGCTCGCTTTGCACAAACAGAGTCTGGAAGACTTCGACCCGATCGACCAGAGCAGGATGCAGTTCGGCATAGACAGCCGCCGCCGCTTCGATCAGCAGACGATCGTCACCGCTGAGGGGTTTGGTGGGCCAAAGGGCCAGGGCCGGCACCCCTGTCACGGCCAATAGTCCCCGGACATGATGCCGGCCGGTCAATTCGTCGAGCAACTGAGACAACGCCGCCCGCGTCTGCTGGTATTTTTCCCGCAGGGTACGGGCCTGAGCCAGCACGGCCGTGAACTTTTCGATCTGACTGGGTGCTGCTTTGTCTGTGGGGAAGGCCCGGGCCAGTTCCTGAAGATAATCGTAACGGGCCGCACCCAGGGCCGCTTCCGCTTCGCGAACGACCAGCTCGGCCGTGGCTATATCGGCCTCACGCACCAGTGCGTCGAACTCCTCCTTGACCGCAGGGGGAACACCGCCCGGAAAGAGGCGGCGAATGGCCGCGATGTCCTCTAAGGCCAAGGCCAGCCAGCCTGCTTCCAGCGTGAACCGGGCCAACGCAATCCGCCTGGCCACGTCCGGCTGACCTTCCTTTTCGGCCAGTTCAGGATGCATCGACAGTAGTCGGCGTACCAATCCGGGGTCCCATTCGTTAGTACGATAGGCGCTACGCCACAAATGCGTGGGTGAGACCAGATAGATGAAGTAAGGATCGATGTAGGTGATCTGCTGATCGATCGATTCGAAGCCGGCGGGGGCAGTCACTTTCAGCCGGCGCCGCCACTGGGAGTTGAAGTCTGTCGCTTCCAGTAGTTGCATGCCGGGGGGCAGGGGGTACGATGAACTACGCCCCGCAAACTCCTGACGGAACGCCCGGTACTTCGGACGCAACCGGTTCTGGGGTGCTACCGCCCCCTTCTGCCGGAAATGCTCACTAAAGACAACCACCTTCGGGCCTTCGTCGATCAAGTCAAAGCCGTTGGCCTTGACAATCGTGACAAACTGCCCGCTCGCCTTATCGACAACGGTGGTCACTTCCTTGCGCAGTGAGCCTTGCAGGACAAAACCATCCCGGAGAATGACCACCTCTTCCCCTTCCTGGGCCAGCAACGGAACAACCACCCCCAGGCTCACCACCGCTCCAACTAACCGGAGGTATCGTCCACGCCGATGCTGCGATTGCCGCTCCATGGTGCCTCCTCAAGACGTTGCCTGGGCATTCGAGGTCGGATCCCGTTCAGCGTTGTGACTTCAAGCTAGCCACGCATCCGTCTCCTGAGAGTATCAGAGGATCGGTCCGGGCTTGCAGTGGTTCCGCCTGGCAACGACTGCCGTTGTGCTGCTGAATTCATGCCTACTTTCAGGCGTAGGGGCTCGTCCTTGCGGTTCATCCAAATGAAATTAAAAAGGCGACTGCTGGTTGTGCCAGGAACGGCTTGTACCCGCGACTTCTCTTCCATTGTCCTGTAGGCGTAGGCCCGGAACAAGGCGGTTCTTGCCATGATTGTCCTGAAGCCAGCCGCTGTCCTGCGATTCTTCCCATGTCGGTCCACACTGTCCGGCGTGATTGTCTAATGCCGGATCGCCATCATCTGCCAATCGCCAAACAGACCGACCTGGAGCCGGATGGTATCCCCTTTTGCCTTGGTTGCGTCTGCACCCCCCCAAATCACTTCGTGCCTCGACAGTCTGTGTATGCCTGAGCTATATTGATAAACGGCGTGTGAAGCGAACCCTTTGGCGGAAAAGAGAAAAAGTTGACGGGGCAATTGATCATGAACTAGCCAGGCGGAATGGACTGATCGAAGAAGGGCTGCTGCAGCAATGGCCCTGCTATCAGGACAGATGTCCACAGGGACAATCGTCATGCCGATTCATTTCCGTTGTCGTCATTGTCGGGTCCGGTTGTCGATCACGCGGCGTAAAGCCGGTATGCAGATCACGTGTCCATCCTGTACCCAGCAGATCCGTGTACCGAGGCTGGACCAAGCCCGCAGCGCAAAAGCGTCGCACCAGGACAAAGCAGGTGGAAAGCCCATCCCCCCTTTGCCGACCAACGCTAGCTCTGAACAACCGGCCTTTGCAACGGCGAGCAGTTCCAGCATAGGAAAGCACGAGGCACCCCCGCCGCCGTTAGGGGCACCATCTCCTGGTCCCGTAGCGGTTCCCCTGTCTGCTCCGCAACGAGGGGCCGGCGAGCAACGTTTCCTATCCACTGCGGGCAGAGGTGTAGTTGATGAACCGGTAAGCCAGCCGCGACAGCTGGGCATACCCGTATCCCCCGGGGTCCCGTCTCCGGCCCCGGTCACTGGCACATCCACGCGAAGCGGAACGACCCGTCCGACCAGTTCTGCCGAACCGCCGCTGTTCGAAAAAGACATTGACACCCTGCTTAATGCACTGCCTGATCCGCAGCCCTCTAGCCGACGCAAGCCCGCGCCAGCGGCCAGTAGCGGCATCGACGCCGCCATGGTGCTCGATCAAGCGGGACCGCCCAGCGAACAGACCCAGCGGATCATGGCTATCGTCGCTATTGCCTTTACCTTGGCAGTGCTAGCCTTCCTGGCCGGCCTGTTCGTCTCGTTACATCACTAACGTTACCTGACAACCAAGAGCGAGAGCCGGGACCGCGGAGCCGTTGGCTCCCTCTAAATCCCGGGCACAGGACGCTGACGATTCCTCAAATCAGCGCCGCTTCGGTAAAAATGGCAACCGAAGCAGATCCATGGGCAACCGCTTCTGTGAGCCGCAGTAACAAACCGTAGCGACAACCGGGGCAAGCAGCAGGAGTCGTACTAACAAGAGCCAGAAGACGAGGGGGGAATGTCCGGTGCAGAAGGGGAAGGGAGTCGCCGTTCCTCGGCATAGCTTGGACGAACGTAGAGGGGTTCCAGAGCAAACAGTTGCTCCCGACTCAGCGAGGGAAGTCGACAACCGGCCGCGTACAGACCGGCCAGCGTGGGAAGGTGGGTTTGTGGCGGTGCAATGGGCAGTTCCGGCCAGCGTTGGGCCACTACCGCCGCTGCGGGACCGGTGATGACGGCCTGGTCGCGTACCTGCATCCGCCATTGTTCCCAGCTGAGCAATAAAAGGGGCGTTTCGGCTTGAGGATCACCCCCGCCCCCGCGGAACAACTGAGCATAAAGCTGGCCCCGCAAGGCATCAGCGACCACCCAGACATAATCGGCAACAGAGGCAGTCTGAGCCGCCACGGCAGCGAAGGTCGGCACGGCCCGCAGGGGTCGGCCCGTGACATAAGCGAAGGTCTTGGCCGACATGACACCTACTCGTAAACCTGTAAAACTGCCAGGACCGATACTGACCATCACTCCCGCCCACTGCGAGGGGGGAAGGCTGCTTTGCCTGATTAGACTTTCCACTGCCGCGGCCAGGTCCCGGGCATGACGCCGCTGCGGATCCAGCGACTGCCCAGCCACGATCCGACCAGCAGCGGCCAGGCCTACCTGTCCGATTTGCCCGGAGGTCTCGATCAATAGCCATGGCCTCGTGTCCGTCCGGTCCTGCTCCCCCATGGCCTGCTCATTTTTGAACTTTTCCGGCAACGCCGACGCAGCCGCCGGCAATCCTACCGACATAGGCACACGCTCCCGCTGGTACGTACAATCGTCCAGGACGCTTAGATGTTCCGCCGAACCGGTTCAGGGATCCCCGCTGTCGTCTGGGCCGCAGAGCCATCCGGGCGGTCCGTTCGTTCCGGCAGCGGCCTTGACCACCAAACAACGGTATGGCTATGACCGATGCTCCTGCGCGGTTATACATCGATGGGGCGGCCCGGGGGAATCCGGGACCAGCGGCCTACGCTGTGATACTGGAACAACCGGGTCAACCCCCGTTGCGGCAAGCGGGCGTCATCGGCACAGCCACTAACAACGTGGCCGAGTATACCGCCTTGCTCCAAGGTCTGCGTTTGGCGGCTCAGCAGCAGATCCGCCATCTGGAGGTCTTCAGCGATAGCGAACTGCTGGTCAAGCAGATGCAGGGGCAGTACCGGGTGCGCCATCCGGAACTGCAACGGCTCTACCAGGCGGTGCAACAACTGATACCCCGCTTCGAGCATGTGCATTTTACGCACGTACGCCGAGAGCAGAACGTGGCTGCTGACCAGCTAGTCAATGCGGCCTTGGACGGGCAGTTGCCCCCCTCAGTAATAGTGCATCCACCTGAACTGTCGTTACCAGAAGAAGCCCCTTTGTTCACCGCTGCCGCCTTGGCAGACACACCGGCAGTACCAGGCCGCCCAGCCACGTCGGCCCCATCGGACCTGTCGCAACTGGAAAGCCAGATGCGTGCCATCCTGCAACACGCTGCCGAGGTCTGGTCCAGCCAGGGGATGGCGGCCCTGTCCGTCGAGCAAGTCTGGCAGCAGATGCAAGCGGTGCTCGCGGGGTATCATGTGCCACCTCCCCCCTCTGCTTCGGGCACAGGGGCATAGTTCACCTCATGGGGATACTAGCATCCCTGACTGTCGCGGGTGCCCTTGGCCTTCCGTTCATCCGGTACATCCCCTCATAGGGCCCATATTCGTCCCCCCCACCACAGACAATGCCTCCCTCGCACTCCTTAGCTACCCCGCCAGTTGCACGGAGACCCGGGCCAAAAGACCAAATCAGTTATTGTTTGACAAAAAACACATTTGTGGCTGAATGTTCAGATATATTTAGCGTCTTGACCCGTTGTCGGCCGGTTCCCACTGCCGCAGGAATTGTTCCACAGAGCGGACCAGTTCCGGCTCGCGTTGCCGCAGACGCTCGATGAACTCGCGGGCCTGTGGCCCCGGGGCAGTGAGTGCATAACGGACAATGGCCCGTCGGACTATAGGAGCCTGGTGCGTCGGGTGCTCGAAATGGGCCAGAATCTCCGCCGTCAGGTCCCACCAGCCCCAGCGACGCAAGTCTTCGATCGTCTGATCGGCCAAATCCCCCTGCTGGATAAGCAACTGACAACAACGCAGGATGTCACGACGATGATCGCGGCGGACGCCGGCACTTTCCCGTTTTTTCGCATCCGTCTCTGTTGGCAAAGGTGGTGGACGGAAGCTTTGCAGGAAGCGTAAAGTTTCCACTACAGCCCAACGTTGCCGGAACGACGAGTCGGTTGCCCGCAGCGTTTCTTCGGCCTGGCGCCATCCCAAGGGCGGATCCAATAGAATCAACCCGGTCAACAGTCCGCTCAAGGCGGCGTTACTGTCACCGGAGGAGGGCATGAAGGCGGGGGTATTTTCCGTGGAGACCGGTGGGCTGGTCATCGTGCGACGACGCCATTGGTGGTACAAAAACTCGGCGTCGCCGGGCACTTCACCGCATAGTCCCAGCAGAAACGCCAGCACCCCACGCCGCTCGTCCGGTAGTTGCGAACTTTGGAGCAACTGTCGCAGGCGTTGCGGTGTAAACGCACCCTGCAGGGCCGCCCGATACAGGTCTGCATCGCTGGTACGTCCTAGTTCCACAAACGCGTCCAGGGCTACAGCGGCCTCCGGGTGATCCAGATACTGCAGGAAAAAAGCACAACGACCTGTCACGTCCTCGGCCGGCAACCGAAGCAGTTTCTTGAGGTACTCTACGGTGGCCGCATTAGCGGGGAAGCCGCCTGTCACTTCCCAGTTCTGTCCGCGGCGTTGTCCAAGTACCACATATTCCCGGGGTGTGGCATTGCCAATCACCGGCAGATACACCGGTAGCAGCAACTGTCCCGGCGGCAGCACCGCGGCTTCACCTTTGAGCACCTCTTGCACGCGGAACTCAGTTGTCCCTTGTTCCCGCATCGGATCGTAACGCGGGTTGGCCAGTGTGCCATAGAAGACCCACGCGGCCTGGGCCATCTGCTGCCGCCAAGTGGCCCGACTGCGTAAAGTGTCGCCACAGAAAGTGCAGGCCTTTAACGGTGCGCTCCAAGCCATCAGCCCTAGGCCGCCAACTAGCAATATCGGCAGTGCTAACCGCTGCCAGAACGCCCGCCCGTCCATTGCGGTCTCCCTCGGAATGTCACTTGCAACCCCTCTCCGGACGACCCTGAGCGTTGCTACCAACTTGCCCTACCCCACTACGCTGCCAGCTTTCCAGAACAGAGCAACCATCATGCCGAGAGTCAACCCAACTTTCCCAGCTGCTTCTATCTTTTGCACCACGGTGTTCAACCAAGCTTTAAGCCCAGCGGAATCACCGCTTTCTCATCATCGTAATGCCTAAACTTCTAATACCCGTCGGTTAAAATCTTGACCTGGGGGGCCAGTTTGCCAGAATGGTCTCTTCGCCCCGATTTTTGACAAATTTTTCTTTTTTATTCATATAAACATCAGTGATATTTTAATCATATATCAAAAAAATGTCAAGACTACTGGGGAAAGCCTTTTAGGATATAACGGCAGGACTGTCGTTTGCGGGATTGCTGCCAAGTACCGCCTGGCGGTATCTGCGTCCCATCGAAATAAACGCATCAAGGCCACAGGGCTGAAAAATGCGAGTCATTTCCCGGTCATACTGAAAGAGAGATTATCCCAAGGGAACGCCTTCTGGACTGTTGATGGTACCCAGCAACGTGCACAAAAAACAAAATCATGCATTGTGAACAGAACCGGAGTACATCGCGAATCGGAACTCTAATCACTCTATCGCTTCTGCGAATGGGAGTAAGCGTACGAAGTAACCACTAGAGCGTGGGGAGGGGACACAGGCCAGTTTTCTACTTTTTGGGGGAAGAAGTTTCCGTCGGCATGGGACTGGTTTGTTGCAGCAGACGTTGTTCGTCTTTGAGAAGTTCTTCGAGAAATTCAACACGTTTGGGGTCTTGTTGTCGAGCTTTGGCGACGAACGCTGCGGCCGCGGCATTTTTGGGGTCCGCCTGGGCTGCGGCCAAGGCAAATTTGAGGATGGCCCGCATGTTGATGGGAATGTCCTTGTGCGAAGGCTTTTCAGCATAAGAAAGGATCAGGGGAGTCAACTGCCATTGCCGCCATTTGCGCAGGTCTTCGATCGGCATGTCAGCGATGTCCGGCTGGGCAATCAGTTGCTGCATCACCTCCAGGACCTGCGTTTGCGGGATGACGTCCGGTCGGTATTCCCAGAAGTAGCGAGCCGTGCGGAGCACAGCATATTTGATCGGAAATTCCTGATCATCGCGGATGAGTTGTCGCAGGTATTTCCAGCCCTCCTGGGGGGCCAGAAGGATGTAACCTGCCAGGACACCATCCAGGCCGCTGGCGAAGTTGCGTTCCTTGTCGTCCAGCAATTGCCGTAAGGCCCGGGCGTGCTCCGGCTTGCCACAATGACCTAGCAACAGGCCGTACAAGCCATAGCGACTGCCACGAGTGTTCGGATCAGCTAGCCACTTTAGTAAGGTTTCCGGGGGAAAATGGGGCGCCACCTCTCGAATTTCTTTGTAATCCGCTTGGGCAAACTCATTGTAGGCATCACTACTGATGACTACGTCCTTATCTTCCAGATATTGGAAGAAATACTTCAGACGGGTAACGGCGTCCTTGTTTCGTACTGCAATAGCTCCTTTGAGGTATTCCGGCAGCCGGCTGTCCGGCGGGAAGGCGTCGCCACGATACGGATCTAACTCTCCATTCGCCGACACATTGAAAAAGATCAGATATTTGTACCCTTTCCCTTCCGGGGGAATGTATCGCGGTAGCGTGATGGTTTTTTTCCCTTTGATAATCTCGTGAGGTTTAATTACGACCTCGATGTGAAAATCAGTTGTGCCTTTGTTAAATCCACTATCTTGAGGATCCAGGCGGGCATTAGCAAGGCTACCATAAAGGATCATGTCAGCCTGAGCGACTTCGTTCGAGAGTGTATTGCCGCTGGGTGCGCAGAAGGGGCAAGCGAGGGCCACGCCAACCCCTTGGTTGCACACCGCCACTAAAGCAGCGGCGATCAGCCCAAGCCATAATACTTGTGTCTTCATGACTTTATGCCTCGTCATTTCTTCCATAGTCGCGGGCCGGAATGTACCTCCGGAGCAAGCCGCCAAAGCGGATCAATCCTGTGGAATTTTTTTGTTCACCTGACCGTTGCAGGCGTTCGTCAAAGTGTCCACTCTATCTACTACGATTATGCCCCTCCATAAAAGGAGAAGCAAGATAGGAGGATTATTGTAAAATAATATTGTACCATCAATTACTTTGTTCAAATTGAACGAGTGCCTGCTCGACGTGCCGGAAGGCCTCCCGGGTCGCGGGGGAAGTGGCAGCGACGGGACGCAGAACTTCTACATACCGGCGAATTTTGGCTAGTACGGGCAGGCGGCGGGCGGGTTCCAAACGGTGGGCGTCGCAAAGATTGTCATACATATCAGCTAGTTTGAGCAGCTGCACCTGCCAGTCGGCGTTTTGTAGCTGCTGGCAGTAGCGGGCTTCGCGTTCCGCTTCGGGCAAGCGGGTGTCCTTGGAAAGAGCCGCGACCCAACTAGCGATCTGATCGCCGAACTCCGCGGCGATGTCGTCGTAGTCGGTGGGGGTATCTTCGAGGACATCGTGGAGCAGGGCCGCCGCCAGCACCTGCGTATCAGCACAACCGAACAAATGACGAACAATCAAAGCTACCCGCATCGGGTGCGCCACATAGGGGGTATGACCGTCCTTACGCAACTGATGGCGATGGGCGCGGGCGGCAAACGCCACCGCGGCTAACGTCACTTTTTCAAACGTGTCCATAGCTCTCGAACTCCCTGAGCCTCCCCTTGTCGCCAAACCGTGGCATGGGGGGAGCGTTGCACCCGTTCTTACCAATTGAACAAGTTGAAAAGAGTCCCGGCCCCCTTTTTGCCGCCCCCGAATGATTAAACCGCTATTCCTGCTCCTCATGCCTATTCCGGTTCCTCTATGAATCGCACCTGGTCCTACCGGGCGATGTCTGCAACTCTCATGGATTCTCTCCTCCACCTTCCGATGCCCCAAAGATGACGCTCGTGCCCACCTCAATTCTTTGGGACAATGGCTGTCGCAACGCCCTTCACCTTTTCCCCCTCTGTTACCGATAGTAAAATAGGAATAGTTGATGATCGTGAAACAACGACCCTTAAGTGAAATTACACCGTAAAATGACGACGCCATGCCGCCTGGCAAAAAGCAGCCTGAGCCCGTCCCTCAACACTGAAGTAGTGTAGAAGGACAAAAGCGAAACGGGGTTCGTATACATCGCAATTGGAGCAACGCTTGTATTCAGAAAATAAGCAAGAGGTGAGAAATCGAACGACGAACACCGCCGGGCCACCTAAAATTGCACGCACAGTGACCGAAGGAAGGACTACCAGTGGGCAACGCGACATAGGTTGAAATGATTGCCACACAACCTTTGAAACATGACATATCCTCTTTGGAGAGTAAGGAGATAGAAGGAGAAGCGAAGGACGACCAGAGTTGCGTGCAGAGGAAACTCGAGGGCCTGAAGCTCAACGGTTGAGCAGGCGGCTCATAACCGCTTGGTTGCGGGTTCGAATCCCGCCGGGCCCACTCATCACAAGCTTGCTATATGTTGGCTTAATGAGTCATCAGAGGATGACGAGATTCTCATCTCTCAAGGTATGAAATCTGCATACCGCATTACCGAGTAGCCGGAGCACGATTACCAAAGTTCAGGCGAAACTCGATTGCCAATCCATGCATAGCAGAAGTCTACGTTGCACCTACCGTTACTCTGGGGTATTCGATGTTCACCCCAGTAACTAGGCCATCGAGCTGATGTAGACTCCCGACATAGAACAATGGCTATCGCCTAACGAGAGGATTCACTTTCAGGGTGGGTTCTGGTTGCTATTTAACCGCAAATCGAGGGAGGACCTGCCCCTATTCCACGCCCACAGTCGCCACGCTGACGTAGATCGTTTTCAGTACGATCTAACATACTCAATCAACTAATTTTATTAATGTTATTTCTGTTAATGGGCTCAGATGAATATAACTATTTT
>JANWVV010000044.1 GCA_025055795.1 Gemmataceae bacterium
GCTTCAGGAACGACGGCTCGTCCAAGAGCGTCTGATAGCGGGCGTCGGCGATGTCGTTCGAATTGTGGGAGGCCCCCTCGAAGGACACATCGGACGCGTCATCCGCTTGAAACCCAATCGCTGGGCTTTGGTACTGGAAATTTCCTTTCTTGGCCTGCGGGTCGAGGCTGAAGTCGATGAACGCTGGGTAGAAAAAATGGTATAACCGCTGCAAAATCAGCCTGTCCCCATACGGAACTAACGATTCGTTGGGCACCATCCACTTGCGATCAAGTTTCTCCCCAGAAGCAGTCAGCCGGATTGTACTCGCCACAACTGCGCGATGGGCGACTCGTCAAACGGTGAAGGGTCGCGACAATAAGGTAATACCATCGCCTAGAGGGTTCCGGCCTAGGTGCCCCTCAGGAAAAAATGGCACGACCACTGTTGGATTGGCCGGTAAGAAGGAACGGTCTTTCTGAATCTGCAAATAAGAAGGGACTAAGTTCCTTACCGCTGTTTCGAGTAGCCACGATGCGTTATTATCCATCCTTTGACACCTTTGTGGAGCTGGCCCGGACATACAACGTTGTACCGGTCTACCGTCAGCTAACCGGGGACACACTTACTCCGGTCACCGCCTTCGGGGCCATTCAAGAAGGGGACTGGTCGTTTTTGTTTGAGAGTGTCGTGGGGGGAGAACGGGTCGGCCGGTACAGCTTCCTGGGGAGTGGTCCGTTCCGCCGGTTCGAAGCTTACCAGCAACGCATCCGGACCCAGGAAGGATCCGCTCCCTGGCAGGAAACCGTTGCAGCGGATCCGCTGCGGAGCCTGGAACAATCCTGGCAACTGTATCGTGCTCCTCATCTGCCGGGTTTACCCCGCTTTTGCGGCGGCATTGTTGGCTACGTTGCTTACGATGCCGTGCGTTATACGGAGCACCTGCCCCACCCGCCGCCGGACGATCGTGGTCTAGCCGACCTATCCTTCGGGTTTTACGATCGCATGGTCATCTTCGACCATGTGGACAAGACGATTCTGGTAGTGGCCCATGCCCGCTTGCCCCAAGGCGAAAGGACCTCCGAGGCCGTATTGCATCACGCCTATGCCCAGGCCTGCGAACAGGTCGATGCTTGGGTCCAGCGCTTGCAACACCGCGGGGCAACCTGGCCACTAGCAGACATAAGCCCCCGCAATAGCGAAGGCCCTGTGGTGTTACCCGGACGGGTGCAATCGAATCTGACGCCCGAGCAGTTTGCTGCAGCGGTCGAGCGGGCCCGGCAATACATCCATGCTGGCGACGCTTTCCAGATTGTGCTCAGTCAACGTTTTCAGACGGAAACGTCTGCGTCGGCCTTTGACATTTACCGGGCGTTGCGCGTGGTCAGTCCATCGCCGTTCATGTTTTATTTGCGTTGCGGCCAGGCTACCTTGATCGGGGCTTCGCCGGAAATCATGTGTCGGGTCGAAAATGGCGTGATTACCAGCCGGCCCCTGGCCGGGACCCGTCGCCGGGGACGCACCGCGGAGGAAGATCAAGCTCTGGCAGAGGAATTACGCAACGATCCGAAGGAACGGGCCGAACACATCATGCTGGTCGACCTGGCCCGCAACGACGTCGGACGCGTCGCCGAGATCGGCAGCGTCCGTTTAAGCGATCTGTTGACCGTGGAGTATTATAGCCATGTGATGCATCTTGCCAGCACGGTGAGCGGCCGATTACGAGCGGGCCTGACAGCTTTTGACGCATTGCGGGCCAGCCTGCCAGCCGGCACACTCAGCGGAGCCCCCAAAGTGCGAGCCATGGAAATCATCGACGAACTGGAGCCGCACCGCCGTGGGCCGTACGGCGGAGCCGTCGGTTACGTCGACTTCAGCGGAAACATGGACACCTGCATCGCCTTACGCACCCTGGTATTAATAGGTCGCACTGCCTACGTTCAGGCGGGGGCCGGCGTCGTTGCCGACAGCGTGCCCCAACTGGAATACCAGGAAACAGTCAATAAGGCACGGGCATTGTTGCGGGCCATCGAGGTGGCCGAAACCCAGTTGTCTCCGGGGCGAACCGTGGGGGAGTAGCGATTGTTCCGCAAAGCGGCCACCGCCGGCGTAATTGAGGGGAGAGGCGACCCATCGACGGATAGCTCCTTGACTATTCAGGGGGATTTGAGGGCGTCCGCGGCCCGACCATGGTGCGGTCGGTACCGCAGGCATTGTTGATAAGCCTGTTGGGCCTCGGCGGGGCGACCCGTCTGGCGGTAGGTCTCACCCAGGAAAAACCAGGCATCGGCCAGCTCAGGCACCTGACGAACCGCTTGTTCCAGCTCGCTGAGTGCTGTTGCCGTCTGTCCCTGGTCGAGCAAGTGGATGCCGCGGGTCAGATGGGCCCGGCCGCGGAACCATTGCGCCTGCTGCATCTGGCCTTGTGCCTGATACCATTGGCTGAGATCCTGATACAGCTCGGCAGCTAGTGGTCCGGTGGCCCAGCGTTGGGCGCGTTGCCAGAGCTGACCGGCCTCAGCGGTTCGACCCAGGCTGGCTTGCGCCTGGCCCAGTCGCCACAGTAACTCCCAGCTCGGGCCGTCGCGTTCCAGGATTTCCCGCAACAGTTCAGCAGCGGCGGCGTAGCGGCCCTGAACGAATAACACATCGGCCAGACGGTCGGCCACCTCTGGTGTCCAGACCAGTTGCTGGGCCTGCCGCAACAGACGTTCGGCTTGTTCCCACTCACCTGCCTGATAGTGCCGACCGGCATCGCGGAACAAGCGGTCCCGCCCCAGACTGTTGGCGAGCCGGAAAATCCAGTCGGCTTCCTGGTCAAAAGGGGATGGGAGCGGTCGGGGACGATAGTTGAACTGGTCGGCCCAGTAGGCAGCTGTGACGGCATCGCCCTGGAGCACCGCCAGGCGATGCAACAACCCGGCAGGGGGGTAAGTAGTGGGAAACTCTTGAGCCAACTGTGCGGCCAGACGTCGAGCTTCTTCGGCCCGCCCCTCTCGCGCGGCCAGCATGGCCAATTCGTAACGGGCAGCAGGCAGGTCATCGGCTTCAACGAAGGCACGCCGAGCAGCCTCCGGTTGCTCCAGCCGGAGAAAGTTTTTGCCGATGTAGTAATGCACATCGGCCCGCCGAGGATGCCCCCAATGCAATGCTTGCCCGTAGACCTCTAGTGCGGCCTCAATTTCGCCCAATCGCTCCAGAGCAAAGGCATGCCACAAGGCAAAATCCGCCTGCCCTGGTTCCCGCTGCCGTGCCTGACGGAAGCAGACTTCGGCCTGAGGAAAGTAGCCGCTGGCCAGGAAATGACTTGCTAGCTGGGCCCAATCAGCGGCCTTGCGACAGGACGCCGACTGATTACGTAGTTCGGCTTGGGTTTGGGCATCCACGAATGTGCCATCAAACTCCGGTGGCGCTCGCCCCGACCACTGCCAGACAAGCCAGGCACCAACTCCCACTAGCTCTGCAATTAATACGAACAGGCCCAGGCGTTCTATCCAGACCCGTCGATGGGAGCAGTGTGAGCAATCAGAGCAAGCACGCTGGGAAGGATCCATTATTACCTCAGCAGTAATGGGATCTGCGGTGCCCATCGGGTCTTAGGGCCGTGGGAGCGTGTGGAGCCAGAGGGTCAGGCGCCCCCATCGTTGCGGTGCCAGGTCGTCCAGATGCAGGCCACCGGCCACAATGTCGGCCCGGCCATCACCATCCAGGTCTCCGGCGTCAATGACAGCCAGATGAATCGGTAGGGTGTCGAGTGTGCGGGGGGTAAACTGCTGATGACCCTGGTTTTCGAGCAGCACCAGACTGGCCGCTGCAGCTGTCCGCCAGTCGTTGAACATACAACAGAGCACAACGTCCGGCAGACCATCGCCAGTCAGATCAGCCACCGCAGCTCCGTAGACGCCACCTACCGCGGCCAGGCGAATTGTCTCAAACTCTCCCGCACCTTTGTTCCTCAGCCAGATACACCCATGCCAGGGCTGAGGATAGTGATGATTGATTTCCAGGTTATCTCCGGCACACAACAGCAAATCCGGCCGACCGTCTGCATCCAGGTCGGCCAGTCGCAGACTGGCGCTACCCAGGTCGAAGTTGCAGGTCTGGAAAATAAGCCGGGGTGTAAATCGCCCGTTACCCTGATTGGCAAATAACCAGACTTCTTCGTGATCCTGAGATACCAACACCCCGATGTCTGGTCGGCCATCTCCTGTGAAGTCGGCCACAGGAACGTGTGAGGGCCCCTGTGTGGCCAGTAAGCGATGCTCCCGGAACCGTCCGGATCCCCGATTTTCCAGCCACAGCACCTCACCATGGTGATAGCCATAGACGGCGACGGCCAGGTCCGGTCGGCCATCACCGTTGAAGTCGGCTGCCTGGACGTCGGAGACTCGCCGCAGATGATCGAGCACAATGTGGTCAACAAACTCCGTACCCCGGTTTTCCAACCAGACCACTTGTCCGATCCGGTCATCAGCAGGCAACACACTGCCTAGCACAGCGACCACCACGTCCAGATCGCCATCGCCGTCCAGGTCGACTACTGCCAAACCGGCCGGCACGTTCAATTCGCCGCCCAGGGGAATTTCTTGCCACTGCCGTGGTCCTACACTGCGATACCAGAAGACTCGTTTATGCTGGGCATCGCTGGCCAGGATGTCCGGTCGGCCATCCTGATCGAGGTCAACGATCCGCACATGGGTAATCCGCGGCCGGAATTGCGGCCCCCGTCCCAGGACCTGCTTATGAAAGGGCCATTCAGCTACCGGAAACTGGCTCACCGGGCTGACATGCAGCGGCAACGACGGTGGCCCAAGCGACGGCCAGGCTATCAGCAGCGCCAGCGGGAAAAGCACTGCCAAGGCCACCACCAGTACCACCCGCACCAGCGGCGGTTGAACACGGAGCCGCTTGCTGTCCGCCGCTGTCATGGTCCCCCCTCTTACCTAACGGTTGTTCTTAGCAACCTCCCCGTCCCCTCGAACAGGGGGCTGTTCCTACCCATCGACCTGTCTTCGATTCCCTTTTGCAGCCGCTGCCTGGATGTGACATGTTCCCTGGAGACGTTCCCCGTTGAGATGTACGGTCTTGCGGAGCAACGCTGACAATGACAACTCTGTCCGTTGCAATCGTCCTCTCCTGTTATGACCCACGCTTTGTATTTCCGCGTGACGAAACAAACTTCTGGACATGTGCTGGACCGCTTCCACAGTCTCAAAACGATTGTCTGCCACCGACTGTGCTGTTTTATTCGGCACAACCGGCCAGGATCAGCGATGGGGCCACTCAGCTAAGACTTTTCCAACCGGCTGCCAACCTTGCAAGCGGACACGCCCTTTCGAACAATAAAAAAAGACGACAACTGCTGGCGAACCGGTCGCGGGGGAGAACTTGACGGGAATGTTGCCTACAGCGTCGAGGCCGACGACCAGTAGTCCGTATCGTGACCAAGGACGATCACTGAGAAAACCGCGGTGATTCTTTCCTGATGCAGAACGTTACCCAGCAGGAGCTTTACTGCTCCTGTGATGATGGTTCTCTCGCCCCTGTAAGGTCTAGCGATCTGCTGCTGGCGGTGGTACCGCTTGAACGCCTCTCCGTTATTTGTTCTGTTACACGGAGGCCATGTCATGAACCCCTATGCATCCTGGTGCGACGAATTCGGGGTTACTGTTTACGTGCATTCTCGTCTGGACATGCCAACAAACCGGGAAACTATATTACATTTTTTCGAAGCGGTCCATAAAGGCCAGCCCAGCCTGACCGATTTCGACAAACGGGGTGAGGATGAATACTTTCTGGAAGAGGATCGGGAAAGCGGTACCTACCGCTGGGTCTCGCTGGACCGGCGACGCTTGAGCTGCGGATACGTCAATCCGCCGACCCTGGAAAGTGCTGACGAGCACATCCATCGCATTTTGGAACTGGCCCCTTACTATCTGGACTTATCCAGTCTGGCTACCGATTCGATGGACGTCATGTATTACTTTGATCTGATCTATCAGGGGAACCACGATCAACTGGTGATGGAAGCTTTGTCGGGAGGCACGCCGTTGGAGAGTTTCGGTCAGCTCGCCGGTGTCCGCGTGCTCCATTATCAGCCCACCATTACCCTGGCTTTGGACGAATCGTTCCAGCTCCAGGCTCGACTGAGTGTGGAAACACGGAGCAGCATCTATCATTTGCGTACCGGTCAGACGCCTCCGGAATCGCCCATCTCGATCTATCTGACGGTCCGGCAATTCTGGCACCGTCAGCCCCCTGCCTCGTTTGTGGAGGCGTATCAGCAGCAACGGCGTTTGCTTGAAGAGCTGGTACAAGGGCATGTGCTGCCTCAGGTGCTGCAGCCATTGGCCCGGGCCATCCGCGCCCAGTAGAGGGCCCCTGATTGGGTAAACCGCCCCCCTTAGCCGCAAACAAGTTGGGGGGCGGGAAAGGATACAAGCCTCATGATCGGATCATTTTCACGTTTTGCCGCGGGCTTGACGACAGAAACAGCCTTTGACGTTCTAGCGGTGGCCCGCCGCTTGCGGGCTGCTGGTAAAGACGTGATTGAGCTGCAAATTGGCGACAGCCCCTTTCCCACTCCGCCCCACGCTCTAGCTGCGGCCCACACCGCTCTGGATGCGGACCAGACCCACTACGGACCGTCCCTGGGTCTGCCCGAGTTCCGTACCGCCATTGCCCAAAGCCTCCAGCGGGACTTTGGCCTGGAAGTAACTGCCGAACAGGTGGCCGTCGGGGCCGGGGCAAAAATCTTCCAGACCTTCTTTTGCGAGGCGTTTCTGGAAGCCGGCGATGCCGTGCTCATCTACGAACCCGCCTTCCCGACTTATGTACCTAACGTCCTGCGACGGGGAGCCGTGCCCGTTGTGGCTCCTTTGCGACCGGAACGGGGCTTCCGCCCCGATCCGCACGATCTGGCCCGGTTCCTGCACACACAACCCCGGGCCAAAGCCGTCTTCCTCAATTCGCCGCACAATCCCACCGGCAGTGTCCTGAGCCCGGACGACCTGCTGGCCTTTGCCCGCCTGCTGCACGATACCCCCGTGTGGCTGTTTTCCGACGAACCGTATTGCCACATGGTCTGGCAGGGCAGGCATATC
Organism: Gemmataceae bacterium; assembly: GCA_025055795.1. Lineage (GTDB taxonomy): Bacteria > Planctomycetota > Planctomycetia > Gemmatales > Gemmataceae > Thermogemmata. The sequence continues at coordinate 7,083 of JANWVV010000044.1, forward strand.
TCACCGTTGAGTCTACCGGAATTACGCGAGCGGACGGTGGCCGTTTATACCTTTTCCAAAAGTTACAGCATGAGCGGCTGGCGTTGTGGCTTTGCCGTGGCTCCCGTCCCGGTGATCCAGGTCTTGGGCAAGTTGCTCAACACCTCGCTGTCGTGCGTGCCCCCGTTTGTGCAGCGGGCTTGCCAGGCCGCCTTGGAACAGGATGGCCCCACTCGGGACCAGTACATGCACCGCTTCCGGACCAAGGTGGACCTGCTAGTGCGGGAGCTGAACCGCCTGGAGGGAATAACAGTAACGCCCCCTGCCGGTACCTTTTACGTTTTTGCCGACGTTCGGCCCATTTGCCAGCGTCTGGGCATCACTTCGCATGGTCTGGCCATGTATTTGCTGGAAGGGGCGGACGACCGTCAAGGTCTGGCCTGTTTAGGGGGCGAATGCTTCGGTGCGTCCGGCCAGGGATTTTTGCGATTCAGTTGTGCCGAACCGGATGAACGACTGGTGCAAGCCGTGCAGTTTCTGGGTAGGGTCGTGGCGGCTGTCAGTGCCGACGGACCCGCAGCGGCCCGTTTGCACCGTTGGCTAGATCAGCATCCGCAGTACCGTCGGGGTGAAGATCGGGCTACTTCCCGCTAGGGGAGTCGCTTGTGTCCGGTGGCGACCTGGAGAGCGACGTGTTGTTTCAGCGTGTGCGGTCTTTGGGTTCGTGCGAGGAAGTGAACGGTTGCGGTTCGCTTTCCATAGTGGCAGGTAAGCGCCAGATGCGGACCATGCCATCACGGCCAGCAGCCGCTAGGGTGCGGCCGTCCGGTCCGAAACGGACGATGTGCATGCCTCGCTCACCGCGCCAGTGGAAGATTTCTTTGCCTTCGGGAACTTTCCACACTTTGACGGCCCCATCGGCGCCACAGGTGGCCACCCACTGACCGTTGGAGCCGAAGCTGACCCCCCAGGCGTCCCCTTCATGGGCCTTGTGGTTCCACAATTGGGTACCGTCATTCACATTCCACAGGCGAAGGGTGCCATCCCAGCCGCAACTGGCCAGGTGTTCGCCGTCGGGGGCAAACGCCAGACCATAGACCGGTCCGCGGTGTTCGGCCAGACGCAGGTAATGCTCCAGATGCTGGCGGCGCCACAGGGCTTCCTCCTGCAGATCCCACAGCAGGATGTGACCTTCGGAGGCGGCACTGGCCAGGAAGCGACCATCAGGGCTGAAAGCCAAGGCCAGAATGGTACCGCGGTGGCCGAGCAGTTCGATGGGAACCTGAGTGTCCAGATCCCACAGGCGGACGGTCGAGTTGCGATCCCCTGTGGCCAGGTAGCGGCCATTGGGACTGAATGCGGCGGAGCGTGCCGAATGCGGGTGGGGAAACTTCAGGCCTTCAAAACGCAGGGTATGCAGGTTCCATAGCACCACAGCAGCGTCGTCACAGGCCGAGACCATGTATTTACCTTTGGGAGAGACGTCGATGCTCCAGATGTTGCCGTTCTGGAGAGGTTCGAAGGTTTTGAGCAATCCTTCCCCCGCCTCGGCCGCACGTCGCAAATCCCACAGACGCAGCGAGCCATCTTCTGCTCCGGCTACTAGTCGATCGGGTGCGGCAAAGGCCAGGCTCCACACCCCGCCGGCCCGACCGTCCAGAATCAAATCGGGGGCCGGACCACTGGTGCGTGGCTGAGGCACTTCCACGATCTGCTCAACGACGTGTTCGACAACATGCGATGGCTGGAGGATGATGGCCACCAGGCCAGCACCGATCGCAGCTCCCCCCAGCCACGGCACCGTCCACCGTAAGGAACGCCCCAGACGCTGGCAACTATACCACCCTTGCTGAAGCAGAATTTTCCAGGCGGGGCTTGTGCCGGACAAACTGAACCAGCGGCTGTCTACATTCAGGCCCACGGGAACTTCCAAAGGATGCAGTTGCTGCTGCCGGGCCAGCTGCTGCGCCAGTGCCTCCGCCACTGCCTTGGCTGAGGCATAGCGTTGTTCCGGCCGTTTGGCCATCAATTTGCTGATAATGTCCGACAGTTCCCGTGGAATAGTCGGGTCGAGTTGATGCAGAGGGGGCACTTCCTCGTCGGTGATGCGGCGGAGCACGCTTAGGGGCGTGGGGGCCGCAAACGGGGAATGGCCACTGGCCGCCTCGTAAAGCACGGTTCCCAGACTGAACAAGTCCGTACGGAAGTCGATGGCCTCTCCGCGTGCTTGTTCGGGCGACATGTAAAGCGGGGATCCGGCCACCACGCCGCTGCTGGTCAGTTGTACGTCCTCGACGGCGCGTGCCAGGCCGAAATCGGTGAGTTTGACCCGATCGTGTGGCGCTTCCAGGAGGATGTTGGCCGGTTTGACGTCCCGGTGGATCAGTCCGGCCGCATGGGCGGCGGCCAGGCCAGCGGCCGCTTGCATCCCGATGCGGGCTACCATCTGCACACTGAGCTTGCCTTCCCGCCGGAGCCGCTGTTCCAGCGACTCCCCTTGGATCAATTGCATGACCAGATACGGCAGGCCGCTTGCTTCATCCTCGGCCACCTGATGGACGGTGACGATGTGGTCGTGGGTGACCGCGGCTGCAGCCCGGGCTTCGCGACAGAAACGCTGGCGGGCAATCTCGTTGCCCACCAGGTGAGGTTCAATGATTTTGATGGCCACCTCGCGGTCCAGGTCGGGGTCATATGCTTGGAAGACCACTCCCATGCCACCCCTTCCCAGCACCCGCCGGATGCGAAAAGGTCCCAGCCGCCCCAGGCAGCCGGGCTCGTCGCAGGGGGTCAGGAAGCGGAGATCATCGCTGGGCATATCCGACCGTTTCTCGGGAACGACGGTGGTCATGCCCAGCTCGTATTCGATCGCTTGCAGGGCCCGGTGGAAAGCCGAGTGGCGGGGTGGTTGATTGGAGGCCAGTTCTCGCAAAGCAGCGGTCAATGTTTCACTGCCGGCCGCCAGTTGCTCCAGACGATTCTGGCAGCGTGGGCACTGACTGAGGTGTTCCACGGCCAGGGCAGCCCGGCTGCTACTGAGGCGGCCGCGAATCAACCGCTCCAGTTCCCCGGCTTCCAGGCATTCGCCGGCCGGTAGCGCCTCGCTGATTTTGCCGCTATGCATGGGAGTGCCTCCGGCCACTACTGTTCTTCCTCCAGCAGACGCTGGACTTCTTCGCGTAAACGGGCCAGGACGCGGCATTTGGCTACGTACACCGCCCCCGGCGACATCTTAAGCCGCTCCCCCACTTCCGCCGCTGGTCTGCCTTCCACTCCTGTTAACCAGAAGGCCTGCCAGGTATTCGGCTGGAACTCGTGGCGGACCCGTTCCATGGCACGCCAACTCAGTTGCCGCTGATACTCCCGTTCCCATTCGGCATCGGGGGAGTCACTCTGTTCACGGGCTGGAGCTGCATCGAGCCGTTCCTGCTGGGCGTCGTCACCGCTGGCGCGTGGCCGCCGTCGCTGAGCCATCAGAAAATTGTAAATCTTGTTGCGGGTGATGGTGTACAACCAGCCGCGGAACGTCCCTTTGCGCGGATCGTACTCCAGTTCGCCGACGTGCCGGGCCACGCTCCGCAATACGTCTTGCATCAGGTCTGCCGCATCCGCATCCTGCAGCCCCCGTTGCCGGGCAAAGCGATAGATCACCGGGCCATACAAACGCACAAATTCCTGCCAGGCCTCGGCATTGCCGGGATCCCGTAACCGAGCCAATAGCGTTACGCGCGTTAGGGGGGCCTCTGCCATCGGCTATCGCTCACCTGCTCCATTAGCTCACCTTGGTTTCCCTCATTTCACCACACTCTGCGGTGGAATCACAGCGCACTCGCCCCCTTTGCCCCCTCTCTATCCCACTGCCATTCTAGATGGAACTCTTCCCAGGTGCTTCCTTTAGTCCATTTGTTTCCCCTTGGCGTTTCATAGGTCAAAACTGGGCCTGGGTTCCCTTCAGGCCGGCTGGTGCTCCTTCTTGCCTTCCCCTGGCTGGCTCAGCAACGTTACACTGATCCAAGGCTGGTCTGGACTATTAGTCACCCGAGCAGAAGATTCGAAAATACGCGTTGCTTTTCCATTCCGGCCAGGCAGGCTGGTTTTGTGACAGCAGTACAAAAGGATCAGCTGCAGCTGTTCGTTCCGAGGCATCCTTATGGCCCTAGCAGCAAAACCACCGACCACCTCCGCACAAGGTACCATGTACCTGATCGACGCCCACGGGCTGATTTACCAGATGTATTATGGCATCGGCACCATGACCGCCCCCGATGGCCGGCCCACTAACGCCGTTTTTGGCGTTACCCGCGCGCTGTTCAACTTCTTTGAACGCGGCGATGCCGAATACTTGCTGGTAGCTTTGGATAGTCCGGAACCGACTTTCCGTGAATCGATCGATCCTCAGTACAAAGCCCACCGGCCTCCCCCTCCTGCTGATCTGCTGCTGCAGGAACCGCTCATTTACCAGATCATGGAGGCTATGCACATTCCGCAGTTGCGGCAACCCGGTTACGAAGCCGATGACATCATTGCTACTGTGGCCACGGCCGCCGCACAACGCAGCCTGCACGTCCTGGTGTGCACCGCCGACAAGGATTGCCGTCAATTGATCAGCGATCGCATTCATTTACTGCATTTACGACGCAAAGGGGAACAGGAGATTATCGATGCCGCCGCTTTGGAGCGCGAATGGGGCATCCGACCCGACCAGGTGGTGGATTACCTGGCCCTGACAGGGGACGCCAGCGATAACATCCCCGGTGTACCCGGCGTGGGTCCGAAAACGGCCGCTCGCTGGCTGCAACTTTACGGGAATCTGGAGGGTATCCTCAAGCATCTGGAAGAGCTGCCGGGTCCCCCCCGCTTGCGTGACGCCTTGCGCCAGGCCGCCCACACCAGCAGCCTGCAACGCTGCCGGAAATTGGTTACCCTCGATCGTCATGTGCCCCTCACCTTCCAGTGGGAGCAATGGCGGCGACAACCCTGGGATTATGCCCGCCTGCTCGATCTGTTCCATGAACTGGGCTTGCGTACCTTCATCGAGCGACTGCGCAAAACCTACGTTGCTGCGACTAGCGCCGTGGCCGGCCCTTCTTCCAGTACTCCTACTACGCCGCGGACCCAGCCCCTGTTCGATCTGGCGGGGGGCCCTCCAGCCGCTCAGCCGCCAACGGCTGCCAACCGCACGTCCGCCAACTCCCCCAGCACTGCACGCCCCCCTTCCTCCAGCCGGCGTTCCAGGACCGCACCGACTACCCAACAGGCCGAACTATTCGCCCCGCCTGACGAACCCACCGCTCCACTGCCGGGAGATAACTGGGATTACGAACACTACCAGCTGGTCGATACCCCCCGGAAATTCCAGAACTTCCTCCGGCTGCTGCGACGCCAGAAACGGTTCGCTCTGGACCTGGAAACCCGCGGCCTGGACCCCTTCCGCGACTCCATCGTCGGCTACGCCTTCTGCTGGCAGCCGGGGCAGGCCTATTATCTGCCCGTGCGTGCCCCTGCCGGGGAACCGGTGCTCGAGGAAAAAAGCGTCCTGCAGGCCTTACGGCCCATCCTGGAAGATCCCAACATCGCTAAGGTCAACCATAACATCAAGTTTGATCTAGAGGTCCTGCGAGTTAACCAGGTCCAGATGCAGGGCATCGCCGGCGATTCGATGATCGCCCATTACCTGCTGCAACCAGGGGCCCGAAGCCACGGCCTGGACCAACTGACCGAGGAATATCTGCACCACCGCAACATCCCTTTGAGCGATCTGATCCAGCTCGGCGGCAAAAAAACCGGCAAACCAGCAAGCATTGACCAGGTGCCCACCCAGCGGGTCTGTGCCTATGCCTGCGAAGATGCCGACACCGCCTGGCGTCTGACCGTTCAACTCGAACAACAGTTGCAACGCGAAGGCCTCTACCAACTCTACACCGAACTGGAAATTCCCCTGATTGCTGTTCTGGCCGACATGGAACTAACAGGCATCGGCCTGGACGTTCCCTTTCTGCGGGCCCTGAGCACCACCATGGGGGAAGAACTGGCTCGACTGGAAGCCGAAATACATCAACTGGCCGGTCATCCGTTCAACATTGCCTCGTTGCGTGAATTGCAGAAAGTGCTGTTCGAGGAGCTGAAGTTACCGGTCCACCGCCGGACGGGTATTAAAAACGAGCCCAGCACCGACCAGGAAACCCTGGAACGCCTCGCCGCCGAGGGACACGCCCTGCCTCGGAAACTGATCGAATACCGGCAACTGGCTAAATTGAAAAATACCTATGTGGACGTTTTGCCGGAACTGGTCCATCCGCACACAGGACGCATCCATACCTCGTTCAATCAGACGGTCACGGAAACCGGCCGGCTCAGTTCCAGTGAGCCCAATCTGCAGAACATCCCGGCCCGAACCGACCGCGGAGCCCAGCTCCGCAAAGCCTTCGTCCCCCGGCCCGGTTGGCAACTGATTTCCGCCGATTATTCCCAGATCGAACTGCGTCTATTGGCCCATTTCAGCGGTGACGAAACCTTACGTCGGGCTTTCGCCGAAGATCAGGACGTGCACGCAGCCGTGGCCGCCCAGATCTTTCAGGTTCCCATCGACCAGGTCACCAAACAACAACGGGCCATGGCCAAAACCGTCAACTTCGGCGTCATCTACGGTATGAGTGCCGCCGGACTGTCCAACCGTCTGGGGATTCCTCGTGATCAGGCTGAAGCGTTTATCGATGCCTACTTCCAACGGTATCCCAAGGTTCTCGAATACCAAAAACGCGTCCTGACCCAGGCGCATACCAGCGGCATGGTTACCACCATCCTGGGACGCAAGCGGCACTTCCACCCGCAGGCCATCCGGCCCGATTCCGATTACCGGAGTCGCTCGCCTGCGGAACGCGAAGCGATTAACATGCCCATCCAGGGCTCAGCCGCCGATCTGCTCAAGCGGGCCATGCTGGCTGTCCATCAACAACTGCTCCGCGAAAAGTACCAGGCCAAACTGTTGCTGACCGTGCACGACGAACTAGTCCTGGAGGCCCCCCCGCAGGAAGTGGCTGCTGTCGCCGCCATGGTCCGGCAGTTGATGAGTACCGCCTTACCGTTGGAAGTACCCTTGAAAGTGGATGTGGCCGTCGGCCCAAACTGGTTGGACGTCGAAGAATGGCACCAGAGCTGATCGACCCTTGTTTCCAACAGCCAGATGGTGGTAGTGATGGTGTCCGTGTTGAAAACCGCGTTTATCCCTGCTGGAACCTCGAAGGAAAACGTCAAGGAATTGTGGCCATGTCGGAGTCGTTGTCCTCGCGGGAAGGCGCAATGGTTGTTACCGGATCAGCCGGAGGAAACAGTGGGGAAAGTGGCCGCAAGCCGGTCATAGCGCTGGTTGGAGCCTTGGGTGCGGGCAAGAGCACCGCGGCCCGCTGTCTGGCCCGGTGGGGGGGGCGTGTTATCGACGGGGATGCCCTCGGTCACGAAGCGTTGCAGCAGCCGGAGATCCGAGCGGCCGTGGTGCAGCATTTTGGCCCGGCCATTGTCCGACCGGATGGTAGCATCGACCGCCGTGCCCTCGGCCGCATCGTCTTCGCCGATCCCGCCCAGCGGTACGCCCTCGAGCGCCTGGTGTTTCCCTATATTGAACGCCGTTTACGGGAAGAAATCGACCAGGCTCAGCATGATCCAGCCAGCCGGTTTGTTGTGGTCGATGCAGCCGTTCTGCTGGAGGCCGGCTGGCAGAACGAGGTAGACCGCATCGTTTATGTGGAGGCCCCGCCCGCTGTGCGTCATGCCCGCCTGCAGCAGCGGAGCGGCTGGACTCCGGAGGAGATCGCGGCCCGCGAGGCCTCGCAATGGCCGGCGGCACGCAAACGTGCCGTGGCCCATGCTGTCCTGACCAACACGGGCGACCCGGCCGAGCTGCAGCGTCAGGTGGACCTACTGGTCCAGCACTGGCATCTGGTCCCTGACGGCCAGGTGTGCACTGGCCGTGACACCTCAAGTTGCTAAGGTTATCTTGTATAAAAGGGTGGCTTTGCCACCCCGATGACTCACGGAAGAGCATCGGTTTCATTCCAGGGCCGTTTGCGTTTCTTGGAGGGCGTGCACCCCTCCCGCGTCGGCCAACCTCCGGAAGGATCGCTACCTGCCCGCCTGCACGTGTGAGGTCTGCCATGTCCGAAATCCATTCCGAAGCTCCCAAACTGTCCCGCAGTCGCCCGCGGACCCGTTTAGGGACCGACGCCGAGGGCCGCCCGAGCTCGGCGGCCAGTTCCCTCCCGGCCTCTTCATCAAGGACCAGCCGGTCCGGGCCGGCAAACGATACGTCCGCCACCGACCTGGGCATTGCCCCCCAACCGTTACCTGCCCTCCCGACCACCGCACCCGCACCCGTGGCCTTACCGGCACCTTCGCCAGCCATTACCGATCCAGCCGCCCCTGCGGAGCAGGGAGCGACCTCGCCGGTGTCCGCTGAAATGCCTCGCGGAACGGTTGCAGCAACCTCGGATCCAGATCCTCTTTCGTCTGCGTCGGTTCCCGACCCTGTTGTTGCTGCTTGCGCCCATCCATCGGCTGCAGCGACCGCCGCTACGGCTGCCGCTCCTGTCAGCGGTAGCATGCCGGATGGTCCGGGTGCTTCCGCAGCCCCTTCCCCGGCACCTGCCGCGGTAGCACCGGCGGCGACCCCCATTCCGCCCTTGGACCCGAACGAGTATGGCTTCGACGCGGAAACCAACTCGCGCTTCGAACAGATCAAGCGGAGCAATACCTACATCAGTGAGCTGCAGCACATGACGATTCCGCAGCTCCACAAAACCGCCCGCGAGATCGGCTTGCCTCGGGAAGAATACATCGGCCTGAAAAAGCAGGACCTGGTCTATCGCATTCTGAAGGAACTGACCCGGGCCAATGGCCTGATGTTCGGTGAAGGGACCCTGGAGGTGCTGCCGGACGGCTTCGGCTTTCTGCGTAGTCCCGACTATAACTATCTGCCTTGCCCGGACGACATTTACGTCTCGCCTTCGCAGATCCGCCGCTTCGGTCTGCGGACCGGCACCATTGTCGCCGGCCAGACCCGACCGCCTAAGGAAAATGAACGGTACTTCGCTTTGCTGCGCATCGAAGCGGTCAACTATCAAGCGCCCGACCTGCTGGCCCAGAAAGCCGTCTTTGAAGATCTGACTCCGCTTCACCCCACCGAACGTTTCAAACTGGAAACCACACCGGACGAACTCAGCACCCGCGTGATCGACCTGATCACGCCGATTGGCAAAGGGCAACGGGGCCTCATCGTTGCACCGCCCCGTACCGGCAAAACCATCCTGCTGCAGAAAATTGCCAATGCCATTATCCACAATCATCCGGAATGTTACGTCATTGTGCTATTGATCGACGAGCGGCCGGAAGAAGTTACCGACATGAGCCGGACGGTGGTAGGCCGCCGGGTTGAGGTCGTCTCCAGTACCTTCGATGAACCGCCAGACCGGCACGTTCAGGTCAGCGAAATGGTCATTGAGAAAGCCAAACGGCTGGTGGAATACGGCAACGACGTGGTCATTCTGCTGGACTCGATCACCCGTCTGGCCCGGGCGTACAACGCTTTGGCCCCCGGCAACGGCAAGCTGCTATCCGGAGGTCTGGAAGCCACGGCCCTGCATAAGCCCAAGCGGTTTTTCGGGGCCGCCCGCAACATCGAGGAAGGCGGTAGTCTGACCATCCTGGCTACAGCCCTGATCGACACCGGCTCCCGCATGGACGAAGTCATCTTCGAAGAATTCAAAGGCACCGGAAACATGGAAATCCACTTGGACCGCCGCCTGGTCGATCGTCGCGTTTACCCGGCCATCGACATCAATCGTTCCGGCACCCGCAAAGAAGAGTTGCTGCGTAGTGAAGAGGAAATGCGTCTTATTTACATTCTCCACCGGGCCTTGGCGGACATGAACCCTGTGGAAGGGATGGAATTGCTGCTCAAACAGTTGAGCAAGCATAAGACCAATGAGGAATTTCTTCGCAGCGTCACGACCTGAAGCGCAGACCAACCTCACCCGCTGCCATTCAGGATCCGGATATCTGCCAGTCAAGTGGCCCCGGATCGCGAAGGGACCGAAAGGCGTAGCCGGAGTGTCGAGTCGCCAGGTCGAACCTGGAAATGCTCTTCACTGGGATATAGCCGCTTATGACCCCATCATCATCTTTGACTGCCGGTGGTTCCTCGCCAGCCACCGCCACCGCGTCGTCACCGTTCCAGCCGGGGGGTGGGACGGGATGTTTTGCCCTGCTGGCCTCACGCTTTAATGATCTGATTGTTGACCGCCTCATTCACGGTGCCCGCGAAGCCCTGCGGCAGTACGGGATTGCTGACGACCGTGTCGAGCTGATCCGCGTGCCCGGCTCATGGGAATTGCCGTTGGCTGCGTTGCACCTGGCCCGCTCCGGACGCTATGTGGCCATCGTATGCCTGGGGTGCGTCCTGCGTGGCCAGACCGACCATTACCAGTACGTAGCTAATGCGGCGGCTCAGGGGCTGGCCCGCGTCGCGCTCGACACCGGCATCCCCATCGGCTTTGGCGTGCTTACCTGCGAAACACTTGAGCAGGCCTTGGATCGGGCCGGAGGCAAAGCCGGCAACAAAGGTGCCGAGGCCGCTCTAGCCGCCCTGGAAATGGTCCGCCTGCTGCCGCAACTGACCGTCCCGTCCCCAGCTACCGCTGTACCGAGCGGTTCGCCTGGCTGCTCTAAGTGAGTTCCGGATACAACCTGCGGCCGATCAAGATCAAAGCCGGATTGATGCTTCCTGACTCCGCTCGGTGGGAATCATATCCCGTCAATGATCATCAATATCATTGAAAGATCATCGAAAGGATAGAAAGGACGAATCCCCGTTTTGGCGAGATCGGTCAGCCGGGGTGTCCCGTATAATGAGAATAATCCTCCAGGGAAGGGAGGGTATTTGTATTGAAGTGGAGATCCAGGCTCATGGCCCGTACCAAGGCCCCTCGCAGTCGGTCCCGCCGGATGATGATGGCCGCGGTGATGCTCGGGGCACTGGCCGGTACCCCGGCAGCCCGTGCCGCACCGCCGACACAGGTGGTCACCGACATCAGCAAATATTGCCAAGCCTGCTGGCGTAATGCCCGCTTGCCGGTCGACCGCTGGGACGACTGTACCCACGACGTATTCGTCCGCCTGCTGGAACGCCTCGAGGCGGCCCGCTGGAACTGTGTCCTGACCACGGAAGATACCCAGGAACGCCGGGAATTCCTCCGGGCCATCGACGCCGTCCGTAAACGCGTGCAGCGTGAACGCAAGTTGCAAGCCCTGCCCACCGACCTGGCCACCGCTGCCCGCGCCAACAGCGAAACAGATGAACGCGAGGCCGTGGACCATCACGCCTTGCATCTGCTTACGCCCCGGCAACAACGCGTGTTACAACTGTTCGCCGATGGCTGGAAAGTCCCCGACATTGCCCGGGAACTCGGCACCACCCCCGCCCGCGTGAGCGACGAGAAGTACAAAGCCATTAAAAAGTTGCAGCTTCATCTGTGTCCACCTGAACATTGAAAATCGAAGTGTTCTGAACGCTTTTCCTCCTTCACCCCTAGTCACAACAGTTTGTTGCCAAGGGGAACGTCCAGGCGGCCCCCGCTTCCGGCCCTTATTGGTACCTCGGGCAACCAAAGCGACAGCTCAACCGCCATGCCGACAATTTGGAGTAGGGAATCGACACAACTGCTGAAAGACAAAGCTCTTAAAGCTTTTACCGAAATCGTAATTCAACTTGTGGACAATTGACACCTAACGGCTAGCCTCCTCGATGGTTGCAGACCTGTCTTGTTGTTCCTCAAGGATTCCTGACTTTGGGAACATTAGGTCCTTCGGCGGACTTGACAGGTTTGGTATCCTTACAGAGGTTCGATGGGGAAACCTCCGAGGGGGCAATGACTTTGATTTCAGGAAGGGTCAGGGCAACTCTGGGGTCGTGCGCATTTACGCGTCCCGAATGATAAGGAGCCGGAGAATACGAAGGATAAGGAGCAGGCTAGGCGGAATGTAAGGGCTATGTCGAAAAGAGGGGAAATAGTGCAAGTGGCGTCTGGGTAACAAAATAAGTCGCAGGGATGCCAGTAGAGACAGAGGTTGATATAATGCCTTTCAGCAAAAGAGGTTTTGGATGTTTTCTCGTATTTAGTGGAAAAATCCTGCAGCTAGCTGGGGCGATTGGAAACACCCACCTGTTGTTATTGTGGCTACGACCAATTCGTTGGAGGAATTGACAAGTAGAGCAATCGGGCAAGTAACGATTGTGCGGTTAGGGGAAACTCCGCGGCGGGAGGAAGCGGGGATACGAGAGAAGCAACAAGGACGGGGCTGACGCACCGCCGGTCGAGGGCGGACGGGAGAGAGTCGATGAGTAAAGCCATACCGTTGTCTCGCCGTCCGAAGGTGGAATTGGAGCGGATGGCCCGGCGTCGCGGGATTCGCGGTTGGCAAACGATGACTAAGGCCAGTCTGGTAGCCGCTTTGAGCCGTGCCATGGAGGCAAGCGGCCGCGCCCGGCGGGTAACTGTCAAATCGGCGGCCAAAGTCACCCGTCCCACGGAGAGTGAACGGAAGCGATCCAGCAGCACGAGTAAACGTTCTACGCCTGCAACTTCTTCCAAGAAAGCCACTAGGAGCAAAGCAACACCTCCCGCTGCAGAGTCCGTCGCCAAGAAAACAGGGAAGAAAGCGCCAGCCAACGGTCAGGCGGTTCACCCCGTGGATCGTTCCAGCGTCACCTCGGTCCAGTCCACTGCTAGTGCAGCCGGTCCGGGTCCCACCCCCGCTGAGGCCGAGATGCCTGTCAAAAAGCCCACTACCGCAACGGCCACCGCTCCGAAAGCACCAGCTACAGCGGATAAAAGCACCGAGGCCGGTGGTCCAGCTCCCGTGACCAAACCAGTCACGCCGCCGGGCAAGCCGACACCGGCAGTATCGCCCTCTGCAGTTGCCACCCCTGCCGTTGCACGCACGAGCACGCCACCGCCTAAAGACCGGGTCATCCTGACGGTGAATGATCCGTATTGGCTGCATGTGATGTGGGAGTTGTCGGCCCAGTCGGTCCAGCGGGCGGAAGCGGCTCTCAAACAGGACTGGTATGGGGCCAAACTGACCATCCGCTTGTGGGACGTCACCAGCCAGGACACCACCAGCACCTACGAAACCCCCTTGCAAGACATTACCGTGGAGGAAGACGGGCACAACTGGTACATTCACGTTCCGCAGCCCCCCCGGACCTACCGCGTGGACATCGGCTACAAGTCCCGGCGGGGCGACTTTTTCGTGCTGGCGCGTTCCAACGTCGTCACCACTCCCAAGGCGGGCAGCCAGGAAGCACTCGACGCCGGCTGGGAAACCGATCCGCGCAAAGCGGAGCGGATTGCTGCCATGTCCACTGGTTTCGAGAGCCTGACGCATCCGCAACTGAAGGCCATCTTTGAGGAACGCTTCCGCCGGCCGATCGGCTCACCCCGCGAAACCAGTTTCGGTAGCGGTGCGGTCCCACCTCAACATTTGCGCAAATTCTTCTTCGAGCTCGATGCCAAGCTGATCGTCTACGGCCGCACCGATCCCCAGGCCCATCTCACCTTGGGCAACGATCCCGTTGAATTGCGTCCGGATGGCACCTTCGTCATGGAATTCAGCCTGCCGGATACCCGGCAGATCATCCCGGCCGTGGCTGTTTCCGCCGATGGCGTCGAGGAGCGGACCATCGTCCTGGCCATCGAACGCAACACCAAGTACTTGGAACCGATCATCCACGATCAGGTCAGCGAAACCTAACGATCCGCCAACACGACAAAGCATCAGACACAGTCTCCCAGGTGGTCCTCTTACGGTTTGAAACCCGTACCCCACAAGTCGCTCAAGCTACCAAATTGATTGTGTTGACTTTGTAGTGACGATCAGATCGGGGCAGACCCAGTTAGCACCCATCCGAGAACATGGACACGGCATCGGGAACAGCGCTACCCCGGACCAACATGGCTCAAGGGGTACCAAAAGCCGGGGGTGACCTTTCTGACCCTTGAGCCGGTGTACAATCTAAAGGAGGCAAGTGGGATTGCCGGCGGTAGTAGGGGAAATGGGTGGCCATGGGGGATGAGTGGGGGTGGATGGAGTCGACGGCGTTGACGGAGGCGCAACAGGAAGGACTCCTGTTGCGGTTTCGCCGCTCGGCCATGGCGACCACCTTTGAGGTAGCGCTCCCTGCGGGGCACCACCCCGATCCCTGGGCGGCTGCGGAAGCGGCCTTGGACCGTATCGATGCTCTGGAAGCACAGTTGACAGTCTACCGCGACGATTCGGAGGTATCTCGCGTCAACGCAACAGCGGCCCGCACGGCCGTTTATGTGGAAGCCGGCCTGTTCCGCTTGCTGGAGCGGTGCGCGGCATGGGGGCGGGCCAGTGATGGCGCCTTCGACGTGGCGTGCGGGGCCATGATCAAGGCTTGGGGATTTTACCGTCGGGCCGGACGGGTGCCCTCTGCCCGCGAACGGATTGCTGCCATGCACGCCAGCGGCATGCGCCACGTGGTCCTGGAAAGCACGCAGCAGAGCGTCCGTTTCCGCCGACAGGGCCTGGAATTAAATTTCGGTGCCGTCGGCAAAGGATATGCCTTGGACGAAGCCGCTGCATTGTTACGGCAGCAGTGGGGCATTACCCAGGCCCTGCTGCACGGTGGGGGAAGCAGTGTGTTGGCTGTAGGGGCCCCGTCGACTTGCCTGCGGGGCTGGCCCATCCGCCTGCGTCACCCCTACGAACCGCGGCGTTCTCTGGGCACCGTCTATCTGCGTGACGCTGCCCTTGGGGTCTCAGCGGCTACGTTCCAGTATTTCGAATACCGAGGCCAGCGTCTTGGACATTTGCTGGATCCCCGGCGCGGTTGGCCGGCCCGTGGCAGTGCCTGTGCCGCTGTGATCGCTCCCAATGCTGCCCAAGCCGATGCTCTTTCCACCGCCGCTTTTGTCCTGGGAGTGCAAGGGGCCGAACGACTCACCCGCCTCTATCCGGACCTGACCATCCTGATACTACCCGAACAAGCAGACGGACAAACTCCGGTCAATCCTGTAGTCTTTCAGGGGAGCCAGCGGCCCACCCACGAATACGTACCGCCGTCGGCTGGCCGCCCCGATAACTTTGAACTCTGATCCTGCTGACTTTCTCTGGCTGCCGGGATGTTCCGCTATGATTCCCATGCCGATTGTCTACGTTGGTTTGGGGGCCTTGCTGTTGGCCCTGGTGGTCGCTAGTGCCTTGCAAGGAGGCTCGCTCCGGGTCTTTTTCTTGCTGGCCTTGCGTTTGGCCATCGGCTGGCACTTCCTTTTCGAAGGACTGCACAAGATCCACTCCCACTACGTCGGCCCGACGGAAACCAGCCGACCGTTCAGTAGCGCGGCCTATTTCCGGACCGCCCCCGGACCGCTAGGCGACCTGATGCGCCGCCAATTCGAAGACCCCGAAACCACCATCGCTCAACGGGTTCAGGTGAGCGGTAGTGTCGATGCGGCGGTATTCCGGCGGCTGTCCGCGGAAGAGCAGGCGCAAGCCTGTCCACCGGCTGTCGCTCAGGAGTTGGAGGCGTTACTGCCCCAGATAGAGGAAGCCGTCCGACAGGAGGCGGAACGGGAGCTAAGCACCGCTGATAAGGAGGAGGCCGCCGGTCTGGCCCGCGCCAAGACCGAAGCGGACAAGGAAACGGTACGGCGAGCAGCCGAACAAGCTCGCACCGCAGCCCGGCACAAGCTGGATAATTACGGCACCATCGCTCGGCAGCGGCTGACCGCCGCCCAAGCCGCCTATGCTCGCTGGGTCCTGGGCGTGGATACGCGGCCCACCCGTCTCAAATTCTTCAGCGGGGACGATGTCTCCTTAACCGCCCCTCAGCGGCTAGCCCTTTTGGATCAACTCCGGCAACAACTGCATGAAGCCCAAGAGCGGCTCCGCCTGGGCCTGGGTAACGGCTACGGAATCGAACAGAAACGAGCCGCCGAACTGCGGACCGATTACCTCAACGCTCTGAGCGACCTAGCCCGCGACGCCGACGCCTTCCTGACTGACCTGAAAAAAGAACTGGTCGGCGACCTTCCTCTGCCTGCCCCTCCGCCTAGCCGGGGTGAACTGCTTGATCGGATTACCATGTGGTTTCTGGTGCTTGTCGGAACCTTGCTGCTGATTGGGCTGTTTACCCCCCTGGCCTGCCTGGCAGCCGTCGGCTTTCTGGTCCTGACTTACCTGGCCCATCCCCCCTTCCCCTGGTTCCCTCTCCCCCCCGGCACCGAAGGTAATCCCATCTTTATCAACAAAAACGTGATCGAGGCCCTGGCCTTGTGCGTGATCCTGGTGCATCCGACCGGTCGCTGGCTTGGCCTGGATGCTCTGTGGACATGGTGGTGCTGCCGCCGCCGTTGTCCTGCACCAGCCCCCAGTACCCCCTCTTCCTCGGCCGCTGCTTGAACTCACGCCTAGGACGCTATACCGGCTGCCCGTAGCGATTTACTCGAACAAGCCGTTCCACAGCCCGGCCGGTTCTTTTAAGGCTTTGCTGCCTGGCAACTGACATAGTCGAAGGCCAGCGTTTCCGGCATGATGGAAGAGGGTGTGTGGGAGAGGCAGACATGGTACCGTTACGCCTAAGGCTGCGGGGTTTCCTGTCGTATCGCGATGAGCAGGAGATCTGCTTCGAGGGGGCTTCGTTATGGATGCTGGCCGGTCCCAACGGCAGTGGTAAATCCAGCATTTTTGATGCGATCACTTACGCCCTGTTCGGTGCCCACCGCGGCGGCCTGCAAAACGCCGAAGAACTCATCCACAAGGATGCCAGTAGTCTGGAAGTCGATTTCGTCTTCCGGGTCCAAAAGCGGCAGTACCAGATCCGACGGACCCTCAAACGCACTAGCAGCAGCGGGGGCAAGGCGCGCCTGTCCAGTACTCGTCAGGCCTGGGAACGGGATGCCGCGGGCAACTGGCAGGCGATCCCCGAAACCGAACGGGAAGAGGGCTTCAAAAACTGGGTCCGCAGCCTGCTGGGGTTCGACTATCACACCTTCACCTCCTCTGTTCTGCTGTTGCAAGGCCAGGCGGAAAAACTGCTCAACAACGACGCCACCCACCGTTTCCAGGTGTTGTCCCACATAGTCGACCTGGAGCGTTACGAGGAGCTATTCCGCAAGGCGGACGAAAAACGCCGGAATGCCAAAGTGGCCTACGAAGCTGCCTGGCAGCGCAGTGCTGCTCTCCCCGTTGTGACCGAGGAACAGTGGCAGCAGGCCTGCCAGCGGGTCACCCAGGCTCAAAACGAAATCCAGGCCTGCGATCTGCGCTTGGATCAATTACACGAGGGGCACAAACACAGCCAACGCTGGCTCGATCTGCGTCAACAACTGCTGCAATTGCAGCGGCAGTTGCAGCACGTCCAGGAACTCTGCCGGCAGAGGGAGACCCTCGAGCGGGATTACACTCGCTGGAAGGAATTACGCGACGCCCTGCCCGTCGTCGAGGAAATCCTGACCGCTCATGGCCGCTTACAGGATTCCCAACAAAAAGTGGAGCAACTGCGCAAAAAGCTTGACGGTCAGCGGGAGGAACTGAACCGCTGCCAGAGCGAACAAATACGCTGCGATAAGGAGCTGACCGTTCACAAGCAAAAACTAGCCGAAGAACAGCAGGAGTGCGACAAGCTGCATCGGCAACTGCGTGAAATCGGGCCGCAACTGGTGCTGTGCCAGCAGTGGGAGCAACTCCAGCAGGAAATCCAGGAGCTGGAGAAGAAACTGCAAGGTCTGCCCGCAGATCTGGAGGCGCAATATCAGCAGGTCAAAGGAGAAATCGCACGGTTACAGCAGGCCGAGCAGGATTATCATCATCTGGAGCGTCTGCATCAGAAGCAAGCGGCCTGCCGGCAGATGCAGGCCCAGGAGCGACACAAGCGTCAGGAGGAAGAACAGTTACGCGAGCAAGGGGCACTAGCCCGCCAGGCCGCTGAGCAAGCTCAGCAGCAATTGGAACAAGCACAGCAGCGTCAGACCCGCGCCCAGGACCACTGGGCCCGACAGCAGGCTCTGCTGCAACAGGCTCAGCAGGAACTACAGGCTTTCCGCAGCCTGGAAGGGGAAAAGGTATGTCGGGCCTGCGGTCAGCCCCTTACGCCCGCGCACTACGCCGCCGAGGAACAACGACGGACCCAGCAGTTGGCCCAGCTAGAGGCCGCCGTCCGGGCTGCCCAGGTCGAACTCCAGAAAGCCACCCTGCATCTGGATGAATGCCGCCGGGCCGAACTGCAGGCCCGTGAACGCCTCGATCAACTCCGCGAACAATACCGGGACACGCAAACTGCACTGCGGCATCTGCAGGAAAAACTCCAGCAGACAACCCAGGAGTGCAAGGAAGCTTATTTCCGGCTGAGCCCAGCCGCACGCCAGCGGTTCGGTAGTGCACCACCCAACGACTGGACCGCCATCGACTACCCTTCCCGCGAGGAGCTCCTGCGTTGGAAAAAGGAGGTTGAACAACTTCCCCAGCTCCAGCAGCACTGCCAGGGGCTGGAACGCCAAATGCAAGAACTCCGCCAATGGCGTGACCGGCTTACCACGGCCCGCCAGCGGAGCGAGCAACTACGTCACGACCTTCCCCCTCAGCCCCTCACCGCTGCTCAGTTGCATCACCGCCGACAACTAGCCGAGGGGCAACTCCACACCTTGCAACAGAGCGTTGCCAGCCGTCAAAACATCATCCAACAACTAGAAAACAAACGGCGTGCCCTGCAGGACCGGGTGCAGCACCTGGATCGCGAATGTCTGAACCTGGAACTGCAGATCAAATACGAGCAGGACGACCAGAGGAAGGTGGCAGAAACCATCGAACGGGAGCGTAAACGGCTGTCCGCCCCCTGGCAGCAAGCGGTGGACAAGGCCGGACTGAGCCAGCGCCAGGCGTGGAAACAGGAACTGGAACAACTGGAACAGCGTGGCATCGAAACCCTCTACCAGCAATTGCGACTAGCTCTGGAACAACGCCATGAGCTGGAACAGCGTTACCAGACCCTCCAGCAGCAAGAGCAGAGCTTTCCCCCGGAAGTACGCCAACCGCCTGAGTGGTGGCAGGAACAAATCGAGCAACACAAACAACGCCGGCAGAAGCTGACGGAGGATCTGACCCACGCCATCAGCCAGCGGGACGCCTTGAAAAAACACAAGGAGGAACGGGAACAACTGCAGCGCACCATCCAGGAACTGAACCTACAGCACAGCCGCTGGAAAAAATTGTGCGACTTACTGGGCCGACAAGGGCTGCAATTGCATCTGTTACGCAAATCGGAACGACAGATCGTCAGCTACGCTGACCAGATCCTGGACCGGATCAGCGGCGGTCAACTGGCCCTGCGCTGCGTGACTTCCGACGAGGGCACCGTGTCCGAAAAAGCCTTGGAGCTGGAATGTCTCAATCGCCAAAGCGGTCGCCAGGCCATCAACATCAAATTCCTCAGCGGCAGCCAGAAGTTCCGCGTCGCTGTGGCCCTGGCCCTGGCCATCGGCAAATACGTCAGCCATCGCCACCAACCCATCGAATGCGTCATCATCGACGAAGGGTTCGGCTGCCTCGATCGCGAAGGACGCCACGTTATGATCCAGGAACTGCTCAACCTTAGCAGTTGCTTGCAATGCATCCTGCTGGTCAGCCATCAAGAGGAATTTGCCGACGCTTTCCGTAACGGTTACCGCTTCGAACTACGGCAAGGCTCCACCTGTGTCGAACGCCTGCAACGCTAAACCTAGCGGTGCGATCGTCAACCGCTCTCCTCTCCGCATTACACCGATCAATAGCAGGCAACACACTAACGCACGACAAGTGACAACACCATGGCCGCAGCGTCATCTCGCTGACCGTCCGCCACATTTACTGAAATTATGTGTTATAATTTTCGGAATGTCAAATGTCACTTTTGTGTTTTTTGTGATCGCTCCAGGTCCGCGGCTCTGCCAGTGCTCCTGTTAGTATCGTTGCTATGCCCCCATGTTGGTGCCCCCTGTGTAGCTCAGGCGAAACGCACGATGGGATGGGGCAGCATTACCCCGCATTCTTCCTCTGGTCGCTACCGTCTGCAGTGGTGTCACGGCATAAACTGTTCAGAATCTGGCCCTAGACACCTTCAATTGGCCAGAACCTGCTTGCATCAGGGCTGTCTCATTGTAACATAAGGTCAGATGTCAACTGTCAGATCCTGGTCGTAGTCAAGTGAGGCTTCACGGGCGAAAGGGACGATCGATGCGACGTATCCCTAGCTGCCGGGCGTTTACGTTGATCGAATTGCTGGTAGTGATTGCGATCATTGCTATTCTGATCGGGTTGCTGCTACCCGCTGTGCAGAAGGTGCGGGGGGCGGCGGCACGGGCCAGTTGCCTGAACAATCTCAAACAACTCGGGATTGCCCTGCACCATTTTCACGACGTGCACGGGGTTTTTCCCGCCTCGGGCTGGACGATGGCTGGTCCGGGCAATCCCGCGGGCCGCTACGTCGGCTGGCGCCCCCTCCTACTTCCCTATGTCGAGCAGGAAAATGTGCAAAAACTCTACGATTTCACTGTCCATTGGTGGGAAGGAACGAACCTGGCAGCGGCGAGCGTTCCCATCCGTCTGTTTGTGTGTCCAGCGACACCGGAGCGGGGAAGTGTCACTGCGGCTGTGGCTAAGCCGCCCCGCCCTGCCATGACCTTTCCTCAGCCATTAGCACCGACCGACTACGAAGCCATCATGGGCGTACAACCTACGTCCATCAATCCGCATCTGGGCAACAGTTTCTACAATAGTGCCAACCGGTTTGCGGTCATGTCGCGCAACTCCCGGGTGCGTATGACCGACATTACCGACGGTACGTCCAGTACCATCATGGTTGTTGAGGCGGCGGCTCGGCCACTGGTTTATCGCAACGGTCGGCCCCATCCCCATCTCAGTAATGACCAGGGAATCTCCTGGGCCGACAGCGAAGGTCCGTTCAGCCTGGATGGTGCCTCGGCCGATGGTCAACAGGAGGGATGCGGCCTGCCCTGCTCCCGGGCGATGAACGGCAAAAACGATAACGAGCCCTACAGCTTCCATAGCGGCGGGGCCCAATTCCTGTTTGCTGATGGACACGTCGAATTCCTGCGGGAATCGCTGCCTTTGACCACTCTGGCCGCTCTGTGCACCCGGGCCGCTGGCGAAGTGGTCCAGTATGACTGAATTTGCCCCACAAGCAGGATTGCCCTACTCCGAGGATTGTCCCCACTAAGCATTGCGACACAGTGGGTCGGAGCAGGCCGGCCACCTGGCCGTCGTCCATCCCTGAGGTCAGCCCATCTTGGAGCAGCAAAAAAGGAGGGTTGCGTGAGCGTTGATGTCCTTTTTCCAAGCGGGGGCAGTTTCTAAGCTAATCGTTATGGAAGCCTCGTTGCCTTTACCCTCCTGGGAGCCGCCGGCGGGCACGGCGGCATTGATTTTCGACTGTGATGGTACCTTGGCCGACACGATGCCCGCTCACTACCGAGCGTGGATGAGCGTGCTGCGACCCTATGCCATCCCCTTTCCGGAGGACCGCTTTTACGCCTTAGGCGGCATGCCCACGGCAAAAATCATCCGTTTGCTGGCCGCCGACGCCGGCGTACCTCTCACGGACAATGCGGTCGAACGGATGGTGCACAGTAAGGAGGAAACCTTTCTGCAGCACCTGGAGAGCGTCCGTCTGATCGAGCCGGTGGCAGCGATCGCCGCCTTTTGGCGCGGACGGTTACCCCTGGCCGTGGCCAGCGGCGGCTATCGCCATACCATCCAGCGGACCCTGGAGCACCTCGGAGTGCTCGACTGGTTCGACACCCTAGTTACCGCTGAGGACACACCACGGCACAAGCCGGAGCCGGACGTATTCCTGGAAGCGGCCCGACGGCTCGGAGTACCACCGCCGGCCTGTGTCGTATTCGAGGATACTGACATAGGCTTGGAAGCCGCCCGCCGTGCCCGCATGACGGCCATCGACGTGCGCCCCTGGCGACAAACCCGTGGCCCGGTGTAAGCTGCCGAGCGTCGCCAAGCCTTCTGTCAACCCCCAGGCCAAGGGAATACACAGCTACCGCGGCTTCCGGCGTTTTGCAGTAACCGCCGGCTCCGTCGCTTCTGCAGCCGTGGTAATATCATTTGACGCACCATACGGGATTAAACCGTTGTTACTCATGCTCGAATCGATCGTCCGTCCATACGAGGTACCATGGGTGGCGAGTTCGATTACATTGCCTGGTTACGGCAGCGAACGCCTCCGGATCCCCGGGTGATAATCGGCCTGGGAGACGATGCGGCTGTGTTGCACCCGCCGCCGCGTGCTCTCCTGGCCACCACCGACATGCTGATGGATGGGGTCGACTTTCATTTAGCCGAAATCGGGGGCGTGCAAGCTGGTCGCAAGGCCCTGGCCGCCAATTTGAGCGACATAGCGGCAATGGCCGGCATTCCTTATGCCGTGCTGGTCAGTTTGGCCCTGCCGCGCGACTGTCCCATCGCTGGCTTGCGTCCGCGTCAGCTCGCCGAGCAGATCGACGAAGGGATCCGCAGGCTGGCTGCGGAATTCGACCTGCCGATCGTCGGCGGCGATACCAATAGCTGGCATGCACCTCTGGCCATCAGCATCACGGTGTTGGGACAAGCCAGTGAGCACGGCTACGTCAGCCGCAGCGGTGCTCAACCGGGAGACTGGATCTTCGTCACTGGTCCGCTGGGAGGCAGTATTCTGGGTAAACACCTGCGGTTCACCCCGCGGATACGCGAAGCCTTAGCCCTGCAGGCACGGGTGCAGTTGCACGCCATGTGTGACATCAGCGATGGCCTGGCTGCCGATCTGTTCCACATTCTGGAAGAAAGCCGGTGTAGTGCCGTGCTACGCGGTCCGGATATCCCCATAGCAGCCGCTGCGCGGACGTTAAGTCAACGCAGCGGCCGTTCGCCCTTGGAGCATGCCCTGCACGACGGCGAAGACTTCGAGCTGGTGTTCACGGTAACAGAGGCCGATGCCCAACGCCTGCTGGACGATCCTCCCTGCCCTGAGCTGAGGCCCATCGGCGTCTGCCTGGCGGGCAGCCCTCCTATGCTATGGCTTGAAGACGAGCACGCTCAGCGGCGGCCTCTTTCTCCCCAGGGATGGACCCATCCTCTATGATCCCGCCAACCCCCGATCGTGCGTCGCTAGAGCGACCAGACAATCTTCTTTCACCGTCTGTGAAGGCCGGACCCGCTTTTGTCCGGATCTAAGCATATTATGCATCATTTTCCGCGTTCCCGCTTATGAATGGCTCGGAAATCGTTTACAATTTGCAAATAGGAAGCAACTGGCACAGCAACATTAGGGTAATATTGGCCCGTCTGGGGGGCAGGGCATCGAACAGCCGGGGCATGTTACTTATTTTTTGACAAAAAGATTTTTTGTGAACTTTTGTTCGCATATGTATTATCTGCTGAGAACCCTTGAGTTGTCAAGGGGCCCCCTGCCACCGAAAAATGTTTTTGCCCGAGGGGGATGCAATCCGGATCTGCGGAGGGTAAGCTCAGTAATGGCTTTGCCGCGCTTGGGGTATTGACTGGCAGGAGGGAGGCGTAGTTATGGCCGTCGCAGGCGGAGAGCATTTGCGGGTGGAGCAGGACCATCGGGGCGTGGCCGTAGCGACCATCGATGTGGCCGGCATGCCGGTCAACGTTATCACGGAAGGCCTGGTCCGTGAATTAGGCGAACTGGTCCAGCAATGGGAACGAGACGCTCCGCGGGCCATTGTGTTTCGCAGCGGCAAATCCTCGGGTTTCCTGGCCGGGGCGGATGTACGGCAAATCCAGCGGCTGCGTACCGTGGAGGAGGTCCAGGCGGTTTTGCGGGCTGGACAGGAGCTGTTCCAGCGTCTGGAACGTTTACCTTGCCCGGTCATCGCGGCGATTCATGGTCCGTGTCTGGGTGGCGGCCTGGAATTCGCCCTGGCTTGTCATTATCGCATCGCCCGGGATGACCCGTCGACACGACTGGGACTGCCCGAGGTGCAACTGGGCCTGATCCCGGGCTGGGGGGGAACCCAGCGGCTGCCCCGCCTGGTCGGATGGAAGCGAGCGGTGACCATGATCCTGGAAGGGGCCAGTCTGCCAGCCCGTAAGGCCTGGGAAGCCGGACTGGTGGACGCCATAGCCGAACCCGCCCAATGGGAAGCCGCTGTTGAAAGGTTTGTCACCGAGCGTCTGCAAGGGGTAGCGTTACCACGACCGCGCAAATCCCTGACCGACCGTTTACTGGACGGTACCTGGGCTGGCCGCTGGCTGATCTTTTCGCAGGCGCGCAAGCGGCTGGGAGTGCGGGCCGAGCATTACCCGGCTCTGACGGCCGCCCTGCGCGCTCTGGAGGCTGGTCTACGCGGTCGGCGCGTGGATGGATTTGCCGTCGAGCGGCAAGAATTTGCCCGTGTGGTGTTCACGCCTGCGGCCCGCCGCCTGCTGGAACTGTTTTTCGCCCGGGAAAAGGCCCGGAAGACCGCCACCTGGGTGGGCAGCGACGTCCCAATTCGTACCTTCCAAAAAGTGGCCGTCATCGGCGGCGGCGTCATGGGCAGCGGCATCGCTCAGCTTCTGGCCGTCAATGGGTACACCGTGGTTGTCAAGGAAGTCCAGGCCGAGCTGGCAGCGGCAGCTCAGCAACGCATCGCCGAGCTACTCCGCACCGCGGTGGCCAAGGAAGTGCTCCGTCCGGCCGATGCCCAGGCAGCAATGCAACGGCTGACCGTCACCACCGACTGGGAGCCGCTCCAAGGGGCCGACCTGGCCGTCGAGGCCGTGGTGGAAAAGGAAGAGGTCAAGCGGACCGTCTTCCAGGAGCTGGCCCGGCACCTTGGTCCCCAAGCAATCCTTGCCTCCAATACGTCGGCTTTGTCGATTTCCCGACTGGCCGAAGCGGTGCCCGAACCGGGTCGCGTGGCTGGCCTTCATTTCTTCAACCCCGTACACAAAATGCCCCTGGTAGAGGTGATCCGTACCCTCCACACGCAGCCCGAGACGATTGCTGCCCTGGTGGAACTGGTCCGCAAACTGGGCAAAGTGCCCGTGGTGGTCGCCGACAGTCCCGGCTTTCTGGTCAACCGCATTCTGTTCCCCTATCTGGACGAAGCAGTGCGGTTATTACTGGAGGGGGTGCCCGCCGAAGCGATCGACCGGGCCGCGGTTCGCTTCGGCATGCCTATGGGACCGCTGGAACTGCTCGACCAGGTAGGCATCGACATCGCCGCGGACGTCAGCAAGACGTTTGCCGCTTTGGCCGTTGAGCCCAGTCCGACTCCTCAGCATTTTGCCGCCATGGTCGCCGACGGCGCCTTGGGCAAAAAAACAGGCCGCGGCTTCTACCAGTACGAAGGGGACAAGAGGAAGGGTTTGACCTCTTGGGCCCGTCCCTCTGTCGGCACTGCGACCACACTGGTCGAAGAACCAAGCGTTGGCGATACCGAGCTGAGCGAGTTGCAACAGCGGCTGATCTACCCCATGCTCAACGAGGCCGCCCGTTGCCTGGACAGCGGTGTAGTACCGGAGGCCTGGATGGTCGACCTGGCGATGGTTTTAGGCACCGGTTTTGCTCCGTTCCGCGGTGGCCCGCTGCACACCGCGGATGCCCTGGGCATTCCGCGGCTGGTTCGGGAACTGGATGTGCTGCAGCGTCGCTGTGGTCCGCGTTACACACCGGCCCCGCTGCTGCGGACCCTGGCTGCTGAGGAACGCGACTTCTACCCGGCGGACGACCGGTCAGCCGTGGCCATGCCGACCCCTGCTACCGGTTCGGCTTCCCCTCACCCGTGAGGAGAACTCTCCCCATGAGCCCGGACAATACCCGTTCGATCCCAGTTTCGCCAGGTGTCACCGCCCCGCCCGCTGATGGTGCAACGCCGCTCAATGTCACTCCGGCACCGGCCGAGCTGACCGTGACCGCCCAGCGGCCCTCCTTTGCCGAGGAAGCCTTGCGGTTGGGCGGCAAAAGTGCTGAGGAAGTCCGCCGGCTGGGCGCTGTCGATGCCGCCGACGAGCAGGTCGAAACGCTGTTCGCGGCCCGTTATCAGACGGCGGCCAGCCCCATCCACCGCGCCGTCTGGGAGGCCCAGGTGCGAGCCGAACAATGGGACCTGCGGCCCGGACCCGTTGATGCCAACGGCGAACAAGCCATGCGGGACGCTCTGGAAGTGGTCCGCCGCCATCGCCAGGCTGGCACCCTCTATGATGCCCAGGGCAAAATCGCCGACGCCGTCCTTGGCGAACTGGGCGAAACCGGCTACTGGGGCTTGCTTGTCGACAAAAAATACGGCGGCGTGGGGCTGCCCTTTGCCCATTTCGCCCCCTTCCTGACCCGTATGGCCACGGTCGACCCCACCGTCGCGGGTCTGGCCTCGGTCCATGGCTGCATTGGAGCCGTCGACCCGATCCAAACCTTCGGCACCGAGGAACAAAAACAACGCTGGCTGCCCGAACTGGCTTCCGGACGACGTCTATCGGCCTTCGCCCTCACCGAGCCCAACGCCGGCTCCGATCTGACCGCTTTACGCACCCGAGCGGTCCGCGACGGCGACGACTACGTCGTCAGCGGTGAAAAACTCTTCATCACCAACGTGTTGCCCGGCCGGACCATCGGACTGGTCTGCCTGATCGACAACCAGCCGGCCGTCCTGATCGTCGATCTGCCGACCCAGGAAACCCCCCAGTTCCGTCTGAAACGCTATGGCCTGTATGCCCTCAAACATGCGCACAACTACGGCATCATCTTTGATGGTCTGCGCGTGCCCGTTTCGCATCGGCTGCAGGCCCCGGGGGGCGATGGTCTGATGATTGCCTACCATGGCCTTAATCGCGGCCGGGTTTCTCTGTGTGCCACAGCCGCCGGCACCCTCCGCCTCATGCTGGCCGACATCCTGCCCTGGGCCCGTTTCCGCGTCACTTATGGACAACCGATCGTCAGCCGGGAACTGGTCCGCCGACGCATCGGTCATTTGGCCGGTCTGATCGTCGCCTGCGACGCCCTGGCTGCCTGGGGAGCAGCACTGCTGGACGCCGGCTACCGCGGCGAAATGGAATGCATCGTCGCCAAAATCTTCGGCAGCGAGGCCCAGAAAGAAGCCGCCATCGAGCTCCACATGAAAACCCACGGCGGCCGGGCCTTCCTCCATGGCCACCTCTTCGGCGACAACGTCCACGACTTCCTGGCACCCTGCATCTACGAAGGCGAAGGCGAAATGCTCGGACTGGCCTTCTTCAAAGCCCTTGTCAAACAGCACGGCCGCCGCTTTTTCGAGCCCATCGGCCGCGTCCTGGCTGCCACCGGCATCCGCCGACCCAATTTCCTCAATCCGGTGCACCTGTGGAAACTCAAGCAGCCGCTTTGGGCCTACACCCGCTGGCTGCTGGCCCACTCCTTCCGCCGAACTGTCTGCGACCTGCCCCCATTGCCACGCGAACTAGACGGCCACGCCCGCTTCGCCATTGCCCATCTGACACGCATGGCCGGCGAACTGTCGGCCACCATGCGCAAACATCAATTGAAACTAGCTGATCGTCAATGCCGAATGGCTGAATTGTCGACTCGCACGCAGATGCTTACAGTCATTCTTTGTACCGCCATCTATGCCGGACGGCGGGAAGATCCTTTGATCCGGGCCGCCGCTGACAATCTCTGCCGCACGCTCACCCGGCAGTTTCTCGGCCGCCGACCCTCCGACCGCGACTTCCGCGACCTGACCGAACTCGGGGCCGCCATTGCCGATCATCCGGACACCTTGGCTGCCGGTATCACCGCCCCTCCGATCCTCATGCCTTATCCACCATGACCCGCAACGACGTTCGGCGGACCCCTTGCCTGGTGTACGCACTACACCCACCAATACCCGCTGCTCCGTCCCGGAACAGCGGTCGCACCGCCAAGCTCGCGATCGCGACTGATCTGACTCACATCAACTTCTCTTTGAGCGCCTTGAGTGCCCGGGCCGTCACCCGCACCGACGCCGGTTTGTCCTTGGTAATCATCTTTTCGCCGGTGAACCGGTTGATCGTTTCCTTGCCCCCTTTCTGGGCTGGCACATATCGGGCTCGCACCTTCAGCAGACCAGGCAGCGTCAATGATTTGACCGGATCATTCTTGCTGACCCGCAACTGCTTCTTCATGATCTCGGCTATCGTATCGAATACCTTGGCTATCTCGGTCTTCTTCAGACCCGTTCGTTCCGCTATTTCCGCAAAGAACTGACTCTTGGTCAAAGACTTGCTTGCACTTTTTGCTCCATTTGCCTTGGCCATGACATGACTCTCCGCAATCTGAACGTTTGATGCCCCGGTATTTCCCGGCGTTTTCCGCTACCGTCGCCGCGACGGCTAAACGCTCTTCCTCAAATTATGACGCATTTTTCTTTCTTTTCGATACCTGGTCAAGCTCTTTTTTAGCAGATTTCCGCGTTTTTCCCCATCTTTTCCCGTAAATCCTGCCGCTTTTTCCGGGCGATCCTGTCAGGGGCACCCTCGCCGCTCCCGCCCTTGGCTCCCTATCATCATCGGCGATAACCCTTGCGTTCCGGCAACTTTTAAACAGGTGAATACTATGGCGGAATTTACCCCGCTGGATCAACTGGTGATTACTACCATTCGCACCCTGGCCATGGACGCCGTGCAAAAGGCCAACTCTGGCCACCCCGGCGCCCCCATGGGCTTGGCTCCCGCTGCTTATGTCCTGTGGCACCGCTTCCTCACCTACGACCCAGACGATCCCCTCTGGCCCAATCGCGATCGCTTCGTCCTATCCAATGGCCATGCCTCCATGCTCCTCTACGCCCTTATCCATCTGGCTGGCATCCGCCACGTCGACGAACGGGGACAGGTTACCGAAACCCCTAGCTTGCCCCTCGAACAAATCCAGGCCTTCCGCCAGCTCGGCAGCCGTACCCCCGGACATCCGGAATATCGCCTGACCGCCGGTGTCGAAACAACCACCGGACCACTTGGTCAAGGTATCGCTAATGCCGTTGGTATGGCGATAGCTCAGCGTTGGAAAGCTGCCACGTATGCGAAACCAGGCTTCGAATCACTGTTTGATCATCATGTCTACTGCTTCTGCGGCGACGGCTGCCTGATGGAAGGCATCGCGGCTGAAGCCGCCTCCCTGGCGGGGCATCTGCGTCTGGGTAACCTCACCCTGCTGTACGACGATAACCACATCACCATCGATGGTCCTACTGAACTTGCATTCACCGAAGACGTCGCCGCACGCTTTCAGGCCTACGGCTGGCACGTCATTCGCCTGCCGGACGGGAACGACCTGCCGGCCATCGCTGACGCCTTCGCCCAGGCCCGACGTCTCACCGACCGACCCACCCTCATCTGCCTACGCACCCACATCGGCTACGGGGCCCCACACAAACAGGACACCCATGCCGCTCATGGCGAACCCTTGGGAGTCGAAGAAGTACGCCTGACCAAACGTTTCTACGGCTGGCCCGAAGACGCCCAATTCCTCGTCCCGCCCGAAGCCGTGCATCACTTCCGGCACACCTTCGCCCAGCGGGGGGCCCAAGCCCACGCCCGCTGGCTGGAACTATGGCACCGCTACCGCCAGCAATTTCCCCAACTGGCCGAACAACTCGAACTGCTGGAACATTACCGCCTGCCCCCCGGCTGGGACCGCGATCTGCCCGTCTTTCCTGCCGACCCCAAAGGACTGGCCACCCGCGACAGCTCCGGGCAGGTCCTCAACACCCTGGCCCAACGTATCCCCTGGCTGCTCGGCGGCTCGGCTGACCTCAACCCCTCCACCAAAACCTTCCTTAAATTCCCCACTGCCGGCGTCCAGGCCCACGACCAGCCCGCCGGACGCAACATCCACTTCGGTGTGCGCGAACATGCCATGGCCGCTATCCTCAACGGCCTGGCCCTATCCCGCCTCCGTCCCTACGGCTCCTCCTTCCTCGTCTTCACCGACTACTGCCGACCTGCCATCCGCCTGTCGGCCCTCATGCACCTGCCCGTCCTCTACATCTTCACCCACGATTCCATTGCCGTCGGCGAAGATGGACCCACCCATCAACCGGTTGAACATCTTGCCGCCCTGCGCGCCATCCCCAATCTGCTGGTCATCCGACCATGCGATGCCAACGAAGTCGTGGAAGCCTACCGTGTCGCCCTCCAGCAGACCGACCGCCCCGTGCTATTGGCCCTTACCCGCCAGGCCGTCCCCACCATCGACCGCAACCGCTACGCTTCCGCCGCTGGACTGGCCCGCGGAGCCTACCCACTTAACCAGGTGCCCCATCCCGACATCCTCCTGCTGGCCAGCGGCAGCGAAGTCCATCTCTGCCTCCAGGCCGCCGAACGCCTCGCCCTGCAACACAACGTCCAGGCACGGGTCGTTAGCTTCCCTTGCTGGCAACTCTTCGACGAACAACCCCGCGACTACCGCGACGCCGTCCTTCCTCCCCACCTTACCGCCCGCGTCTGCGTGGAAATGGCCGTTCCCCTCGGCTGGGAACGCTACGCCGGACCGGCTGGGACCATCCTCGCCATGCACTCCTTCGGCGCTTCCGCACCTGCCAAAGACGTCATGCAACACTTCGGCTTCACCGTCGACGCCATCGTCACCGCCGCTCTCGATCAACTTGGCCGCTGAATCTCCGCCGCTTCATCTCCTTTCATCCGACCCGCCTTTCTCTACCCGCCTTCTCATCCGCTAAGCCCGGCCCCTTGACCTTGCCAGCCGTTTTAACGTCCTCAACAGACCCTGTCATCCTACCATCTGTTTCATTTTTCCAAGGTTGCCCCATGATTTCTCGTCTGCCCCCCTGCGCCGGTCTTCCTTACCGCGTTGCCGTCCATTGATTGTTGAAGTCATCCTGACTCAGCAGCAAGTTTTGTTGAACACTTCAGAAAGGTATCGGCAGATCTGTTGAAAACTGAAGTCCTGCTTTGCGTCTCTATCCTGGCGCTGGTTCGTTACTTCGTTTCCTTCCCAGCACCGGTTCAACACTATTCTCTTTCCGGCTCTGGCGGACCAGGGCCCGCAATGGTCTCCTTTACAACAGCCGTCTTTGCCTCTGGGTTGATCCGAAAAACGGCATTTGCTTCAGCTCATAGCGATGTCCACCACGCCCAGCTTCACGGGGCCCGTGCTCTCATCCTGTCGCCGCCGTCGCCGTCGCTTCCGACGCCGCCGAGCGGCCCGGCACCCACCACCCTCCCCTCCGGCACCTCCACCACC
>JANWVV010000045.1 GCA_025055795.1 Gemmataceae bacterium
ACGTTCTGGGGGATATCAACTTCAATGTGACGGTCATCGTTGACAAGTCGGTGAAAGTGGTCGAACGCTACGTCTACGACCCCTTTGTTCAGGTTCAATACTGACCGGCACCTGGGGTTCTCGTCCGGCGAGTACGGTGGCTTGGGTCTACCTACACCAAGGCGGCCGGTTCGATTCCGTCAGCGGCTTATATCACTTCCGCCATCGCGACTACTCCCCACCTACGGCCACTGGACGACCCTGGATCCGATCGGTTACGAAGCCGGGGATGTTAACCTATATCGTTTTGTCTTCAATGCTCCGAGGATTCACACAGACCCACACGGGTTAGTCGCTGCCCCGTTTCCAGATAACTTTTAGTACAGCATTGTGATCCAAAACGCGGCAGTTAGCGGCTCAAAGGGTTTCGGAGTAGGCCTTTGGTGGTCAGAGACATTCAAGAAGTTTCCCGACCCGGCGAGAAACGCGCGACTTGGATACCAACCCCCTCATGACCGCTGGCAGAGAAGCTTCCATTTCGATGTACCGCACCCTGACACTCGCTATAACTATCCTCATATCAATGCTGAGTTCAGGCCATTACGCAGGTTCAATCACACCAGAATCCCAAACTGGCTCTACCGATTTGGTTGCACCAATTTCCTACGGTCGGTAACCAAGTCCACGGTTGTTGTTGGTGTTGCCGTGGATACTTACACGATTGTGACTGCTCCACCAGGGCAGCGTGGTCAGGCGATCGGTGGAGCTGTGGGTGGTTGGGGTGGTGCGGCGGTCGGAGCAGCGATTGGCAGTATGATTTGCCCTGGAGTGGGGACAGTGATCGGTGGCCTTATTGGGGGATTTGGTGGCGGTGCCATAGGCTCGTGGATCGGCAGTTGGTTCTAATCTACGCGTCGGACCGAAAGCACCCTACCTGCACGATTGCGCAGCAATGCCCGATGCCCAAACTATGACGGCTTATTGAGAAGGAAAACAGACTGCTTGAGGATATGCAGATGAGATGGCTCATTACCTATTTACGGAAGCTTTTGGGTAGCTTTGGATACAGAGGAACAAAGAAGACGGGACCAGGAATGGAATATACGCTGTACACAAGGGAAAAAGGACCAATTTGTTATGAATTTCCCCTGTTCCCCTGGGATAGCCCAGGCGAGAGCTTCTTGCAGCAGCTGTTGCATTCTTCTCTCAGTTGGTACTGGGAAAGCGAGCGAAGATACGATCCGGACCCTACATCTGCAGAATTAGGACTCCCGGCTACCCGGTATTTGACCCCACTTACAGAGGTAAGTGCCGACGAGTTTATGCGAGATTTAAAGGAACGTGACTTGAACGGGGACATGCGGTTCATAGCCTTGTACGGGACAGATCCGAGGGCTAGCCCGAGTTCTACGATTTGTGTATGGCTTCACGAGGCGATTGAGGATTTCTTGAGAGACGAGCAAGGACCACTTTGGCTGGTGGCCATTCAGATAGGCGACTGTAATTACGAGTTAGTATACGTCACGCACACGCCGCCC
This sequence comes from Gemmataceae bacterium, assembly GCA_025055795.1. GTDB lineage: Bacteria > Planctomycetota > Planctomycetia > Gemmatales > Gemmataceae > Thermogemmata. Next base: position 1,518 of record JANWVV010000045.1, read on the forward strand.
GCCCCAGTTCAGGAATTGTTGCGGGCGTGGGGGGTTGGAGATAGACAGCCACGTTGGGTGCGTCGCTACCGCTCATTGGGGGTGGCGAAACTGGAAGACTATACGTTGCCGTTACATTATTCGTAATCCGACCTACGGGAATGGTTTGGTGCTCGGCGACCGCGGCAGTAACGACGATGGCAAACTCGACCAAAGCCTGTACGTTCTGGGGGATATCAACTTCAATGTGACGGTCATCGTTGACAAGTCGGTGAAAGTGGTCGAACGCTACGTCTACAACCCCTTTGGCCAGATCACAATACTGACCGGCACCCGGGTTCACGGCCGGTTAGCGTGGTCGCATAGGTGTATTTGCACCAAGGCGGACGGTTCGACGCTACGAGCGGCCTGTATCATTTCTGCTATCGCGATTACTCGCCAACCCTGGGCCGATGGACCAACCTCGATTCGAAACGTTACGAAACGGTGGGCGTCAATCTACAGCGGGTGCTAGGGAGTGCCCGCCAGCGTGTTGAACGAGGAACAGAATGGATTAGGCTGAGACGGTGACGAGTTGCATGCGGGAAGCCAATGCAAGGTGCGGAGCAGTGTTCGGAATACCGCACCTTGCCATGAGAGACAGTTCGACAATCGAAGAGCATACACTTCCGAACTTCTCCGTTTTGTCCTGGTAAGAGCATCGAACCTTCACTGCTGGAGCCAGAGGAGCCGGTGCTCCTGCGGATTAGCCGAGATGGTTGCCATGTCCGTAGGCACAACTTCGCCGTCATAGTGGATCGAGCGGAGCGAGTAACCTTCGCATTGATCTGGTGCAGCAGGTTAACCGTTTGCGCCGCGTCGCGCTGAAGGTGTAGCTCCATCACGACGGCTGCGTGCGGGAAACGCCGCAGCGTCTTTTACATGCTCTTCCAAACCAGGGCTTCCGCGCCCATAACATCGACCTTGACCAGGTCAAGACGCGGCCAATCGGCTAGAAACGGTCAAGCGTGGTCGAGGGAACCTGGATAGTCTGGTTGTGCTGATTGCTAGCCCAGCGAACTAATGAACTCGCTCCCAAATTGCTATCATGCAGAACGAAATCCACAATACAGTCATCAAGGTTACTGACAACCTTCGGGCAAATCCCGACGCTATGGTAGAACCCGTTGACTGTCAGAGTTTGGGGTAGATACGTCTTGGCCTAAAGCGGGCTCGGCTCACAAGCGACGACGCGGCCTTCCAAGCCACAGCCGGCAGTCATGAGCACAGTGTAGTAGCCGTAGTTCGCACCGACATCAACGCACCACATACAAAGTTGTAGATGCCGGGCAATGGCCAGGGTTACCCAAGCTTCCCATAAGCCATCTAGCACTAGCCGCGGCCCAAGCATCAAGTCGCGAGTATCGACGAACGCCGGGTATTCACCAAGGAGCCGACAAAGCATTTGATGGCCAGCGTAGTAGACGCCTATAGCTCGACGATGGCTAACCTCTTCCAACTCGGCACGGTTGGACACCAGATGCGACGGTAGCGGCATGATCAAGCCTCCAAAGGGATGAACTCAATAGGCATGCGTTCATATTCAAGCCACTGGCCCTTCCATACCCCGTCGTTGTTGCGTTGCAGATGGCATGTTGGGCGATCAATCCGGCTCAAGGTTAGAATGGTGCGGCAATCGTCTATGTTCACATCCCAACGCCGTTCGCACTCGGCGGCCCCCTCGCCCACTTTGTGGTTCGTTTCCAGTCGCATCGGTCGTTCATCACAACCGACGCGGCGATACAGGAATCGCCGGCCTGTCAGTTCAGCGATAACTGGCTGCTCGGCGGGCGTCGGGTCGAGGTTATGCCAGAGCACGCCATCCCAACGCCGGCGTAGGTCGGCCATGAGATTGAAACAGAGTTCTTAGTTAGCCAGCGAGTTGTTGCGCCGGTTGCCGCCGCCGAGTTTCCACTTGTCCTGACAGCGATGCTGGAAGATGACCTGGCCGTCAAAGTCGTACTGAACGATAGTATGCTGGTTCCAACCGGGCGGATGTGGTCCCATGGCATATTCGGTACCGAGGAATCGCCTAGCGAGATGGAAGCATTCCTTGTCACCGTAGACGACGCGAAACACATAGTCCGAATGCTCTGCATACCAAAGGGCCATGCGGAGTTCACGCCAGCAGCGAGTCTTATCGATCAGGTACTGGCCCGACTCGAAGGCGATCTCTTTCTGTGCTTGCGGCACCATCCAATCCATGCCGAAGATTTGCCAGACGTCCGGTTTAAGCGTCCAGCAGGCACAGTCAGGCCAGAAGATCGCGCCGTGCTCGTCGAACTGCGGGTGTCGAAGATAGATCGGGTCGCGAACGGGTCCGTTGTCAGCATCGAGGAACAGCACCTGGGCGAAGGGGGAGTAGAGCGTCGCGTAGGGCTTCAACTCCCAGCCGCACAGGATGCGGCCTGAGGCGTTCTTGACTTTGACAATGCCGCTTTGCCGGATGAACGGGGAGGCCTCGGTGCCGAAGTGCTTGTGTTGGCCGACGGCAGGGCAGCCTCGAGGAAAGCGTTGTAGGCCACGGCGGTGACCTCGAGCCGCTGGCCAGGTTGGACCTTCTTGAATGCGTCACCAGCCATCAGACGCCAATCCCCAGAAGCGCAAAATCCCCATAAATGCTAAACCCGTCGGACGTAGACAGCCACGGGCTGTTTCACGAACAAGTTTTCGTCCTCGGCGTCCTGGTAATGGACCCAGAGGTATTCCCAGCGTTTCTTGGCAATGCCACCAATGTCACCGACGGTGAGTTCGCTGGCGTTGAGACTAGCGGCGAAGCTAAAGGGCTGATCTCCCAGTCGTTCTGGCCGCGTTTCGATCCCGAGGCACCCAGGAATAGATGATCCCCGGGTTTTGCTTCGTTGGATCAGGCGACGCGGCACTGGTGTTGCTCCCAGAATCCGTCCCAGCCTTTCGCACCGCTCACATACAATGCCCGCTGCGCCCCGACCGACGCTAACCCCCTTTCCCCCTCCGCCAAACGGATTCCCGATTACTTCAAACGCTTCCCAATGATTGTGCACCCCGCCTCGGTCGGCTCACTGCCAATGTCCCATCCCCGCGCCCGATAGGTTGGGTATTCCTTCCGATGCCGATTCCCCTCAAAATACCCCACCAGCTTCCACATCTCCTCCCCAACCAGCCCACCTAGCCGCGGCGGCAACGACATCGCACCCAAATGCTCCAACAATGCCTCCTCGCCTCGCTCATAAAGAATCCCCTTGGCCTGTTCCCCCCAGGCAGCACGGGCGGCCTTATCCTCCGGATACGACACGGCCGCAAAGTCATGCAAATGCTGGGCGGCATGACATCAGTCCAGGATCATGACTAGGTTGTCCGCCAGGTTTCGCCGCAACGCCTCCTCCAAGCCGTTGTCCCCATCGGTGATCGCCACCAACTCCCTCCACCTGCCGAATCCCCAACACCGCAGCCTGGGTACGCATCTGCTCCGCTGTCTCCAAGCACCTGTTGAGTGACCCGGACTGCGTTGTAGTCGCTACGGGCTACTTTAAGACACCAATGCTCTATTTCGAAAGTTGGAGCAGCCTTCAAACGGTCCAACGCAAAATCCACCAAATACCGCATGTGCTTCTTGTCCGGCGTATACATCAAGCCGACGTAGAGCATGCGATGCTCTGCCGCGGCGGCACCCGTGCCCCTGCATCGGCACACTGAAGGCATCCAGCCCGAGGTACACCCGTGGCTGGCCGGCCTAGTGGATCCCGCTCCAACTAGCTACCGCTGTGTCGGACGGAGCAACCGCCACTCCTGCTCCTAAACCCGCAAATGCTCCCCGGCTGCCTCCATGCATCGCAGCACCGTCGATGGCGACAGCTGCATCTAGGCATAACGCCACAATACTTGCTCAGATGCATCAACCAGCGGCACCAGCGCCCCCGCCATTGCCACCAACAGGCGCAGACCTAGCGTTACCCCCTCGTGCAAATCCAACACCTCGTCGTAAGGACCATAACTTCTATGGCAACGCTGGCAGTCATAATAGAACCGGCGGACCTTTCTTCGCTATGCACAGCGACCATCCGACTCTCTTTGTAGGAGTGGAACTTGGCGACCCGTTCACACTCAGAACAGATGGCACTGCACCCTACGTACCCCTTTTTCCGGCTCGCCAGTGTGGTTTGCTGGACCTCGTCGGCTAACTCGAGTCCTGCATGGCGGAACTCGTTATTCGATCGGCCTGAATTCCTCGTGTTCGGGAACATCGACGTCTCGCTCGACCAGCTTGCGAACGGCTTCTTCCACCTTTGGTCGGAGTTGTGGCATAAGTTACTCAATCTGTTCTTCAGGGGTGGCGAGGCAGCGGTGTTGGGATGCTGGGGTAAGCTATGGGTGGCCTCGTGGTGTTAGGTGTGGGATGGAATTTCTTTTTGCTTTTGACCTACTGCTCCACCCCACCAATTTCCCAGCTGAGTACAAACTGCAGACCATTCTGTTCAAGGAATGATGAGTCAGCAGGCTCTTGACAATAGGCCCCGATATGATACCGTATCAAACTTTAAAAAACTCGTTCCCGTCGATGTCGGGCAAGCCGGGGCGGCCGCGATAACGTTCCCAGCGGGAGCAAGGGATCACGCCTACGACTCGGAGGGCCATCGCTGGGTTCTTCGCTGGTTGGGCATCACTTCGGTCCTAGCACGGCGTGGCGCCGAGAAAAGCAGCGGTCTGGGGGGTCTAGCGCTGGGTGGTGGAACGCACGCTGAGTTGGCTGCACCATTATCGCCGCCTGTGGATTCGTTACGAACGCCGTGCGGACATTCATCAAGCGTTTTTGGAACTGGGTTGCACCTGATCTGTTATAAATGGCTGATAGGCTCATCCTGTTAAAGGGTCTTAGTTCCAAAAAGAGCTTGGACCAGCATAGCCATAAGAGGGAAACTCAATGGCATGCCTCCGCAATTGCGAGCACGATCCTGAGAGTCCTACCAGTGATGTGAGCGCCCTCACCCGCTGATTCACGAGAGGGCCGGCAAGTAACCTAGGGCTCTTGACTCTCAACCCCTTACGATTAAAAGACCTCCTCAGCAATGATTGGCCGCTTTGCGTTGGGCGTCGAGCGAGTTGTACTCCTGCTCTAGCCCCTCCTTAGTCGACTTGCGTGTGTCTATGGCGCAGCGGGCCGTGGTCGCTCGCGGCTTGGATTCGCTGCATCGCTGCCCCTCCAGGCCAAAGAAGCGATAGTCGTTCTACAGCCGCATAGAGTGGTGCCGGGGCGGGGAGGCGGAGATCGGCTGCCTTGACCCGCGTTGTCGGTCGGGACCGTGGCTGACGTTGCGGACGGTGCCGGCGGCGGCATAACTTGCAACTCAAAGCCGCGGGCCAACTCCTCCACCCGGTGGTGGTGAGCCCGCTCAAACAGGTCGCTCATGGCCAGGACTTGGAGCATCCAGGGGATCTTGCAGACAAGGTACGTTCGATGGCAGGATCGCGTGGGTTAGCCATATAGTACGGCATAACGTTGGCAGAGTTGACCGGTGGACATCTGCTGCAAAACAGCCAACTCGCGCTCAATGTGAAGAGTCATGGTCAGATCTCCTGATGTCTCGGTGTTCAGACCCCGAACCGTCCACACACTGAGCACAGCGGTTTTGGAGAGATCAAGGTCGACGGGCGGGGTTTCGGACAAGTTCGTTGAGCCGTCAGTGCACGGTGACGGGTCGTGGCGTCGTCGCGGGTGGTAGCGGCGGACGCCGCGACCGATGATGGCGCCGAGTCGCTCGAGGCGTTCTTCGGGAGTGAGTTCTGAGATCGGACGATCCAACATGCCGATAGGCTCCGGGACGTGGTGATCTATCGGTTAAGTATGCTCGCCGAAGCCAGGCTGTCCGGAGCGAGAGTAAATTGTTGGAGATATGCCGTCGGTCAAACGTTGGGGATGGTCATCACTCGGATCGGATAGCCCGGGACCCTCACCCAGCCTTGCGGCCACTTAATTCCAGCTCGCGGAAGAGGGCTGAAGTAGGTATCGGTTCCCTCCTCCTACAAGCGGAAGAGGGGTTGAAGGGGAAGAATGAGACTCCCACCTCTCGCGAGCGGGAGAGGGACCGAGGGGGTGATGGTCGCATGACTCATCCACCAACCCGCTGGACGTTTTTCTGACGGGACCGATCTCGTTCGAGTCACTTCGCGGTCCGAACCTCCTCTCTAAACTGTGGGGGCGAGACAGGAAGAGAAACCAAAACTTTCGTACCTAGGACGGTCTGGTTGGGGCTGGGTCAATCTCACGCGGCGGTTGCATCTGTCAGGGGAAAGAGCATGCCCAGCCACCAGTGATGACAGAACCTGTTGCAGGAGATCACGTTGTGTTACGGGATCGTTGAACCCATGACTAGCGTCGTCGGCTCGACGAGAGCAAACCCACGGGCGAAGGGTTTTTAAAAATCGGTAAGACAGTGCCCCGCGTAGGACTCGAACCTACAACCCGCTGATTAAGAGTCAGCTGCTCTGCCAGTTGAGCTAGCGGGGCGTTGCGATTCTACTACGTCCGACATCCGAGTTTTGTGCTTTCGGACGTTCGAGCGCTTACCATTTATAGCTTGTGCTTATTCTAGGTCCCTCCGTCGTGTCCAGCAACGGTCTAGCCAGCAAATCGACCTCGACCGATAGCATTCGCCTCCAAAGTCCGCTGTTCCCCAAAGCTCGGAGGAGCAATACTAGTCCCTCACCAGACTACTATGCCTTGGGTATTATTAGATCTACATGTCAAAATACCGCTCTTGTGATACGATAAATCGTTCTGACTAATATCTACTAGCAGATCTCTCCGGCTGGAGAAACTTTTCAACGGTCAAATAAACAAAAACTTGAGTTTGTGCAATCAAAATCGAAATAGGTGATCATCGTTGTATGTCAGCCGATCTATTGACATGAGTCTTAATGGGGCAATACTCAGCAGTTTGTAACTAAGCAAAGGAAGGGACCGGAAGTGATAGGGAGTAAGAAGTGTCTCCAACGGCCCAGGATGCCAAGTCTAGTAACTGTATCTAGGAAGGCGATTAAACCTTTACTTGAGAGGGGGTTAGAACTAGGAGGAGGCGGCGGGCAGATTCTGATCCGATTGTTCTTCCGTGTGCCGGGGATGCTGCTGGTGGTGCAACGGCAATAGTTCCTGACGATAGATAGGGATTTCCCGTGGTGCTTCGATCCCCAAGCGGATTTTTCCCCGATCGATGTCCACCACCGTAATACAAATGTTGTCGCCGATGTAAATTTTCTCACCTAGTTTGCGACTGAGTACCAGCATGGGGCCGTCCTCCGGAGTCCGCATCAGTCGTCCCTAAACGCTTCCCAATTTTACTTCATGGAAGCGTTGAATGGGGGCCAAACCCTGGAAATACCCGCCTAAAATCAGCAGTCATGCGCACGCATTTCCGGTACGTTGCGTGTGACCGTTTTGCTGAAACATCCATTGCCGAGCCGCTCGCCGACCCGACGGCAAAGACCTTCGAAAACACAAACTTGGATCTAATAGCCCCCTCAACACTTTCCCCTTGTACATTCGGGTAAAAGACCGCTAGATAACTACTGCAAGTTTAATGTCACCATAGTACATATCTTCAAGCGGCACAAGGGGAAGCGACAGATTGAGTGTGTTGCTTAATAAACTCCAACGGTCGCGGGTCACCAGGGTAGCGGGCGTCGGCGGGATGGAACAGGGCCTGCTTTAGACGGGCACGCTGCTCCAGTACCCGCAACTTTTCCTCACTGCCAGGTGGGGCGGTCGTCGGTAGCGGCGGCAAGGGAGCGTTGCCGTTGAAGTTCCCCTCACCACGCCGGGCATACTTGCTGGTCGACGGATATTGTTCCTTGACACCCGGGGTGTAATAGCAGCTCCAACACAAGCCCCGGGGACGATTCACCCTGCACTTATGGCAATGCCGGCACAATGCACTGTTAGCCATGGGCGATGCCTCCAGTAAAAACCGTGGTGGAAAACCGGTCACTTCATGCAATCGCAGACAAACCAGGTATTTTTCCGCCAGTTAGCAGCCGACAGTTCCAAGGGGTTTCGCATGAGTACCGCTCCAGGCTCATTGACCTTGGTGTGCAGCAATCTGCATCTCCTCAGGCAGCAGCTAGCGTGGTCGTAAAGGCCGGCTGGGGCATAGTCAGCGTCGCAGCTGTTGCCTGACGCCGTTCGGCCAGGGCCTTTTCCACCTCCGCCAGCAGCTCACGCCGGACAACTTCCCGAGGTGTGTCGTCGAACCAGTTAAGGAACCAGCGGCATGCCGTCGGTTCACCCAGACGTAGGTCCGCTTCGTAGCACAAACGGGCAAAGTACTCCTCCACCTGGCCTACCGTTTCCAGGCCCTCGCCCTGCCAACCGCAGTAGCCCAGAGCACAAGCGGCTTCCACGGGCCAATCTTGCAAGGAAAGCAGCGGCGGGGGTGTCGTGGTCACGCCCTGTTGCAGGCGGGGGTCGTCTTCCTGAAGGGCAGTCCGCAAGGCCTCCAAGGCTGCTGTAGAAAGCAAGGGCATGAACCCTTCTCGCCACACCTGCCGCCAAGTTTCGTTGCTCATTGTCTCACCCTCCCGAATCTTGTTTCCCGTGTCCCTGCCAGAATTTCCTCCTTGACCGGCTGGGTGGGAACTCTTCAGTTAGCGTCGTCACTATTCTTTATACATTTGTCCATAAGTGTGTCAATGTGCAGAAGCAAATTCGCCCCGAAAAACCCATTTTTTTCAGGTTGCAAAGCTGAAAGTCACCATTTCTGCCCAACCGGAAGACCCGGAAATCGACTTTTCTAGACAAACAAAGCTTGTTGGGATGGGAATCACTCACCTAATTGACTGATGGAACTATGGGAACAGGGGGGACTAACGAGTGAATATGCTGACGCAAGATCAGTCAAAACGGCACGCACGCAGCAGGCGGTAGAGAGGGTTGGAGCACCTAGTAACGCATGTTGGTCATGTAACGAACGGTGAATCAGTCAAGGGTTACAGTGAGCCGTTGTTTCCGAGGGATGAGAGGTCAGAAGAGACCAACAGATGGCGGTAGCGGTAGATTTTGTCCACCGCTTGTGCAATCTGCAGAACCTCGTTTGGGCTACCGAGCAGGACAGGGTGATGGATCAGAATGCAGCGGTGATGAGCGGCTTCGGCGTGGGTCAAAGGTGTAGCGGCACGATAGCGTGAGGGCGAACGATTGCAGTGTAAAGCGCGGAAGCCGGTGGCGACTGCTATCCCCTCGGCTTGCAAGGCAGCAACGAATAACCCGCGGGGGAGTCCGAAGCGTTCAGCATCATAATCCATGCCGATCTTATAGTAAGCGGGCTCGGTGTCCGCGGTTGCAACAGTGGCCAGTAGGCGTAATCCCCGGTGGGGGTCCAGGGATTGCCTGAGTCGGGATACTTGCAGGGTTCGGTAGTGGGTAGCACTACTAAGGTGGCGGAGCTGAGGCCGCAGGACCGCTGCCTGTAGGGCACTCAAGGGGGCCCACTCTTGCGGTCCCCGGCGTAGCAAGTTCCGCAGTCGCTGGGCCAAGCGAGCATCATGACACAGCAAGGCACCACCCCGACCGGCACAAAGCAACTTCGATCCGCCGAAGCTCAGCACGCCGATGTCCCCCCAGCTTCCCAAGGGACGTCCGCCAAGCCGGCCCCCAGGGGCCTGAGCAGCATCTTCAATGACCAACCAGCCGCGGGACCGTGCCACGGCCAGCACAGCGGGTATATCCACAATGCCTCCATGCAGATGCGAGCAGAGTACTGCCTTGACCCGCGGACTAGCTGCTTTGAGCAGCTGCTCGGGATCCAGTTGCCAGTCGTGAGCAGTTACGTCAACCAGGACGGGCATAGCGCCCGTGGCATGCACGTTAAGGAAATTGGCTTCATAATCGTAGGCAGCAAGTAGCACTTCGTCGCCTGCTGCGACGCCGCAAGCCCGTAAGGCCAACTCAACCGCTAAGGTCCCGCTGGCGCACAGGATCACATGCGGCACCTGGAAAAAACTCGCTAGCTCTTCGGTAAGGGCGTCGGCTTCCTCGCTGGTGTAACGTCCCCATAGCCCCTGCTGGGCGGCCCGAATTAGGGCTGCTTGCACCTCAGCGTTAGGTGGCGGCCACGAAGGCGGACCTTCGGGTCGCACTGGCTTACCCCCTAACAAGGCCGGACGCTCTTCTGTTGCTTCACCAGTGTGTTGCATCCTCCTGGCCCCTTTTTAACCTGCTAATCTTAGGTTTTGGTGTTTTGCCTTTGGTTTCTAGTTGCATTGGCAATCTTTTTTGCAAATTACGGGGATGTGGGGAGGGATTGTAACACACCTTGATCCGCTAGGCCGATATGCAGTGTCATAACGGTGCTCGCGCGGAACTTGATGCCCAATAAGACAATCTCGCTAACTAGATTGAGTAGGCCTTGGTGACCGAGTCTTCAGGACCTAGGGATCCGATTCCGCAGTAAGCAGGGCTATTTTGCAGGCCATAAAATTTGATCCACGGATAAGGCTCAAAGCCCGCTGCAATATAGCGAAATTCACAAAGAACGAAGCTGCAAGTGGCGTTCAGAAGCTAAAGTTGTGGTCCTGACGGAGGAGATGGTCCGATTCCAAGGTGAAGGAAAAATTGCACCAGCGTACGGTGGCACCAATAGGAATAGGGCTCCATCCTTGATACGTTTGTTCTTGATCCAGATGCTGGACCACGAAGGTATCGGGTTCTTGGACCCGAACTCCCAGACCTTCCGGACAACGGCTCAGACTGAGTTGACTAGTGCGGAGCTGGCCATTGCTCAATGGTTCAAGTGGAATGTGGGCCTTGGGATGACAACCGAAAACCAGTAACTGCCCCATTAGAATGATGCCATTGAGCGACAGAGGTAGGCGGTGACCACTAGTAATGTAAAGTAATGCTGTCTGCAGTTGCGGATCGGGCTGAAGAAATTGCAGCTCGCAGGTTTCGCCAAGCTGAATGCGGTCTTCGTGGCGGAGCAGTTCCCGCTGCTGGACGCGTCGACCATTAACAAACACATCGGCCTTACTGGAAACGATCCAGAAGCTTTCGCTGTCCCAGCAGATCTCTCCATGAAAACGGTGAAGATTGGCACAAATCGGGACTAACGATGTGCGATCCAGACCATGGTTTCCAATGCTAACCGTATTACTCAAGCACAATAGATAACTGCCGATATTATCTATCCATAGCAATAGCCGTGGGGGCAGCGTCGAGGAAAGGGTAGAGGATTGACTTGGGACTGCTGATGTGCCTGGACTGCTGATCACCGGCGGTTTGGTAGCCGTAACGGCTTTGTCCCTCCTACTAGGAATTGCCGCTGCACCCTGATATGACTGGGTAGGTAAAATTCCGCCCGGGTGGACTACCTGGCTTGCCATTACCTGACATCCCTGCTGATACGCACGGACAGCCAGAACATAGTTCGGGGCAGCCGCTAGTACCTCCCGAGATGATAGAATGACTTGGCTGTAATTTTCCTGTTCCAAAGCTTGCAACAGTTGAGGCAAAGCAGCATCGAAGGCAGCCTGACGATGTTGCAACTCCTGTACGAGCAATGCATATTCCTGTTGCAACCATTCGGGGACCCGCAGGCGTTCCAGGCAGCGACGGGCCTGCGGAAAATCCCCCCGATCGGCCTGTTCGATCGCTTGCGCCCAAGCCGAGGCAATGTCGACTAACGGCTCTAAGATCTCCTCGGGCACGTTCCAATTACGTAAGCGGTCCAGTAGTTCGAGAGCCTGAGAAGCCTGCCGCCGACCGATCAGGGCCCGTACACGCCGCAGTTCTCGGTGTGTCAGCTCTCGCCGCAGTTCCCCCAGCAAGAAATTAGAGGGATATAATTGCTCGGCACTCAGCAGATCCCGCCATGCAGATTCCCTTTGACCGCCCCACAAGGCTCGTTGTGCCCGCACCGCAAAGGCACGGGACAAATCCCGGGCTAAACGATAGGCACGCCGATACCCCTGATGCAGTGGCCCCTCCAGATACCGCAAGGCCTCCTCCAACTGCCCCACGCCCATGGCAGTTCGCGCCTGCTGCATCTGGAGCCACGCCCAGTCGGCCATTACATCCACCCCAGAGTCACTTCGCTACCGTGGCACACGCGGCAGAGACTTCAGTTTACCACATTAACCGGTCTACGAAAACCGGACAATACTCCCTAGCCAAATTAAATATTCATGCTGATTTGATACTTTCTTTGATTGATTTAATTACTGATGTTTGATAACCAACGCCCAGATGCTTTGGTTCAGATTGCTACCATGAGTTCACAGGGATTTTTCATAGCGTAGCCGGACTGGGGTAGAGTACAAAATGTAGGCTTGGTTCATCATCAGGGAACATGGAGCAAGGCGTGGCTTTGATAAAAACTACTTCCCTGTCTCCGTAGCCTTCAACAATGGATAATAGGCTTTATCGCTTTTCGGCAGCGATACCGATACAAGGGCGGAAAAGCGACCTTCCGCTCGACCAATACGCCGAAAATAGGACAGATACTAGCTTTGGCTCGAGGTGTAGTCTGGTATCAACCAAATTAGATCGAATTTTAGGGTGTCGACGTTCATGGAAACGATAGTAGGTGGGAAGAGCGGATTGCCATTGGAAGGTGATCGGACTGTGGTTGGACGGCCGGTTACACCGATGATGCAGCAATATCGTGAGGCCAAAGCCCGGCACCCGGATGCGATTCTGTTTTTCCGTAATGGTGACTTTTATGAGTTGTTTGAGGATGATGCCTTTATCGGTCACAAAGTCCTGGGTTTGACCCTCACCAAGCGGGACAAAGAGATCCCCATGGCCGGCGTACCGGTTCCCCAGTTGGAGCGGTACATGGGGATGTTGCTGAAGGCCGGCTATCGCGTCGCGGTCTGTGAGCAGATGGAGGAGGCCGATCCAAAAAAGAAGTTGATTCCGCGGGAGGTCACCCAAGTTGTCACGCCGGGGACAATCACAGACGAAGGGTTACTCGATCCGCGGACGCCCAATCATTTGGCGGCCGTTGTAGCCGAGGGGCCGGGGACGGCCTGCCGCTATGGACTGGCGTGGGTAGAGCTGACCACCGGTACTTTTCACGCCTGCGATGTCGCCGCCGAGCGGCTGCCCGATGAGTTGGGCCGGATAGGGGCAGCGGAACTATTGTTCCCGGAATCACTGGCGGAAGTGGTCTCGCAATGGCCGGCGTCCGTTGTGCCGGTCAGCCGCACGCCTCGGCCGGATTGGCAGTTTGCTCCGGAGACAGCACGCGCTGTTTTACATGAACATTTTCGTGTCAGCACCTTGGCCGGTTTTGGTTTCGCTGACGATCAGCCCTGCATACGGGCAGCCGGTGCCCTGCTGCACTACCTGCGGGAGACCTTGAAAGGACAGGTGCGTCAACTGGGCCGGTTACAACTTTACCGGCCCGAGGAACGTCTGATTTTGGACGAGGTGACTCGACGCAGCCTGGAACTAACGCGAACCCTACGGGATAACCAACGAGCCGGCTCGCTGCTGGCGGCCATAGACCGGACGGTTACTCCCATGGGAGCACGCTTGTTGCACGATCAACTGTTGGCACCCCCGGTCCGCAAACAGGAGATCGAGCAACGCCTGGACGCAGTCGAGGAATTATGGCAGCAACATGCTCTCCGGCAGCAGCTCCGGCAGTTGCTAACCCGCTGTGCCGATCTGCAACGGCTAACGGCTCGTCTGGCGACCCAGCGGGCCACCCCCCGTGATCTGGCCGCCGTGCTCCGGACACTCCGGTTACTCCCGCAAATCAAACAACTGCTGCAGGAATGCCGTGCCTCCTTGCTGGTGCATGAAAACGGACGTCTGGATCCGTGTGCCGAGCTATGCGACCGTCTGGAAGCCGCATTGGCCGACGAACCGCCGCTGTCTCCCAAAGATGGGGGCGTGTTCCGACAGGGCTACTCCCCCGAACTGGACGAACTACGGCAACTAGCCCGCGAGGGCAAAAACTGGATCGCCCGTTATCAGGCCCAGGAGATTGCCCGCACGGGTATTAGTAGTCTGAAGGTCGGGTACAACCAGGTCTTTGGTTATTACATTGAGATTACGCATGCCAACGCGGCCCGGGTGCCCCCCGACTACATCCGCAAAGGGACACTCAAAAATGCCGAACGTTACATCACCCCAGCACTCAAGGAATACGAAGAGAAAATAGTCAGCGCTGAAGAACGGGCACGGGCCCTGGAAATCCAGCTATTTGCCGCCTTACGCGAGGAAGCCGCTGCTCACACACCTCGGCTATTAGCAGCAGCTGAAGCCTTGGCTATGCTCGATTTCCTGGCCGGTCTGGCCGAGTTGGCCGCCGAAAGAGGCTATGTCCGCCCTGTCATAGTGACCGAGGCGATTCTGGACGTCCGCGAGGGCCGTCACCCAGTCCTGGAGCAGACGTTACCACCGGGCACATTCGTCCCGAACGATGTCCGCTGTGATGGCGACGGTGGTATTTTCTGGCTGATCACTGGCCCGAACATGAGCGGCAAAAGCACCTTCATCCGCCAGGTGGCCTTATTAACGCTGCTGGCCCACTTGGGCAGCTTCCTACCAGCTCGCTCCGCCCGCATTGGTATTACCGATCGCATTTTCACTCGGGTGGGGGCCAGTGATGAACTCAGTCGTGGCCTGTCGACCTTCATGGTGGAAATGACCGAGGCGGCCAACATTCTCAACAACGCCACGCCTCGCAGCTTGGTTATCCTTGATGAAATCGGCCGGGGCACCAGTACGTATGATGGCATTTCTCTGGCCTGGGCCATTACCGAATACTTGCATGACGTCATTGGTTGCCGCACCCTGTTTGCCACTCATTACCACGAGCTGGCTCAACTCGCTCACTCATTGCCGAATCTGCGCAATTACAACGTGCTGGTTCGGGAAACCGACCGCGACGTGGTCTTCCTGCACCGGATTGCCCCAGGTTATGCCGACAAAAGCTACGGGATCCATGTAGCCCGGTTAGCGGGGCTGCCCGAGGAAGTGCTGCAGCGGGCAGCGGAAGTGCTACGCACTCTGGAATCCCGGCACGAGTTACCCGCCCCCCTTCGCCGCACCACGCAACTGGTTGAGCCGCCGGAGGGACCACCCCGCCGCAAACATAAGCTTCGGCCATTGGCACCAGCCGGTCCATCCCTCTTCGGCGACGACAAACCATCGACCGAAAGCGGCACGCACACCACCGCTGTTCCATCTCCGGAGTTGTCGTAACGCAACCCTGCCGATCTGGCAGTAGTGCTGCGACGTCGACTGTCACCCTCTGGCCTTGGATCTGTTTTCAGTCTCGCATTCGCTAACGCCTGCACTTCACTGTGCCCTGTATCCAGTCAAATATCCTATCAGCACAAGGCCTCCCACATCGTTGATGTAGACACTTGATCCTGGGGTGATATGCCTTGGGAGGGGTTTTAGTAACCTTCTGCTAGAGCCCTTTAGGAGCTAATAGGCTTGATTGCTAGCCGAGGTAATGGTGGGCTTGTTCTGCGTTTATTGTTGATACGGGAATGTGTCTCGGTTGATCCTCAAGGGTGACCGGTGGTTTTTGTTGACTGAGCAAGGTATGACGGGCCGTTAGCGCCTTGAGGGTAGGCTCACGCAAATCCCAGACCAGGCCGATACGGGACAGTCCAAGAAGCAGGTAGTAGCTCACATCG
Organism: Gemmataceae bacterium; assembly: GCA_025055795.1. Classification (GTDB taxonomy): domain Bacteria; phylum Planctomycetota; class Planctomycetia; order Gemmatales; family Gemmataceae; genus Thermogemmata. The sequence continues at coordinate 17,163 of JANWVV010000045.1, forward strand.
ATTTCCCACCAATAGAACCCCTGCCTGGCTGCACTGGGGTAGTGATGGTGATTGTTGTGCCAGCCTTCCCCCATGGTGAGCAAAGCGGCCCACCAGCAATTGCGGCTCTGATCTGGTGTCTCATAACGGCGGGAACCCAGCAGGTGACACACCGAGTTGATCAGGAACGTGGCGTGATACAGCAGGACCGTTCCCACAATAAAACTGTAGACTACGCCGCTCCACCCGGCTAGCAGATAACACCCCGCAGCGAGCGACAGACCAGGTAACCAGCTTCCATAGCGGTCCAGCCAGCGTAGTTCGGGATAACGCTCAAAGTCGCGTAGTGGTGGTGCATGACGGTACCGACCGGAGAGTATCCAACCAACGTGGGCCCACCAGATGGTTCGGAAAACCGGTGAGTGGGGATCCTCTTCCCGGTCCGAGTGCTTATGGTGCTGGCGATGGTGACCCGCCCACCAGAGCGGCCCCTTTTGCATCGCCGCACAACCAAGCCAGGCCAGCAGAAACTGGAAAGGGCGGCTCGTTTTATAACTACGATGACTGAAATACCGGTGGTACCCTGCTGTGATACCAAACATACGCAGTAGGTAGAACAGCACCCCCCAGCCCACCGCGGACCAGGTGGGTGCTACGAAAAAAGGCAGAATCACCGCCGCCAGGTGCAATCCGACAAACGGCACCGCACGCAGCCACGACCAGACCAGTTGATCCAACTGCCTAGGAATGGGCCGGGATGGACTGATATCGAACGGGAACGGGACACTCACCTGAGAAGATTGAGAAATGATAAGCTCACTTTTTATGCAAAGGGCGTTTTAAGGCCACTTATGAGCCAACCTGGCTACCCCACGTCATAGCTGCTTGGCAGCTTCTGTTTCTCCATCAAGAAAATACATCAGCGATACCGCGTAATCATGTTATCCCTGGAACCCCAAAAGTTGGTTATGCTCCTCAAGGACTAACTGAGCCATTAACCGCAGTCACTGTTTTCTTGAAGGAAACACAGCAGGTAACTGCTTGATCAACTACACGCTGTTTACAATAGGACAAGGGTCGGCTGGGGTCTTGCCCATTCCAAGAAGAAAGCAAGAAATTTTCGGGAAGAGCACGACCCATCCGGTAGTAATGGTGCGATGCCGGTCCAGGGAGAAACCTTACAGTGGAATATCGTCTTTTTACGTGTTGCAATTACCTAGCATACAACTGGCGGTACGACAACACAGCTTGATCAGGAGCGTTTGCAGTGGCTGCTGGGGAGATTAACCTGTCATTCGTTCCTTTTGCGGCTTGTTATCGGGGAGTGGCCCATGATTCATTTTGAAGGCGAATTGTGTTTTCCTTTGCCGTTGTCTGAGGTGGCGGCTCGCCTGGCCGACGCTGGCTATCTGGTCCATAGTCTGCCGGATGTCGAGGTGGTCTCAGCTACCCCAGAGAAAGCCGTCTGGCGGATGAAACCTAAGGTGTCGTTCCTCAGCGGCACGCAAACAACGGAAATTACCCGTCAAAGCTACACCCCAGAAACTGAAGTAGTCTATACGTTAGTAACGCGGAGCATTGGTGGCAGTGTGACAGTCTCTACGCGCTTAAGCTTACGCCGAGTCGATACGGGCACTCAAGTGAACTGGTCTGCTGAGATCGCGGAATTAACCGGTTTGTTCAAAATGGTACCAGCCGGCTTGATGAAGGAAACTGCTCGTAAAGTCATCGATGACGTCTGGGAAGCGGTGCGGAAACGTCTGCTTTCCTCGACCTGAACGGCGTGACGACAGAATCGATATGCGATGAACAATGATCACCCATGGCATAAATGCGATCGCTAGTGATTATCAAACGGCAAGTCGCGATACCTTGAGGCGACGTGGAGATGGGGAGCAAGTGAGAACCGGTTCGGTAGTAGCCGAGATGATGCGTTACTTATCCAGCAAGGGGGCGTAGACGACGCGGAAGCCGACATCAGGACGTCGCAATTCCGGGCGCAGGGCCGCCCGTGCAGCCGAACGACAGGCCGTGGCCGGCAGTGCAAATGAACCACCACGCACCACGCGGCGATCGCCGTCGGCCGGACCGACAGGATCCACACGCCGTTGGACGTTGTTGCCGTATGTCGGACTGTACCAGTCGTGGCACCACTCGGCGACGTTGCCATGCATATCCTGCAGACCAAAGGGATTACCCACGCGGCGTCCGACCTCTTCCGGCAAAGGCGGTGGCCGATGCATATCGCCCCCGACCCCGTAGGGATCGGTCTCCTCAGGCTTGAAAATGGCTTGCCGACCAAATTGCAGCAGCTGTCCGAAGGCAAAGGGAGTCTCGGCGCCGGCTCGGGCGGCGTATTCCCATTCCGCTTCCGTGGGGAGTCGATAACCCCAGCCTGGCCGTGACCACGGTTCCTTCTGTTCTCTCTCGGTCAATTTGCGGCAGAATTCAACGGCCTCCCACCAGGTTACGTTTTCTACAGGTAGGGCCAACGAACGGGCTGCAGCCTTGGATGATTGAGACGGAACGTAACCCATGACCTGCTGGAATTGACCGTTTGTCGTTTCGGTCACAGCCATCAGAAACGGTCGGGTTAGTCTTACCTGATGGGGTGGTCCCTCATCAGAACGTCGTCCTTGTTCCTCGGGGGGTGATCCTATCCGGTATTCACCCGGCTTGACCATCACCAGCCGCATGCTGACAGTGTTGGTAAATTCCGAGGGGACCTGATAAGTGTCTTGGCTTTCTGTGAGTTGGTGCAGGAGGGGTGAAAGCAACACGAATAGCAGCACCAGCAGTACCACAAAGGCGGGCAGTCCCCAGGATAGTTTGCTGTAGCGGCGTCGCAATGGAGCAGCGCTAACCATATCGGCGGGCAAGCGAAAGATCTGACTGGAACGTGGCTCTTGCGAAGAGGAGGGTGGTAAAGTTACTCCATTGGTTGCCGGCTGGGTCACCGCGGTACCAAAGCCTGCTGAGTGAGTGGTGCCCGTGTTAGCAGCCTTGCTTGCTCCTGCGTGACTAGCTCCGATGACGCCACTGAACGGTTGCAACGCCAACGCGAGCTGTATCGGCGTTTGGGGTCGCTGCTCCGGCTGTTTTGCCATACACCAGTGAATGAGCTGCTCCAGAGCCTGTGGGGCATCGGGACGGTAGGGCAACAGGGGTGGTGGCGGGTCCATCCAGTGTTTTAACATTTTTTCTGTGGGATTTGCCCCTTCATAGGGCACCCGCCCTGTTAATAAGTAGTACAGGGTGCCCCCAAGGGCGTAGATATCCGCTCGGATGTCGGCGGCCATGGGATTGCGGGCTTGTTCGGGAGCCACAAAGTCCGGCGTGCCCAAAACTACCCCTTCCCGTGTGATCCGTTTAGAGGCCTCTGGGCCCACGCTCTGGTCGTCCAGGATGCGGGCTAGCCCCATGTCCACAAGTTTAATCTGTCGCTTGTCGCGGCTTACCAGAATGTTGCTTGGCTTGATGTCCCGATGGACCAATCCTAGTTCATGGGCATGTTGCAGTCCCAACGCAGCCTGACGGATATACTCACAGGCCTCAGGTATAGGCAGTGGCCCCTGTTGCTTGACCAGACGGGTTAAATCGCTGCCGTCAATCAATTCCATCTCGTAGTAAATGACTTCACCCGTCTGATCAGCATTGAAGACCTGGACAACATTGGGATGCTGCATACGTCCCAATGCTTCGATTTCCTTGCGAAAGCGCTCTTCCACCGCAGGGTGGGTCAGGCGTTCGCGCCGGATGACCTTAATGGCGCACAACCGGCCCAAACGCAGGTGCTGGGCCTTGTACACCCGACCCATACCACCTTCGCCCAACAGATCCAGCAGAAGATAATGGCCTAGGACCAACTCTCGTGCCCGTCCCCTGGCCACTTCTCGAAGTTGAAAAGCCGTCAGCCAGCCTCGTCGCTCGACCTCGGCCGCTACCTCCCGCACGTCCGGTCGTCGCGCGACGATCCACATGCCTAGTTCCTGCAATTGCTGAGCGCGGAGCAAATTGCTACTCCGCAATTGCTCAAACAACAAAGTTACGGGATCGCTACTGGTCATTGCACTAGTTCCGACGAACGACTCCCTCTTCTCGCTTTCATAGTACGTACTCAGCAAGTCTGAAGTTGGTTTTGTACCCTCTAATCCCTACCTGAAATATTCGCAATCGATCATGACGAATTGTTGAAAAAGGCTTTGATAAATCTGTTTTCTACAGGCTTTTCATTAATTCCCTGTCATTTTGAAGTGTTAACGCTATTTGGAGATGCTCGTTCTGCTTGGCGAGACGCCAGCCCAAGTGTTTTTTAGTCGTACTCGGCAGGGAGAGACATTTATGGGTACTGGTCATCGATTGCTGTCCCCTTCGGGTGCATAACATAACAAAGGTGAGGGCGAGAAAGAGCTTTACCGTTAGTATGCAGACGCTTGTCTGCTAAGGCTGGTATGACGGAAATAGGTAGACAACCCACCTGCCCCCATCGAGGATGGCCATATGCCAACCATAACGCTCAATGCGGAACAGCGTCAGTTTCCGGATCCTTTGACTGTTGCCGAACTCCTGCGGCTACTGGGCAAAAACCCGGCGGTGGTGGCCGTGGAGGTTAACCGTCGGGTCATCCCGCGTCCTGAGCAGGACTCGGTGCAGCTTCAGGAGGGCGATGTCGTAGAGATCGTCACTTTAGTAGGCGGCGGCAGCGATCAGGATGAGTCAACGTCACCACCAGCGGACCAACCCTTGAAAATTGGCCCGTTTACCTTTCGGTCCCGCCTTTTTACTGGCACAGGGAAGTATTCCAGCTACGAATTGATGCGGCAGTGTCTAGCCGCCAGTGGCTGTGAGGTGACCACGGTGGCCGTTCGTCGGGAGCGACTGTTCGACAAAGAAGGTAAAAGCCTGCTCGACTATCTGAATTTGGATCGCCTTACTATCTTGCCCAACACAGCCGGTTGTTATTCGGCAGAGGACGCCATCCGGCATGCGCGACTGGCACGTGAGTTGCTGGGGAACCTGGGCAACCCCGGAGCGCGATGGGTGAAGTTAGAATGCTTGGCCGATCCAAAAACTCTCCTACCCGACCCCATCGAAACCTTGAGGGCTACCGAGCAACTCGTATCGGAAGGTTTTCTGGTGCTAGTTTATACCTCCGATGATCCGGTCCTGGCCCGGCGACTGAAAAAAGCCGGGGCTACCAGTGTCATGCCTGCGGGGAGTCCCATCGGCAGTGGCCAAGGCATTCTCAACCCAAACAACATACGCATTTGCCTGGAATATCTCAAAGAAGATGACCCCGATTATCCCGTAATAGTTGATGCCGGCGTAGGGACTGCTAGTGACGTCAGTATCGCCATGGAACTGGGTTGTGATGGTGTTCTTTTGAATACTGCCATTGCCCAGGCGCGTGATCCCCTGCGTATGGCTTGGGCCGTGCGGTATGCATGTGAGGCAGGTCGGCTTGCCTACCTCGCGGGACGGATTCCCAAACGCCTCTATGCCCATGCCAGTAGCCCCATGGAAGGCCTCATCCATACGAGCCGATAACAAATGCGGTGCGAAGCAGCGGTTGATGGAACGATCAGTGGGGGGGTACAGCTTTTACCTTAGCTAAATCCGCTCTTTATCAGATCAAGCCGACAAAATTTGCCCAGAATACCCAGACTGATCAGAACGATGGGAGGACTTGATGCATTTGCAAGTTCATAAGCCGGGGTATGGCCGGACGGTCTGGGCTTTGCCGGTTGTGTCTGGACCGACCGGCTCATAAAACATTCGCCAAAGTGCTGCGTGAAGACGGAGAAGCGGAGGAGATTGCCTCCTTCTCCGTTAATGCGGATCGCTAGCCGCAGCTGCATGTTCGAGGAGGCTTTGGCAGGAGTGGTTTATGACCAACCTGTGCCGATGGGGCATTTTAGGTGCTGCTAACATTGCCCGAAAAAACTGGAAGGCAATGCGTTTGGCGGGTAACGCCCAGCTTGTGGCTGTAGCCAGTCGTGACCGGAGCAAAGCCGAGCAGTTTATCGCCGAGTGTCAGGCCGAGGCACCGTTTCCGCAAGCCCCTGTCGCTTGCACCTACGAGCAGCTGCTGGAGCGTCCGGACATCGACGCTGTGTACATTCCGCTTCCCACAGGTATCCGGCCACCGTGGGTGATCCGGGCTGCTCAAGCACGCAAACACGTCCTGTGTGAGAAACCCTGCGCCCCTCACGCGGACCAACTACGCGACATGCTCCAAGCGTGCCGTCAAAATAACGTCCTGTTCATGGACGGCGTTATGTTCATGCATAGCCAGCGCTTACAGCTGCTGCGACGACTTCTGGATGATGGTCACACGATCGGTACCCTCCGTCGGATCAATTCCCAGTTCAGTTTTGCGGCACCGCCGGAGTTTTTGCGGAGCAATATCCGTGTCCAGCCGCAACTGGAACCTTTGGGAGCCCTCGGTGATCTGGGCTGGTACAACATCCGTCTTTCCCTTTGGATTCTCAAGTATGAAATGCCAATACAGGTTACTGCCCGTATCCTCTATCCTCCGGATAACTTTACCCAAGCAGTCCCTCTGGAACTGGCCGCCGAACTTCTTTTCGCTGACCAGATCTCGGCTTCCTTTTATTGTTCGTTCCGTACAGAGCTGCAACAATGGGCCCATATCAGTGGCAGTAATGGATCGATTTGGATCGATGATTTTGTCCTGCCATATTATGGCGCCGAAGTTGGGCTGATCGTTTCGCAACCTTATTTTCGAGTGGTTGGTTGCTCATTCAACATGGAAAACCACAGCCAGCGGTATGCCGTGCGTGAATACAGCGATGGAGTGCCTGGAGCCCAGGAAGTCAACATGATCCGTAACTTTTCCCTGGCTGTTTTGTCCGGACGCATCGAGCCACAGTGGTCCGAAATAGCTTGGAAAACGCAGGTAGTCCTTGACGCTTGTCTCCGCTCGGCCCGTCAGCACGGACAACCCGTTACGATTAACCCATCTGACGGATTACTGTAATCGGAACGCCAACGCAATAACGATGACGGCATTACAAGGTCACATACAACGGTAGAGTCGAGACTAGAGAATCAGATGACAATGAAAACAGTATCCGAATTACGTCGTCTGTACGATCAGCCTTTGTTGGAATTGATAGCTCGGGCAAGCGATGTACATCGGCAACATCGCGGTTATGGTGACATTCAGAAGTGTGCATTGCTCAGTATTAAAACAGGTGGGTGTCCTGAGGATTGTGCTTACTGCCCGCAATCGGCTCATTACGCAACCTCAGTTTCCCGGCAACCGCTACTGACGGTCGAGGAGGTCTGTCGAGCTGCAGAGAGGGCCAAACAAGCCGGCGCAACCCGTTTTTGCATGGGGGCGGCCTGGCGTTCGCCCCCCAGAGAGGGGCCCGAATTCCAACGGATCCTGGACATGGTCCGGGCCGTCCGCAATCTGGGCATGGAAGTATGCGTAACTTTGGGAATGCTGACAGCCGAGCAAGCCCGCCAACTGAAAGAAGCGGGGCTCACCGCCTACAACCATAACCTGGACACATCGCGTCAGTTCTACCCCAATATCATCACCACACGCACCTATGAGGACCGATTGGCTACGCTGCGGCACGTAGCCCAAGCTGGTATTTCCGTCTGCAGTGGCGGTATCATTGGAATGGGGGAATCGATCGATGATCGCCTGGCAATGCTGGCTGAGCTAGCGCAATTGGATCCGCCTCCGGAAAGCATACCGATCAATTGTCTTATCCCTATACCGGGTACCCCTTTAGAGCATGCTCCCCCCGTGCCGCCGGTCGAGCTAGTACGCTTGATTGCCGTCGCACGTATCACTTTTCCCGCTTCCCGGATTCGGCTAAGTGCTGGTCGCCATCGCTTGAGCCAGGAAACCCAGATTCTGTGCTTCCTGGCCGGAGCCGATTCGATCTTCTACGGCGATAAACTCCTCACAGCCCCGAACCCCGACGTGCACGATGATATGCAGTTGTTTAACACGTTGCAAGGAGCGGCACAAGATTGCTCGGTTTCAAAGATCCCTCTTATCTAGGATAGTGATATATACATACAATGAGCTTAAATGAACGTTGGAAAACGACATTAGAAGCACTGCAAGCTCAAAATCGTTACCGCAGTATCTGGACCAGCAGAGGAATTGATTTCACGTCTAATGATTACCTAGGCTATGGTCACGGTCGTCTACCGTTGGCAGTCGATGCGAGTGACCTACCTGTTACGGGGATGGGTTCGCGCCTGCTGCGGGGTCACCATCCGATTTGGGAAGAAGTAGAAGCAGCCTTGGCCGCGTGGCATGGGGCCGAAGCTGTCCTCATGATGACTAGTGGCTTTGTGGCCAACGAAGGGCTGTTGACCACTGTGATTGAGCCGGGGGACTGGGTCGCTGCCGATGAATATTGCCATGCCAGTATTTATGAGGCCCTACGTGTTTGTCGTCCTCGTAAGTTCATCTATAGACACAATGATCTCAATCACTTGGAAGAGGGATTGAAAAAGGAATCGGCGACACGTTCTCCCCAACGTGAGATGTTTATTGTTACCGAGTCTATGTTCAGCATGGATGGCGATTTGGCTCCGCTATGCCAGATCGTCGAATTAGCTGAGCGGTACGGCGCATACGTTATTGTTGATGAGGCACATAGCACCGGCTGCTATGGTCCCAATGGCTCGGGACTGGTCGATGCCGGCCAACTCCGTTCACGCGTTCTAGCAACGGTGCACACCGGGGGAAAGGCTCTGGGCTTATGTGGTGCCTATATTTGTTGTTCCTCATTGCTGCGTGATTACCTGGTCAATCGTTGCCGTCATCTCATCTTTACCACGGCATTACCGCCACTATTGGGTGTTTACTGGCGTGCTGGTATCCAGCGAGTTATGCAAGATGATGCAGGGCGAGAACTCTTATTTGAGAATGCCCGGAAATTCCGCACCGCTTTGTATGGCAGCGCGTGGGACGTACGCGGAGACGCCTATATCGTGCCAATAGTCGTAGGAGAGGATCAGCGGGCAGTACGTCTTGCCGCTCACCTGCAACAAAAAGGATGGGATGTGCGAGCAATTCGTCCTCCCTCGGTGCCGGAATACACCGCACGCCTACGCATTTCATTGCATGCGCACCACAGTCCGCAGTGTCTGGAAGCACTTGCCTACGAATTGCGAGTCTCCGCACGGATTTTTCACTGAATGACCGGCCATGCGAAAAGTTATCATTGTGGGTACAGATACGGACGCAGGGAAAACTACTTTCTCTATTATCTTTCTCAATTTGTTTTCCGCTAAATACTCTTATTGGAAGCCGTTGGAAACGGGGCCTTCCGATACGGCGAAGGTACGACAATATGTGCCTCAGGCTGGGGTTTTCGATCCACTCCGGCATTATGAAGAAGCCGTAGCCCCGCTCTTAGCATCCCGTCGAAGTGGTAGACCATTGCCTAACTTGGTCGATATCCATCAGGCCGCACCTGTGTGTGAAAATACTCTGTTGATAGAAACCTTTGGTGGTCCCCTTTCGCCGTTAACGGATTCTGTCCTGCAAATCGAACTAATTCGTGCCTGGAGGAGTCCGGTCATTCTGGTAGGTTCCTCAGCAATAGGTGCTGTGGGTCGCGCCTTGGCTGTGCTTGAGGCCCTTCACGGTGTACCCGTAGTGGCCTGCGTGCTACTAGGCCGTGAAGACCCCTTTGCGGTAAAGCAAATTCAACAACATGCTCAAGTGCCTGTTTTTTCCCTCGAGCTTCCGCAGGTTCCTTTCTGGGACAGACAAACTCTTCAAGAGTTTAGTCGCATTCATAAGAATGTACTACGTGCCATTGATCAGCATATCGATGATTTTTATAAAAATTTAGACATTGGTGGAAAATCGATTCGGGAAATTGACAGCAAGTACGTGTGGCATCCTTACACGCCCTTAATGGAACCCTTGGAGCAACTGCCCGTGGTTTCGGCCCAAGGGGAATTTTTGAATTTGGTGGATGGTCAGCGTGTCATTGATGCCATCGCCTCGTGGTGGACAATCCTGCATGGGCATTGTCATCCGCCGTTAGTGCAGGCATTACGGCGAGCGGCTGCAACCCTGGATCACACCGTATTTGCAGGGACGACACATCCTTGGGCTGTCGAACTGGCAGAGCGACTGGTCCGCTCAGCACCTTGGGGTGGTGTTGGCCGCGTGTTTTTCTCCGACAACGGAAGCACAGCGGTCGAAGTCGCCTTAAAAATGGCGGTGCAATTCTGGCACATGCAAGGACAAAAAAGACATAAGTTTATCTGTTTTGATAATTCATATCATGGCGATACGTTTGGAGCAATGTCCGTAGGGAGAGACCCGGTTTATTTCGGCATGTATGAACCGTTACTTTTCGATGTAATACAGGCACCATTGCAAGTAGAGGCATTAACGAGGGCAGTAGAGCGTTGGCACAAGGATGTCGCTGCGGTGATAGTAGAACCGTTGGTGCAGGGTGCTGGGGGGATGCGTATGCATCCGCCCGAGGTACTACGCAGCTTATGGCAGGTTTGTAAGCAGGAGGGGTTACTTTTCATCGTCGATGAGGTAATGACGGCGTGCCGAACCGGTCGGATCTGGGCCTTTGAACATGCAGGAATCATCCCTGACATAGTCTGCACAGCAAAAACATTAACAGGGGGGATGCTCCCATTGGCAGCTACTTTAGTAAGCCCCACCATTGTGGAACCATTTTGTCATATGGACCGTTCACGGATGTTTTTTCATGGCCATTCATATACGGCCAATCCATTGGCTTGTGCTGTAGCTGTGGCGAATTGGCGTCTGCTTGAGCAGGGGCATTGGCGGCAGGAAGCCAATCGGATCGAGGCGTTCTGGGCAACGCACCTTCCTCGTTGGCAAGGGCACCCGCGAGTCAAGGAAGTCCGATGGTGTGGCACCATCGGAGTAATGGAACTGAACGTAACGGGGGGATATTTGTGTGACAAAGTTCCCCTGTGGCGACAGCGTGCCCTCCAAATGGGCGTGTTGCTTCGCCCGCTCGGACCGGTGTTGTACTGTCTACCGCCATTGTGCATCAGCGAAGACTCATTACACCGGGTGATCGAAGCTTTCCAGGCATGCATTGATATGATCTGAGGTCACCATAGGTATATCCCTCACACGTATTGAAGAAATTGTTTCAATCCTTGACGCATTTGCTGGGCGATCTCTGCATGGTTCCGGGGGTTATAGATTTTTCACAAAGTAAGTTAGAGTGTCGAGTGGACTAGTAGTTCAAGGAGAGGGTAGGGGATAGCGGCTGGGGGAAGGCCAGGTGGTAGCGGGCCTGTTCCACAAACCCTGCGGCGTCGTCATGACCACTGAGTTGGTGTAGCTTCAGCTGCAAAGGGATTAGGGCCGGATGACTGGGACGGCTCGCTTGTGCCTGGGCAAGGGCCTGCCGGGCCTGACCGAGTAGCTCATCAGCTAGAACGGGCTGAATCGCTTGAGCTGATTGTGCTAGCAAGAGCAGGCCCGCGGCCCGGTGATAGGCTTCAGCAAAGGTGTCTCCCCGGCTCTGGGCATATTCCCGCAGGCGTGTATGGGCAACTAGGGCTGCCTGTCGCAGCGTCTCGCCACAGTTAGGTGGCAAGTACTTGACAAAGAGTTCGAAATGGAGTTGCGCCGGGCCGAAGCGTTGGCAGCTGTGATAAATCTCCGCTAATTGGAAGCGGAACAGATGGGCCTGCGGTTGTTGCTTCAAGTAGCGTTCCAGGTGTCCGGCGGCTTGCAGTTTTTCTCCACGGGCCAAACATCGGGCCGCTGAAGACAAGGGATCGTAAACGTCGGTGACTGATTCGTCCTTATCGAAAGGCGAATCTGCGGCAGCGGTTGTTGGACTGGAGGACGAAGGGATTGCTGGAATTGGCTGCTGAGTAGTAGCGGTAGCAGCAGGAAGTGGCGGAGCCAGTATTTGGGCAGAACCACCAAGCGGCAAGCTAGTACAACTGACACACATCAAGAAAAATAACCCCAACCACGTCTGGCAACGCATGACCTTTGGCCCATTGGGTATGACACCTGTTGGCTTCGACTAGCGGGGAAGTTGGGGTGCAATAAACGGGCAAAAAGGGCACGAGAGATAAACCAGAACATACCGATAATAGGGGATGTGCCGGTTGTCCGGGCTATTTGTTTGGAGTGTAGAAACAAAGCAGGACCGGTACGTAACTTGTGGAGGATAAACCGCGAGTATGACAAAGTGGACAATTCGGATAAGGGAGCGGTAAGGTAAGGGTTGATTCAGGACGGATAAGTGTAACGAACGTTAATGGGTGTACTAAAATTGCACATCGGCTTAAGATGATGGTGGTCTACAGTTGAGTATGAAGAAGTGTCTATGAAGACAATTGTTCTACGTCAGGGGCGGGTGATCGATCCGGTCCAAGGGATGGACACAGTGACAGATTTATGGTTGGCCGAGGGGAAGATTCTGGGGGTGGGGGCCCAGGGCCGTTCGGCCGATATTGTGTTGGATTGCCGAGGCTTGATTGTGTGTCCCGGCTTGATTGACATGCACGTACATTTGCGGGAACCAGGCCGGGAGGAGGACGAGACAATAGCGACTGGCACGGCCGCGGCCATCGCCGGCGGTATCACCAGCGTGGCCTGCATGCCCAACACCGAGCCGGCTTTGGATAGTCGCTCCGCGGCAGAGTTTGTCGTTCTGCAAGCGCGTCGGGCCGGCAATTGCAACGTTTTTCCCGTCGGGGCGGTCACCAAAAACCGCGAAGGCAAGGAATTGGCCGAGTTGGGGGGACTGGTCGAAGGGGGAGCAGTGGCCTTCAGCGATGATGGAGCACCGGTTAGTTCCGCTGAAATCATGCGACGGGCGCTGGAATATTGCCGCATGCTTGACAAAGCGGTGCTGGTGCATGCTGAAGTGCTGGAGTTGACCCAGGGCGGAGTGATGAACGAGGGGGCCGTCAGCGTCCAGCTTGGTTTGCGCGGCATGCCCGCGGTGGCCGAAGAAATCATGATTTTCCGCGACATTTTGCTAGCGGAACTGACAGGGGGCCGGATCCACATCCTGCATGTGTCAACGGCCGGGGGGGTAGAACTGATCCGGTATGGGCAACGCCGCGGAGTACAGGTAACCGGGGAAGCCTGTCCTCATCATTTTCTGCTCACGGACGAAGCGATGCGTTCATTTGATGGCAATTACAAGATGTCGCCCCCCCTCCGGACAGCCCGCGATGTTGCCGCCATCATCGAAGGTCTGAAAGATGGTACGTTGTCTGTTCTAGCCACGGATCATGCCCCCCACGCTCCGGAAAAGAAGGAACGGGAGATCGACCAAGCACCCAATGGAATAATTGGCCTGGAGACGTTTCTGCCTTTGTGCATCACTTATTTGATCGAGCCTGGCCATTTGAGCTGGCCCCAGATGCTGGCCAAAATGACGTTGAATCCGGCCCGAGTGCTGGGCATCGACCGAGGCACCCTGCTGCCCGGACGACCCGCCGACGTCACAGTCATCGACCCCCAACTCCGCTGGACGATCGATAAACGAGAATTCAAATCGAAAAGTCGTAATACCCCATTTGATGGCTGGCCCGTGGTGGGTCGGGCTGTGGCCACAATAGTGGGAGGCGACATCAAAATGTGCCACCTGGCATGACCGTGGTACCAAAACAGGCAAGGTTGAGCCAAGCCGGATCCAAGGGGTTTAGGGTAAATCCATTTTTTGGTTGCCCTCGGGATGGTGGAAGTTTACATTCATGAAAGGAAGCCTGCCTAAGCGTTTGATCGGCTTTCCGTGACCATCGGGGTCATCGGAGCTGACGTTCATCCACTAGCAGTTGCGGTCAAACTTTCGTTCCAAAAGAAAAAGGGGGACGATCCATGGTCCGTCGCTTCTCACGTCGTGAGGTGCTAGCGGTTTCGGCGGCCGGGTTAGGGTATCTGTATACGGCACCCGCTTTCTCGGCGGAGCGAATCCAGGGGGCCAACGAACGACTCCGTGTCGCCGGGATTGGTGTGGGGGGCAAAGGCTCCAGTGACATTGACCAGGCGGCTCGGTACATGGAAGTAGTGGCCCTGTGCGACATTGACGAGCGACCTCTGGGCGAGAAGGCCAAAAAGTGGCCCCAGGCCAAGACCTTCCATGATTACCGCAAGCTATTCGATGATAGTGCGTTGCTGCGCGTTATCGACGCGGTGGTGGTGTCGACGCCAGACCACACGCATGCGTTACCCAGCATTTTGGCCATGCGTGCCGGTAAGCATGTTTATTGCCAGAAGCCGCTGACCCACGACGTATACGAAGCCCATCTGATGCGTGAGGAAGCCCGTAAGAACAAGGTTTGCACGCAGATGGGTAACCAAGGAACAGCGGCCAATGGGCTGCGACGGGCCGTGGAACTGATTCGTGCTGGAGAGCTCGGAGACGTCACTGAGGTACACGTTTGGACCAATCGTCCCATCTGGCCCCAGGCTCCGAAAATTACAGACAAAAACCCGCCCAAACCGGCGCCCGTTCCGGCCGGCGTCCATTGGGACGAATTCCTCGGTCCAGCCCCCGAACGTCCGTATGCCCAGGGGATTCATCCCTTCGGCTGGCGTGGCTTCTGGGATTTCGGCACAGGTGCCATTGGCGATATGGCTTGTCACACCGCTAACATGGCCTTCATGGCCCTGGAGCTCGAGCATCCTATCCATGTTTCCGCAGAGGCCGGCGATGTCAATCCCTTGACCTGTCCCAGCTATGCCCACGTCGTGCTCAAGTTCCCGGCACGAGGCAATCGCCCGCCTGTCACCGTACACTGGTACGAGGGACAGAAAAACGGCGTCAAACTGTTGCCGCCGGAGGAACTGGTCAAAAAAGCAGTGGAATTGGCGGGTAAAAGCCGACTAGTCGACAGTGGATCAATCTTGGTGGGTACGAAAGGGCTGGCCTACTCCCCCAATGATTACGGTGCCGAAGTGTACTTCAGTACTGGCAAAAAGACCAATGGCATGACTCCACCGGAAAAACTGCCAGTCAACAACGAAAACGACGTTGGTCAGAAACGGGAATGGGTCGAGGCCATTAAAGCGGGTAAGCCGGAACTGGCCCTGGCCAACTTCGATTATGCCGCCTTGCTGACGGCCGCATTCCTGTTAGGTAACGTGGCCATTCGGGTGGGCAAAGGCTTCACATGGGATGGGGTCAAGTGCCAGGCAGTAGATTGCCCTGAAGCTGCCCAGTACGTCCGGCGTACATACCGCAAAGGGTGGGACCTGATTGGCTATAACGCCTGAAACCGTGTAGCTGATGCTGCCTGCTCTTCGCCCAAAGGAAAAGCCTCCTTTCTGTTGAGGCATCCCACACCATTGCGAATCGACTCGTCACGATCACAAGCAATAGCACACGTGTGGGGCGGTCATACTGACCGCCCTGACGCTTTTTACGAGGTAACGCCTGAAGAACGATGCTTGCAGCATGTTTTTCCACCGTTTTTGCTATCGTCATCACTTGAGTTACTAAAGCAGATACGCGTTTAGGGCTACTGATTGCAATAGCGATGGGGCGAAAAATAGCTGACGAAAGCGGGGGTGGGGGACCTTTGGATTAGTCAAGAAGACAACTGCAGGTGTAATAGAGATGACGGCACGGCAATTTGCTCTGAAGGTGGTCCGGCGATTGCAAGAGGCAGGTTTCACGGCTTATTGGGCTGGGGGCTGTGTGCGTGATCAACTGTTGGGATTAGAGCCAAAAGACTACGACGTAGCCACCGACGCCCGCCCGGATCAGATCAAAGCTCTGTTCCCCCGTCGCAATGAAATCGGTGCAGCGTTTGGCGTAATCCAAGTCATTGGCCCCCGTGGTCCGGATGGCCAATCGCTGACGGTCGAAGTGGCCACCTTTCGGAGCGATCTGAGCTATAGTGATGGGCGGCGACCGGATGCGGTGGCCTTTTCCACGCCGCAGGAAGACGCTTTACGCCGTGACTTTACCATCAACGGCATGTTTTATGACCCTATCAAAGGGGAATTGATCGACTTTGTAGGGGGTCAGGCGGATTTGCAGGCCCGGATCTTGCGGGCGATTGGCAATCCGCAGGAACGGTTTGCCGAGGACAAACTACGGTTGCTGCGTGCGGCCCGTCTAGCAGCACGCTATGCGCTGACGATCGAGAGCCAGACCGCTGCGGCTATCCGGGCCCAGGCCGATCAGATCACGGTGGTCGCTCCCGAAAGAATTGCTGATGAGTTACGCAAGATGTTGAGCCATGCGACACGAGGTCGGGGGGCCCGGTTGTTGTACGATCTGAACTTGATACCTCCTCTGTTTCCGGAACTTGTGGCCGTGGCCACGCAGCCCTACAGCGGACCGTTGTCGTGCCTGGGCTTAGTATCTGTTAGTGGCATCGCGGAGCACGAAACTTCGAGGTGCGATCCGTCGACGCTGTGGGGCCATACGGTTCGAGTGATCGATGAGTTGCCCACCGACGCGGGCTTCCCCTTGGCCTTGGCGGCACTGCTCCATCCCATCGGCCTGCCTATTGACCGTAGGGAGCTGATCTGTGGATCTGCCCAGGGGGAAGGGGTAGAGGGTAAAGCTTTTCCATGGCCCATGAATGCCGTGGCCGTAAGGGCCTCTCAGCGGGCAGAGGGGATCGCCCAGCGGCTCCGACTTTCCAATGCGGAGAAAGAGCGACTGGTCTGGTTACTGCGTTATCAAGGGGCCTTGTTTGAGGCACCTAAGCAGAAGCCCCACCGGTGGCGACCTTTATTGGCAGAGGTAGGGGCTAGCGACCTGGTCGCCTTGCATCGTGCAGAGGCCTTGGCTAATGGGGGGGTACATCAGGAAGCAGTAGACTATTGTGCCCAGCTTCTGCAGCACTGGCCGCGGGAACACCTGGATCCACCGCCATTATTACGGGGCAGCGACCTGATGGCCTTGGGCATTCCGCCGGGGCCGGAATTCAAACGGCTTTTGGACGCCGTCCGGCGGGCCCAATGGGATGAAGAGGTGCAGACGAAGGAGCAAGCTTTGGCTCTGGTTCAGCAGCTGCGAGCCACTGCGGCACATGCAAACGTCCCGACCAAACCCGGGTCTGCGGCCGACGCCGACCTGTCCTCCGCTTCCACCACCAGTGCTGCCAGTAAAAACGCAACAGAGTGATCGCGGTACGGGGAACTTCGCCCAAGCCGACCTTGCTGCGTCCCGCTGCTCGCGGCCGATGCGTCACGGCTACCTCACGAATGATCCAACCGCGACGCACAGCACGAGCCAGCATTTCCGTGTTCACAAAGTAGCCGCGTGTGCGTGGTAATAAGTGGCGTAGCAACGAGCGGGGATACACTTTCAAAGCACAATCAACATCGTGAACCGGTAGCTTCAGCAGCCAGCGGACCAGACGGTTGTAACCCCAGGACAGGAAACGCCTTAGCCAAGGATCTTGCCGGTGGACCCGCCACCCGACCACGATGACTCCGGTGTCGGCCAGTGATAGCAAACGGCTCAGTTCGCGCAGATCAAATTGGCAATCGGCGTCGGTAAAGGCAACCCAGGCATACCGAGCAACGCGGAAGCCAGTTGCCAACGCGGCTCCGTACCCCCGGTTCTGACGATGCTGTAAAAGTCGCACACAGGGATGGCGACGCTGCAAACTTTGCACAATGGCCCCTGTGCCATCCGTGCTGCCATCGTCGACCACAATCAGTTCATACCTTCGCCCCAAACTAGTCAATGCTTCAAGAGCCTCCGTGACGGCTTGCTCGATAACCGCTGCCTCGTTGTAGGCCGGTATGACCAGACTGATCCCATCGTGCTCGTCGCTGTGGCGGACCATCATGCCTCCTTGCCGGCCTGCGAGCGGATAAACACACCGCCCCAACGGGACTAACCCTCATCCAGTGCAAACACGTGGAAACCCAAGATCGGACTATTGTCAGGTGTGTCCGTCATCAGAGGTCCCTTTCCTGGGGTACCGACCATACACCTTCCTGCTGGCCCTGTAAATCCCACTTCGAAACTAAGCTGTTCAGAAACGTGCTTCCAGACCGAGGGTGATGGATTGAATCCAGACGTCGGCCAAACGCGGAGGAACAGTCAGGTTCAGGGCCTCGGCCAGGCGTACAACCCGACTGAGATAATAAAAATTATAGCCGGCGTAAACTCGAAGATGGTTGCCAAACTGCCGGCCGACAGTCAGCCGTAACATGGGCATCACGGCGAAGCGTTCAGCAAGTGGATTGTCTAGCGCGGGCAAACGTTGCCATAACCCACCAGAGGTGCGAGCATAGGTGTCCAGAAACAGGCCAGTCGCTTCGATTTTGGGTGCAACTACACCCCAAGCGACCTTGACCGCTCCGGTGACGAACCAGGGACCGCCTCGATACTCGCCCGCCAAGCCCAGTTGTCCACCATGGAATGGGTTGGATGCTGCCAGACGATTATCGCGGTGTTGGTCGTAACTGCGATCGTCGGGTGGTTCCCCAAAGTAGAGTTCGTCCTGGACAAAGGCGTGGCGGTAGCCGATGAGTAGGTCTAGCCGATAGCGGTCGGCACAGGCCAGGTTGTGACGGTAGTTGACGTCGACCGTGATGTATCGGGAGGAGTAGGTCATTGGGAAGGCATCAACAAGAGGGGTACCTGGGGGAAAGATCAGCAACTGGGGAGCACCGCCCCGGACGCCATCAGGGAATAGCACCAGCATTTCTGGCGCATAACCGGGGAAGATTGTGGCATTGCCGCCCAGCAGGAAAAAGCTGCTGTCGAGACCAAACCGGTTGCGAGAATCGAGCCAGAAGCCTCCGTCGAGGGCAAAGCCGGCTTGGAAGGTGGGGACGTCCCTCTGAGCAGTCAACAAGCGAGGACCGATGAACCGGGAACCGTCCAGGTCTGGAACGGCCAGTCCCAGATCCCGCGGCAATAACGGTGTGGGAAACCAGGCCAGTTCCAGAGCAGGGCTGATCCACCAGCGTCCCAGAGGCCGGCAGGCTTCTGGTCGGCGGGGCGGAGCCGTTGCGGGTAGATAGAGATAGCTCGGGTCATACTCGAGCTGAGGTGGGCCTACACCAGTGCCAGAGGGTGAATCTATTGGAGCAGGGGACGGAGCGGTCGACGAGTCAGGAGACTGCAACGCTGGTGGTGGCAACAAGGGTAGGGGAGCCTGTGGCGGAACTGATGGTCTGGCGACCGTCGAGGACGGAACTGGCTGGGGGTTATTTTCCTGACCTGCTAGACAACTGGCCCAGGCCATCAGTCCCAACAGCGTTGCTAGCACGTCGGACACACGCCGGCAGTTATGCTGTGTCCGTGTGGAAAGGCTTTTCGAACCTTGGTAGGTCATGCAAGAGGGCTCCGCAAGCAAATATTCTGGTCTGGAGCGTTCACCGGGTAATGAAGTAGATGAACGTAGCCGTCAGGGCCGGAGCTATCTATACCATGCCGCATTATTGACCAAGGATCAGGGGCCATAGGAATGTATGGATGAAGCCAGGGGCGTGCATGCCGTGGTGACCGCCGGTATGGCCCGTCCAGGCTAGCTCCGGCGACCAGAAATGCTGACGAAGCCGTGAAGCGACCAGAGGATCCTGCCAGGCTAGACGCGCCTGGCGGAACCCCCAGCGTCCCGCTGCCGCACCTGACCAGAAATTGTCGGTAGTTCCTACGACCCGCACTACAAATCCCAAAGCCACCCAATCCCGTTTGCTGCAGAACACGTCCACCCCCTCCTTGGCAGCCTGCAACGTCGGACGCAGATCGTAACCGGTGGAGACACTTGGGGCCAGTAAGATGATCCGATCTACGCTGTTGGGTGGCAGGACGTCACCGGCTCCCAACGCCACCGCACAGCCGGCACTGTGAGCAATCAGGACCACCCGACGGTCCGGTTCGCGGGCCTTACGTTCCAGAATCGCTTGAGCCAGTCGTACGCCTTGTCGGCGGGCATGCTCCCCATCGATTTGGTCCCGTAGCAGCCGACGGTAACCGTGCGACCAGGGAAAAACTACCACCTCCAGCGGCTGACCGCGAACGGCGTTAGCATAACCGATCGCATTCGAGCAGCCTTTTAAGTCGCCGGCACCGTCGACAATCCAGACCAAAGGCTTGCTATTGGGCGATCGCTCGGGGGGTACCTCGTACGACACCCAGCTACAACAACTTTGATGGATCGTCAAATTACTACTTGTCCCTCGAGAAGAGACTAGATGGCTTGACCGCCCACGTAACGGTCCAGCACTAGCAACTGTGGATGCTAATACTGCTATCAGAATAATTGTTACTAACCAATGAC
>JANWVV010000046.1 GCA_025055795.1 Gemmataceae bacterium
TCGGCCATCTCACCGTCCAACCTGACGCAGGCGGAGCGGGGCATCGCTTCACACAAACGCCGTCGCCTTTGAGGGAAGTGAACCCTCTGCCACTCATTAAATCATTTCCAACCCGCCCCCGAGGCGGGTGCCTACGGGACTGGGCACCGACCAATCTTTGACCTGATGCCAAACCTGGCAGCTGGGGTGAATGTAAATCGTCGGAGCGTGTTGAAGACGGTGCGGTAGAGGTTGACGTCTCCCGCTTGGTAGCGGTTCGGATCCAGGCGGGTCCAGCGACCAAAGGTGGCGGAGTAGTCGTGACAGCGGAAATGATACAGGCCACCGGTCCCATCGAACCGGCCGCCGTGGTGCAGGTAGAGCCAAGCGAAGGCACTGCTGGCCAGGACGTTCCAGCCGGCGTCGAGGAGCGTCACACTGCCAAACGGATCGTAGAGGTAACGTTCGACAACATTGCCCGCATTGTCACCAATTGCCGTCACATCGAAATTAGCGTCCTGCACGACGTACAGCCGTTCGTCCAGACTGCCGTCGCCATCAGTGTCACGGTCCCGCGCAATCAGAAGGTTGATACGCACCTGTTCACTGAGAAGTCTTCTTCTTTCTTTCTAGTTCTCCCAACAGACTATGGATTTCCCTGAGTAGGTTCTCCACCTGAAAGCGATCGGCACCCATTCGAGTGGAGAACTCGGGCAATTCTATTGCGTTGCACAATTCATTTAACGCATTGTTACTGAGGATAAGGAATTCCTCTTCAGTCATCGTGACTATTGCTCTGTCTTCTACGATATTGTGAACCTGCATGACAGTCCTCACTTCGAGTTCTCAAAATAGCTTTTGCCGGCTACTGGCCTGAACGCCGTCCCCCAGTCTTGTGCCTTGGGATTGTAAATGACAATAGTGCCGGTCTTCGGGTCCTAGTATGCGATCCTATCCCCGCTCAGTTTCTTTACGCTGCTACCATTCGCGTTTGCTACGATCTTGTCAAAGAATTTCGTGATTCTGACTGACTCTCGATTTACTCATCGAGCTGTCGATGCAAGTGGCAATCCATTGCACCAACCGGGGGCGTGGCAGGCAGCGACTTAGAGTGCGGGTTGGGGGAGTCGTGTTAGGGTTGTGCTGGCGGCATGGACATCTGGCTAGCGAATTGTCGGGCTAGTTTGAGCAGGTGGGCCGGTGGACCTTAAGGTGGGTCGGAATCCGGAGCCACAGCTGCGGCAGCTCGACCAGCAGCAGGCCGGTCGGATAGTAGCACCGAGGCGGCTCAGGCCGCGAAGCCGCGGCTCCTACTTCCACCGGCGACTCCGGCTTCAGTGCGTCGGATTTTGCGTCGGTTGTCCTTGGTAGAGCGCGATTTTCCGGGGAAATGCGGGTTCAAGGGTCACCATAATACGTCTTGGAACGCGAATTGGTACAATGCGGTGTAAACAACTTGCCCTCCAGCACGATGTGGGTGCCGGGGGTACATACGTTGTTTGTCGGTCGATTTCCCTTGCCTAATCCTCCTAGCAACTGAGCTTCAATAGAAACGGGGAAATCCTGGTCACGACGCATCGTTCTGGGGTCCTGGCAATGGAACATGATGCCGTTGTTACGCACCGCCCAGGATGGCCCACCAGGACATTGTTCCCCCACAAAACGATACTCCACACGGAGTCTATAGTGAGAAAATTTTTCCTTTACATAAAATAGATGCCCAAATTTGTTCTCAAAGGCCTTGTATTTATCGTAACTGACTTTGAGGATTCCATCTTCAACACGAAACGTATCCAAGTGGTTCTCGCCCAGCGGGTAACCCTTGATCTTAGGTACCCAGCCGTCTAAATCTTTGCCATTGAAAAGTGGTCGCCACACCGATTCGGTTGATGGCGATGTGCCCTTTGCTATGACAACCGGTAAAAAGCTACCCAGAATTATCAAGCTTAAGGGTGTTACGTTACTACATAACTGCTTCCGGGAACCTGTCTGCCAGCGCATGATCATGTCTCCTTGATGTCCACTTGCCTGGAGTGCCATCAGAGTCTGTTCTAGGCGTTTTCACATGCCCCGCGATGATTTTGTTTGGGATCTGTTTGATTTGTTAACAACATTCCTGTCTTCAGCAAACGGTCTTGGGTGTAGTTAAGGATAGGGAAAAATCGTTGAGACCGGGTTCCACCTGCGAATAGTATACGACCGTAGCCATATGCTAAACACGGTATGCTAGTGAACGATTATGTTAAGCAAGCCAGTGAGTTTTTTCAGGATTGTCAGAAAAGAACACCGTCGGGAGGAAAACACAATGGCACAAGCCATTGAACGGGTGGCAACAGTCCGGCCGGTAAGCGAAGAGGAAGCCACGGGGCGTGTAGCCGAGATTTTCGCCGACATCAAACGGACCAAAGGTTTGGAACGCGTTCCTAACTTTTGGCGGGTGCTGGCTACTCATCCAGAGCATCTGGACATGATCTGGAGTCGTTTGAAAACGTTGATGCACCCTGATGCGGTTGGACGGCAATCTCCGCTCGATGCACGCACCCGTGAAATCATTGCTCTGGCCGTTAGCGCGGCCAACGGATGCACTTATTGCATCAATTCCCATACCACTGCCCTTCGCA
This sequence comes from Gemmataceae bacterium, assembly GCA_025055795.1. GTDB lineage: Bacteria > Planctomycetota > Planctomycetia > Gemmatales > Gemmataceae > Thermogemmata. The sequence goes on from JANWVV010000046.1 coordinate 2,601, forward strand.
AACTAGGCGTGGATACCGAAACGTTGGGCGAAATACTGGCCATTGTTGCCTTGTTTTGCACTACGAACGCTCTGGCGGATGCCTACCAAGTTCAACCTGACGTACTACCACCTCTGGACTGAGGGAATGATATCCACCCTGGCTCGTTTTTATGCCCCCATACCCCTTCGTAGATTCGTGTAGAGTCTGCGAACCTGACACTGGGCGAGCGGCAACTGTTATGGATGACGGAAGGGACGCGTGTTCCAGCGACGATGATATTCCAGTTGGGCCGGTGGGGGAGGGAGACGTAGCGGATCGTAGGGGTAATGCGGCATAGCACGGAAAGGCAGCGGTTCCACCTGACCGCCGGTCAACGTGGTGGGGGCGGTGTCCTTGGAATAGCCCCAGGCTTGCACAACGAAGGAACGGTGCCAACCGGCTGGCAAAGGCGGCAAAGCTGACGCATCAAAGGAGACCGTAACGGCATCCCCCGGTCCCACAATGACGAAACGATCATCTGCCTTTTGCAATAATTCAGTCACATCACCCGTGCGTGTCAAACGTCCTTGCCAGCGGCTTACGGCCACGTTCTCTAGTTGTTCATGTTCGTAACGCGGCGGTGTGTCATCGGCAGCTGCTGTCTCACGGGGGAAACCGCGGTGTTCCAGATAGGCCCGATGTACGGCTAGAGCGTGCACCCGGGGCGACTCTTCAGGTGGTAGCATATCGGCCTCCGGTACTAACCAAAGATGATCCCAATACACCTGCAGATTGGTGCGGATACGAAGAGGGCCGGCCCCTGGCTCGAACGATGACGGTAGCGGTACGGTCATCACCCGTGGAAGCCCCGCAGGTATCCCCAGCTCCGCGACGCGTTGCCATCGCCCATGCTGTTGCTGTTCTAACACCGGCCATATAGGTTGGACGCCAGCCTGGGCGGCTGCCAAAAGCGATTCCGGATAAGCATAATCGGTCCAACCTGCTAGTACCAGATACCAACGTCGGGGAGCAGAACGATAAGCAAAAGGGGTTACCTGCCATTCAATCCAGTGTTCTTCGGCAAATCCCAACCAGGCTCGGCGGGCGAAGGTGTCGACGTAACGGCCATCCCGTTGTTTTAGTATATCGGTCACGTCCCGCTGGCGGTGATCCACGGCCTTAGACACCCCAAGAGCTTCTTCCCGACGGAAGAACAACAGACGCTGGCTGGGTCGGGGTAGTGCGGTGGCAAACCGTTCGTCCGGATAAACGATCAGGGTCTGGGGATGGTCAATAACATGCAGCAGAACCGCGTCGAGATAACATATTTCATCCATCGGCTCTGCAATCTGGAGCAGGTAGTGCCCTTGTCGGGGCTGCAGAGTGCCCGGCTCCAGCTTTACCGACTCCTCCGGACGGGGAGGCCGGACGCTCCCATCAGGGTTCAGTTCGGCCAAGGCACCCGCTCCGAGCAGATCGGTGATAAAAACAAAGCGTTGGCCATCCCAGGCAAACAGCACCGGACAAGAGGTCGATTTGCGGTTGATTTCGGTGATGGTGTGCACACCAGCGGGTAACTGTAATTCAGACTGAGGCACAAAATCTGGCCAGCGGATCTGTACAGCCTCGGCAGCCGGTGCAGTTCCCAGGCCAAATACTAGTGGAAGCCGCGATTGTCCCAGACTGGCATTGGCAACAGTGTGTTCTGCCAATACCCGCAGGCCTCCGGCATATAGACGTATGCGGGCACCGATTCCTTCCGCATTGCTTCGCTGCTTTTTTCCTTTATCCCACTTGCCGCTAAGTGTCAGAAATAAGGAGTAATGGCCGCATCCATGCTGTCGAAACAGATGCAAGCCGCTTTCCGGCGACCACAGAACCAGATCCGGCAGCAGATCGCCATCCACGTCAGCAATGCCGAGGGATTCCGCACGCAAGGCTTCTGCACGTCCCCCAAAGGGGGTCAACAAGCGTGTGAATCGAGCGGCTGCACCTTGATTGTGTAACCAGACAGGCAGGCCCTCCCGAGTCAAACCCACTAAATCAGCATGTCCATCCAGATCCAGGTCCACCACTTGTGCCATACGGAGAGAAGGACTGTCCAGGGCCTTGGGTTCAAAACGACCCGTTAGGTGCGTGGCAGGTGTATCCCGCGTGCTCAGGAATAACACTGGGGAACGGTCACCACCCAAGAGGCAAAAGTCGGTCTGTTCATCAGCGTTAGCATCAAGGACACAACCAAGCTGACCCTCTGCTGCTGATAATAGTTCCGAGGGATGAAAACGTAACAGGCGGTCGTTGAGGAGCACGAGGGGAGCCGCATCCTGACGCAGGACGATCAGATCCAGATCCTGGTCACCATCGAGGTCAGTGGCCAACACGGCAGTGACTGCACCACGGACGTGCAGCTGAGGAGTATCTGCTAGCCGGAAGGCAGGTGTCAAGGGCGGAAAGGGCTGCCCCCGTTCCGCTGGACGTGCTTCGCCGACGTTCAGGAAAACGGCCAGGCGGCCGGAGGGCGCGGTCGCCTGGCCCTGTAACTGGGTAAGGGCTGCAGCTGCGGAATCGGCATACACACAGACCAGCAAATCCAGATCACCATCCTGGTCAATATCTAACCAGATAGCGGACAACGTAACCCCGTTAACGGTCTCCAGACCTGCCTGACGGGTGACGTCAGTGAATGTCCTCCCCTGCTCGTTGCGGAGGAGTCGTAAGCCATGGGCTGTGGTCAGGGCCAGGTCGGGCCAGCCGTCATGGTCGAAATCCGCCCATGACCCGCCAAAACTACTACCATCGCGGGAATCAGGTAGCAGATGACTGACATCCTCAAAGGTGACGTTGCCGATGTGGCGGAGTAGCAGGTCGCTCAGTCGGCCGTGGCGAACAACGGCAGAGGGTAGAAACAAGTCGGGCTTGCCATCGCGGTCGAAATCACACCACAGCATGGGCAGGCCGTAGCGGTGGCGGACCCATCGGGTAAGAGGATCCAGGCTTTGCGTGGTTGCCCAAACGGTACCGGGAGCAAGCTTCACCTCCAAAGGTATGTGTTCAAACATTGGCAGCGGTGCCGACGAGCGAGCAGGTAACGACGGTGGTAGGCCAATGGCCGTGGCGTATCGACCCATCTCGGTATAAGAAACGGCGGCATAGTCCTCGACTTCGGCCGAACGCAGAGCCTCGAATTCGCGAAACAGCCGTTGTTGGGCTTCACGGTCATTGGCAATACTGAGGTGTTGTGCCAGGCTATGGCGTGCGGCGTTCAGATAAGGGTTCAGCTGCAATGCCTTTTCGAAATACTGACGGGCCTCCGCTGATTCGAATTCATTAGGTGTGCAGCGACCACGGAAGTACCACGCATGTGCATCGGCCGGATCGACGTTGGTGACTACCGCGAAGTGGGTTTCAGCCTGTTCCCGCTCGCCACGATCAAAATGCCAGATACCCAAGCAGAAATGGGCGTAGGGGTTGTGCGGGTCGCGTGCCAGAACGTCATGGAACACCTCGGCCGCCCGACGCAGACGGGCCTCTTTTTGTTGCGGGTCCTTGTCGCGATTGTTCAGAAGGGCAATCCCCAGATTGATCCGGGCGGGTAACCAGTCCGGGGCGATACGCACAGCTTCTTCGAAGGCTTCAATCGCCTGATCCGCCGCTGGTCGGCCCTGATAGTTTTCGTCGAACCATTCCAGAAGCGCTAGTCCACGAGCATTCGCTTGAGCGGCCGCAAGCAGGTCCGGAGCTTGCTCGGCCGAATTGTGACGCAACCCGAAAGACCAGATCACATAGGCCGACCCGGCCGCAAGCACCAGCGTCACGATGATACCGGAAAATAACCATATGCGTCGCTTGGATGTTGAAGGAAAATCGCTGGACATAGGTGTGTTTCCGCCAGGAATGAGATCAGGACCTTCGGCTGAGGATCAACTCTGCGCCTGGACAACGGTGCGTGGTGAGGCGTAGCCTCAAAGGCCGATTACATTACTAACGAAACGGTTAACTATGTGTCATGTGTCGGGTATCGGGCCTATCGGTGGTGTTCGATGGTCTCGGCACTTGCCTGTCCTTGTCGGAGGCGGTAGGCCGTATTCGTCTTTAAGTTAGTCCACACTTGCGGGGTCCGGTCGAGGGCATCAGGCCAGCGAACGACTACACGGTCGACCGTCTCGATAGGCAGCGGCCCGAAGCCGAAGGTGAGGGGAAGCTCGCACTGACTCAGATAGCTGCGGCCGCTTTGGACTTCCCGTTGCCATATCTGCCCGGCGGCCTCCAAAGTAACAACGGCTCCGATAGCACTGCGATTGCACGAACGTCCGTTCCCTTCCAAAGTCAAACGTAACCAGCGGTGATTGAGATTCTGCTCGTTACGGAGCAGGCGAGCCGGGCCGTTGTTGGCCACCAGTATTACATCCAAATCGCCATCCCCATCATAGTCGAGGTAAGCACAGCCCCGACCTACCAAGGGACGAAACAGATCAGTCCCTGCCGCCTGTTCGGTGACAGGTTCCCACAGCCGTTGCTCGTCTCCCGTGTTCCAGAATAGTTGTGCAGGTTGGGCATACGTCTGCTGGCTTTGCACTTTGCCAATTTCGGGTTCCAGATGACCATTGCAGACGAGCAGATCCAGGCGGCCGTCCAGGTCGTAATCCCAGAAGAAAATACCGAATTTCAGCCAGAAGCGACTAGGCCCGGCCAGTCCCACAGCCAAGGCCCGATCGATGAAACGCGGGCGTTTGCGGTCCGCCACAGTCAGAAAAGTAATCGGCTCGTTGGCAAAATTGGCAATGACTGCTCCCCATTTACCGGGGAGGTACTCGCCCCAATCAATCCCCATGGCCCCCCGCGCTCGGGCCTCGGCATAGGCGGCACCGGCCATCTGTCCCTTTTCTTCAAAACGCCGCTGGCCGCTGGAGCCAGCCACGTTGTGGAAGAAGAAATTACGCACCGTATCGTTGGCGACCAGCAAGTCGGGCCAGCCGTCCTCGTCCGGGTCACACACCACTACACCCAAGGCTTTGGCGACCGCGCGTCGGCGGGCGGTGGCATCGGTCCCCTCTTGCTCGTAAACGGTAACGCCTGCGCTGTCGCTGACGTCCTCGAAACGTTGCCCCCCCAGGTTGCGATAAAGAGCACATTGAGCTCCCTCGAACTGCTGGGGCTGCAAGTAGGCCCGGCCGATGCCGGTGAGGGTCGAATCGATAGCCAGATCAATAGCAGGCGACCAGGTAACGTATCGGCACACAAATAGATCCAACCAGCCATCACGGTCGTAATCCACGAAGGTAGCGCTGGTAGCAAACTCGATGGGCGTAGCAGATTTCTCGAAAGCCGCCGTGCTCAGCTCTGCCGGCCAGCGTCCTGTAGTGCGTATACCCGTTGCTTCCGTCACATCGAGAAAACGACGATGACCGTCGGGGCCTTGCACATTACGGAATAACCGACACCCCCCGACACCCGTGACGAACAAATCGAGGAAGCCGTCGTTGTCAAAGTCCCCGGCACAGGCGCCCATGCCGTAGAGGCTTACATCTGCTAGTCCAGTGACGGCTGTTACGTCCTGGAATCGTCCATTCCCTTGATTGCGATACAATTTCAGGCACTCCTGTCTCCGTCCTTGAGGCCAATCCTGACCGGGCCAGGGACAGCCATTAATTAACAGCACGTCTTGCCAGCCGTCATTGTCGTAGTCCAGGATGCATACGCCGGGACCCATCGTTTCGGGCAGGAGTTTCAAGCCAAATGCCCCATTGTAGTGCTGAAAATGGAGTCCCGCGGCTTCTGTCACATCCCGAAAAGTGACGTTGGGCACAGGGATCGCTGATCGCGGTCGCGGCGGTTCAATTTGGGGTGCCTGAGGCGACGTCGGCTTTGCTCTCATCCATCTCCAGACCACCGCACTAACTACCCCAACAATCGTTAAAGCCAGACACGCTACTACGAGTACTATTCGGCTCCCACTCATATGAATCACCTGCTACTATGTGATTGCTAATACATCAGCATTAAGTTAAAACATTTTAAAGCTAGTAGAACGCGTAAAAGTTGTAGGCATGCAAATGCTAGGATCCAGGGGCCACTGCCCTTACCATTCGGGCAGTGGCAACAGAGGATAGCTCGAAAACACATCTAACGATGGGTTCAGTGTTCACCTACATGCTTAAGGCAGACGGTGGGTTGTGGGATAGATAACGATCGCCTCAGCGGCGGCATTAGCCGCTGGATTTTTCTCTCGATACTTGCGAGTGGTCACCGCCCGAGCTAATTCGTCCGGTTTGTACATACCATGAGCAATGCGGTGCAGCTCACTGAGCACAGCGGCCAGTCCCTGCCGCACGGCCGGATCGGCTTCTGCATGGTACGTCTGGCGTAGCTGCTGGATCGTCTGACGAAGTGTGGGCAGGCGTGGAGCACGGGGATCGGGTGCTTTCTGCCCCCACGCGATGACCTGGCCGTGCAATTGACTGAGCTGTGCCAACCGTGTGCTGGTGTCCTGCCGGGACTGAATCACTGCGGCTGTCATATTTTCGATGTCTGCCGAACCCGCCTGCTGGGCCGGTGTAGGACTGGCAGCCCCGGCACTCAGACGGTCGTAGCATTGGTACAGGCCGTAATGGGCGTCAACGTCTTCAGGATCGACCGCTAAGGCCCGCTCGTATGTCTGCACAGCACGCAGAAGGTAATGGTGTTCTGCTTCCGAGTCGGGGGCTTCTAGCGTACTTCGCTTGAACAGCGTGCGTCCGAGTTCATCCAGAACAATGACGTCACGGGTAAAATCGAATAGCACGCGTCCCTGCTCATCACGAACTCGATGGTTGGGGTCAACGATACTTTCCAGCAATTGGATAGCGGTATCCAAGTCCGTCCGGCTGACCGCTTGTTGAGCAGTGACAACGCCTTGCAACCAGGCCAGTAGCCACCAAGGGGGCGAAGGTTGGCAAGATCGTGCCTGCTGCAGCACTTGGGCCGCTTCTTCCAGCCGCCCCTGTTCGATGTAAACACGGGCCAGGTTGATGTACCCATGCCAATGGGCATCCGCTTCCGGCCACTGAGTCAAGGTCCGGAATGCTATTTCTGCCTGGCGTAAATTGCCGCGTTTGGGGTTCAGAGGCAACCCCTCCAACAGACAGCCGATCCCGTAGTCGTTCCAGCGTTGCCACGCTGGTCGGATCGGCGATTCCTGTGCGGATACCTGTTCCGCCGCCCCCTCCACCGGCAATACTACGCGATCGGAACACAAATCGACGATCGGTAACTTCGGAATGGGACGCCCCAGGTCTTTGTGGACGTATTCCATGTACTTGTAATCGAATTTGCGGTAACGGAGCCGGACCCGGATCTCCACGGGTTCGCGCACGTCCGGAGGTACCTCCAACCGGTAATGGACCACCTGTCCCGCACCGGGTGGTACCTGCTTGTCATATAAGGGCGTGAATATGTCTTGGGGATTACGCCGGTCGATCCGGTTGCCGTGACGATCCAGCATGTGCACATTGCAGAAGTGTGACCAGGGGTCCACCTCTCCCGTCTCATTGGGACCGGACAATGCCCCATTGCGACCAATGACCCGCGTTCCGCTACGGGCTTCAAAATCCACCCATACCTCGTTCGAGTCGACCGTACCCTGCGTAAAGGGATGTCCAATGTTTAGGGTCCGAATGACCACTTCGACGACGTACTTTCCGCCCGGTTTGAGCTTGGGCAGCGAAGGTCGAATGACAGCCAACGAGTCGTCATCCATCTGACCGTTGGGATTAAGTCGTTTCAGGCCAAATATATCGATGCGTAACTTGTTATCCTGCAAGAATGCAGTATTTATGTCGATGGCCTTTTGCCACTCGTCCGCGCGATCAGCATAGCGGGGCTCGTACTTCAGCAGTTCAAACAAGCCGGTGTTAGCCGCTGGGAAAAAGTGACTGTGACGCTTGCGCACACCGGTGCCATCGAAATCCTTGGCAGCGAAATCCTGACTGGGTTCCAAGGGCATATGGCATGCGGCACAATTTTCCTTACGACCGGTTGGCGGATAGTAGAAACTACGTGCCCCGTGACCCACGGCACTTAACAGATAAGTATCATAGTGATTCTGGCCCCGCAAAAAGTCTTTGTAATGGTTTAATTCCACAGGCAAATGGACCTTGTGACACAGCGAACAAAATTCCGCGGTCTTGTGGAATGGCTTCAAAAAGGTCTTTTTGTGTAACTCAGGCTTAGCTTTAATTAATTGATTGTTTATCCACTGCAAAGCCGGATTTTCACTGAATGCGAAGGGATAATGTTGTGCTTGTTCAATGGTATAAGCAGCATTGCCGATTGTGGAGTGGATGTGCGTGATCGAATGACATACGACACAGGTAATACCGGCATGAGCCGTGGGGTCGTTGAAGATGTCATAATTGGGATCATCAAATTTACCGCTAAAGAACGGCACTGGGTCATGGCAGCCGGCACACCAGCGGGAGGCGTTCATCCGGCCGTCCCGTTGCAGGGCCACCCGTCGGGTTTCCTGGACGCTAAACAGATAGGCCGGATTATTAAATGAGCTGAACTTGTGGGCCGAATGGAAGTGGTCTTTGTACACGTCCTCGTGACATTTGGCACAGTACTCGTCCATCATGAGGGCATGAGCTGGGATAAAGTTACCATCGGCCGTACGAGCTTCCGAGGGGAAGAAATACTGCATCCCTTCAGCGGGCCCTTCTTTACCAAATTGTTGCGGATCAATGAAATGCGCGCTGGCCATACCGCCGACCACTAATGCCGTCACCCCGCCCCAATATTTCCCGTAACGCCACTGAATACGCGGTCCGGCCTTACGATGGGCTACGTATACAAAAATACATAAAACAGGAATCGCCACATGGAGCAAATAGGCGACGGTCCGGCCCCATGTCCCCGTAGGAAGTTGCGGCAGGTGCTCGATTTGAATCAGCGCAAGACCGCTGCCGATAACGACCAGCCCGCTGATAAACAGAATCAACCCCCAGCGGATGGCCGCACGGTTTTCACGCCGCCGCGCAGTCCATAAATGCCACAATCCGAATACTACAAATGGTAGAGTACCAATGACCCCAACACCAATATGAAATATAAGCATCCAGAACGTAAATGGGGTTGTAAAGAGATACTCCGGATAAACACGGTTAAGTATCGATATCACAAGCAGATAGATACCAGTGGCCCCCAAAAGAGCAAAACCGGCAAACACACCATACAATAGGATGCGCAGTGCAGGACCAATGGCAGGCACATACGGTTTAGGCGGTGCAGCTACACGCCGCCTTACAGTCAAAAGCGGACTGCCAGTCATTTCTGGTAAAGTTGAGTCGTGCATGGAAGGCCCTCCAGATAAAACACAATAATCGCAATAAGTATATATGGAGATTAGTATTGCCGCTTTAACTTTACAGAGAATAGAGAATAGATGGTCTTACCATCCGACGTTAATTTTGCCGTTAATTTATCCCCGGTGATTCATTCCGTTCTACCAGCCCAAGTCCTAACAACCGATGCCAACGGCAACCAAGGTGCATGTGGGACTCTGTTCTCCCTTTGTGGTTCACATGCACCGCCAATGGCATCAGTGGGTGACGGGACATCCGACCATACGGTTTCATTCCACCAACGTATGACCAGGACAGAGGCTAGGTCGCCGGTATTTGGCAAGCTACGCTTTGTGCGTCAGTAGTGGCACAACCGTACTGCCACAACGAATAAGGGTCTTCACGATGAGAATTCAGGCCCGGCGAGGCGGATGATAAACCCCCAGACGTGCTCCTTGTTGAAGCTGAAACACAAGACATGAATATACGGAATGGGAACTATTGTCGCCGAATGCTGGGGAATCAACCCACCATGCTACAACACTGGGTTTGAACGTTTCCTGAAAAGGAATGGGCAAAAATGCATTTTTCGGGAGTTGCGGTCCTTCGGAGCATCCGGGTCCTGGACACGGAATTGGGGGGGATCCATCGGGCATCCGGGGTAACACAAGCCTGAACGTTCCTCGTTCAGTGTCACGGACGACAACAATCAGGTGATCGCCACATCCTGCAACGGCAGAAGAGGCTGTTCCCCATCCCCACAACAGCGCACCACCCACGAACAAGCAAATCCGCTGCCAAAATCTTGCAGTAACGCGTCCTCTCCCATTGAATGGGTGCACGCATCGGTACATTACTAGGTACGCTGCCCGCATAGGAGAGGCCGGCTCTGCCCCCGGTTGCCCAATGTTCTTCATGAACCGAGGATTACTTTTCTGCTAGCAGGTCCAATACTAATTTTTAAGCAAACTAGTCCCCTACGCAAGTCAATTTCTTGGATGACGTTAACAATAAGAGTATCGCCGCCAAAAAAATCCGGGCAATAGTGCCCACTTAGGCAATAATCTTTTGGAAGTAAATTCGAAAAATGGCCTACGGACTGCCTGTCTCTTCGGCATTTGAGTAAGGTAAAGTAATAAGTTGAGTAAGGTCGCCAATTATCGGGCCACGGCGTCCAATGTACTGTTATACCGTCGACTATAGGCAGTTAGGTCGATGCAATATATGTTAGACTTTCTTGGGCCAGATGGAGCATGAGATTGCATGGCGGGACATGATGTAGCAGGGAACCGTGAAACGGCATTGTTGGAGAAGTGTCAGCAGCAGATTGGATACCGCTTTCGGCAGCTCGAGTTGTTGCGAGCGGCCTTGACTCATACTTCAGGGGCCAATACGCGGGCCGCTTCAAACGAGCGACTGGAATTTCTCGGTGATAGTATTGTCGGACTAGTGGTCTGTGAGCAACTGTTCCATCGCTTTCCTCAATACCAGGAAGGGGATCTAACTAAGATCAAATCATTTGTGGTCAGCCGTCAGTCGTGCGCAGCGGTATCGCGACGTTTGCAGTTGGACCGTTTTTTGTTTCTCGGTAAGGGGTTGTCTCAGCAAGGTGAGATTCCCGAGAATGTTCTGGCCGACGTCTTCGAGGCGTTGGTGGCCGCCGTGTACTTGGACAGCAATTGGGACACAGCCCGGCAATGGGTTCTGCGTTGTTTGGAGCCGGTGATGGAACAAGCCGTCCAGCAAAAGCTTTGGCACGCCAATGCCAAGTCGGAGCTGCAAACACTGGCCCAACGTGAATATGGCGTTACGCCCCGATACCAGGTGTTAGATGAACAAGGTCCCGATCACAGTAAATGTTTCAAGGTCGCGGCCCACATCGGTGCACGGTCCTTCGCCCCGGCATGGGGACGTACCAAAAAGGATGCTGAAATCAAAGCCGCATGTAATGCATTGGCCCAGCTCAGAGGTGAACCGCTACCCTATCCTCATGGTTAAGTTACAATCTCAAACAAATCACTTTATTTTTTAAATCTTGCGGCTATAGTCATTGCTAAAGCACCTTATAAACAGCCCAGAATACGAACTTACCTCCATGAAACTGTAGTCAAAAAACAGAAGGGAGTGTACTTTGCGCTAAAACAATCTCCAGCGCAAGGTCATAGCTCCCCTCCAGCAATACTCGCTTTGAAGCACCCAAGCTTTTGGGGGACGGGAAAACAGAAAGCAGCGAGTATGCCCCTAATGTTACTAGCCCTGTCCGAGGGGTCCCACATCCCGATTGCCGAACCACTGCTACTGGTCGGTCGCAGTGACGAATGCGATGTGGTCATCCCGTCCAAAAAAGTGTCTCGCCGTCACTGCGTGCTTGCTTCGCTGGGTAATTGTTTACTAGTACGAGACCTAGGCAGCACCAATGGCGTCCGCGTCAACGGTCTACGCGTTACATATGGTCAACTCCAACCCGGCGACATCCTGCAAATTGCCCACTTTTATTACCAACTTATTCACAAAACCACCGAACATTCTGATGATAGGTCAGCTCCCCAGTCATTTCTACCTGTACCACCCCAGGCCGGGTTAAACACCGGCTGACCTGACAATGTCTGTTTGTGAGATAAGCATTCTGGACAACTAGCGTATATTGATCGAGTTGCACTGATCTCCGGTTTACTGACCTGTTTATACCACAGTCTGTTACCCACATTAGGTCAATGACAATCTTGACCATCACTGTCCTTACCCCGTCCTTAGGTAACTAATTCCGTAGGTAACTATTCCCAATCCCATTCTTCGCGGCTCTGTGCTACACGTTTAGCCACCGCCAATGTAACAGGTCGCCACTCGCCTGTTGGATATGTTAAACTACTCATTAAGATATTATGAGTTCCCTGCGTCGATATGTAGTAATTTGATCAAGCAACTTTTTCACTTCCCGGTGCTATCGATGCAGCTTGGACATCGTACGAGCGGCATCATCGAATCAGGAGAAAGGAGTCATTTCTATGCCGGTCGAAGTTATCTGTTCCAATTGTGGGGCCAAACTCAAGGCTCCGGACGCAGCGGTTGGCAAAAAAGCTAAGTGTGGTAAATGCCGGCAACCGGTGCTGGTGCCCAAGCCCACCGACCTGAATGCACCCTCAGCAGAGACCGCCGCCGGGCCGGAACAGTTTCCTACGCTGTCGGAAAATGAAAATCCTTTCGACTTTGGCACCCCCTCTGTGACCCCTCCCGGACGTAATGCGGCGTCCCCTAACTCTGGTTCCCCCGAGGTTGTGTCGTCACTCGTTTCTGACCCAGCAAACTCGCTTCCCCCCAATGTTTCCTCCGCCGAATCCGTATTTGCCTTCGCCGATGTAACTTCGCCACGCCCGGGTAATCGAAGTAAGGCCACACCCCGTCGTCCCGTGTCCGAATCTCCCACACCGACGGCTTCTGGTTCCACGCCTCAATCGTCGACCGCTCCATCCCCCTACCGGGTTGCCCGCGAACGCCCTGCGTCCAACCGCTTGCTGTACCTCACTTGTTCTCTAGCCCTGATCGCTTTGGTACTGGGTGCTATCGGTCTTTACGTCTTCATAGACAACACCAGCCGTGTAGCAGAAATCCGTCCGCAGGCTCGTAACACTACACCCGAGGACACAGACACTACTCCCCCCAAGGAGACTAATCCCACTGATACTACTGGCAAGGACACAGCTAAACCGACACAATCGTCACCCCCTTCACCAGTCATGCCCAACCCCCGTCCTCTTACCAAGAGCCCCTCGAAGAACAAAAATCTGGATAACAATGCAAAGAATGTTACGGAGGGAAAGTCCTCCCCAGCATCGCCTAAGGTGACAACAAGCCCCATGGGCCTCGACCCTGGGCCGCCCGAGGGTGCAACCTTGTTGCAGCTTCCCCGTTCCCTACGGACCGCCACACTGGCACCGCCTTCTGCCCAACCACAACTGGTCGACAAAGTCCGCCATTCGGTGAGACTCCCCGTTGCTCTGCCTACGGTCCGCTACTTTTTGCCCCCTGCCAATCCAAATAACGACGACTCGTTTGTGGTGTACCGACTGTCCGACAATGACCCCCAACTGGCTCGGCGTTGGGTATTGGAGCAAATCAGCCCTGTAGGGACGAGCGTCGCTCGAGTCGAGTGGGACGGAGATAACCGCCCCGTTCCATGCGTCGCGGTGTATTACAAAGGCGAGCAAGTCCGTTTGTACGCCGCTATAGACCAACGAGTCACAATTTGGGATGTGCCAAGTAAAAAGATTGTCCGCAGTGACATCGATCCGTTTGCAGGGAAAATGGCGCCTCTAAAGGCAGAGATCGCTGCTTTATACTCCACGGACAATCCTGACAAGTTCGTTGCCGTGGCTACCAATGGCTGGACGGTCGCATACGATGTAGAACACAATCAAATTGCGAGCGAGTTCAGTCCACCTCAACTCCAGGCGGGCCGGGTCCGTTGGTTACAAGGCACCAACGCCGATAGCGATCAAAGGACATTTGTTATTGCTCTGGCAGGTACGCTCTATCATCTTCGCTGTGGTCCGACACTGACCCGTTTAGCCGAGATCCCTTTGGGGGGAGAAGTTCAACGTTCCCTGGCCATCGCCGCCGAGGGCGAACGCTTCTTGTACGTTTTCGAAACTGGCGACGCTTCGCAACGTGAACGGGCCATCCTGTTTTCTACTGCTCAAGGCAAAGAATCGTTCCGCTTGCTCCGTTGGCCCAAGGATACAGGCGATCCCCAATCGGCCTGCTGGAGTGAGGGGACCGCTGTGATTGTCTCCAACCGCGGCGGGCTTTTACTCCAACACGACGAAGGTAACCTCATCCCCTTCGCTTTCGTGCAAGCAGAAAGTGGTCCCCTTCCCTATCTCACCACACGGGGTAGTCATCTGTGGTATTTGTTGTCTGCTCCCGATGACCCGCAAAAGACCCTGGCCTGCGCCGTTATCTTACCGCCTGACGATTATGCCCAATATGCTAACTGCTTCCGTGAGAACAAGCCCTTGCCACGTCTGTTCCTCACTCCCATGGGATTCAGGCGCTAGTTATCAAAAGGGTTCCACGACATCCTAGGCTTTTCTGATGAGACGTTTAGTGTCAAGTCTTATTGTCAGCTTCACCGGAAACGTACATTCTATTTTAGTTTAACCGTGTGATACTCTCCGCACCCTCTGCATCGAAGTTGCACGCGGAGCGATTCCTTGAACCTCATTTCGTTTTAGCTCACACATGGACTCCATCCAATAAACCTAGGCGCGAGCCACGCGATCGGATCGCCTAGGGTCAGATGAGGAAGCAGGAAGATTATTTTTGCGTAACGGCCGACGCACCCGCGAGTAAAAATACTACCTCACGTTACCACCTCGTTAACTCTATGGGTCAGTTAACTGTGCCCAGGTGGTTTCGAGGTAGGGTATACCGTCTCCGTTTGTGCCCTTTGAGCTAAGAAATGTAGCCGATAGCGTGTAAATGCTCCGGCAATAGAACAAAGGGGCGACGCGGGATGCACTCCCAACGGAACAGCGGTAGCAGATCGCGTACAGTAACAGGCTCGATCTTTCCAAGCCAGCCGCAGGACCAGGCCAGCAATCCCAACAGGGCTTCGGGACGGACCCCAGCCTGGCGTAATTGAATCAAGCGGGTGTCACCATGACGTTTGGCCAGGCGTCGACCATCTGGACCCACCACCAAGGGAACGTGGGCAAATACCGGTGGTGTCAGGCCTAACGCTTTGTATAAGAGTAACTGACGGGGTGTCGAGGGAATCAGGTCATCACCGCGGATCACTTCGGTGATACCCATAGCAGCGTCGTCCACAACTACGGCAAGTTGATAGGCGGGAGTATCGTTGTTCTTCCACACGACGAAATCACCGCCCAGCAGACGCAGATCCAGGGATTGTTCACCGGCCAGGTGATCCTTGAACCGCGGGGTATGAGTAACCCGAAAGCGCCACGAGAAAGGACGCCCCTGTTGACAAAGGATTTGCGCATCAGCCACTGTACGACCCGAACAAGTACCCGGATAAACGGGGCCTTCCTGGTCGTTGTGGGGGGCACTGGCTGCCTCAGCGACATCTTTACGCGTGCAGGTACATGGATAAATCAATTCCTGCTGTTGCAGCCGAGTCAAAGCTTGCTGGTAGAAAGGCAAGCGTTGGGATTGAATGACCACGGGGCCATCCCAATCCAAGCCTAACCAACGCAGGTCATCCAGGGCCAAATCAGTGGCTCCGGGCTTGACCCGCGGTGAATCGATGTCTTCGATGCGAAGGCGTAGCTGTCCACCTCGGCTCCGCACCGCTAGCCAGGCGATCAGATAGGTCCGGGCATTGCCAATGTGCTGCGCCCCCGTGGGTGAAGGGGCTAACCGGCCTACTACAGTGTGATTCAGTTCCCTTTGTCCGTTCCCCATAAAGATATTCTGCTTTCGTTTTGCCCACACGATTCACTATTTCGGGGTGGGGCTTCTGATTCGGCCGTTGCACGCTCATTTTTCTAAAACGAACTATGTCGCAACGGCGCATCGCCGGAGGCTTGAAGTCTCAATTTATCAAGGAATCGACTCATGAGTGTGCTACAGCAAAGTGATCCGGAGGTTTACGCTGCCATAGCGGGAGAACGGCGCCGACAGCAGAACGGCTTGGAGATGATCGCTAGCGAAAATTACACAAGCGCGGCGGTGCTCGAAGCCCAAGGATCTGTCTTGACTAACAAGTATGCAGAAGGCTATCCAGGTCGCCGCTACTATGGCGGTTGCGAATTTGTGGATCAGGTAGAACGTTTGGCGATTGCTCGGGCCAAAGAGCTATTCGGGGCAGCCCACGTCAATGTTCAACCCCACTCGGGGGCCCAAGCTAACATGGCGGTGTACTTTGCCGCCTTGCAGCCCGGTGATGTCATCTTGGGTTTGGACCTGGCCCATGGCGGCCATCTCACCCATGGCATGCGCCTTAACTTTTCGGGCAAGTATTTCCATGTGGTCAGCTATGGCGTTCGTCGGGAGGATCACCGCATCGATTTCGACGATCTGGTCCGTAAGGCGCGAGAACATCGGCCCAAACTGATTATCGCCGGCGCTAGTGCCTATCCTCGACTGCTTGATTTTGCCCGTTTTGCCGAAATCGCACAGCAGGTAGGCGCTCTTTTGCTGGTCGACATGGCCCATATTGCTGGTCTGGTAGCTGCGCGTTTGCATCCCGATCCCGTCCCCTACGCCCAGTTCGTGACCAGCACCACTCACAAGACGCTTCGTGGTCCGCGTTCCGGTTTCGTTCTTTGCAACGCGGAATGGGCCGATCGTATCAATGCTGCCGTTTTCCCCGGTATCCAAGGTGGGCCGCTCATGCACGTCATCGCGGCTAAGGCTGTGGCCTTTGGCGAAGCCCTCCAACCTGCCTTCCGGCAATATGCCGCGCAGATCATCGCTAACGCCCAGACACTGGCTGATGTCCTTCTGCGTGCCGGCTTTTCCCTAGTTTCCGGGGGAACCGACAATCATCTCCTTCTGGTCGACGTCACTCCCAAAGGACTGACGGGTAAACAGGCAGAGCAACTACTTGATGCGGTAGGCATCACTGTCAATAAAAACATGATTCCATTTGACAGCCGAAAGCCCTTGGATCCTTCTGGAATCCGTTTGGGCACCCCAGCGTTGACTACTCGTGGCATGAAAGAAGACGAAATGCGACAGATTGGCCAATGGATTGTAGAGGTGTTGACGCATCCAGGGGATACCGCTGTTATGGAACGCGTCCGCGGGGCTGTCCTGGAGCTGTGCCGACAGTTTCCCGCCCCCGCGGAAAGCTGGAGCTGAAGAACGATTGTACGCTCGGTTTCTTAAGCCGGATGTTTATTAAAGTGCACCTGCTATCCGACATTTAATCGTCGCTTCACGCAGAGCAAAAGCTGCGTCTACTCATCACGGAACGACTGACCAGGCGCGTATGATAGATTACATCTAATGGCATTGTGCTACATCGCCTGTATGACTGGGCGATGGTGCATGATCATGAAATATTAGATTGAACCAGCAGAAATGAATGCAGTTCTAGTCGTTTTACTGGTTTGCGGCGGATTAACCGTCTTATTCCTGGTGTTTGTATATTTGATCACCTTTCTGTTCCGGTACGCCTGTGTGTTGTGTGGGTTGCCCAAGCCTTCCATGTGGACCGCCTTTGGTGTGCTCTGCCTGATTTGGATATGTAAGTCTGTAGTAGAGGCGTTGATGAAGTTAACCGTGGCCGAGGGTAGTCGTCAGGCGGGGCTACCCCCTTGGGAAGGGTGGCTGATTGTCCTCATTCTGCTGTTACCCGTCGACTTGATGATTTCCGCATCCTTGCACGCCGCTTTGATGGGTATCCGCTTCGGCAAAGGGATCGAAGTTTGGTTCGTCCAAATGCTCATCATAGGAGCAATAGTGGCAGCCATTGCTGGTGTTGCTGCCGTATACATTTTAGCTGCTGCCTGATTTTCCCACTGACTCCTGAACGATGGAGCGATTGCACGGCCAGTTAATTTTTATCCCTACCAGATTGTCGATAACTTGTAACCGATGTCCTTTGCCCTTCCTTTGTGGGCAGACAAAACAAAAGTCAGGTTGCAACTGCGATTACAACCTGACTGTCCATTCAGTCGAATTGATCCAGCCGATTAGCTGATTACTTTACTTAGTGCTTATTATTCCCATCTTAACAGCAATATCCTAACATCCATCCGTGTAATGACTCACTTCGAGGTAGAAGAGCTTAGGAAGCTGCTGTCGCCAGTACGCAGTGTTGTCTTTTGTTCTTGATACAGCTCGACCTTGGAGTCGGTGGCTCCGATGTTAACCGTCAGCTCACCCTTGAGCTTGAGGGTTATCTCTGCTGAAACGATCCGTTGTGTTTTGGGGTCGTAGTAAATAACTCCTTTCGGTGGCTGTTCACCCATGCCTTTGGGTTGTTCTAGCTTGCCTTCCTTGATGCGGAAGAACAGCCCATCCGAGGCAGTACCTTTGGGAATCACATAGACTATGTCCGTTTCCACTTCGATTTTGTCGTAATCTTTTTTCCCCTCTTCGGTGCTTGGACCAACATATTTGAACCTATACGTCACTTCATACGAGCCGATGGGCCCCAGCGAGATGACCGCTTTTTTCTCCCAGCTATCACCAGGCTTTTTCGGAGTATCAGGCACCAAATAGAAGGTGGGGTCGCACATTTGCTTGAGGGAATCGTCAGTGACGATGTTACGAAATAGACTATCAAGTTGGTTATTCCCCCCTGAAAGTTTGCGGATGAATTCGTCCTTGCCGCTGACCGATTCCACACGGAACGCTTTGTCCAAAGTTACCACAAACTTGGTACCCACCAACTTCTTGAAAAACTCCATCAGAGTCGGATTGCCAGCGGTGACACTAGCATCCGATTGCGTTGAATCGTAGTTGATCGTATTACCTGATATATCTATGCTGACTTTCAGCCCTTCGACCTCTTGTTCCAGCTCCCATTTATCACCCGTTTGCTTGACCGGGTTCCATTTGAAGTAATAGGTGCTTTCTTGCTTTTGCGTAACGTCCTGTCCTTGGACCTTGATCACCTGTGAAACCTGTGTTTTTAATTCCTGATAGAACTTTTTGTCTTTCTCAAATTTAGGGGCAAAAGTTCGCGCATTCGGATCGCTTTTTGGTTCTTCTTTCTTTGGTTCCTCTTTTTTGGGTTCTTCCTTTTTTGGTTCCTTAGGTTCTTCCTTTTTTGGTTCCTTAGGTTCTTCCTTTTTTGGTTCCTTAGGTTCTTCCTTCTTAGTCTCTTGTTTATCGGTTGTCCCTTTGGACGGTTCCTTAACTGGCGGTTGGGTCTTGCTATCCTGGGCGATGACAAGGGCGGCCAGTAAGGTCAAGGTAAACGATGCTACCAAAAGTCGCATTTGCAACACTGCAACCACTCCTTGATTCAGGTGCACTTGAGGGGGGCCCCTCCCAGTGCACATCTGCCATTCAAAACCTTTTGTCAGAAAGAGAGAAACAACGAAGGTGTTGTACCCGTTCCGGCTACGGAAGCAAGTCAGCTGTTACAAGTCCAGTTAAAACCACTCCGCAGGGAGCATGGACTCAATTATCGACAGAGCGAAGACGGCTTACTAGTTCACCACAACGCTGACAGGGACATTGTTGTGGAGGGTATGCAATAGTGTCTCTCGGTCTGATAATATTCTGCCGACTCGTCGTTGGAGTGGCGTTCCGCGAGACTATTTCATTGGTTCGAAGGTAACGTTATTTTGCAAGGTTTGCGTCGTTTTTCAGTGAGCAATTTATCGCCACGATCCCATCCGAGCCGAGTAGAGATAACCTCGAATTAGGGAGCATTATCTGTTCCTGGCAGCAGTTACAAGCTACAATTGCAACAAAATTCTCAGGGAGGGATGGAGCCGGTTATGCCCGTCGACTGGTCACCGTTGGTCTCGTTACTCCGGCAGAGCGAGCGTCCGCTTCTGATGACACATGTGCGACCAGATGCCGACGGGCTAGGCGCCCAGCTGGCGTTGCATGAGGCGTTGCGATCGCTAGGCAAGCAGCCTCGCATCGCTATTGCCAGTCGTTTGCCCCCCCGCTACGCGTTCCTGGATCCGGAACGACGTATTATTGAAGACTTCAAGGCAGCAGACTGGAGCGACCGCGATTGTGTGCTGATTCTGGATACCGGAACGTGGACGCAATTGGGTGATTTTGCCGATTGGCTCCGTCGCTCTCCCCTTCCCCGTGCGGTCATTGATCACCATCGCACCCAGGACGACCTGGGCGGATTGGTTTGTGTCGACCCTACGGCAGAGGCCACTGGTCGATTGGCCTATGAGCTAATTCAGGCTCTAGGGGTTCCCTTACGCCCGGTCATCGCTCAGCATCTGTTTATGGCGCTAGCCGCTGACACAGGCTGGTTCCGACATGCCAATACCACCCCCCAGACCTTTGCCCTCGCAGCCACCTTAATGCAGGCAGGGGCCCAGCCAACCGTGATCTACGAAAAACTTTACGAAACCGCTACACTAGCACGACTGCGGTTATTGGGTGTAGCGTTGGAACGACTTCATTTAGCCGCCAGCGGGAAGGTGGCCTACACGGAAATCTACCTGAAAGACTACGCCTTAACTGGTGCCGTTCCTGGCGACACCGAAGAACTGATCAACTACCCGCGTAGTCTGGATGGTGTCGAGGTGGCGTTAGTTTTCATAGAACAAGCCACAGGAGGCACCAAAGTCAGCTTTCGCTCGCGTACTGTGGATATTTCCAAGCTGGCCGAGCGGTACGGTGGGGGAGGGCATCGTTTTGCTTGTGGAGCGACAATTCCCTTGCCTCTGCCCCAGGCCCGCGAAACAATCCTGGCCGCTGTCCAAGAATGGTTGCGATCTCCATCGCCTGCTTCCGGTCTATCTGCTAATGTAACATCGACTTCATTGCCGGATCCTCCCCCTGCCTCCTGACAAACATCTTGTTAAACGTTCCCAAGTACCGCCGTTTGCGGATAAAGTCGGGGATGCCACCATGGCTCTTTCGCAAGAACTATCTCCATTGCGTCAGCTTCCTGGACCGGCGCGATTGGTCCTCACCGTATTCCTGCTAGCTGTTGGTTTGGGTTACCTGGCCGCCCTAGTACAGCTGCACCTCCAGGACAGTCGTGGTGGAACGTTACTCCCCACGGTCGCTGACGTCATCCTGAAGTACACTGGCAAGCAATGGCTCGAGACGGCACCGCCCCCTGCAGTAAGCCAACTGGAACGTCTGATCATGGGACCAATAGAGGGGGTGCCCTGGAATGGCACCGGAAGCATGGCGGCCGCGTTCTTTCACAAAGATGGGGCCGGTTTTAAGCGGGAATATGAACAAGCCGATGAAGCAACCAAAGAACGCCTCATGGCCGAACGTAATGGCGAGCGGGAAGCGTTACGGCTGTGGATCCGTTTGGAAGATGACGCCCAGCGACGAGCCGCCTATGAAGCCGACCGGTTTGTTCCGCCTCCCGAGGCCGCTCCCAAGATCATCACCCCCCACTACCGTGATCCTGATGGCGCTATCAAGGTTCGCTCCATCCTGACCGACCGTTGTGCCCGTTGCCATGCTGCGGGTGCGGAGCAAGAAAACTATCCTCTAGAGACTTACGACCAAATTGCTAAATATCTAGTTGTGCCTCCCACTCCGGTCGTGCCGCCCGGGGGCGGTTGGGTAAGTGTGGCCACTCCCATCAGCCTGGAAAAGCTCGCGCAATCCACCCACGCACACCTGCTTAGCTTCGCTGTGCTATTCTCCGCAACAGGGTTTTTATTCGCGCTGACCGGGTACCCTGCCTTGGTACGCTATCTATTGGCGCCGGCTGTGTTGCTTGCCTTGGTTGCCGATGTGTCCCTATGGTGGCTGGCCCGTTTGTCTGACCACTACGGCCCCTATTTTGCCATGATCATCCCCCTGACCGGAGGAATTGCAGGCACCGCCCTGGTTTTACAAATCTTGCTTACTACATTTCATCTTTACACCGCGCGTGGCAAAACCATCCTAGCTTGCCTCCTTCTGCTTGCAGTGATCTTTGGTACCGCCGTTTATGTTCAGTATGTCCAGCCCGCCTTACAAGCCAAACGAATCCAACCACACGCCGCAAAACTGGTCGACACCACATCTGAGCGGGGCCGAAACAACTGATGGAGTAAACACAGGTCTTGACTGATATCACCTGCTAGCTATTACCCTATTTTCGAAAGCATGACGCAAAACAAGTGAAGGAGCAATCAGCTCTCGCTATGTTCAAGGGACTCCATGATCCGCCACAACAAACAAAATCCCTTCTCAAGGCCAAGGTGCCACTTGCGAACACCATTTAATGCCAACAAAATGGAGGCCATCGCCTTGAACTAAGGCGGCTGCCTGTGGAAGTCACTTTTTACCTGTGGTAGAATTGGGATTTGCCACAATTCCTAAAGACCATCCCTCCGACAGCAACTGATAGTAACAGTTGGAAATGGCCTCGCTGCCCGTCACGTTACCGCATGCACCGGTCTTGCAGATTTTTTGCAAACTGAAGCTTAGGGAATAAACGAAGTAGTCCACCCTAATCGCGTTATATTTTCTAACTTACTGGGCTAATTCTCCAGCAAAGCCAATCTTGCCACCAAATCCCCCCATCCCCATCATGTTGAAGCCACCCATCCCCATCATGTTGAAGCCCATCATTCCACCCCAACCTCCCATGCCCATCATGTTGAAGCCGCCCATACCCATCATCATACCACCCATACCCATCATCATGCCACCCATACCCCACATACCTCCGATGCCCATCATATTGAAGCCGCCCATACCCATCATGCTAAAGCCTCCGATGCCCATCATATTGAAGCCGCCCATACCCATCATGCCCATCATACCGCCCATACCCATCATGCCCATCATCATGCCACCCATACCCATCATGCCACCCATCATTCCCATCATCATGCCGCCCATGCCCATCATGCCGCCCATACCCATCATGCCCATCATACCGCCCATGCCCATCATACCCATCATGCCGCCCATGCCCATCATACCCATCATGCCGCCCATGCCGCCGAGATAGCCGCTAGGTATTGTGGGAAGCATTTGGATACCGCCACCACCAAAACCACCCATACCCATCATGCCGCCCATGCCCATCATGCCGCCCATGCCTCCCCATCCTCCCATGCCCATCATCCCACCCATGCCAAAGCTCCCAAATCCGCCCATGCCAAAACTGCCAAACCCACCCATCCCTGTGAAGTTGCCAAAACCATTCCCTTGGAAACCACCACGATTGCCAAAATTCTGAAAACCTTGGTTCCCTTGAACCCCTTGATTTCCTGCTATACCCTGCACACCCTGAACACCAGCGGGTCGCCACTCACCGGGGGGAACATAGGGCACAAAACCTGGCCGAAATGGAGCTTTGCCCGGTTGGGCACGCAAACCGGTGGTCCAGGGAATTACTGCACACGCCCCAAGAACCCAAGCAAATACCGCCAGACGGCCAGGTAGCTTACGCATCATCAGTTGCTCCTCAGCTCTGTTTTTGACCGGATAGGTCCGCTCACCGGATGCTCCGGACGATGATAGGAAGTAAACCCTCCGAGTTTATCCCACCGTTGTCTGACCACTAGAACAACGGAACGCAAGTGATGCCTAGCTTATACGCACACCAGGAAAAATGCGCGGACAAAATGCAAAATTTTTTCAAAAAAAATTGACCTCTGGCGTCTTGCACAAAAAAACGTCAATTTGGTGCATTACCACAAACTTGACATTTTTTTGTTTGTTTACACAGACTCGTTTGTGCCATCAGAGCAAATGAGGATGACGCCCTGAAGATCTACGACGGCCCAATGCATTCGAAGGGTGACCCCTGAGATAAAACGAAAGGCCAACGGCGACCTCAAGCCAGAAAAGTGTAAGTGAAAGTGTGATTTATATTGGTCAAAGTGAACTTGTTGGCGAATCCATCCTACGTCACTCGTTCAAGATCCGGGTAATAGACCAGTTGCCTAGGGCAGAAGTTGACTGAGGGGACCCCACGGAGTACGGAAAGGTTTGCGTTGCCGGTATAGCTCGCACCGTGCCTGATAATCCTGGCGAGTTGTGTCGTTTGCATTTCCTTTCTGTTCAACTAGTTCCACGGCGCGGGTTTGCCACTGGACGGCCAAATCATAGTCTCCGCATTCTGCACAAGCTGCGGCTAGTGTATCGATCAGGCCAGGTTCCGACCATTCGGTCAGTTCACAGGCCCGGGTCGCACATTCCTTGGCCCGCGGACCATTGCGAAACTCGGGGTCTGGGCAAGTACTCCAGATCCAGGCCAACATGTTGAGAGTTTGGGGATTGTGCGGGTCCAACTTCAGGGCCTGCATATGATCGCGGAGAGCGGCTGCGTATTCTCCGGCATAGTAGTACATCTCGGCACGGCGGTTGTACAACTCAACCGTGGGATTATGCTGGAGCGCTGCGGTAAAGTCGGCGCAGGCGTCCTGCCAGCGTCCCTGCAAGCGACGGGCCAACCCCCGTAGCTCGTAGGCGATTGCTACCACGGAATCTTCGGATTTCAATGATAGTATAGCCGTACAATCGGCCTCCGCTTCCATCCCTTGCCTCAGTTGCAAGTAAGCCTGGATTCGCCCAATGCGAGCAGTCAGTAGTTCTGGGTCTAACTGGATAGCTTGATGGAAATATTCCAAGGCTTCATGGAATCGTTGCTGCGCCAGACTAGCATATCCTTGTAAAGAACGGGCATACGGGTTGCTTGGCTCCAATTGGGTCAAGCGTTCGCCGTCTGCCAGAACCTGGTCAGTCAAGCCACATTCCAGACATAATTCGGCACGCCATTCCAAGTAGCGGGCGGCGTTTTCTGGATCGGCCTCCAGGGCCGTACCGAAGTCCCGGATAGCTTGTTCGCTATTTCCCACCGCGGCATGGCAACGACCGCGCAAGCCGTAAATTGCCCCTCGTCCTGGATCAAGCGACAAGACACGATCGCAATCGGCAATTGCCTGGTCATACGCTTTCTGAGCGAACAGTACCATCGCCCGATCAACGTAATTTTGCACCTCTTGAGGATTCAAACGAATGGCGGTATCGAGATCATTCAGGGCACTCAGACGGTCGCCCATCTCCCGGTAAGCATAGGCACGGTAGCGGTACGCAGCCGCGACATCGGGTCGCAAGCGGATCGCACGGGTGAAGCATTCGACCGCCTCCCGATGATCCCCCTGCTGGTACGCTTTTTGCCCCCGTTCGAATAAAGCTAAGGCATCTTCGCTGACCCGGTCGCGTGCCATCGCCTTTGTACTCCGGCTATAGCTTTGCTGAAATGCACTAAATATTTAGACAAATTCTGGTGCAGTTCGTAACGCTAGTCAACAATTACCGCTCTTGACAGGCTGCGCCTTCATCTACCATGTAGGAACACCTTCCTTCCATATGTCACAGATTGGCCGAATTACTTACATCATAGCGTATTATACGCACGAACAGTCATTTTCTTGGTGACAATTTACCCGGCCACAAGCAAGTATGCGTGTCATTGGGCCGCTCCCTAAATGGCAGCAGAGTAAAGCGACAGTAGACAGGGTGGAACGTCGCCCTGCTAGGAAGTGATGGACAAATTCCTCAGGTGGATCGTACACACGACAGCACACGGAATGGTAGAATTGGTATGAATTGAGGTGCTGGGGACATGGTTACATCGGGGGTGGCGCCGTGATCGGTGGCAGGGATAAAACAGGGTATATTGGCTCTCTCCGCGGGATAACTATTGCGGCGGCAGGGTTAGTGGCAACGCTCTCTGTCTGCATGATTATCGTTAGATTGTGCATTCGGCCGCACGACGAACCGGTCT
This sequence comes from Gemmataceae bacterium, assembly GCA_025055795.1. Taxonomy (GTDB): domain Bacteria; phylum Planctomycetota; class Planctomycetia; order Gemmatales; family Gemmataceae; genus Thermogemmata. The sequence continues at coordinate 28,254 of JANWVV010000046.1, forward strand.
CACATGAGGACGCACAAACGGCGCTCACGAATGCTGCCCCTGCCTTTTCAGAGAACTGTCAAACCGGAGCACACCAGCCTGTTTTTGCTGATGAACAGCCCCTTGTAGCAGGGCCTTCTCCGCAGAACGGGATACAATCTCTGCCCCACGAGTTAACCGACTACGTTTTTCAAGCCGATGATGCCTTTGCCTGGCAGATACAGTCTCGAGAGGAACGGACGTTACTGGGCCGCCCGTGGGGTATCATTCACACCTTGCAAGTGCACTCACAACGCTGGCAGGGTGGAGTCTGGGAGCATGAGGTCCTTGTATATGTGCCTCCGCATCTACGGCCGGGCAGTACCTGGTTGCTGTGGATCGATGGTGACATGCCCCCCCGCAGCAAAGTTGATACCCTGGGAATGTTGGTGGCCTCACAGATTCAAGCACCATTTGTCATGCTCTTTGGTGTACCGAACCAACCGCTGTTGGGCAGCTGTCGGGAAGATGCTTTGATTGCCGAAACACTTGCACGGTACCTGCAGACAGAAAACAGCAGCTGGCCATTGTTGTTTCCGATGGTCAAAAGTGTGGTCCGCTGCATGGATGCTCTCCAGGACTATGCCCGTCAGGAGTGGGGCCGTCCTGTGGAACGATTCGTGCTGGCCGGTGCTTCCAAACGCGGATGGACAGCCTGGCTTACTGCTGCCACGGGCGATCCGCGTGTGCAAGCGATCGCACCCCTGGTTTTCGACACCCTTAACCTGCCCGTCCAAATGGAACGACAGGTCCGGGTGTTCGGCACCTTCAGCGACATGATCAACGATTACCGCCAACGCGGACTGCTTCCTATCCCCAATACAGCCGCCGCACGACGCCTGTGGCGAATGATCGACCCGTGGACCTATTGCCCCCGCCTCCACATCCCCAAGTTGATCATCAACGGCACCAATGACCCTTATTGGCCGGTGGATGCACTCAATGTGTACTGGGAGGGACTTCCAGGGGCCAAATGGGTCCTGTATGTTCCAAATGCTGGCCACTACATGTGTGAGCGTCGCCCGGACGGCGGGGAAGAATCACTCCCCCGCCGAGCTGTAGCCACGCTGACAAGCTTCGCCTACGCCCAAATCTACCAACGACCCTTGCCCCAATTGCAGTGGCGGTGGGAAAACGTAAACCCCGATACTCCCTGCATCGTCGGGCAATCCGATATAGCTCCGTGTACCGTGCGATTATATACGGCCAGTTCGGACAGCCGCGATTTTCGTCGCGCCTGGTGGCAGGAGCATCCGGTGTCCACGCCGCCCGCGCCCAGTTGGCGTGTTTCTGTCCCCCTATCGCCTAAACCGTACACCGCTGCTTTTGTCGAAGTCGAATTTGCATGCGAAGGCCGACTCTACACTTTGTCCTCGCCGGTACGAGTCTGGGAATCCTCAGTACGAAACCCTTAATCATTGCTAGGATAATCCAGCGGAAATCCTGGCCCAACGGAAGTGAGCCGCCTGATGGGCCAGAGAGTAATCTGCCTTGTTTGTACCCACGTTCGGCAACTTTTCCTGATTTTCTTGCGGAGGGTGAAACTGTCATGCATCGCTGGCTATTATGGATTGGCTTAATCGGTATCGGTGGACTGATTGTAGTTTCGTTTTCCACACAGGCCGGAGAACCATCGGCTGTTGCGCTTGCAAAAGATGATGCGGAACCTCCCCCTGACCTGATCAATTATGTACAGGCCAAGGACGATTCTTTCCGCTGGAAAACGGAAAACAAGCAGCAAACCGACGCCGGTGTCATCTACACTTTGGACATGATCTCTCAGACCTGGCACGACATCGCTTGGGATCATAAGCTTCAGATTTTCATCCCAAAGGGGGCCGAAATTACTCCAACTATTCTCCTGTGGAACCAAGGCGGCCGTCCCAGTACCGGATCAGTGGTGTTAGGTATGGAATTTGCCAAACGAGTAGGTGCCCCCGTGGCGTTTCTCTACGGCATTCCTAAACAACCACTTTTCGGCGGTAAAACGGAAGATGCCCTCATTGCCGAAACTTTTGTACGCTATCTGGAAACTAAAGATTCCACCTGGCCTTTGTTGTTCCCCATGGTCAAAAGCTTAATTCGGGCCATGGATGCTATTCAACAGTTTGCCAAACATGAGTGGCAACGCGAGATTAATGGCTTTGTGGTCACAGGTGCATCAAAGCGAGGTTGGACTAGTTGGTTGACTGCCGCTACCGGGGACCCCCGTATCAAAGCGATTGCTCCGTTGGTTATCGACACGCTCAACATGCCTGTCCAGATGATGAATCAGGTCAAGGCCTTCGGCAAACCTAGCGAGATGATTCGCGATTATACCAATCGCAAGCTGGTTCCCATTCCTAACACGCCGGAAGCCTACAAACTTTGGCGAATGGTTGACCCGTGGGTCTATCGCGAACGCATCACCGTGCCCAAGATGATCATTAACGGGGCCAACGACCCGTATTGGCCACTTGACGCCCTCAATAGCTACTGGGATGACCTGAAAGGAGAAAAGTACGTCCTCTACGTTCCCAACGCTGGCCACGATCTGCGCGAACGGGACGCGAATGGCAAGCCCGAAATACTGCCGCATCGGGCCACTAACACGCTGTGTGCCTTTGCCCGTTGCATCATTTTCAATAAACCGATGCCGCAGTTGCAGTGGGTCTGCTCGGAAGAGCTCGGGCAGTGTAAGCTGGAGCTCAAATCGGCCGCCAAGGTGCGGCTGGTGCGACTGTGGATTGCCGAGTCTCCGACCCGCGATTTCCGTCCCGCCCGTTGGGAGCAACGACCCCAAACCGAATTACCGGCCACCGTCCACGCTCCCGACAAAGGTTATCGCGCCTTCTTTGCAGAAACTGAGTACGAGATGGATGACCTGATCTTCAGCCTGTGCACGCAAATTCGCATCCTGGAGGCCAAAAAATAGATACTACAGCACCGTTGTTCCTCTCAACGCCTCAAGTAAGTGCGACTTCACAACGGTATGAAGTCGCCCCTTCAGGCTCAAGTGGTTGGAAGATGGCCTGCCCGTTAGTGGTGGCTGTCCGTCACCACTACTTCAGTAGAGCCACAGTCTGTCCAACCCCGCGAAAGACTTAGAAATTCGTCTTACCAGCCGCTTGTTAGCTGCGGTTCAAACCAAGCACAGAAAAGCGTACAAGGGTTTTTCGCGGCGGATTTGTAGGACCGAGGATAAAGGGAACTAATGCAACAACGGTGGTGTTTTCGGCAACAGTTGCAGCAGTGGGGACCACAGGCCTTGTCTTTGCGGCATCGCCTCTCGCTTGCTCAGGCTCGCGCTTACTGCCGCTGGCTTGCCCATACCCATTACGAAAACTTCAGTGTGGTTTCCTGTTGGCTGCCGCGACGTTTGCGCCCCGCCATCGAAGCGATATACGCTTACTGTCGCTGGGCCGATGATCTTGCTGACGAAATTCACAGTGGTGCCCACGCCTTACAACTGCTCGATTGGTGGTACGAGCAGTTGGTGCAGTGTTATTACGGGGAATGCCGGCACCCCGTATTCGTCGCCCTACAACCCGTGTTGTCCAGCTTTGCCATCCCGATCAAGCCGCTAGCCGATTTACTCATCGCCTTCCGACAGGACCAACACCAACACCGTTATGCCACCTTTAGCGAACTGTTAGACTATTGCCGTTTTTCCGCTAACCCCGTGGGTCACCTGGTCCTGTATCTGTTCGATAGCTACGATGCCCAGCGGGCCGTCCTAGCCGATGCGGTCTGCACAGGGTTGCAGTTGGCCAACTTCTGGCAGGATGTACGACGCGATTGGCAAGCGGGGCGACTCTATCTGCCGTTGGAGGATTGCCGCCGCTTTGGATACACCGAGGTGGACTTGGCTGCGCAGCGGTATACGCCCAGCTTCCGTGATCTACTATGCTTTGAGGTCGAACGCACACGCTGCTTCTTTGATCAAGGTGAACCGCTGGTGACGTTGCTGCCCCCTGCGGCACGACCGGTCGTCTCTTTATTCATCAATGGCGGGCGAGCCATTCTGCAACAGATCGAACGGCAGCATTTCAACGTGTGGGATCATCGACCGGTGGTCTCGCTATGGATCAAATGGCGGTTACTCGCGCAAGTAGCTGGTGCTGGCGTGTTAGCCTGGCTAACGCCTCGATAGCCTACCGGCTGCTTCTCCGCCCCATATGCCATACTTCAGCGGGATCTCAAGACATTCGAGCTTCGGTAATACAGGCTATCCCCCCATCCGAGGCTTTACATGGCATAATCCCCTTCGCTCTGGTCACAGACATAAAGTGACGCAACCCTTCGGGGAAAACTTTTTCCCATGAGCAACTCAAGCTGCTATCTTGAAAGGTATAAGGGTAACCGAACCATGAAACCGGACGATGTTATTTGTTACTGCTTCCATGTCACTTGGCGGAAACTGGAAAACTGGACGCGGCGTCATCGGCCCCGGGTAGCCAGCCAGTTGTCGGCCTGCGGGGGTGCCGGTACGGGGTGCGGCTGGTGCATTCCATTTCTGAAACTGATCCATCGCCGGGCAACTCACAACTGTGCTGTCGCTCAAGGAACTTCCAATTCGGTGGGTAATCCACTACCAGACGATCTGATCCGATTGAGCCCCGAGGAGTATTCCGCCTTACGGGCGGAATACATCCGGGCCGGCAAAGGTCGCCCCCCATCGGACCAACAGACAAACCATTCCTGATACTCCAGTGAATCAGCGGACAACCTTTAGCCGAAGAAGAAGGTGGGTAATCGTGTCTGAGGAGCAGGCATGCCGGGGACTGGAGCGTGGTGGCTATCGATCCAGTCATCGGAGGAGGCAGGATGTCACGGCTCGGGACAGCCCGCCGAGTGATTCCAATCCTGCTGACGCTAATGTGCCTTCCGGCTACAGCGTCAGATGGCCCTATCATGCCACTACCACCTCCTGCAGCGCCTCCGTCAAGTTCCGTGAACTCACCTGCAGCCGCTCCTGAAGTGTCCACGACCACCCTGGATAAAGTACCGGACCTAATCAGTACAGTTTGTCCTTCTCCTGTTTCCCCCCCGCGACAAGGGCAGTTACCGCCTGAACCCATAGCCGGAACAGCAAACTCCCTGCAACTTACCCCTATGGGGCAGTTGCCACCAGAGCCGGACCAGACTGATACGATTATCGGACAACTGCCACCAGAACCGATCAATGCTGAGCGTCAGCGGCGTCCCGCTGGATTAGTCATACTGGAGCCGCCCGTTGCTCCATTGCCGAGCACACAACTGCGGCACCCAGCACCGGAAAAAGGCCGTCAGGCCCCTGTTGTATCCCAGTCTGACATTAACACTGGTGAAGGACTAACCCGGTCGGCCCCATTGCCTTCCGAACCAATTACAGCCCCTTCCTCCACTCCACGCACGGCAACCCTCGGACGACCGGACGCTTCCGCTGCATTGATTCCCGCCCAAGCTGTGGAGCGTCCTGCTAATCCACCCACATTGCGGACTGGCCGAGATCCCGTGCAGGAATTTCTGCAACAACGCTCTACCTTAGGGCAGCCCCCCGTTCCACCTACGGAGCAGACACTCCGCGACCGTACCCCATCAACCGAATCTACTAGCCGTTTTGGCGAACGCCTCGGTGACATTCTGCGGCAGGCCTTGGGAAATACCGCAGACTTGTTCAAAAGTGATCATGTGTTTGATAACTTTATCTCGCCGGTAACCAATCCATTTTTGTTTGAGGATCCTCGCTCGCTCACTGAGTTTCGCCCGTTATTTATGTTTCAAAAGGTACCTCGCAGCCAAGCCGATTTTCGTGGCGGAGAAATCTGGTTCTTTGGCGGTCAGGCCCGGTTGGCCCTCACCGACCGGATCTCCTTAGTCATTAACAAACTTGGTGGCTTGTCGATCAATACCGGCTCTACCTCCCCCTTTGATGGCTCGACGGGGTTCAGCGAATTATGGCTTGGACCGAAATATACCATCATCCGTAACGATCAGACTGGTACCTTGTTGGCAACCGGCCTGCAATTTCAGCTTCCTATCGGCACACGTAGCATCTACCAAGATACGGGCACCCTGTCACTTATGCCGTATCTGAGCTATGGCCAGAACTTGGATTTCGGCTGGCGGATAGGTAGTCTGAATGCCTTGGTGGGCACGGGCTACTCTTTTAGTGTAACTGCACATCGCAGCGACTTTTATTACCTGTCCGCACAGTTGGACCTGGATACATTTAATAATCACCGTTTCTATCCTCTGACGGGTCTGAACTGGCTCATCTACACTGCTAACGGTAAAGAACGTCCATTCTTCGGTGCCGACGGACGTGACTTGTTTAATCTGGGTGGTCTGGCTCGTGGTAAAGGTCTACTGACTTGGGCGATAGGGGCACGCTACAAAATCAGCGAAGCAGCTCAACTAGGCGCAGCCTTCGAATTGCCCGTAGCTGGTCCTCGTGATTTCTTCAGCTATCGCTTCACCGTAGACTTCATCCTTCGCTATTAAACACCATACTGATATCCGGAGTTGGCGACTAATCGGTCCCCTCGCAGAATCGCCACCAAGTTTCACAAACTGCTGTGAACCTAGTCTCTTATGATCGCCCGAATCCTTTTTAGCTGGCAAAAAGACACCTCGATTCGACCGCGACGTTGGTCTGGAGACTTCGGGCATCAAAGCTCGGTTCATCATGCTTGTAACGCCAACTCCTTGAACTGACGGACACAGTCGGTGATGGCTTTTTCTGTGGGCAGTCGCTCGATGCTGGAGGCCCCGAAGAAGCCCACAATGCCACGCGTGTGTTGCAGGATGTAGCGAACGTCTTCAGGCTCAGAAATGGGACCACCATGACACAGTACCAGGATGTCCGGGCGAATGCGACGGGCCGCATCGGCTAGTTCTTGAACCTTGCGGGCAGCTTCTTCCAGGGTGAGTGCCGTCTTGGCTCCAATCGTTCCCTTAGTGGTCAGGCCCATGTGGGGTATGAGGATATCGGCACCGGCACGGGCCATTGCCTCTGCCTCGGCTACGGTGAAAACATACGGGCAGGTAAGCAAGTCCATTTCCCGGGCTAAGGCGATCATTTCCACTTCCTTATCAAAGCCCATGCCGGTTTCTTCCAAGCCTTGCCGGAAGGTGCCATCAAACAAGCCGACCGTCGGGAAATTTTGCACGCCCGCAAAGCCAATGTCACGAATCTCCTCCAGAAACCGCTTCATGATGCGAAAAGGGTCGGTAGCGCACACGCCAGCTAATACAGGAGTTCTGGTGACAACCGGCAGAACCTCACGAGCCATATCCAGTACGATCTGATTGGCGTCGCCGAAAGGAAGCAGGCCAGCCAATGAACCGCGCCCTGCCATGCGGAACCGTCCGGAATTGTAGATGATGATCAGATCAATGCCACCTAATTCGGCACATTTGGCGGATATACCCGTACCGGCCCCACCGCCGATGATCGGTCGACCCGATGCCACGACCTGATGAAGACGATCTAATATTTCTTGGCGTGTCATCCGAACACCTCCGTCTTTAGATGACTTCTCTAACCGTAAACTACATCAACAGCAGGATAAGATCCATTACTGACCTCTAAACCCGCAGATTTCCCGGGAAAAACGCTATCTTCTGGCACAACCAACATACACCCCGACGTACAGGGCCGCTCGCAGCAACGATGCAGCCGCCGCCTCAGCATTACCATCCGCCCGAGCTGCTGCTGGATGAGCTGGCCTAGCTGTAGTCCCGGATTCCGCCTCACCTTCAGGCCCACCTGCTCCAACTGGCCCGACAATTCGCCGGCTGATTGCCCACACGTCCGTTTAGGCAATTTGCAACATCAGGGCAACCGAAAAACGCGAAAAGCCCCGACCGCCTGCTCCGGCCCACTCGGCCCCTGCAACCGCCAGCGGCCGTGGCGTAAATTTGGTGTACTTCTCAGCCGAACACCGGGGGTCGTCCGCCAAGCCCGATCGGCACCTCCGTATTTGCTAATGGTGTCGACATGTCGACGAAACCCCGTTTTTCCACCTTAAATCCTTGTAAAACAAGCACTTGACTGTATCGACAAACGGCGACGAAAACCCCGATTTGTCGACGAATCCCCCCAGGTTGTGTCGACGAAACCCCCTCAACCAGTGTCTCAGGCCACCCTCGAATGTCGGATTTTCCGACAGTACTGTTCACCTGAGCGGCTCGCTGCAAGAAGGCCTCTGCATGCCTGCAAATCTCCTTCTCAAGACGTAAACACTTCCTCCCAAGCACTAACACGTAAATACGTGTCGGCAACA
>JANWVV010000047.1 GCA_025055795.1 Gemmataceae bacterium
CGTTTAGCCCGTTGGACCACAGCGGCTGTCGCGGGACTGGCCATGACCGCTCTGGCCGTCGGATCTGCCCGCGCGGGCCTGCTCCCGGTTTCGGTTACTGTGCAACCCGAAGCCGGTAACTTCCGCTGGACCTATTCCGTGGTCCTGCCCACCGACATGCAACTGAAAGCCGGAGACTACTTCACCATCTACGACTTCGAGGGTTACATCTCCGGCTCGGCCAAAGTCCTGTCCGCCGGCCCGGACCCCAGCTACGCCTCCTACTGGAGCGTCTCGACCAACATGACGGGTCAGACTCCCCCCCGCCTCAACCCCGTTGATGATCCCAACATCGTCAATCTGACTTGGACCTATAATGGCCCCACCATCCCGGCGGGACAGTTGACCCTGGGAAATTTCGTTGCTACCTCGCTCTATTCAACCAGCAAGCCCAGCTTCTTTACTGCAACCAATCCCCGGGCTGCCGATGGAGCTATCGACAACAACATCACGGAAACCATTACTCCCACAGCCTCACGGGACCAACCTCCGGCCGTGCCGGAACCCACTACTCTGGCCCTGGCCGTTTTAGGTCTGCCCTTGTTTGGAGCCGCCCGTTTGATCCGACGACGTTGACATTTAACCGAGAAGCAACTCTGCCCATCACTATCCGTCTGACAATGTCAATCACGACGACCTGGATCTAACAACCCTTAAGCCTTAGACCGACTCCCCCGCCAGGAGTCGATCCAATTTTTCAGGCCTTCAGTAAGTCACCAAATGCCCAAGGAGCTATGAACAGGGCACCCCGAAAATGAGGACAGCCCTATCACAGGGTCACACGGTGAACTGACTAAGGGCCGCCCACAATTTCGTAATGGACCGCTGCCCCTTCCGGTCGGGTCACTGTTACCCGCACTCCGCTAGCGGACTCGTTCGACAGGTCGATACGCACGGTGAGGCGGTGTCGTCCCGGTTGGAGTCGTACTTGCTCCTTGGCCGGCATAGCTAAGGTACGTCCATCGATCCACGCCCGCTGAACGGGACCTTCTACCTGGAAAATCAAAGGCCCCTCGTTGGCCATTTCTATCTCTCCTTGGGCATAGATGATGGTAGGGCCTTGCGGTCGTCGCAGTTCGTCCAGAGGCAGATGTCCCGAAACCGTGGCATAGGCGGGTTCCCACTGAGCCGGATCGGCAGCAAGTACCAGTCGCTCGAAGACGGCGTCCGAAGGGGGCTCACGTTGCAATACGGCAGGATCACGCGGTCGCAAGATCCGCCAGCGTTGGATGGTTGGCGTCGTGGAGACAGCGTAGGGTCCCGGACGCCCTAATTCCGCCAGAAAACGACACAAATCAAGTAGTTCCTGATGGGTCAGGAAGCGTGTCAACCCTTCGGGCATCAGGGAGCGTCCTTCACGTTCTGTTTCGATGTCCTTAGCGGGAATGGTGATGAGTTTACCATTGGCATCACGGAGCACAAGGCGCTGATCATCGCGACTGACGACAATACCTGTGACAACGGTTTCGTCCACAGTGGTGATAATACGGGTCACGTATTGTTCTTTAATGGCGGCGTTGGGATCGAGGACAGAGGCGATGACGTAATCGACCGGGGAGGAGCCGCCCAGGGCAGTCAGTTCAGGCCCGACGTTGCCCCCCGCCCGCTGGAGGGCATGGCATTTGAAACAGCCCAGGTCCGCTCGACGGAAAATCCGTTCGCCGCGGGCCGCATCCCCTTTGGCCATCACTTCCGCGGCCAATTCCTTGATCTGCTGGGGGGTTGGCGGTTTGAATTCGCCGCTTAACCCTGCAGCTTTACTGAGTACGTCGATCAGGGCACGGTCGGAATGCCCAGCGGCGTACAACGCCCGCAAAACTATTTTCGCGGCATCGGCTGGGGGCGGCGTCTGGCTGAGAGCAGTAGCTAGCTTGTCCACACCGCCTTTGCGGGTTAAAAAGGCACCCAGCAATACGGTGATGTCGTCGGTTCCCAGATCGTCGCGGAGGGTTACGGCCGCCAGATGGGCCGCTCCGTCCAGGTCCTGTCGCGCCAGAGACGCTATGGCCGCAGTACGCAAACGAGGCGGCTGACCCTGCTGGCCTAAACGACGCAGCACCATCAACGAGTCGTTGTCGCTCTGACGTCCTAATGCTTCGAGGGCAGCCAGCCGTACCTGTACAGGCTGGTCCGAGCGTTCGGCTAGCTGACGAATAGCAGGCCAGTGACTATTCCAAACTCCGGCCAGTCGCACGGCTGCGGCCCGCATTTCCGGTTCGGCGGACGCCAACAACGGGGTCAGATCGCCTTTGGTCGAAGGTTGCACGCCACGGGTGGCTGCTGCGTCGTATAAGCTTTCCAGCGCATGTCGCCGCAAGGCGCTTGGATAGTGGGGATTGGTGGCTACGGCCGTCCAGACTACCTGCAACTCGGCAGGTCCTCCTTGCCGACATACAGTATCGATGTAAGCGGGCAAGCGCTCAGCCGGAATTTTGCCGCTGGCTAGCATCTTGGCCAAAACAGCCGCAATTCCTCCGCCGCCGCCCGACACACCCAAGTCCAGTTCCAGCGCCCGCAAGGTTTCCCGGAAAACAAAGCGGACATACGGGTCATCCGGATGAGCCAGAACATCGGCCAGGATGGGCAACGCCTCGGCACCGGGGAAAAAGCTCAAGGCTCGGACCGCTTCCAGACGGACACGAGGGTGAGAATCGTTCACGGCTGCCCGCAACCAGTCGAGAGCTTGTGGCAAGCGGTCACGCCAGGCAACTAGAACGCGTACCGCAGCAGCCCGTGCCCGGAACTCCGGTGAATTCAGCACTGCCCGTAGCAACTCGGCATTCACCACATTGTGCCACTGGTGCACCCACAACGCTTCCAGCCGGGCGTGCTCGTAGCCGGGGTCCTGGGGATTGAGCTGGGCCAGCCATTTCTGGAGGGCCGCAAGTACGGCCGCGGTCTCCCGACTCCCCAGTTCGATACGGACCCGGTAACGAACACGATCCTCCGGATGCTGCAGCAAGCTCACCAGGCGTTCGATGCTTTCGCCAGCAATGCGGGGACTGACCGACAGCGGTCGCCCCTCGTAGGTCACCCGATAAATCCGCCCGTGGGTCCGATCCCGACTCGGATCGCGCAAATTATGTTGCATGTGTCCAATGATTGGATTGTGCCAATCCAGAAAGTACAACGCTCCATCCGGTCCGACTTTGGCGTCCACAGGCCGGAAATTCGGATCACTGCTGAAGAGGATCGGCTCTAGTTCCTGCCCTTTGAAGCTAGCTCCATCGTCGTCCAGACGATAGCGCAACAACCCCTGGAAGCCGATGCAGTTGGTCACGATCAAATTCCCGTTGAACTCCGGCGGAAAATGCTGGCTGGACAACAGTTCCATGCCGCCGGAGGGGCGTGTCCGCTGCTGATACACCTGGGGCGGACGGGCATGCTTGTGGGGGAAGGGTAGGTAACCGCTGAAGAGCGTGGCATGGTAGGGCTGGGCACCCGTCCCATCGATGACAATGTCCTGGCCCCAGCGGTCGAACACGTGACCATGCGGGTTGGCAAAGGCAAACGAGATGTAAACCTCGAATTTATGCGTTCGCGGCTCGTAGCGGAACACAGCCGCGTTGGCCGACCGCTTGGGCGGACCGTAAGGATCTTCCACCTGCGTGTGGTGGAACGTGCCCTCCTGAAAGTACAAAGCCCCCCCGGGATCGTATACGAAACTGTTGGCAGTATGATGCGTATCGGCCGTGTCCAAACCGTGCAGGATGCGCTCATACACGTCGGCCTTGCCATCGCCGTCCATGTCCTTGAGGAACATCAGGTCTGGTGCCTGAGCGACGATCACCCCACCGTTGTAGAATTCAAAGCCGGTCGGGTTCTGCAAACGATCAGCGAAAACGGTCATTTTGTCGGCTTTACCATCCCCGTTGGTATCCTCAAGGATCAACAGCTTATCGTTATACGGTTCACCCGGCTTCCAGTGGGGGTAGGTTGGCCAGACGGCAACCCACAGCCGCCCCTGGGGGTCGAAGGCCATCTGAACAGGATTGACTAGTTCTGGAAACATTTTCTCGTCGGCGAACAAATTGACCTTCAGTCCTTTGCCGACGGTCATGCGGGCGATTGCTTCCTCTCCCGACAAAAAGACGTGCTTACCGCCCGGTAATGGCCCGGGTTTGTTAGTGACAACTGGTATGAAGGGCGGGAGATTGCTGTCATCGGGTTGAGCTGTCCGTCCTTGGGCCGCCTCCCAGATAACCTTGTCCCGGTTATGTGTCATGATATCCAGTATTTCCAGCTCCCGTTGTAGCACCTCGTAATTGGTCTGACCATTAACGAACTTCAGGAAGGCTCGGCCACCGTAAATCGAATAGCCATCGGTCACGCGATAGCGTTGAAACCAGTGAAAGGCCTTATCCTGCACGGCCGGACGAATACGGGCCAGCAGCGTTTCGTCCGGCGGAGCATAAGGCTGCTGCTGCGGTGCGAACAGGGCGGCATCGATGATTTCCGCCAGCTTGCGGTTGCCTTGTTCGGTCAGGTGGATGCCGTTGATCGTGAGTGGACGCGATGCCTTGGCATACAAAGCCTGTGTGGGCGTGAACAGGTCGACGTAGTGGACCTGATGACGAGCGGCCACTTCGGCCATGGCCGTTGCATACAAACGCAACTGACGGTTCCGTTGTTCCACTGCCACACCGGTCGGCAGATGGGGTGAGCGGTGGTCCTCGAAAGCGATGGGCGAAAACAACACGACCCGTGGCGGTGTCCGGCCGTTATACTTCTGACTGAGCGTGTGCCGCAACCACTGATCCAGATCGCGTTTGAACTTATTCAGTCCTTTTTCTCCCCCCCACGACTCGTTATAACCGAAAAAGGCCAAAATCACGTCGGCCCGTGTCTGTGTGAGTTCAAAGCGATTGTTCCGCACCACATTTTTGTCGGCAATCGCCCGTGGCTGGGGAATCGGTGCCGAACCGGCCAGCCACTGATCGGGGGTACCAAAATCTTGGGAACGCAACCGCAGCGTGATTTCATCGCCGGAGTATCCCAAGTTACGAATAATCAAATTGTGCGTGGGATGACGTGCATAGATGAAAGTTTCTAACCAGCCGTCGTGCTGCAGGCGTTCCGCCAAGGTGTTGCCAATGATGCAGATATGATCACCTTTCTCCAGGCGGAAGGCCGCTGGGGCGGTTGCTCCCGGCGGGCCCTGACTGTCGGAAACTGACTGCCGGGCTTGGATGTTTACTTGTCCCGCTAAGCTGCAGAAGACAACGCTCGTAAAGGTTACCAACAAAGGCAATCCCCCATTCGGCCATCCTCGTTCATTCTTTTCATGCCAACGCTGCCCAGATGTAACCTTGGACATGGATCCGATTCTCCGCCAGAACCGTAGTAATGGGAAACGTGTCATGTCAGGAGGGTACTTGGTTTTTTTGTAACAAATCCGCTTGGGGATGGCAAAAGAATCTGAGACAGAAGTCACGTGGTTGCAAACCATTGCAACTCAGATGGTTTTCTAGATGTTTTTTACGAGCGGCTTTTCCTGCTTGTAGCCAATCGCCACGCTTTTACAGCTCGGCTGATCATTTTCTCAGGAACATCATATTAGCACCAACAAGCTGTCTCAAACAAACACAATGATGAGCAACGCTCTTGCGGCCCCTTTCACGCTCGGGTTATGCTGCCAAGCATGAGGGCGCGATACGTTAACGGGGCAGCGTTCATTATTCTGCTAGCGGTGTGGACATGGAAGCTGGTGGAACCAAATCCGGTACCAGCAGTTCTGGAACAGGAAATCCCTAGTGATTGGCGGTACTGGCTGTCCAAGTTGGTTCATGTAGGAATGTACGCTGTGCTAACAGTCTCAGGCACGGTTTGTCTGTGCCGAAGGGCAGTCATTTGGGGCGTTATCTCTTTACTTCTGCTGCACGCAGTTGCCACGGAAATTGCTCAAACTTACGTCCCCAATCGTCATGGTTGCGTGCGAGACGTCGTACTGGACTGGATAGGCATCGGCCTAGGCCTAGTCGCCGTGCGTTGGCTTATGCCCCGACTGCGACATCGAAGGAATGAATGCTGACTTACGGTGTTAGAGGGGTGGCAACATAGTAGCGTAAACAAACCTTTGGACAAGTTATTAGTTGGTAGCTGAGGGAACGCCTTTGGAGGGACGTAAATTCACTTCTTTGATTAATTAGTTAGAACGGGGTAACCACACGGGAGGTGGGGTAATCTGGTCTGCGGGTCGGGGGCCTGCATGTGTCCGTCCGCTACCCGCCAGGCGACTGATGCACCGGACTGTCATGTCGTGATCACAGACAATCTGGCAACTGAGGCGTACGCCTTGCAAGCCACGTGACGTCAAGGCATTCTTCTCGGCTTCCGTCATCTGGTCCGGTTCACCCTCAACAAACTCAACACGACAGGTGGTACAACGGGCGTTTCCTCCACAAGCGTGCAACTGGTCGATCCGGGCTTCGTCGATCAAAGCCAGAACCAAACGCTTGCCCATAGGCACGTCGAAGGTACCCACACCGTCGACGGTCAGGCGGGGCATGACCAACTCTCCAGACAGTTTTGCAACAAGGGCAAGGCCGCCTCCACAAAAAGCGGCCGACATGGTGGTGCTTTAGATCACGGCCCTAAAAACGGCTAGAGGCAACGGTTGGAGGGACAGCGTAGTTGGCAACAGGATAGCGTGCTAAACTGTAGGTAAAGGCAGGTGCAAGCACCGCAGAGGACAATCCTTATGGCCGCGATTATGCCGATGGATGACCGGGATGGGGTGATCTGGTTGAATGGCCGATTAGTACCCTGGCGGGAAGCCAAAGTTCATGTGTTGATCCACAGTCTGCATTACGGCAATGCGGTTTTTGAGGGGGCACGCATCTATAACGGCAAAGTCTTCAAGTTGACAGAGCATTCGCAGCGGCTCCACCGCTCGGCGCGCATGCTGGCCTACGAAGTGCCCTACTCGGTCGAGGAACTGGATGCCGCGACCCGGCTTGTTGTGGCGGAAAACCGCCTGGAGGCCGGTTACGTGCGTCCATTAGCCTGGCGTGGTGCCGAAACCATCGGGGTCTCTGCTGTCGGCACTAAGGTACACGTAATGATCGCGGCTTTCCCTTGGGGCGCTTATTACGAGCACCAAGCCATCCGCCTGATGACGGCCCGATGGAAGCGACCCAGCCCCGAATCTGCTCCGGCTGGCAGCAAGGCGGCAGGACTGTACATTATCTGCACTCTCGCCAAAGACGAGGCACTAGCCGCCGGCTTCCACGATGCCCTCATGCTCGACTACAAAGGGCGATTGTCGGAAGCTACCGGCGCCAATCTCTTTCTGGTCATCAACGGTGAACTCCATACCCCCACCCCGGAAACCATCCTCAACGGGATCACCCGTCAGACGGTAATGGAGCTGGCCCGACGGCGTGGCCTGAAAGTTGTCGAACGGGAGATGTGGCCGGACGATCTGGGCCGAGCCCAGGAAGTGTTCCTGACCGGCACCGCCGTCGAAGTACAACCCGTCGCCGCTATCGACAACCACCAATACGAAGTGGGACCCATTACGCGAATGCTTAAGGAGGATTACTCCACCCTGGTACGGTCATGAAAAATCCTCACCTCCTCGCCCAGTCTAGGGGGAAATCGTGCAGCCAGCGGTAACAGTAACACTGGTCCCTGAAATGCGGCAGGGACCGTTTGTATTCAGCGGTGATCTAGCGGACGGCTGCCGACGAGCGGCGGCATACGGCTTTGCCGCGATTGAACTATTCCCTCCGGACCCGGACGCTGTTGCAACGGAATCGCTCCAGCGACTTCTGGAGGAGCACGGCCTGACCCTGGCGGCCGTCGGCACGGGGGCGGGCTGGTTCCGACAGCAACTGAGTCTGACCAGCCCGGACGAAAGCGTACGCACGAAGGCACTCGATTTTGCCCACCGCATGATGCAGTTCGCCGCTGCCTTTGCCGCTCCGATTGTCATCGGGGCCCTTCAGGGGCAGGCCAGCGGTGGAGTGAGCCAGCCAACGGCCCTCCGTTATCTCGGCCATGCACTTTTCCACTTGGACGAGTGGGCCGAAGAACTCGGGGTAACAGTACTTTACGAACCTCTCAATCGCTACGAATCGAATCTCATCCACACCCTGGCCGACGCTGCCCTTTTTATCCGGGCTGCTGGGTTACGCCATGTGCGTCTGCTGGCTGACTTGTTTCATATGAACATAGAAGAGCAGGATTTGGCGGGTGCGATTCGCCAAGCCGGCTCACTGATCGGTCACGTTCATTTCAGCGACTCCAACCGTCGCGCCGCTGGCCTGGGCCATACGAACTTTGCTCCGATCATTGAAGCCTTGCGAGCCGTGGGCTACACTGGTTATCTGTCCGCTGAGGTGTTACCAATTCCAGACGCCGACACCGCGGCCCGGCAGGCCATCATGGCCTTTCGCCACTGGGCCGCGCATGCGTCCACGACTAGCAAGAGCTCACCCGGGCTGTAGCTCGGTAGACCTCTACATTTTTTCACTGATTTCACTGAATGGCAGGCGGCGAAGGGCTGGTAGTTCCAGCTGCCTCCAAGTTGGCGACATGGCACCTATCTACGGACTGCCTCCTCTGTCAACGCTACAGAGTCAAGCCGCTTGGCCAGGTGTTTTTGAAATAGCAGACTCGCCGTGCGGGGTAGCCGTGCCAACTTTGGCAGTACCGACAAGGCTGAAAGGACTCACCTGTTCCTGACGCTGGTCACATCCGCCCAGAGGAAGTAACGCTCTTCGTGCTGCCGATGTCCCTGGGTCGTTGATCGCAGTGGACGTCTGAGGTGGGTCCTTCAACCTGTTGCTTGCCCCAGGGCCTGCAAGTAAATGGAGGCAATTTTGAAGATGGCCACGATGATCAGCAGAGCGACCAGGGCATAGATCAGCCAGGCGGTGAGGCGTGCAGCCTGTTGCATCTGTCGCGCGGCCTCGTCGGCATAGTTACGGGCCACCCGCTGCATGATTTCGGGCAGGTTGCCTGTTTCTTCGCCCAAGCGGACATATTCCTGAAACTCGTGGGGAAATGGTGCTCCGCTGGCTTCCAAGGCCTCAGCCAGTGGCCGACCTTTTTTCACAAGCGTTACGGCCCGTGCCAACCCACGGGTAAACGCCGCGTTGCTGGTGGCCTCCAAGGCATGCCGCACCACTTTGGGAACACTCAACCCGGCGGTGTATCCCATGCGTAAGGCCACAGCACAGCGCTGAACAGCCAGAGCTAAAAAGGCCCTGCCCCATCCCGGCAGCATCAGCAATAAGGCTTCCAATTGTCGCCGCCAATGGACCTGTTCGGTCAACCACTTGAGAGCAACCACCGCGACCCCGGGAATACCAAGGGCCACCAGGGCAAAAGTGATAGCTCCGCCGGTCCCTGACAGGCCCACCCCCAGCGGATCGGTCGTCGCAGCCCTTCCTTGGCCCGCTAGATATCCCAAGATCAGTATCAGCAATGTAATAACACCCGTTGCTATCAAATACATCAGAACGGGATATATCATGGCCGAGCGGAATTGTCGTTGAATGGAGTGCATTTCATCATAATATTCTTCCAAAACCTGGAATGTTTCTTCCAGGTGCCCCGTTTTCTCGCCGATGCGAATCAGCTCGAGAAACAAAGGCGGAAAGCGGGCTTCATGAACGGCCAAAGCATCGGCAAGGGACTCACCTTGCTCCAACCGTTGGGCTATGTCGGCGGCCACTCCCCGTAAAACGGCGGGTCCTGAACGGCTTTGTTGCTCGAACAGCCGGGTCGGATCCAAGCCAGCAGCCAAACCGTGCCGTAGCGTCCGGCACCAGATCACCAACGCCCATAACGGACAGCGGGAAGACGAAAATAGCATACGAAATAACCCCTGTGTGGTATTCCGCGGGAAAATTTTACCCCCCCGTCCGGGCTTACGTTCATCCTACAACATCACTAAGTGTTTTTTGATCACTTTCGCTCGTTACAGCAAAGCTTCGGAACGTCCGCGACGGAGAGAACCGCAGTAGAATAGTCAAACAAGGTTCTAAAACTGTTGAGGTTGTCGTAGCAGGCATCCAGTTCCCCTTTCCGAAGCCAAACTGATAGATGCTTTTTGTCGCTGGGTGGGGAAAAACGCTCAGCGGGGGTGCAGAGGAACAACCGAGGTGGTTTGATGGAGCACAGTGACAGGGGCGAAGCAGCCACTCTGTTCGAGCAGGGGATCGCCTGTTTCGAGGCAGGCGATTACTTCGCTGCCCACGACATCTGGGAGGAATTGTGGCGCTACGGCCCCTCGGACAAAAAGGCTTTTTACAAGGGCCTGGTTCAGGTGGCCGTGGCCTTATTCCATGCCGAGCGTGGCAATCGCCCAGGGGCACAACGGCTGTATCAGTCCGCTTGTCAGCTATTGCAGCCGTACCGCCCGGTTTGCCTTGGTCGGGACGTGGACCGGTTACTACAGGAAGTCGGCCAATGGCTGCAGCAGCGATGGCGCAGCACCGATGGAGAAGACCCCTCCACGCTTGTGACCTTCCGTCCGCGTTTTCCTGCTGCCATTAGCAGGGGCGAATCCTAGGCTATTTCCAGGCGGGACAAAAAGTGGCACCCGAAGCTATAACCAACCGACGTACCCCGTAATCGAGGAGAGCATGTTATGGCCCGCACGGTGACATTCAAAGGCAATCCGGTAACTCTGGAAGGCCCGGAATTGAAGGTGGGTGACAAAGCCCCCGATTTTGCCTGTCTGAAGGGACTGGAAGTAGTCACGCTGGCCAGCACGCCGGCCAAGGCGCGGCTTTTCAGTGTGGTGCCTTCCCTTGATACCGCTGTGTGCAGTGCCCAAACCAAAAAGTTCGACGAAACAATCCGCGAACTGGGCGATGCGGTTGCCTGTTATACCGTCAGTCTGGACCTGCCCTTTGCCCAGGGACGGTTCTGCACCGCCGAAAAAATTGCCACCATGCAGACTCTCTCGGATACCCACAACCACTCCTTCGGCAAGAATTGGGGCGTGCTGATCAGCAGTGGCTTACCGCTACCATTGCTCGCCCGTGCCGTGTTCGTTGTTGATCGGAATGGCACAATCACCTATGCCGAGTACGTTTCGGAAATCACCAATCACCCGAACTACGACGCCGCCCTGGCAGCCCTCAAGAAAGCAGCCGCAAGCTGACGCTCCTTTTCAGACAGACCTGTCGAACAGCCCGATCTGTCCTGCTACGGCCGTTTTTCTACTCTCCTTGACAAGCCCGACGCACGTAGCTGAAGAGGGCATAGATGATTGCAGTACAACTTATCCGCTGGTCGTTAAATCCCTGGCCGTTCGTCGCACAACGAGAATATGGCTTTTGATTTTGCTACCATCTCCCACTCCCATGCGCAGGAGTGAAAGCGGCTAGGTTTGTATGTCCAGAATTCGAGTCGCATGGAAGGAGTGTCGGCGTTCGATAGTACCGATTGATGCAGCGCTCGAAAGCCAGATCGACAATTACCTAAGCTTGTCACTACTTGAGTCATTTGTTGTTGCCGCGGATTCGCCTGGCACGCTGCAGCAAGTCCTCGGCCTCTTTTTGGCGTTGTGTGCGGCGATACAAATCGGCGAGGTTTTCGAGCACCGTCGCCACATGGGGATGCTCTGGGCCCAAGACCTTCTCATAAATCGTCAACGCACGTTTGAACAACGGCTCGGCCGCAGCATAATCGCCTTGAGCCTTGTAGACTTCGGCTAGGTTGTTCAGACTTGTCGCCACATGGGGATGCTCTGGGCCCAAGGCCTTCTCAGAAATCGTCAACGCACGTTTGAACAACGACTCGGCCGCAGCATAATCGCCTTGAGCCTGATAGACCCAAGCCAAGTTGTTCAGGATTGTCGCCACATTAGGGTGCTCTGGTTCCATGGCCTTCTCCAAAATCGCCAACGCACATTTGTACAACGACTCGGCCACAGCATATCTATCTTACTCTCGATGGAGCTCGGCCAGCTTGATCAGACTTTCTGCTACGTTAAGATGATCGGAGCCGAAATTCTGCTCAGCCACTTGCAAGGCTTTCCGAGCAACTCCAACAGCGCGGGCATAATCACCACGGCGCAATAATTTTTCCACCTCCTTATCAAGCTCATCCCACTCGCCACTTGTATTTGCCTTCCGACCATCCATTTTTAGCAGCCCTCGATTCTTCTACACTATTAAGCCTATCCCACCGGCACCCCGCATACAGACTACCTTAGTTACAAGATACAATGCCAAGGATCAGCATCGCTATAGTGACAACACTGCGCTCTTTCATCGGGTCTTTCCTCACCTTGCATTGCCGTGACAAGTTTTAGCTCTCTGTCCTCTATTGAGAGAGTTCGCTCATCACGTTATGTTATTTCGCCGTACCTGTGCCCTTACCGAGGCTCAAGTGTTTGAAACTGTCAAAAGTTTGGCATAAAACAAATGCTCGCTTTATAAAACTTCTTGACATAGATCTTACAAAACAACATCATACAGTTCTTGCAAGCCTTTGTCAAGCAACTTGCCGAAGTAGCGTCAGCTTTTTGGTTGTAATTAAAGAGATGATGGGATTCGCAATCTTATGCCAAGTGAGGCCAGTTTGTGGATCATCCGTACTAGCTGTGTGAGGGACGTCCCCAACGGTCGCGCTACCCTGACTCAGGTGGCAATGGTCGTGCTCCAAAGGCTTGCCAGATTCAAGTCGATGCTTGTCGCACGTATCCAACGACTGCAAACGCAATGAGTTGACCACCCGGACCCACATCCAGCGACCGAGGAGCGGATCAGTTCGCTATCACCGGCGCGATTCACGATACGGGGACTGTAGTACAGGAGTGTAGTACGCAACGGCTCGCCCCTGATCGGTACCAAGCCTAAGGCGGATAACGTCTTCGGACCTACGGTACATCCCGTCAGCCACGTCACTTTTCCTACGCTGAACATTAAGCTCACCGGCTGGATCACGGTATCCAGCGTGGAACATGACGAACTGGCAAACTAAATTGAAAAACATGCCGAGTCCGGTCCAGCCGCAGGTTCGATCCTCATTCTGGCAAACTCCTCCCTTTATGACTGGTCCGAGGCCTGGTTAGTGGTTGAAGGCGCTCCATGCTGCCCGAACTCAATCTCCGTCATCAGCATCACGTCAAGGATACTGAACTCGGTCCCAGGACGGGCTAAACACAAATGCCGTGCGACCGTTAGGTCCGAGAAGGAGAAAGTCATGGTGCCGCACTTCGAACGAGCGTCCATCCGCTATGTGAATGGTGAACAGACGGAAAGGACTGGCTTGCAAAGCGGCGCGTAATTCCTGAGCGGTCAGCAGGTCATCTCCAAAGCGAAGGGCTACCGCTGTCTTACCCACGCTTTATCTTGCGAATGGCCATTTGTTGAATGACTACGTCTTTAGATAGGCGTTGGCTCGCGGCGCGACTTGGCTCAGTCGCCACATAGCGGAGGAGCGGAACCCAAAGAGCAACCTACAAGGCCGTGGTCCGCTGCAGCGCTTGGCTCAGAGGCTGCGACCCTCATTCCTCCCGCTTTTCTTCCCGCCATCGCTTGACTAACTCCCGTACGAACACACGCCCGCCCCGATACTCCTTGAGCCACATGTCATCAGTAGCCTCCCCTAGGCCACGGACCACAATAACCGCATCAGGGTACAGCTCGGAAAGATGAATCAGGATCGGCTCAACCGTGCTCCGGTAGTAATTGAAGCTCTGGCGATGGCCGACGATCAACTCCCGGTACCAATCGAGATC
Source organism: Gemmataceae bacterium (assembly GCA_025055795.1). Lineage (GTDB taxonomy): Bacteria > Planctomycetota > Planctomycetia > Gemmatales > Gemmataceae > Thermogemmata. The sequence continues at coordinate 13,745 of JANWVV010000047.1, forward strand.
ATACCAGTCGAAGGGACCGCCGCCTGCGGCCCGGATAAACTTTTCGATCGCTTTCATCACCTCTTCGACATGTTCCCCGTCTACGTGGCCGATGTCGAGCTCATCGCCCGACCGGGAATACGTCCTGAGCTGAAGGGTGGTCCAGTAACTCATTTGCGACTCCAACCAGCTTCAATGATATCACCGAAAGCCCAAGCTCATCTAGCCAGCGGCATCAGGTGAGCTACGAATCGCTAGAACCGCACTGTGCCGCTGGGTCGGGTGCGGTACCTGGCTCGGTCTGTGAGATGATGGCGTTTTGCCGATACTCGACCCGCACGCGTCGCCAGAAGGGGAAGAATAACAAACCAGTGGTACTGTACTCGCTCCAACCCTCAGCGGTACGCTCCTCCACGGTCCAACGGTAGGGGAACGAGCCGCGGTAGCTGATTCGCAGCCGGCACCGGTCGCTCAGCCCAAAGGCGAAACAGTCTAACGCCTCCTTCTCAGAGGTAAAATGCTCGTGCCAACCGTCGAACGAGACTATCCACCCACTCTCGCCCTCCACTAGTGACACCTCGAACCCGCCAGCGTTCGGTGGCTTAACCGTAACTGCTCCACTAGTGACATGGTACTCCAACTCGGTATGACGCCGGAGCCACTCCGTGATCCGTTCCACCGCTGCCATTCAGCCTACCCTCTGCTGCCGAAATCCCCGATACACCAAGTGATTCATCATAAATCCCGTCGCCGTGATCGCGTGTAGGCTTATGTTCATCGCAGCTTCAGGCTTTTCAATTGCTTAAATAGCGTAAAAGATGAGTTGCGGATCGGGACCGAACGGAAAGCTCACCGATCGGTCCCGACAATTCTATTTTCCCGTCGATCGTCAGGCAATTCGATATATCGCTGGAACAATCGAGGCAACGTCGAGGGAAATCTTGAATTGCTACTGTGGGATGTAGGGAGAGAAATCGAGAGTGCGGACCAGGAAGGCCCACTGATCGGCCACCTCTTCGATCAGTTTACCCGTGGGTTTGCCGGCACCATGGCCCGCTTTGGTCTCAATGCGAATCAGGACGGGAGCCGGTCCTTTCTGCATCGCTTGCAAAGCGGCGGCAAACTTGAAGCTATGGCCGGGCACAACCCGATCGTCAGTGTCGGCCGTGGTTACTAACGTGGCCGGATAACGGCGGGGTCCGTTACGCAACAAGGCATGATAAGGACTATAACGGTACAATTCACGGAATTCCTCGGGATTGTCGGCCGAGCCGTAGTCGTCCACCCAAAAGCGCCCGGCCGTGAACTTATGGAACCGCAACATATCCATCACGCCCACGGCGGGCAGGCAGGCACCAAACAAGTCCGGCCGCTGCGTCATACAAGCTCCGACGAGCAGTCCGCCATTGCTCCCGCCTTGGATTGCTAGTTTCTCCGGACGGGTGTACTTCTCGCGAATCAGATACTCGGCCGCGGCGATAAAGTCGTCAAAAACGTTTTGCTTTTGCAACTTCGTGCCAGCACGGTGCCAACTTTCCCCATATTCACCACCGCCACGGATGTTAGCAACGGCGAACACGCCGCCCATTTCCATCCATTGCAATCGGCTTACCGAAAAAGCCGGAGTCAGCGGAATATTGAAACCGCCATATCCATAAAGCAAGGTGGGATTATTCCCATCCAGCTTGATGCCCTTTTTGTGGGCGATAAACATCGGCACACGGGTGCCATCTTTACTTACGTAGAAGACCTGTTTGACCTCATAGTCCTCCGGATTGAATTTGACCTTGGCCCGCCAGTACAACCGGCTTTCGCCGGTCAAAATATTGTACAAATAAATACTCGGCGGAGTAGCAAAACTGGAAAAGGTGTAAAATGTTATGGTATCCGTGCGTTTACCCGCAAAGCCACTGGCTGTACCGATCCCAGGCAGGTCGACTTCCCGTAGAAACCGCCCGTCCATATCGTGAATCTTGACCTGTGTCCGTGCATCCTTCAAATAGATGCAAATAAATACGTTGCCGACCAGATTGACATCCGTCAATGTATCAGCGGCTTGTGGAATTAACGTCTTCCAGTTTTTCTTGTCCGGGTTACGGCTGTCGATGGCTATTACCTGATATTTTTCAGCATTGTAGTCAGTCAGGAAATAGAACACTGGTCCATCATTGCCAATAAAGAAGTATTTATTATCGTGGTTATCGATTAATTCGATGGGTAAACCATACGGTTCCATCAGGTCTTTATAGACGATACGTACTTTGCGACTGGTGGTGCCATCGTTGACAGAAATGATCAGGTAGCGTCCGTCTTCGGTGACCGTAGCATTGATACCCCAGCGGGGTTGATCCGGCCTGTGGTAGACCAGAACGTCTTCGCTTTGTGGGGTACCAAGCCGGTGGTAATACAGCTTCATGTTCAAGTTCAGGCTCTGGTAAGCGGCCCCGGGTGGTGGTTCGGGAAAGCGGCTGTAGAAGAAGCCCTTGCCGTCTGGCGTCCAACTGGCACTGCTGAATTTAATCCACTTCAGTTCATCCGCGAGCGGTTTGCCACTATCGACGTCGAGGACTTTCCAGGTAGTCCAGTCACTGCCGGCTTCCGCGACTCCGTAAGCCAGGTAGCGACCGTCCTCGCTGAAGGCCGTGCCGGAAATGGCTACGGTGCCGTCTTTGCTCCAAGTATTCGGATCGAGCAACAGGCGGGCGGGGCCATCCAATCGATCCTGTACATACAAGACGCTCTGATTCTGCAGGCCGTCGTTTTTGGTGAAGAAGTAGCGGCCGCCCACTTTGACCGGGGCCGACATTTTCTCATAGTTCCACAGCTCGGTAATGCGACGGCGTATGGCTTCCCGCTGGGGAATGCTCTCCAGGTAGGCAAACGTGACCTTGTTCTGGGCTTCGACCCACGCCGCCACCTCCTTGGACTGCCGGACATCCTCCTCCAGCCAACGGTATGGATCAGCGACGGTTACACCGTGATAATCATCGACCACGTCCACCTTCTTGGTTTCCGGATACTGCAGCCTGACCTCCTGCTGACCCATCGCTTCCATGAGCGCCAGACCTCCACACAAAACAGCCAACACGCCCGTCCAGCCATGCTTGACTATCGCGGTCATCCGTGTGCCCTCCGTTTATTTTGGGGCCGTTCGAGTCCGGGTTTTTGGGGACACCAATACGGCAAAACCGTTTCTACGCAGGTCAGATCGGGGAGAAGCCAATCGGGACGATGTGCGGCTAGTTCCTGCGGCGAATGCCAGCCCGTGGCAACAGCCACGGCGTGGGCCCCTATGGCCCGGGCGCATCGAATGTCCAGCGGTGTGTCACCAATGACCCAGACTTGTCGGGTCGCGTCAGCAGCCAACGCGGGAGACAGACCAAGGGCTGCCACCGCCGCACGGGCGACGTCGTCTCGGTCCTCGTGCTCATCGCCGAAGCCACCGCCGACAAAATAGTCCCACAGGCCGAAGTGGGCCAGTTTACAACGTGCCCCTTCGCGAATGTTGCCCGTTAACAACCCCAGTACCATCCCCTCTACAGTCGACAGCGTGCGTAAAAGCTCCACAACCCCCGGGCAAACCGTTCCACCCCGCTGGTGCAGCATTCGCGGCAGATGGTCCAGATACGCTCGTTGCAAGCGTGTGATGTTTTCTTCTACTGGTGGAATGTGATGTACTCGCAAAAGGTCACGGGCAATCGCCCGATCGGTCCGGCCGGCATACGGAACCCCATCCTGAATCTGACGTACTCCGAAAGCCGAACGTAACGCTTCTTCCATGGCGGCCTTACCGGCACCGCCCGTGCGTACCAGTGTCCCGTCAATGTCGAACAGCAAGACTGTCATAAGGAAAGTATATGGGCAACACTCCCTGCTGCCGACAAAAGACGGTCATGTTCACCTGAATTGACTATTGCAAAACGGGGAACATGGGCAGCTACTTTTCGAGGACATGAAATAAAGAGGCCGACTTGCCGGACAAGTCATGCAATCTTTTTTTGTCTAATCCCGGGCACTTTTTTCTGGGATAATTCAAGTTTATAGTTGGGCCAACCTCGGGTCGGTCGCAAGAGAGAGGTTATCGAGCGGGGGGGGAGAGCCATTGGAAGCGAATCCGGTTTTCGCCGACTTCGGTAACTATCAGTTGAACATTCTGGCCGGGTTGGGGCGGTGTCGGTGGTGTCCCTTCAATCGGTCCAGCCAGATCCCGTCCGTTCCGCAGTGTAATTTTTGCTCGCCACGGTTTGTCTTTTTTAGGGGCTTCCAGCAAAGTGGCTTCCACTATCGACCCTGCGGCCGGCAACCCGAGAGCTGTAGCAGAAAATGGCCGTTTGCGATTGGCCGCATCCACCTCCTTCATGCGACCATAGCCGCTGCTGGTCTTGCCACCGATTCCCCAATCACCAATGGCTACGACCAACAGGTCCAAGGCCAGTTCCGTCCAGGCAACGGCCTTGGGATAGTCGTCGTCCGGGCCATGCCAACTGACGGCAACGTGGAACGCTCCAGCAACGGATAAAAACGGCACGGGATTGGGACTATCAAAATCCGTCGGCGGTGCAGAGCCATCCACCCAGCTTGGGTGATGGGGGGTCATCACGTCCATTTGCAGGGGGTTGGTATTGACCTCCACAACCAGCCAACCATCGTGAAAGATGATGCAACCGCTATCCTCGGTGGTGCCGAAAAGGAGGCTATGGTACTCGTTTCCCTTTTTGAATTTTTGCTCAGCTTCGCCCCAGACTTGATCACAATAATGGGCCGCTAGTCCTTTCAGGGCTGAACCGGGCAGATAGGGCAAGCCGTAAGTATGGTGTAAGGTAATCCCTGTCTCCAGAACGTTTTCCGAGCCCAAGCCAATGACGAGCCGGCCGAGGGTGCGGAGAGTCGTAGCCGCGGTCAGATCCGGCAGGGACTTACACCAGCGTTCATAGGCTGTCTTATAGAGGTGGCGTAGTTCCGCCTGGCCGGCGGCACTGATGGCCGCCTCCAGCAGAGCACGTTTTTCCTCAGGATCACCCTGCTCGCCGGTGGCCGGTGTGCACAAGTACCGCTGTAAGAGCAACCCGGGGTGCTGACCCCGTTCCAAACGCTTATGTCTCAAAGCTCTTACGATGGCGTTCCGCATCGCTGATTCCCCCGAGCTTTCCCGTTTATTGTGCTCCTCCACCTCACGTGCCATCTCGTATGGCCTTTACCGCGTGTATAGCTTCCTGGCCGAGGGCTCCCCTGTCTTTTCAAAATCTCATCAGTCCCGACCGTAGCGGCTAGCGCTGGGCAACAAGCAACGATCTGTTCTTTTCACCCAAGGTGTGGTGTTGATGTCAAAGAGAACCCCTACTTAGGGGAGTTAAGGATTACCCACCCTCTTCTTCGCCTGCCAGTGCCTCGACGTAACGTTTAAGCCAGCCAGCGGCCGTAAGGGTATCCCGGCTCAACCTCATATATGGGACCAAACCCATTTCGCGACTCAGGCGGGCTAGATCCGACGCCTCTTTGACCTGCGAATAACCGACCCTCTGAACGACCGTGGCCAGATCCCGCAGGTACTGCGTATGTCCTTTGGCCTCGGCAAAAGCAATCGCCTGAGCCAGGCCACAAGTGTGAATCAGAGAGGGAAACTTCTTGGCGAAGGTGCGATATTCCTTCTGGCTGGTGTTCAACGCTTTGAGCGGCTGGGGATAATGCCGGCTAACTGCTTCAAATGCCGCTTGGGCATATAATTGGCTACGAGTCGGCATAGCGATGTCTCCCTTGTGAACGACCCCGCAAGCTACACTGGGCACACCTTTGATGTTTGTCTGGCAGGCGCTGGTCACGACGCCACCTCGGTAAACACACAGCGGACCTGACCCCGGCCAACAGTGGCTTTGCCGCCAATTTGCAGAATGAGGGTGCCTTTGGCGAATTTATCGAGCAGGCCGGCGGGGGTAATGTCTGTGCCATTGCCACCAAAGACGCGGTCGCATTGGATCACCCCCATCAGAATGGTCTCGGCGGGTAGGGATTCTTCGGTCCACAAGGCCCCTTGAGCCACCGTCTTGGTAGTGTCGTCGATGCGTACTCGCGTGTGAACTTCTGTGCCGGTTTCGCACATATAGTCAAAAGCGGCGTCGGGAAGGACAACGAAGCGTCTGTGGAACTGTTGTTGCCAGTCTTTATCAGTGGGGAAGACCCAGGCGGCAATCTTAGCGGCCCACGCAGTGGCTGTTTCGCAGTTGACCGCCGTGAAGTCCAGATCCTCGAAATAGATCTTCTGATCCTCCTTGAGGACCGTCTCCTGAGTATGGTGGGCTTTGTTTTCGTCCAGTTGGGCCGGTGGTGCGGGAAGGTTGGTAATGCCCGCCAACGACAAGGTGCGATGCAGCAGCTGTAGGCTCATGGGCGAACTAGCCCAAGCGAACGTGCCCCGAAAACTACGCACGGGCAGGCAGACCAGCCGAGCGTCGCTAGGTACCAGCGCCCCCGCATTGGAGAGGTTGTTTTCCCCAGCGGTACCGAAAGCTGCTTTCAGGTAGGGATCCCGACGACGATTGTCCTCCGTGGCCCGGAAGTAGTCCGCCCACACGCCCTTGAAACCGGAGGCCCGGATGATCGGCCAGCCGGTCACCAGGTCACGATCGATGGGTAGATCAATGTAGCCCAGTCCGCGACCAATACCAGCATGAGTCGGACTAAGACAATGCAACCAGTAAATGCGAGTGTTAGGCATCGGTGGCACTCCCTAATCGGTCTAGGACGGTGAAATCCAAGTCTCCTTACAATTGTCAGGTCTTGATCATTACTCACCTGTGAGGGTTTAGCCCTAGCGGCTTGGCTTACCAGATACCCCAGACAGCCAGGCCAAAGCCATCACGGCGGTCCTGAGGGTCATCACAGACGGATTGGAGCCAGGCCTCGGCCAAAACGGCGGGGTTGCCCTCCAGTACCTGGAAAAAGTACATACTGCCAGCCGGTACCATGCGGCGGAGCGGTCGGGGGCCCGGTTGACGCCAGTCGTACGAGAAGCGAGCTAAAGCTCGCCACCGGTCACAGATTATCCCAACGAGTTTCACCCGCAGACCGGCAATCCCCGGCGGCGAGCCGGTCAGGGTATGGTCAAGCCAACCGGGGAGATATCCCAACTCAAACAGAGCAGGTGTGGCTAGCATTAGACACACCTGGCGAGCTGCCGCCAGCCGGTCAGCTAACTTGGCTGGTACCTTCCACAGGGCCTCTTGTTCCGGGGCAGTTCGCCAGCACACCAGGCGGCGGTTGCCTCCCAAGGGGTGAAGTAGCGACAGATTCTCAGCCAGATCGCTCGGGTGAAGACGCAAACTCAGCGTAATACGCACGGGGGAACGCTCATCCCCTTGTGGATCGTATGGCTCGAGATGAGTCACATTCAGGTCGCTGACGGCGAACAATCGGCTTTCCTCCGCAGCCCCACGCCATGGATTGATGCAAACGCGATCGCGCAACTGTTGTCGAGCGGCTGTCAAGAAACGACCTGTCCCGAACGTTGCCTGACCGGAAGGGAACGGTTCGCCGCTCAGCCAGCGGGCCAGTTCGTCCACCGGCCACCAAGCGGGTACCGGCTCCGGCTTGAAATCATCCTCCGGTGCGTTTTGGAGCATAACCGGTTGCAACCCGGGCTGGGGCAGGTCGCATCCCTCACCTTCCCCAAGTGGCTGCGGTAGAGCGCGATAAATGGCGTCGACCTGCCGCTTTTTGTCCCATTGCCACACGCAGTTTTTCGGAGCTGGCAAATAAAGCGTCTGGCCATCAACCACGGGAAACACACCGGCCACTGCGGTGGCCAGAAGTTGCTGGATGGTCGTTTCATCGAAACAGCGTTCTGGCTGAGCCACTACCAAAGCCCGGCGAGCAGAACCGGCTACTGCGGAGGGCAACGGCCAAGGAAGTCCCCGCATGCGGTTACCGGTGCCGTCCCCGAAGGGTCGACCATCCCGGGCAACGATAGGATCCAACCCGGTAATCTCAACGTACGCCGCCGTCATGTTCACTTCTCCCCGCCCGCAGTGACAGGTCCCGCCGCCTCTACGGATAGTCGTTGCCCGCCCTGGGACTGCTCCAAGGCGTTAGCAATCTGCCGGGCGATCAGTAATTCCTCAGCAAAACGACGCAAGTCCGCCGCACTGCTCAGCTGCTGCACAATCTGTTCAATTTCCGGCAGAAAGGCCCGGCCTGACCGTGGCTGCTTGTCCCTTATCACGCGTAAAACATCCGCCTGCAAAGCCGGCCGCAGCGTAGATTGCGGCCAGTTTTCGTAGACGTCCGCCATTTTTCGCAGCTCGTAAGGCAACTTGCTGGGAATCGCGTCCCTTTGGATCAGTTCGGCGTAGCGGAGCAAACTCTTATCAGGATCCCGACTCCAAGGAAGGCGTATCCGGATGGGAGCGCCACTGCGTTTGTGCAGGTGCACGGCCAGGCCATCGCGGTCGGGCTTTTTTGCCGCTTTCTCAGCGGCTCGGCCGTATTCTAGAAAGTCTTCCAGGTTCTCCATGCAGTGGCCAATGGCAATGCCTACCGACAGGGTCGGGGCACCGTCGGACGTCCCTTCCTTCGGACCGTAACCGGACATGAGGGCGCCGAAAGCATCGTGGAGCTGACGGGCGCACGGCAAGCAGGTGTCAGCAGGTAAAAAGGCGAGAACGTCATCGCCCCCGGCGTATACCAATACACCATGATGCTTGTTGACAATCTCACGGGCCTTGTCGGCAAAACTGGCCAGTGTACGCGAAAAGGCACGGTTGGTCTCGGCATCGCCCAGGCGAGCGATCGCTGCTCCCATGCGGTCGCCATCGGCAACCAGCACGGCTAGATAAGGCGATGGCTCCGGCAGTCGATCCAAACAGCGATGGACCGCCTGCAACTCTTCACTTGTAATTCCTGTTTCCTCCCACCATTGACCATGACGATTGCGGTAAAGTACAACTCCCTCGAAGGGAAAGGCCGAGAATTGCGGAAACTGCTTGTTATCCACTCGATGCAAGATCTCGCCCGGTAGCTTGGCACACACCTGTACCAATTCGGCAAAGGCTGCTTTTTTCTCGTTGCCGCGGACCCACGGATCGGCGGCGATGCGCATGATCGAGGGGTATGCTCGCCGTCCCCCAGCCACGCGTTTGACCACGCCGACCACGTCAAGCTGTTCCCCCGCCGACAGACGCATACCAAGTCGGATCGCTGCAGGCCAACGCTCCCGATTCCCCTCCTGCAGTACCGTTTCACGCTGACCGTCCAGGGAGGATTTAGGCAGGGCATAATCGATCCGGTTGGGACGGAAGTCACGACAGTTTTTGCGGCCAGCTAACAGGCGTACCAGGCGTTGGCGATCCTGACGGTAATTCCCGGTCTGCAGCACCCAAGCGGCGTAAAACTCGATGACGTCGTCTACTTGCTTATCCCAGACATCTTTGCGAATAACCGGGTTAGCCTCATCCCAAGCTTCCCGGACGAATTCCAGCCATCGATGGTTCACGGCCTGGCGAGCCCGATCGATGACTTCAGCAGGTGTACCACCAGTAAGCTCAGCGACGACAACGTTGGCGACGTTACTGACTGTCGATGCCGCTGGAAAAATCAACTTACCCCCTGCCTGTTCGATTGCTTGGGCTGCGGCCCGGCTGATTTCCGACAACAGGTACGAGCCCAGCCACAGATCGCGGGTCCGGCGGGCTGCCGCGATGAAATCCTGCACCGGTCCGACAGTCACGGCTAGCAGATAGCTCATCGCTGCACCTCCGTGAAATTTTTACTTTTCGCAAACGTCAGAAAGGCTTCCACCGCCGAACCGCTAGCGGAGCGACCAGCCATTGGAGAGTTAGGGTAACGGGCCAAACGCGGATCCCGTACAACGACTGTTTGCGGTAATGGCAACGATTGATCCCCTCTTCGCAGATCGACCCCCTGTAGCGGCGGAGTCTTCAACAGGACGATCAGAGGCACGTACTTGTTGTTCTGCAAGGCCGCTGCTTTAAGGATCAACGGACTGGCCATCCGTTCCCGTGGTCCCTCCGGGCCTCTGGCCGGATACAGTACAGTGTCCGGTGGATCACCTTCATCTTTGAAGTGGAAAACGATGGGTAAACCAAACTCCGCACGTGGAAAAGCGTCGTCTGGGATGTTGTCCATGCGTTGATGACCGCTACTGCGGGCGTTGGTGATGCGACGGATGGTTTCCGGTTCCGGCCAACGAGAGCGTCCCGGTTGTTGGGGTCTTTGCCCGGGGTTGCGTCCCAAATTTGGCCCTTGGCGAAACTCCCGCAGCAAAGCAATCACATCAGCCCACGCTTTTATGGCACTGTCGGTTTGATTCCCTACCAGAATCGTCGCTGCCAGCGTGGGCCATTGCCTGTCAGGAGCACCCGCGACGAAGGGACGCAACCGAGCTAACAATTCGTTCCGGTCCTTGGCCAACAGCTTCAAGCAGCGTAGTGAGCCACAGCCCCGGCGCGTCCGACTACCCAATCCACCAAAATGGACCCAGGCCCATAGTGCGGGTTCTACTTGTCGGGTAAAGTCGATACTGCGATCACATTGCAGAATAAGCTGGAAACGCGCTTCGGTAATACAGGAGGCCGGCTCTATCTCGATCTCCCGGCGGCCCCTGCCCAACTGCCCCTGGAAGGGGAACAGAGCATAAGGAAGAGCGGTGTTCTGGAAAGGCGGATTCCATGTGGGCATAGAACGGTAACGACCACTGTCTTGCTCGTAACGCGCACAGGGTATTGAACCGGATACCTTCACCACCTCGACTTTCACTTGTACCCGGCTAGCACATTCGGTATTACCCCATACCTCTGTCTGGGCCAGCCGAAGTTCTCTGGGAGTGGCATATTGGGCACCTACAGTGGCTCGCCACCAGAATTGCAATTGTCCGCGAATGGAAGTGGGACGGATAGGAAAGGACGGATCGGTTTCCCGTGTCTTAGCTCCTCCGCCAAACAGCGGCGTGATGAGTTCGATGTCGTAACAATGGCCCCCTGGACTTGAAACGGTCGGGCGTGCAGGACAGGGAGGTATTTGTTCAGCCTTTGGCATGACTCGTATCCTCACTGAGCTAGACCATGTACGCCACAAAAAATCAGGCCTTGATTAGAATTTTAACAACTTCTGATCATGCTCTTCTGATGATGGACGATCGCACAACACTAATGAACGGTCGCACTCGGATTCTTTTGGCGGCTCACCTGCCGTGCGAGGTCGCAACCGTTCACGGGCGCGTATAAAGGCCTCCCGTTGCAAGGCAGCAACCTTCATGCGGGTGAAAGGGGCCTGCTGACGCAAGCGACCGTACCCTTTGGGATTTTCACCGTTGGCCATTTTCAGGCCCCCCAAAACGACCGTGCCGTCAGCTAATCGGCCCTGCAGGAGCATCTGCTCGACGGTAGTAGCCGGACGCAACTTGACGTAGATGGTGGCGCCACCGATGACGTTGGCGGATCCGGGCATGACGTTGGCCGTGGTGATGCCGCCTGCGCGTGCCATGGCCAGACCGGGGTCGTCGGGGTTGAAAGCATCCAGGGCCCGCAGAGTGGTTTGAACCGGCCCGCTTGTCTCATTGCCATCGGCGTTTGCCGGCACTTGAGGTCGGCTCCATAGTCCAATGTGCGAGTGGGTGTCCACTAGGCCGGGGATGATGACAGCACCGTGCAAATCGATTACTTCGGCCCCTTCTGGCCACGGTCCTACCTCCGGACGACTACCCACGGCGGCAATGGTACCCTCGGGTGTGACAATCAGGACTGCATCTGTAATCGGCGGCCGACCCGTACCATCGTAAAGGGTGCAGTGATGAAAAACGCGAACGGGCTGGGCATTCGGTTTGTGGCTTGCTAGCTGACCAACCTGCTCAGAGTTGCTCAGGGACGCTCTGGAAGAGCGGGAGTCAGCAGTGGCATGGGGGCGGTCCTCCCAGGCGACAAGCCCCACGCTTGCAACTAGTACAGCAAGCGGGACAGTTAGCAGCCTTGATCCCGTGCGGGTTGAAGCCAGCCATAACAGGTTTAGCAGGCACAAACGGCAATCGAGATACATCGTGTGAACTCGCAGGAGCAAACAGAGAAGGATAAGTGAAGAAGGTGGTTGCCAAGCGTCGGGGGCAAGCAGTATGATCGGTTAGGGTGGCCGCAGGCGGAGGTACGCTGCGGACTGTCGGTATCGGTCCGGTCGTGTAAGCCAGTCGTAGAGGAGGCGTTCCCATGAGTTTCAAGATGCAGCGTGTGCACGTCTATCATGCCGAAGTCGAGGACAAGCCGGGCGGGATCGCTGCCAAACTGAAGAAACTCGCTGAAGCCGGCGTCCATCTGGAATATGTATATAGTCAGCGGTCGGCCACCAAGCCCGGCATGGGCGATTTGTACGTAGCCCCCCTCAATGGCAATGGTCAGATTGCCGCGGCCCGTGCTGCCGGCATGCATGAGGTCAGCGAACCGATTGTCATGCGTATCGAGGGAGACGACAAAAAAGGGTTAGGTGGACGCCTGACCCAAGCCTGGGAAATGGCTGGCATCAATCTGCACGGGCTGGTGATGACCGTCATCCAGGGCAAATTCGTTGGGTATGTGACCTTCGATAGTGTGGAGGACGCCAACCGGGCCGCCACCATTTTGGCAGAACTAGGCACTTCCGAGTAGACGAGGTTGAGGCCAGTCCGCACCTGATGGCTAGTGTATAGCAGGCATCCGCTGAACGGGTGTCGCAACCTCTCCAAGGATCCAAGGAATGGCTGAGAAAGTGAGGAAATGGTCTCTCAGCTGACTGGTTGGGATCGCTACTGGTGCTGGTTGCTGAGCAAAGCGGCCAGAAAGGCAACAGGATCACCCCGGGCTGCAGCCGCCTCGGCGATCACCCGGTAGTTGCGCAGTCGCCGTCCCAGTTCATATACTCCGGGACAGAACAGATGCTGTTCATCGTCGCGGAGCAGGAACCGCTGGGCAGCCGTTAGGGCCTCGGCCTCGCGCCCTATTCGAACAAGCAAATTGACCAGGACCTGGGCCGCATAGGTACTCCCTTGAGCAGCCTCCCGCTCGGCTTTGGCCCAAAAACGCTGCAGATGCATCTCGACCTGCTGTCCCCCAATCGCCTCCAGATAGGCCAGGTAATCGCTGTACCCTTCTTCGAAAGGAGGTTCGTGCCGTCCTTGTAAAACAGGAGCTAACCGCTGACCGTACTGACACAGCTCCTGGGCCAGGGTGTTCTCTTGACCTGCCGGCAGGTGAATACTCATCTGAACTACACTGGAAAGGTGTGAAACGTCGATGTGGTAGTTTTCCCCAGCCATCAGCTCAGGATAGCGTGTCATGAGCGTTGGGATAGACAGATTTTCGGGGACATCGCCCCAACCTCGCTCACGGATGTCAGCGCGGAGGCGTTCGGTGAGTTGCTGGTGGACCACCCGGACTAGCCGGCCGATGCAGTAGTCGCGTAAGGCCAAGTCGTTTCGGAAATCGGTGCTGCTGACCAGGGTGATGGCCGAGCAGACACCATGACGGTCCAGGACCCAATCGAACCCTTTGCGGGGCAACACCCGTTGGTGCCAGGCGATCTCAATCAGCGGACCGATGTCTTCTTCTTCCGCTGGCGTATAAGCTTCCAAAGCGGTCCGGAGGGGCTCCAATTCGTCCAACATGTGATAGAAGGCCCAGGCCTGGGTGAAGCGCCGTCGCTGCAGGAGAGCCTGACCCACTTCCCGCCCTGCCTGGCGGATTGCCTGCTCATACTCTTCGTGTGTTTCCGGCGGCAACTCCGTCGACGGACCAGTTGGAAATGGCGACACTCCCATTTCCCAACGTTTGCGCAGCAGTAGGGCATAGAACAGATTGGTAAAATCTTCGGCGGCGCGTAATTCGTTGATCAACGTGTCGATGGCCTGGGCGGCTCCGGATTGCTCGAACACCCCTTGCAGTCGCGCGAACCACTCCGGGGGCCATCGGACTTGCCCCTGCTTGCCGGGATCCTCGCCTGTCCATTGGTCGCTGTCCCACTCCCCCTGGACCATCAAAAAATCTCCTTCTGGATAAACGGGGTTTGCTGGATGGCTGCTTCGGATGGCTTCTGCATTCTCTCTGAATACCGGATCTATATCCAGCGACTGCCTAGACTACTGAGGCCGTTGCCGATTACTTCTATCCAGCCAAGGTGTCTGCCCTTGGGGGGTAAGTAGCAATCCATTGCTGCTTTAGAAGATCACCGCCCTTATGCATTCAGTCGCCTAAAGAGTCGTTGCAGATAATCCTCCACTCCCTTCACACAGTTATAAGCGTACACGTTCGCCGGGCAGGAGCGAACCCCGAGCAAAAAAGAATACTGTTCAACGGGGATACTGTTTGCGATTGGCCCTCGAGCAGACAAAAAGGGGTTGGCGTTTTCCCAGTCGGATAGCCTGACTAAGAGCGTTTTTGAGGGAACGTGGCCCGAGCAGCAGGCTCAAATTAAGGGAGGGAAAACGCCCTTTCAGGCCTGGGATGGTCCGGGTTTTGACTGAGAAGGAGAGTTCAGCAGGTGATGCTGATGGTCAGGTATAACCTGGGTGGTGGCATCCCCGAGCATACGGGTCAGGCGTTCACGCAGCTGCAGACGGGCCCGCAGTAACCGCACTTTAACGTTGCTTTCCGTGATACCTAGCATGTCCGCTGTTTCACGAACGCTCAGTCCTTCTACGTCGCGCAGCAGGAAAACCAGCCGGTACTTGTCATCCAGCTCGGCCAGGGCCTGTTCGACGAGTTGTCGGACTTCGGCATCATGGGCCAGACGTTGTGGATCGTCCCGCCAGCGGGCGATGTATTCCGGATGGGGCAGTGGTGTTTGGTCGTCGTCGTCGCTTGGGACGTCGAGGGGTACGGTAGGGCGTTGCCGCCGGCGTCGTAGTAGTTGCAGGGCATGATTGGTGGCAATGCGGAGCACCCAGGTCATTACGGACGATTCGCCCCGGAACTGGTCAAGGTGCTCAATGACGCTCAGGAAGGTCTGTTGGGTGACGTCTTCGGCGTCCTGAAGCTGGCCCAGGATGCGATAGGCTAAGGTAAAAACACGAGGTTGCCAACGTTGAATCAGTTGTTGAAAAGCAGCGAAGTCGCCCTGTTGTGCTTGTCGGAACAAAGCCAGTTCGTCTACCGTGGTATCAGTAGCTGGAATTTGCTCATCTTTTGGCAAAGAAGATCCAGTCATCGAACGATGTTCCTGATGGGCAAACAACAGGGTAGTGTCAGCAGGGTACCCCAGGCCGGCGTACACGTGTGTTTGGATTAGCCACCAACCACGCTGCCCAAGTGGACATATCCGATTGATATACTATGCCCAGGAGTCCGGCAGGCAGTGGTCCGTGTCTTAAGATACCTTCGGATAGTAGTTGTCATGCGTATCGGCTTGATGGGTGGAACGTTTGACCCGATCCATCTGGGGCATCTGATTCTGGCCGAACAGGCACGAGACCAGGGACAGCTCGACGAGGTCTGGTTTGTGCCCGCTGCTCATCCTCCCCACAAGACGGTTGCCAGCCTTACACGTTTTGAGCAGCGGTGTGACATGGTGGAATTAGCCATTGCGGGACATCCGCACTGCCGCCTGGAACGGATCGAAAAGGATCTGCCTGCTCCGAGTTACACAGCCGAAACGTTAGCGGCTCTGCGACAGCGTTATCCCCAGCACGAATTCTTCCTGATTCTGGGCGCGGATGGTCTGGCAGATTTGCCAGGGTGGTATCAGCCGCAGCGGATTGTTGCCCAGGCCGCTTTACTGGTGGCGCCACGCCCTGGCAACCTGTTGTGGACAGCCGAACGTCTGGCCGCTGCTCTACAAGTGGCACCGTCACAGATCCGTCTGCAATACGTTGCCTGCCCACTTATCGAAATAGCGAGTCGGGATCTCCGCCGGGCCGTCGCCCAGGGGTGGAGCATCCGTTACCTGGTGCCCCGAGCCGTTGAGGAATACATTCGTGACCGCAAACTATATCACCGCCAATCGTCTCCTGAATGAACTAATTAGATTGGAACTGATGGCTGATTGACTTGTTGTCTAACGTCGTCTGAATCGTCAGCACTTATAGCAAACAAGTACCAAAAGATTCAGGTGATTAACAAGGATCTTAACTTGACTGCAAAATTAAGAAGGCTGCTTGGAGGAATGTGGGATTATTGTTTGTGGTGAATTCAGAGGGATCGTAAAGTCCTGCGGAGTGACCCGGCAGTAACGATTGCCATTTCTACTGGGTGTGAAAAAACAAGCGTTTGCTAGCAATAAACGAACAAATTGAAACGGGGAGGGATCGATGGGGGGAGCCGAACACCGAGCAGGCCGTAGAGGATGCAAGCTTGTTGGCCATGGGCTACTGATGCTTCTTCAAGTGGCCGTGGTGGTAGGGGCGGTGTCCATTCAACAATCCAGCGAGGGTACGGAAATCGGGGACGTGCTGCAGGTCCAGCAGCCCTCAGGTCAAGCGAAGGGGCCAGGCGATGCCAAAGAGAACGTTGTTGCCAGTGGGGGCCGTGATTCGTCGTCGGTCAGCCAGCAGGCGCAAGAGTGGCAGAGTCGGTATCAACAGGAGCGGCAGGTGGCTGGCCAACAAGGCTGGAGCGAGGCCGCTCTGCGTGCAGCCGACGAATGGGCTCAGCGAGCGTTGGCCGCGCAACAGGCAGGCCGGCCGGAGATGGCCATCCGATTCTGGCGTGAGGCACGCTGGCGCATTCCCTACTTACCCGCCCACTTACCTCCCCATGTGCGCCAGATATTGGGCCAGACCCGATTGCAGCATGGGGACCGGATCAACGCCTTAGCCTTCAGTCCGGACGGTCGCCGCCTGGCCTCCGCTTCGCGCGATGGTACCGTCAAAGTCTGGGACCTGGACAATGGCCGGGAGGTGGTTTGCTACCGCGGCCATCTGCAGCAAACGGAAGATCCGACACGCTCCGGTAAAGCCGGAACCAATGTCCTGTTTGTCAGCGATGTCGCGTTCCATCCCCAAGGGCAGTCCATCGCATCCGTGTGCGGTAATCAGGTTCACTTGTGGGAGGCCAATAGTGGCAAGACCATCAAGGTACTGTTGCAGTTGAAAACGGATCGCCCGTTGAAGTGTCTGGCATTCGATCCGCAGGGGAGCCGACTGGCGGTAGGGGGGGATGACGGAATTTTGCGGGTGGTGGAAGTGGCTAGCGGTCAGACGCTGTGGGCCAGTCCTTCCCGGCCGGCACGCATTGAACGGGTGGCCTGGAGCAGAGACGGTTCCTTGATAGCTCTGGGCGACAGCAATTCCCATGTCAGCGTCTACGCCCTGGCCAATCGTCAGTTGCTGTTGGGGATGGCTGCTTTGGAGCAGGGCGAGGTTCTAGCTTTAGCATGTACTCCGCACGACCGCCTGGTGCTCAGTGGTCGTCCGGGTCGGGTCCACGTCTTGTTCATGCCCTCGGTTAAAGAAGGGGAGGCGGACAAGGCAGGCACGCGGGACGGCGACGACTTTCAGGGTCATGAAGGGGCCATTTACGCCCTGGCTGTCTCCGCGGATGGCAAACATCTGCTGACAGGGGGCACTGATCGCACGGTTCGCCTGTGGGATTTCGCTTCCCGACAACAATTGCGTTTGTGGCAAGGACACAACCGGACGGTCACAGCCGTGGCTTTGAGTCCGGATGGCCGAGTGGCGGCTAGCGGCTCGGAAGATGGTACCATCCGTCTGTGGCCACTTCAGGAAACAGACGAGCATCGCGTTTTTCGCGATGCTACCGACTCGTTGTGGGCTGTGGCGTTCAGTCCGGATGGTCGCCGTTTGGCCACTGCAGGTGCCGACGGGCATTTGCGGGTGTACGATCCGGCCACTGGTAAACTGCTCGTGGACCTGCCCGTGGCTCGAATGCCCGTCACCACTCTGGACTTTCTGCCCGACTCCCGCCGTGTCGCCCTTGCAGGAGGCGATCGGGAAATTACCATCTGGGACGTTGAACAGCGGCAACAGGTGAGTAAGCTGACGGGCCATACTTCTGCCGTATTAGCCGTTGCTGTTTCTACCGATGGTCGTTACCTGCTCAGTGGTGGTGCCGACAAAACCGCCCGCTGGTGGAACCTGGAACAATCGAAGGCGGAGTGGGTGTGGAAAGGGCGTTCGGCCATTTGCGCCGTGGCGATTCGTCCGGGCGGCAAGCCTCACCTGGCCGTAGGTCTGGCCGATGGTACCCTGGTCATTCTGGACGCTTCAGAGGGTCCAAAGGGGGCCAAGGAGACGGCTCGCCAAGCCAACGCGAACACTGCAGGGGTCGCGGGGCTGGCGTTCAGTCGTGACGGACAGCGACTGGCCTCGGTTGGCGGTGATGGTAGCATTGTGCTGTGGCAGGTGACCGAGGCCGGTGCCCTCCAACAACTGGCACGTCTGACCCAGCCCGCCCGTAGTAGTCCGCTGACCCAGCCCCTGACCGGTGTGGCCTTTAGTCCCGATGGTCGTTACCTGGCGGCTGTGGGTGCCGACACCTTGGTCCACCTCTGGGACACTGTGCACCGGACCGAAGTGCGTACCCTTCAGGGACACACCGATTGGGTCAGTGCCGTAGCCTTCAGCCCCGACGGACGCACCATTGCCTCCGTCGGCGTCGAAAAAGACCGTTCCCTGCGTCTGTTCGAGATTCCCGCCTTGGATACGGAGCGGCAATCCCCCCATCGGGGCCCGATCCTGTCGCTGGCCTTCAGTCCTGATGGTCAAACCTTGGCGACTGCCTCCCAGGATGCCACCCTCAAACTATGGAACCTCTCGGATGGTCGGGTGCAACTTACTATTCCCACTGGAACCGATACGCCATACGCTCTCGCTTTTGTAAACGCCGATACAATAGTGCTCGGATTTGCCCAGCCGAATGGCGAACTAGGACGGCTCGCCTTCTGGAAACTGACACCCCAGCCACAGTTGCTCCGCAGTACTGACATGGGCGTACCGTACCTCATTGTGCCCGACGTTAAAGGACAGCGAATGGTGGTCTGGAACACCCGGGGGTCAGCCAACACCGTCAATCATCACCTTAGCTTGTTTGATGCGGTTAGTGGTCAGATGATCCATAATCTTCCGCCGTTGCGCCCGGATCCGCATGCTGTAGCCATAACGCCGGATCATCTGGTTATCTTCGGCGATAGCCGGGGATGGATTGGTGTAGCGAACGTTCAGCAGGTCAAGGAACTCCGATACGACTGGGCTTTGTTCTCCGGACCGATAGCAGACATTGGTATCACGACGGATCGTCGGTTCCTGGTCGCTGCGGATAAACAGGGTACGATCAAAATTGCCGAGCTTGCACAACGCCGCACCGTGGCTGAGATCGCCGACAAAAGCGATGGGGTCCAGATGATCTTTGTCAGTCCTACTGGGCGTACTTTCCTGACCGTCACCGGCAAAAACCAGGTCAAAGCCTGGGCGTTGGGTGTAGGCGCACCGGCTGAACCGTTACGGATCTGGAATTTCCTGCCGGTCATTCGTACTGTGGCCTTTCACCCGGATGGCCGTACGGCCGCCGTTGCTTTTGTGGATGGCACAGTGGCGGTGTTGGACGTCCCTGAACCACCGCAGAAATGAGTGTCGACCAAGGTGAATTCAGCTACGGCCGTTCAAAACCACCCTGTCCTGTCAAAAGTTTTGGTGCGTTTTAGTTTCCGAAGCGCTGGCGAGCCTCCTCCAGGATTTGTGCCGTGGCGGTGGCCCCCACGCGGGTGACTCCCAAGGCTCGCACCTGTAATAGTGTGTCCAGGGAGCGTACGCCCCCCGCTGCCTTTACCTGGACCCACGGCGGACTGCATTCCCGCATCAGTTTGAGGTCTTCCAGGGTGGCACCGCTACTGGAATAACCGGTGCTGGTCTTGACCCAATCGGCACGCACTTGCCCGCAGATCCGACACAACTCCCTTTTGTGCTCGTCTTGTAACAGGGCGTTTTCAAAAATGACTTTGACTTTCGCACCGTGGTGGTGAGCCATCTCTACGATGGCGGCGATTTCGTCGGCGACGTAGTTCCAGTCCCGCGACAATACCTTGCCGATGTTGACGACCATGTCGAGCTCTTCAGCGCCGTCTGCAATGGCGGCCTCGGCTTCGAAAAGCTTGACCCGAGGTGTATGACTGCCATGAGGAAATCCGACGACAGTGCCGACAGCTACGCTACTGCCGCTCAGCCGTCGCACTGCTCGGCGTACGGCATACGGCTTGATGCATACCGACGCCACGTTGTACCGTAGCGCTACTTCCAGACCTGCCTCCAGTTCTGCATCGGTCAGTTGAGGTTGCAGGAGCGAATGGTCGAACATCCGGGCCAGGACTGCCACCGTGATTTGTTCGTCATGCATTGCCAACCCTCCTGTCCGCTTCCATCCGCTCCAACGCGAGCAGTCGCAACGGCATTGTGGCCCAGGTATGAATGATTTCCCGGATGCCTGGCAACCTGACTATAATCCGGAGTGCATTAGAAAACATTTCTTCCCCGCTGCCGTGGGCATGAGGATGGAGTGCTTTCATCGCTGTTTTTTAGCAGTCCAGCTGGTGACTGTCTGCGAGGGACTTGTCGATCCGGAACCACGCTCGGGGTTGCACTCTCCACGTTGCAGACAGCTCGTGGATTAACCAACGGGGTAACTATAGTGAGGAATACAAAAGCATCACAAGCAACAAGCTGAACGGTTTACTTTTTGCTGCTTTTGCGAGTCGTTGTTTTGCGGGTTGTGGTCCGGGCGGATTTGGCGGTGGTGTGTTTCGCCGTGGCGGTTCGGGCCGTTTTGGTCGACGCCTTGCTGCTACTGTCAGTACGAGTGCTCGTGGTCGCTTTGGTACTGCGACTGGTGACCGCGGTCCCGTCTGCCCGACTATTCCCCTTGCCGCTTTTGTTCTCCTTGTTGCCCTTCTTCCCGAAAATGGCCTCATACCCTTCGGCGAAACGGGGGTCTTCCGACATTCCAACACGCACGATGCTCACGGTTGTTTACCTCCCCTCTGCTGAATGGCCTACCTTAGCGCACAACTTTTTCCCTGAATGGTCCTGACAGCTAACGGTCCTTCACCACCTTTGTTTAGTCCTCTCGTTGTTCACTGTTACAGGGTACCACACGTTTTTGCAAGTGCGAAGTAGTGTTGCAGCAACCGACACGGCTGCTAGGGCCTGGGTATCCACTCTAGAGCACGTTCAGAGGATGGTAATTCCACACGCTTAACTGACCTCAGTGTGTATCTGCTATGGTTATTTTTCAGCCGTGCGTACTCCGGGATGGACCAAGCAGCAGAGGGCGTGGAGGCAAGCATCGAGGGAAGACCGTATGACTAATGGGAAAGTAAAGGGGGCATCGGGGAATGCTAGTCCGTTGTGGGATTGGAGGTAAATGATTGCAAGTGGATGGCGATCTGAGCAGCCAAGCGGGCATTGGCTACAAGCAGGGCGCGGTTGGCTAGGAGGGTACGGCCACCGCTTAGCTCGGCCAGACGACGCAGGATGAAGGGGGTGCGTTCCGCTGAGCCGCAGCCTGCGGCTTGGGCCTCGGTTTCGGCCTGGGCTAGCCATTGTTCACACAGGTCAGTGGAGAGAGCAACCTCGGCCGGGCAGGGTTGCACGACCAGCACAGCACTGCCACGCAGAGTATGATGACAGGCCCATAGTTCAATGAGGTCCGTTAGAGTATCCACCCGCCAGCTCAAGGGCAGGCCGCTGTCTGGAACGTAAAAAGCTGGAAAGCGGTCGGTATGCCAGCCGACTACAGGTATGCTCAAGGTTTCGAGCAACTCGTAAGTGCGGGGCAAGTCCAGCAGATTTTTGGCGCCGCTGCAGACCACCAGTAATGGGAACCGAGTCAGGGCGATCAGGTCCGCCGACACGTCAAGCGCGGCCGGCTGATGGAGTGGAACGCGATGGACGCCCCCGATACCGCCCGTGGCCAGCACCTGAATGCCCGCGGCGTGGGCCAAGGCTAGGGCGGCAGAAACAGTCGTAGCGGCGTGGTGACCCAAGGCCATGGCCCCGGCCAGGTCACGCCAACCGGCTTTGCGGACCCCTGCCTGGGTTTGCAGTTGTTCCAACTGGTGTTCGTCCAGACCTACCCAGGCCGTGCCATTCAGGACTGCTGTAAGGGCGGGTACAGCTCCTAGTGCGCGGATTAGCGCCAGTACCTC
>JANWVV010000048.1 GCA_025055795.1 Gemmataceae bacterium
TCGGGCCATAAGCAAACAAAATAATAACAGCACCCAAAAACAAATCGGAAACAAAAAAAAACCCCCCACCACCCAACAACAAAACAATCACCAACAACCACGTTAACACGTCACGGGCCTTCCGTCGCTCCTCCGCCCTTCGCAAGACTCCACGAAACGCCTCCAACGCCGCCTGACCGTTCGCATACCGCTCCCCCGCCTCCCGACGCAAACACCGCTCCACAAAACCCCGCAACTCCTCCGGCAAACCCGCACGCTGTACATCCACAGGCCGCGTCAACACCTGCACAATCAAATCAGCCATATTGTCCGCCCGATGCGGCGGCTCCCCCACAAACAACTCGTACACCACCACCCCCACACTGTACACGTCACTAGAAGGCCCCACACCCTTCAAACCCCGCAACTGCTCCGGACTCATGTACGCCGGTGTCCCCACCATCGCCCCCGTCTGCGTCACACTCTTCCCCCGCCACTCCCCCCACGGCTTGACCAAACCAAAATCGATCAGCTTCAAGCGAAACTGCTCGTCCACCATCACATTGGCCGGCTTGATGTCCCGATGCACCACCCCCGCCGCATGCAACGCCGCCACACCACTCAACAACTGCTCCACCACACCCTCCAACATCTGTTGCTGCTGCCGAAAGCCTGGCACCGTCATCAGCTCGGCCAACGTCGCCCCCCGCACATACTCCATCGCCAACCAGAAATGCTCCCCCACTATCCCCCCCTCATAGCACCGCACCAGATGCGGATGCTCCAGCCGACAGGCCACTTCCAACTCCCGGCGGAACCGCTCCGCATCTACCAGTCGCCCTATCTTGACCGCCCGCAGCGTGCCGCTGGCCTGATGCCGAGCCAAATACACGCTGGCAAACCCGCCCCGAGCCAACCCCTGCACAATCTCGTAACCGGGAATCGCGGGCAGACGCGACGGATCGACCGGAAAGCCGACCGGTGCCGGCTGCTGACAGCGACTGGTCCACAACAGCCGACCCACCGACTTTTGCACGGCGTCGAGGTGTTCAGTCGGCAGGGGGCGATCTGGCGGCAGATGGGCGGACAGGGAGCGGTGCAGGGCGGCGACCGGGTCGGCCTTGTGGGCGACCGCTTCGCGAGCGGCCCGCAGGCCCTGCACGATCTGTTGGGCGACGCGGCGGGCGTCGGAAGGGAGGGGACAGTTAGGCGGCAATTGCTCCTGCCACTTTTGCAGCAGTAGTTCGATGAGGTGGTTAATTTCCTCTGGGGTGACCTGGTCCAGTTCGGCGAGCAGGGCCAGGCGTTGGGGCAGTTCTAGGACCAGGAAGTAGCGATAGAGGCGGTGGGTGATGCGGATGAGGCGGTCGAGGGCGGAGGGCAGGAGCAGGTCAAGGGCGACTTCGACGCAGAAGGCGGCCAGGCGTCGCCATTTGCGGGGGATGTTGTGAAGCATGGCGAGGTTCAGCTTTATAACAAAGGATCAATGCCGCTTCGATTATACCTTGCCCAGCAGGATGTGACAAAGCTCCTCACACTCTCTTCTTAGAGTTACTGACTCTGAGAACTCTAAGGAACTGGTGCTTAGCAGTTGAATTGTGGACGGCTAAGAGTGTCGCAGATGTGCACAAAGTGGCAGCAACGCCGCTTAAGTGGCTCGGGCCGGATTCGGTTTTTGTCGCTCTGGTCAGACAACTGGAGTGTTGCCGGGCGGCAGTTCGTTCGATGCTGGCTTGGAGAGGCGAATGGGGGACGATCAGGGATTGTCGGCTAGGAGTTGTTCGATCTTTTTGTCCAGTTGCTCGTCGGTCAATTCCGGGCCGTCGGCGCTAGTCCAGATGCGTCGGCCTTGGCGATCAAACAACGCCAGATGGGGAATCAGGAAGCAATCACCGATCAACTTGACCAGGGCTTCCTCGTCCTTGTCGGGCTGGATGAGGATGAAGTTGGGGAAAGTGGCGCGTTTCTCCTGCAGAAACTTGAGGACCTTCTCCCGGCTGTATTGATCGGCAGCGCCCAGCTTGTCCATGCTCACGCTCATGCACACTAGGCCTCGGCTGGCATACTTCTGGTGCCGCTCGACCAGCTTGGGAAATTTCTTGACGCAGGGGGCGCACCAGGTGGCCCAGCAGTCGACCAGGATTACCTTCCCTTTGTGCTCCTTGATGGCTTTTTCCAGCTCGGCGACACGGACCTCGGCCACCGTGATTTTGCTAGCCTCTTCCGGTGCCAGCCCATGGGCGCACCCAGCCAACGCTGCCACAATCAGCAGCCCCAGACCCGCTGCACGATGCGTTACCGTTAACATGGTGACTCCTTATGTATGGTTGACACTCCCCAGAACAATTGGGGCCCGCTCTGGAACACCAGGCCATTCAAACAAAGCACGCACTAACGGATAGATAGCCAGGGTCTCCCCACGGTTACGGCAAACGGATTATCTTTGAACAATCGAGCTAGTTTCATGCCGCCTTACTTTCCGCCATTCCTGTTGTCAGGGTCAGATACGACTCTATTGTACGCGTTGCCTACTGTTATGGACGGATCGACGACCACATCCATTCAAAACTCGATTAACGTCAGCGAATTGGTCGGGATATTGTTTTTTTGTGCTGGTTGAAGAGAGACGCTATAGCAAAATGCCTTGGGGATCATATGGTTGTCTATACTTCTTAGGTTTCCTGGTCATCTGTGTCGTTTCTGTTGTATGAAAAATCGGTTTGTTTCTGGAAGGGAGGTGTGCAGACTGCCTATGCACAACGGCAAAGGACCGATAAGATGGTTAAGCCGGTCCCTGTGGGGGCCAACCAGTTGGTCCGCCAGGAGGTTTCGCCGCCTTTGGAGGCACGTCCCGTTTTTGGGACTAGAGGTCACTGCCGAACCGACGGTTTGCCCCTGCTGAGGAGGGAGTTTGCCTGGTTTCATGCAAGGTGACTCAGGAAACATGCCCACACCGACAAGCCAGATTCGGAATTTTTGTATCATTGCGCACATTGATCATGGCAAATCGACCCTCGCCGATCAGTTTCTCTTGAAAACGGGCACCCTTAGCGAACGGGAGATGCGGGAACAGGCCCTGGACAGCATGGACCTGGAACGCGAGCGGGGCATAACTATCCGCATGCATCCGGTTACCTTGTACTACACTCACGGAGGTAACGAGTATGAATTGAATTTGATCGATACGCCCGGACACGTCGATTTCCACTACGAGGTGTCCCGCAGTCTGGCGGCATGCGAAGGGGCCATCCTGCTGGTCGACGCCTTTCAGGGGGTGCAGGCACAAACGGTGGCCAACGCCTTCCTGGCTATGGAAGCCAATTTGAAGATTATTCCTGTGCTCAACAAGATCGATTTGCCCCAGGCCCGTCCGGAACACGTCATTGCCGAGATGGAGCAAGCCTTGATGATCGACCCCAACGAGGTGCTGCGGGTCAGTGCCCGCACCGGGCAAGGAATCGACGAACTGATGGCCGCCGTCATCGAGCGGATCCCCGCACCCAGGGGTCTGCCGACCGATCCCCTCAAGGCTCTGGTCTATAACTCGCATTTCGACACCTACAAAGGGGTGGTGGTCTATGTCCGGATCATGGACGGTCAGTTGAAGGTGGGTCAAAAAGTTCGTTTCATGCGTACCGGCCGGGAATTTGTGGTCACGGAAGTGGGACGTTTCCGTCCAGGCATGACCCGCTGCGACGAATTAAGTGCCGGCGAAGTGGGGTACTTCACCGCCAACATTAAAACTCTGGAATACGTCAATATCGGGGACACGGTCACCGATGCGTTGCGTCCTACGGCCGAGCCGCTGCCGGGTTACAAAGAGCCCAAACCAATGGTCTTTTCCGGATTGTACCCGGTCAACAACGACGACTTCGAAGATTTACGGGAAGCCTTGGCCAAACTGAAGCTCAACGACAGCAGTTTTACTTACCAGCCGGAGGTATCGGACGGCTTAGGCTTTGGCTTCCGTTGTGGCTTCCTGGGCATGTTGCATCGGGAGATCATCCAGCAGCGGTTGGAACGGGAATGTGACATCGAACTGGTCCAGACAGCTCCGAACGTGACCTACGAAATCCTCAAGCGGGATGGCAGTGTGATCACCGTGCATGGCCCCCAGGACGTTCCCGATGCTGGCCAGATCCAGG
Source organism: Gemmataceae bacterium (assembly GCA_025055795.1). GTDB lineage: Bacteria > Planctomycetota > Planctomycetia > Gemmatales > Gemmataceae > Thermogemmata. Next base: position 4,125 of record JANWVV010000048.1, read on the forward strand.
AATTCCGGGAGCCGATGGTCCGCGTCAGTTTTCTACTGCCTGCGGAGAACATCGGGGCCATCATGCAACTGTGTACGGACCGCCGTGGTACCTTTGTCCGGACCGAGTACCTCAGTCCCAAACGGGTCATGCTGGTCTACGAAATGCCGTTGGCTGAGGTCATCTACGACCTGTACGACAAGCTCAAATCGATCACCCACGGTTACGGAACGATGGATTACGAGTTTATCGGCTTCCGGGCCGCAGATCTGGTCAAACTCGACATTCTGGTACACGGTAACCGGGTCGACGCATTATCGGTCATCTGCCACCGCTCTCAGGCGGAACGGCGGGGTCGGGCGATCCTCAAAAAGCTACGCCAGGAGATCGATCGCCACTTGTTCGAGGTGGCCCTGCAGGCCGCCATCGGTTCGCGGATTATTGCCCGGGAAAACATCGCCCCGTTACGCAAAAACGTTACGGCCAAATGCTATGGCGGCGACGTGACGCGTAAACGCAAGCTGCTGGCCCGTCAGGCGGAAGGGAAAAAACGCATGAAGCAGATCGGCAAGGTGGAGGTGCCCCAGGAAGCATTCCTGGCGGTTCTGGAACAGGAAGAATGACCCAAACTTGCCCCAGGGTGGCTGGTGGTCAGCAGGCGGTCGCGATTATTCCTTGACCGACCCGTCGGAGCAACCGTCAGTCAGGCGTGTGATTGCCCGGCAGCGGAGGCAGAGCAGGTGATGAGCTTACGGCACTGGGTGCAGGCATGTGTAGGGCTGGTCTGCCTGCTGCTGGTGCTACGGGTGTGTTTTGTAGCGGCCTACGTGGTGCCGACCGGTAGCATGGCGCCCACCTTGCGAGGTTGGCACCGGGTGAGCCCCTGTCCGCGTTGTAGCTATGAAGTAGCCGTGGGGTGGCAGCCGGTGTCCAGCCGGGAGGATCGCCCAGGACGGGGCCGCTGCCCTAATTGTGGTCAGGAATTTTCCCTGGCCAGTGCTCCGCTGATCGGGGGTGACCGACTGCTGGTAGATCAGAACGTCTTTGCTTGGCGCTCGCCCCGCCGTTGGGAAATGGCCGTTTTCGTCGCGCCAGAGGCCCTGGATTCCAGTCACACCCTGTACGTCAAGCGTGTGGTAGGACTACCTGGCGAAGCGATCCGCCTGTGGGAGGGCGATGTTTACGCCAATGGAGAGTTATGCCGCAAAGACTGGACGCAGGTAGAGCAACTGTGGCAGCTGGTGCTGGATATGGACTATCCCCCTCGTCCCCAGGGATGGTCCGTGCGATGGCTGGTTGACCCCCCTGACGACCCCCGCCTGCCCCGTCCGCCGCTGGATTCGTCCCCTGCCATCGCTCCAGCGGAGATGGTCCAGGGGAGCCAACTTTATCTGTCGGCCAGTCAGTCTCCCCAGGATCAGCGAGGGTTGACGTACCGGCAGTGGGACTATGATGAGCAGCGGGAAGTACCGCTGCGGGCCGAGAATGCTTACAACGGTGCGGTGCGGGGACGGGCCTTCCTGCCCCCGGTGCATGACTTTGCTATGGAGTGCACCGTTGAGGTGTTGCAAACCTGGCCCAGCGGTGAGCTGGCCGTTCGTTTGTATGACGGGGCCGATACCATCGAGGCCATCGTTCCGTTAGGCGGAGATACCCGCCGCCGCTGCCACCTGCTTGCCGAAACACATTGTCAGGCCGTGACCACGATGCTTCACCCCTGGGTACCCGGTGGCCGCTACCGGTTGGGTGTGTCCTTCTGTGACCGCCGAGCCATCGTGGTGGTAGATGGACACACCTTGCTGACGCAGGACCTGCCGCCGCCGCGACAGCCGCGAGCAGCGGTCAGCCGACCGCTGCAGCTGAGGGTCCGGGGAGCCAGCGTTCGGATCCACCATTTACGGCTGTTTAACGATGTTTATTACACCGGCGATGGACAGCACGCTACCGACCAGGCCGTTTGGCTAGGTGCAGATGAATATTTCGTACTCGGTGACAACAGTGGTAACTCGACGGACAGCCGGCATTGGTCTTATCCGGGTGTACCCCGCTCGGCATTCATCGGCAAGCCGTTTGTGATTCATCAGCCACTTCGGCCCGCCGTTTTATTTTGGGACGGGGACCGCCCCCGCGTCGTTCAACGGTTGGACTGGTCCCGTGTGCGCTGGTTGCGTTAGGCTACCTGTCCTTGGGCGACCCAGTTCCATGCACGCCTACGGCTTGATCGTCCAACGAGTTTCCCATGGTTCCCGGGCAATCCCAGGTGGCCCGAAGATGGTACCAGCCCAAAGAGGTCCGGTTTTCGCGAGGTCTCAAGGGTCACCCGGCAGCGTGGTGGTCGGTCCGTACGGGGAGCCGCCCTGCGTCGGATGGGCGAATGCGTTGCCATAGTTCCAACGAGGGCCAGCGAAGCTACAAGTTTGGCACGTTGGTGCGTCATGTTTTTTGGCCGCAGACGTTGGCGAGGGCAACGAATAATAGAACAATCCGCAGACACACCGGCTCCGGCCGGCCCCTTGATTAATGACCGATGGGAGGAATCATGGCCGACGGCGTACCTGTTCCACCTCTGAGTCCCACTGTGTCGCAGGCGTTGCCTTCTACCGCGGACGCTACAGTAATCCCTACGGCGTCGCCGCGCGGCACGTCCGATACCCCTGTTCCCTCGGCAGCCACAGCACCGCCCCGCCAGCATCTCCGCGAAAGCGTCGAAACTATTGTTTTCGTCGTGGTCTTGGTTCTGTTGCTCAAACTGTTCGTGACGGAGGCCTTTGTCATTCCGACCGGCTCGATGGCCGAGACCCTCTACGGCTACCAGAAGATTATTGCCTGTCCGATGTGTGGCTTCCACTTCCCGGTGAATGCCCATGATGAAGCCGAGGGCAATCCCCTGACGCGTCGGCCCTCCCCTCTGGTTGGGTTCTGTTGTCCCAATTGTCGCTACCAAGGGCACATCGAGGAGGTGCAGCCGACACCTTCTCTCAATTCAGGTGATCGGGTGCTGGTGCTTAAACCGCTGTATCATTTCCGCCCTCCCCAGCGGGGGGAAGTAGTGGTTTTTCGTTTCCCAGAAAAGCCCCAGGATAACTACACGGCCCAAAACTACATCAAACGGGCCATGGGGTTCGGGGGCGAAACCATTGCCATTTTTCGGGGTGATCTTTACGTAACGACAGCGTTGGACTACCCAGCCGACGAGCTGGATGCATTCGGACAGCCCTTGTATCCGCGTCCGCTGGACCCGACCGATCTGTGGCAGCCCCGCTACATGTACTCGAACGTCTACAACGACAATCCGCGGGCGTTGAACCTGTTCGAGGCGTCACGTCGGGCCCATTTCCGCCCCCAGAGCGGTGGCTTTACCATTGTCCGTAAGGACGAAGCCCAGTTGCTAGCCGACCGACGCATCGTCTTCCACAACGATTACCAGCCCGGCGAGCTGATTCGTCAGGCTCGGGCCCTGGGGCTGCGCGACGCCCAGGGCCAGGAACTGATCTGGTGGACCCGCTGGTATGTCGGCCGCGATGGCGATGGAGCCTGGACGATGAATGATCCGGCCCGCCCCACCGTCTTCACCCACGAGCACCCCGAGCAGCACTGGATTCATTACCGGCATCTGGCCCAAGCGTGGAAGCGTCGCGGACCGGATGCTCATGACCCCACCCCGCCCACGGACATCGCCCAGCTGGCGCAACAAAAGCCGGTTCCCGTTGACAACTTCCTCGGCTACAACGCAGGGCGGGACGCCGACAACATCCGGGCCCTGCGGGATACATCCCAGGATCGTCTCTGGGTTGGTGATCTGATCCTGGAAGCAGACGTGCACTTCGGACATGCCGAGACCGAAGTCACTTTCGAGTTGTCCCGCGGAGTCAATCGGTTCCAGGCTGTATTCACCCCGGGCCGCGTTACCCTTCGTCGACTGGGCAAAGGGGCGGAGGAATTCGGTACTCCCAGCCGACCCTGCCAGATTCAGACTGGTCAGCGGCACCAGCTCCGCTTTGCCAACGTCGACGCCCGCCTGTGGGTTTGGATCGATGGTCGGCGGGTCGATTTCGGCCCCGAGGCCGATTATTCCCCCATCGAGCCCGGACCCGAGGATCAGGCCGATCCGGAAGGATGGGTCTATGCCAACGACGTGGAACGGCCCGCCAGTATTGCCGCTAAGGGAAAAGCCACCATCCGACACATTGTTTTGTACCGCGACATCTACTACACCAGCGCCCGCCTCCCGGCAGACTTCAGCAAACCCGATGTCTACTATGTGCAACCCGGACACTATCTCTGCCTGGGCGACAACAGCGCCCAAAGCTCCGACAGCCGTAAATGGGGACTAGTTCCGGACCGCTTACTTCTGGGCAAGGCTGTTTTCGTTTTCTGGCCCCCTTACCCCCAAATGCGCATCGGATTAATCAAATAACATGAAATCGCGATATATATTTCGTCCGCTAAACTGCAACTATATTTACTTGGTCAGTCCATCGTTAGCCAGACATTGCGGGCTGCCGACAAAGTAATGACCACGCCAATACAAAATACATGCAAATTTGCCCTATTGGACAGATGACTGAGATTAATGGTGAAGAGCCAGGGAGAGGCACATGCTCAGTGGCGAAATCCAGATCCGCGTCCGTTACGCCGAGACGGACCGTATGGGATTGCTACATCATGCCAATTACCTGATTTATTTCGAACAGGCCCGCACGGAACTTCTGCGGCAATATGGTGCTTCCTACAAGGACCTAGAGGACCAAGGGTATTACCTGGTCATTGCCAAAGCTGAAATCAAATATAAAAGTCCGGCGTATTATGACGATCTATTAACTATTCGTACTACAGTTGTCCGTACTACACCGGTTCGGATCGAACATCGCTACGAGGTGTTCCGTGACGGCGTTCTTATTTGTGAGGGTATGACCACCTTGGCATGTGTGGATAAGCAAGGACGCCTTCAGGCCATGCCCCGTTGGCTGATGGAAGCTAAGTAGTAGCCAATTTAATGGCAGAAATAAGTAGTCATACCAGTCGTAGTGCAGTAACCAGTTTGTGACCAGAAGGTGAGGGGACCTGTCTTAAGCAATAGCTGGGCAGGCGAACAATACAGAGGAGACCTTAACGGACTAATGTTCTATTTGCAGTTAGCAGCAGGACGGAATAACGGAGCGTAGAGTTGGGAGCCAGCGGTGCGACGCTTCTGGATCCATCATCTTCTGCCTACATTGTTTGCGGCGATACCCGTCGGAGTTGCTGTATTGGTGTTTATGGCCATACCACCGGACGTCCGGCAGGAGTACCTGCAGCGGGTCCGCCATCACCCGATCGATTGGATCATTCTGGGACTTGGCTTCAGCCTGTTTATCGCCCAGATCTGGTTATGTCGGCGGGCGTTGATCTGGCAAGATCATCTGGGCGATTTCGACACACGCACCGATCGCTGGTTAAGTCATCTGGCCCAAGGGGCTGAGTGGTTTCCACTGCTTGGCCTGATTGGGACAGTTATCGCCATTTTGCAAACCTTTAGCACGATTACCCCAGGGGCGCGACCCGATGCCGCCGAGATCATTCGCAAGTACGCCCCGGCGATCACCGCGACGGGCGGTGGCCTGTACATGGCCTTCATCAACATTTTGCCTAGTTGGGTAGCTAACGTCGGGCGGGACCTGATCCGTATGCTCGGTGGCCCCGCCCTGCTTCCCGAGGCAATCGAAGAATAACACCCGCGTTACCTATCATGACGGGATGTAAGACGCACACGTTTTGAACTGTGTTGTTTGGGAGTGGCTGGCGGCTAGGGTGATCTTGAGTTTCCTCTTTCTTCCCAAGGGGAAGTGCCGCTTACCTCCAGCCGGAACACCCCCGAATGGGTGGCCGTGGCCCATACGGCTGACAAATAACCGGCTGTGGCGATGTTTAGTAAACCTTCGGTTGCCGGAGACCGCACCGGTGATTCGCTTACCCCGTCGTTCTGTGACACGCTTTTTCATCCCCTTGATCGACGTGTTAATTTTACTGTTTGCTATTTTCCTGCTGATGCCATATGTAAGCGATCCGTTGCCACCGGAAGTAGAAGGGGGCTTGCAACCAGATAAGGAGCAGCTGTCCTTGCCGACCGACGTGCGGGAATTGCAGCAGCTATTGCAGGAGGAACGGCGTCGTGTGGCCCGTCTGGAACAGGAGCGTCAACGCTGGTTGAGCGAGCGGTTGCACGTCTGTGTCTTGCACATCGATCCGCAAGATGGCACCCTGTATCATTATGATGCCGAGCGACAGGACGTCCGCAGCGAAGCTGATGCCTTACGCTTGATTGCACGACAAAAGGCTCTGGCGGGTAACCAGGGAAAAAACGAACTGTACTTCCTGATCCTCTGGCCACGAACCCCCAGTGCATTTCCTACTCAAGCTCAAGAGACGCAATACCGGCAATGGTTTCGTGACGTACCCCTAGGATTTGATCGCGGCGGTGGCAGCGGGGGAGAAAAATAATCATGTTGACTGGCAATACAGTACCACTTCTTGTGGGTCATGTCTTCAGCGCAAGACCGAGTGCTCCATCCGGGCTCGGTGTGGTCGTGTGGGCGGATCTCTGGAATGATCTGACCCATCGGTTGACCTTGTTGGTCATTAAACTACTGATAGTCGCCGGAGCCTATCTAGTCGGCAGCCTGCTCGGCTCCCTATTGGCAGCAACTCTGAACCGCTGGGTTTTCCGACAGCGATTGCCAGACATCGGCAAGCAGTTGTGTTCGCTAACATGCGGGGTGTTATTGGCAGTACTGGTTGCTCTGTACGTGTTTGGGTCTGGTGGCAGTGGTCTGTTTGGCGGCGGGGGAGCCGGTCCTGGTACGGACACCAACGCTAGCTCGGAACAATCCGCCGGTCAGATCCCGGATGGCCGCTCGACAGTGGATCCGCCACGCGAGCCACCCTCCCCCTCACCGAAAACTTCCCTCCCCCCGAGCCGGGAAGTGACTTCTGTCATCCGTGTGACCGTCCTGGCGGGCCGAGCTGTCCGCCAGCCCGAACGGTTTTACCAGCTCGAAGACGATCGGACGCCACTGACGTTTACCGAACTGACCGCTGCCTTGCGTCAACGCGCCGAAAGCATCAAGGATAAACCAACGTTACGGATCGAGTTTCTACCCGATCCGAACCTGGCTCCCCCTCTGAACGATCCCAAAGTCACTCAACTGGCCGACTGGGCTCGTGTGGAGGCGCGTTGGAACGTCACCTTCCCCTCACGCTGAACCGGCAAAACAAAAGGACAAACGAGAATTGTTCGTATCAGCGTATGATTGGTTATCAACATCATGCTCCCCCTGCTGTCCGGTCAAGACCGCTGGTTGTTGCCGCTAGCCCGCTGGAGGTGTGGATGATCGTGAAGAGAATCCCCTCTGCCATGCGTCGCAATTCCTCCAAAGCAGAGGAAGCGGTCGGACCACGCATTCTGTTGTTAGGTCATCCGGGAGCGGGCAAAACGGCATTACTGGCCGCCTTCCAACAGGCCGGTTACCGGCAGTTAACGACGCTGGGCGGTCGCGTGATCGACGTTACAGGTCGGCTGTCCGAGCTGGCCAAAGCCTACTATAGCGGTCACGATCCGTCCCCCACTCTGGACGAACTGGTCACTTACATCATCCGTTGGGAGCCTCTAGCGGTTGCTTCGGATCCCTCTGGGCAAGCATCACGGATGGACCGGTCGTCTACCCGTGCTACCGGGGAGACGATCGCTATCCACGATTGCTCAGGCATTGCCGCCGCGAGGTGTTTGCAGGCACCGGTTCCAGGGGCACCGCTACGGACTTCGGCGTCGGAAAATGCGGGTGCACCTGCCGGACAACTCCATCAGGCATTGCAGGAAGCTGATGCCTTGTTGCTTCTGGTGGCGGCTACGGCTTCCGAGGGGGAATTACGCCGAGCGTTTCAGCAGATGTTTGATTTTCTGCAGGCTATTCAGGCGCAGCGTTCGCAACAGCGGCGGGTGGGCGGCTTCCCCGTATTTGTTGTTCTGACCCAGTGTGACCGATTGGCCCGTCCCGGCGACAGCCATTGCACTTGGGAAGCTCGTATCCGGCTTCGTTGTGAATACGCCTATGTCATCCTGCAGAACTTTTTACGCTGCGCCGGGGAAGGGCCGGTTGGCTCTTCCGTAGCGGAGACAACGGTCGGTTGTACCAAAAGGTCTGATATCACAACAGAGGGAAGCGTCGGCGGCGAGATTGAAGCGGAGGCAGAAGCGGATGCCGCTGCCCAGGCTTATCTGCCCTTCGGTCGCGTGGATCTGCAGGTGTATGCGGTGGCGGTCCGGCAGCCGCCGTTAATCGACCTTTCAGCCCGTACCGATGAGCCCTATCGAGTAGCAGAGCTATTCCGCGACGTTGTCAGGGCAGCCCTGGGGCATCACCACCGGCAGATTCAGGCGGATCACCGTCTCCGCTGGCTGGTGCGGGGTACGCTAGCCCTGTTTCTGGCGGGGGCCACCCTGCTGATAACGCTGGTGCTGGCACCCCCGCGTTTGCAGGAACCCAGCCTGCTAGAATTGGTCAGCGGTTATCAGGAGCACGAGCCGCCGCCAGCCGAACGCCTGGCCCCCTGCCGTATCCACCACCATCGACAGACGCTGGAGCGTTTCCGGGATCACCCCGATTTTGAGCATCTACCGCCCGCCTTGCAAGGATTTGTCTTCCATCGACTGCGCGAAATTGAGGATTATCTAACCCTGTACCGGCGGTTGCGTGCGACACCAGGCCCAGCTGCCTACCGCACGCGGATCGAGCTGGATCAACTGGCCCGGACCCTGCAGGAGGGGGCCCTGGCCATACCCCATCGGTCCGGCTACGACTGGTCGGGCACCGAGGTCGGCCGCTGGCACGACAAATGGCTGGCGGACATCGCTGTGATTCGACAAGCGGAACAGCAACTGGTCGAACTGTACCGCGACCGGGTCCGACGAGTCCAACAATTGTTGAACAACGATAATTTTGCCGGCAACTGGCGGGAGGATGCGACAGGGGTGCTCCAATTGCCCGAACCGCCTTACACCTTGGACGAGCCGCTGCCCGGTGCAACAACCGTTGCGGATCTACCCAACGCCGTGGGTCAGGCGGTGAGTTGGTTCGTCCCTTATCATTTCGAGCAAGTGGTGCAGTGGCGGGAAGAATGGCTCCGCTGGCACCAACGCTTGCACAGTCTGCGTGACCTGATGGACGCCTGTGGCCTGACCACCGGCTCCGACCTCCCCCCCGCTCCCCTTGCTTTGCCGCAGGGCTCCCCCGCCGGACCGGCCAGCGATAACCCGCTTGATCGCTGGCAGCAACTGCAGCAACATTACGCCGTCTACCTGAATCAACCGGCGCTGTGGGAATGGCATCGCTTTCCCGAACCCGCACGGGCGGTTCTGCGTGAACACAGCCAGCGTTTCCTGCAACGCACCGGACGCTGGCTGCGAGCCCAACTGCAAGACAAGCTCGGCGAGCCCCCCGGTGCCACCGATACGCTGCCAGCCTGGCGACGCCTGGCCGATGCCCTGCAGCAACCCACCCCAACCATGATCGCCTGGAACCGCCTGCTCCATCTGCTACTGCGGCAAAACGACCCCCACGCCAAAGATCCCTTGCAGGAACTGCTGAGCTTTTTGCAGCAAGCCCACTTCGTGCTGGAACTACGGGGGGTCGACGTCGTGCTTCCCCCCGATCTGGCCCTGGAGCCTGCGCGTCCGAGCGGACCGTTCCTTCTTACTATCAAAACCGCCCAGGGCGAACTCCGTCAGCAGTTTGTCCAGGTGGGTCCACCCTTGCGAGATGGCTCCGATCGGGTGTACATCTTCCAGGCAGAGAAAGTGGAAGCCCTTCAGTTCCATCCCGGCGATAGCCTCCAACTGGAACTGTCCGTGCAAGCGGGAACCGAGACGTTTCGCCTGGTCTGGACAGGCGGCCGAAGCGCGGTTTATCCGTTCGATTGCTGGCAGGGAGAACCCCGCTTAATCCGGGTCGACGGCCGCAGCGAATCGGCCCGCCGGGTGCGCGCTCAGCCACTGGCCGGCTCACACTGGCCTCAAGTCCCGCTGTTGTGGCACGCCCTGTTAGCACCCTAGCCAGGTCGCCATACCCTTGCACATACAAGATGCCCTCATTTTGCCACGGCTGTTTTCCCTGGAATAAATGCTTCATCGATCGTGTAGGAATAAAAGAATGCCAGAAAGTGAATGGTCTGAAGCAGAATCGGATGAGCAATAAGGTGATTGCCTCGCCGCGATGGGCAAACAAGTGTCCTGCCGGGCGGCACGAGCATGCCGACGTCACATCCGTGCCGCCAGCAGGGGGACAAAGCGGTATAAATAAGGTAAAAACACGGTCCTGCCGGAAAAAACATCGAGGTAGGAATAAGCTGTTCCAGTTTCAACCATGGAGGAAAGAGACGGCTGGCAATGACGGCGCAACACATTCGTGACATATTTGCCCAGCATCATCCGACGTTCAGCTTTGAATTTTTCCCGCCGAAAACGGCCGAGGGAAGCGAAGCCCTGTTCCGGACCATCGCGTCGCTGCAGGAACTAGAGCCATCGTTTGTTTCCGTTACGTATGGAGCAGGGGGTTCTACCCGTGACCGGACCCATGATCTGGTAGTTCGCATTCAACGGGAGACCCGCTTGACGGCCGTCTCGCATCTGACCTGCGTCTGCCACAGTCAGGAGGAAATCGCCGCGATCCTGGAGCGATATGCCCAGGCCGGGGTCGTCAATATTCTGGCCTTGCGGGGCGATCCACCGCGATCCATGCCGCATTACGATCGCTCGCAAGATGCCTTCCGTTACGCGGCAGAGTTGGTGCGTTTTATTCGCGCGTTCCCTCACCCGCCCGATCCCCGTGGCTTTGGCATCGGCGTCGCCGGCTTTCCGGAGGGCCACCCGGAATGCCGCAATCGACTCAAGGAAATGGATTACCTCAAGCAGAAAGTGGACGCAGGGGCCGATTACATCTGCACGCAACTGTTTTTCGACAATCGCGACTTCTACGATTTCCGGGAACGGTGCGAACTGGCAGGCATCCGTGTACCGATCATCGCTGGCATCATGCCGATAACCAGTCGCAAGAACCTGGAGACGATGGCCGAGCTAGCTGCCGGCGCCCGCTTTCCTGCCAAGCTCCTCAGGGCCGTGGCCCGCTGCAGCGACGATGAAGACGTGGCCCGCGTGGGCATTAGTTGGGCGACAGAACAGTGTGCGGATCTGCTCCATAACAACGTGCGGGGCATCCACTTTTATACCCTTAATCGTTCGGATGCCACCGTGCAGATTTACCGCAATCTAGGCGTGCGCAGTTCGCGGGCCTTACGGCAGGCGATCTGACAAGTTTGCAGCAACGCGATGCCTCAGGAACATCAGGTTCCCCAGGCAGTTTCGGTGGGTTGTCCGGAGGTGGGTCAGCCCTCGGCGGTCCACTTCTTTTAGCGGTTAATCAGGAGCATACGATGTGGTGCGACAGGGTGGCCTGGCAACGGGTGGGGGGGCTTCTGGGGTTCGTCCTGACGTCTGTCGTAGCGATAACACCCGCAGCTGTGGAAGCGGAAAACGAGGTGTCCTCTGCAGAGGTGCCTGTCGCTCTGGCCCGCTCGACCGATAAAGGTGCGGTGGCATGCGTGTCGCCGGCCGCCGCCGAGGTGGGACGGGCCATCCTGCAACGGGGCGGTAACGCCGTGGATGCAGCTGTCGCGGTTGCTTTCGCCCTAGCTGTTAGCTGGCCGGAGGCGGGCAACATCGGCGGTGGCGGCTTCATGCTGGTGGCACCACCGGGTCAGGCGGTTACCTGCTTTGAATTCCGGGAGACGGCTCCCCGTGCTGCGTCAGTGGACCTGTTGGCCGATGGCAGCGTCACTGCCTGGGACGTCCGGGCGGCGGGTGTCCCGGGGACGGTCCGCGGTCTGGCCCTGGCTCATGCCCGGTTCGGCACACTTCCCTGGCGCGAATTGATAGCCCCGGCTATCGACCTGGCCGAACGCGGGGTGCTTGTCAACGCGGCCCTGGCCCGTTCCCTCAACCGCGTTCTGGAAGACAAAAGAACAACCCAGCCCGAATTCCGACGCCTATTCCAAGCCCCCAATGGACGACGCTGGCAGGAAGGTGACCGCCTGGTGCAGCGGGACCTGGCACGGACACTGCTTCGTATTGCCCAGGATGGCCCGGATGCCTTCTATACCGGATCAATTGCCCAATTGATCGTCCAGGAAATGCGCCGCAGCGGCGGTCTGATCACTGCCGACGATCTGAAAGCCTATCGCCCTCAGGAGCGTGTCCCCATTGCCATCCGCTACCGGGACTGTGAAGTTTATGCACCACCGCCTCCCAGTTCCGGAGGAATCACCCTGGCTTTGATGCTCCAGATGCTGGAGGCACTTGACTGGAAGTCCCAGGGCCGATGGTCTGCAGAAACTTACCATTATCTGATCGAGGTGATGCGTCGGGCGTATGCCGATCGGGCTCGCCATCTCGGGGATCCCGACTTTACCCGAATTCCACCGCACCTGACAAGCAAAGAGTACGCCCGGCGGCTGGCCGCTGGTATCCGGCGGGACAAAGCTACCCCCAGTGCGGAAGTTGCCCCCGATCTTGAAATTCGTCCCGAAGGTGAGTCCACCACTCACTTCTCCATCATTGATCGCAATGGCCTGGCAGTCAGTACAACGTATACCCTGGAGAACAGTTACGGCTGCCGAATGGCCGTCGGCGGAGCAGGGTTTATCCTCAACAACGAAATGACCGACTTCAATCCCCGTCCGGGAATCACTACCGTTGGTGGATTGATCGGCACTCCTCCCAACCAGATTGCTCCGGGGAAGCGGATGCTCAGCTCGATGACCCCAACGATCGTGCGGCAGCGGGGGCAAACCGTTCTGATCACGGGTAGCCCCGGCGGACGGACCATCATCAACACGGTGCTGTGCGTGCTGCTCAACCACTTGGATTTCGGTATGTCCGCTGAGCAAAGCGTGGCGGCCCCCCGCTTGCACCATCAATGGCTTCCCGATATGGCGCGTTTGGAACCACTACCCCCTGGCCATGACGAATTACCCGCCCAATTGCGCCGGAAGGGTCACCACCTCGTGTTCGGCCGCCAAGGCGACGCCCATTCCATCTTCGTCGATCCCCAGACCGGACGACGCACAGTCGTGGCCGATCGCCGCATCGACGGTGCCATCGGCATCGAGTAACCATCCCGTCTGTGAGTGGTTACGGTCAGGTCTGACTTCGTTGCCCGCCGGGACGAGACCACCGGCCCACAGATGTGCTCATAATTGGAGTAACTCTATCTGGCGGACATGCGCAGCCGGCCCGATTGTGCACGAGTGCGGCCTTGCGATTGCCGACTCACCGCCTATGATACCTGTTGCAGAGTTGTGAAGCGTTCCCAGGGCAGGGGGGTGCCGTGGAAAGGCAGTTTGCCCGCCTGCATCTTTATTCAAGTCAGGGGCAGCAGAGGACGGCCCAAGCCGTGTTGTCGGGCGAGTTCGACCAGGCGGGCGGCCAAAGCGATGTCCTCTATGCCTAGCCCCAATGACTTGAACACAGTGATATCATCGGGTGACTGGCGCCCCGGGTAACGGCCCACTAGCAATGGTGCTAGCTCAATGATATCTGACCAGTGCAATACCCCCTGATGGAGGGGGTTGACAAAGTCGCCAGCTTCAAGTTTGGCTTGTTCTTTGCTGTCCACCACAACCAGGCTGGCACGCCGGAAAACCTCGACATCGGCTTCCGCCTTACTGATCATGTTGGAGCCGATAAGATTGACGTGCTGGCCGGGGGAAAGCCATTCGCCGAGCAGGATCGGTTCGCGCGCCGTCGTCGCGGTGATGATGATGTCCTGTCCGCGGACAGCGGCCTGGGCCGAATCGACCGCGAGCACCTCGACGCCGGTTTCGGCCCGTAGGCGTTCGGCAAAAGCCTGGCGACGCTCCGGCGTACGGCAAAATACCCGTACTTGCTGGATAGAACGCACTTTGCAGACAGCCAGGATCTGCGTACGGGCTTGCTTTCCGGCTCCCAGGCAGCCGACGGTGCGTGCTTCCGGACGGGCCAGCTTACGCGTGGCGACGCCGGTGGCCGCGCCGGTGCGGAATTGACCCAGCACATCCGCTTCCAGCCAGGCGGTCAACGCCCCGCTTTTGCCATCATAGAGAGTAACATGGAAACGCGTTCCCTGTTTGCTAGACGTGTAGGCTTTGAAACCGATGACGCCGAGTGTTTTAGCCGCAGCAGGCAGCACATGGAGCATGACGTGATCGGTCTGACACCGCTGCCGGGGTACGTTTTCTGCCTCCTCCAGCCCCAGTTTACGAAAGGCCGTAGCCACGGCATCCAGAGCCAGTTCCATGCTGACCAGCCGTTCCACCTCGCCCTCGCTCAGATACAGGGGCGTCGCGGACAATGCTGGCGTGGCAGACGACACCGGTTGCATGGCTCAGACTCCGGTCTGGAGCCACTCAGCCAGTCGGGCCAGGCCCGTCTCAATGACCGAGCGGCTGGTGGCAAACGACATACGCACGTACCCTTCGGCTCCGAAGGCAATTCCGGGCACCAGGTTCACATGAGCTTGCATGAGAAGAGCCTTGCAGAACGAGACGGAATCCGTCACCGTGTCCTGACCGAACCGCCGACCAAAGTAGGAAGAGACGTCGAAGAAGGCGTAAAACGCGCCTTGGGGCTCGTGCAAGCGGATACCGGGAATCTGTCGGAGCAGACGGCAGGTCAACTCCCGGCGGGCGGCGAATTCGTCGCGCATCTGGACAACGCAATCCTGCGGTCCCGTCAGAGCAGCGACCAGGGCCGCTTGCGAAATACTGCTGGGGCAGCTGGTTTCCTGGCTCTGGATGGCGTCCATGGCCTGGACAACCGCTGGTGGGGCAATGGCCCATCCCATACGCCAGCCGGTCATGGCGTAGCTTTTGCTCGCGCCGCTGACGGTAATGGTCCGCTCGCGGAGTTCCGGTCGCAAAGTGGCCACGCAGGTCGGCTGAGCTGAGCCATAGATCAGTTGTTCATAAATTTCGTCGCTGAGGATGGCGGCATCGCTGTGTTCCAAGAGGGTGTCCACCAGTTTTTCCAGTTCGGCACGTGTGTAGACGGTGCCCGTAGGATTACAGGGTGAATTGAGCATCAGCAGGCGGGTTCGGGGACTCAAGGCGGCCCGCAGTTGCTCGGGCGTTAGTTTAAATCCGGTTTCGGGACGCGTTTCGACCAGAACGGCTCGGGCCCCTGTCATCTGAACCAGGTCGGAATAGCTGACCCAGTAAGGGGTGGGGATGATGACCTCATCGCCCGGTCCGACGGTCGCAGCCAGGGCGTTGTGGATTGAATGTTTGGCTCCGTTCGACACGATCACCTGCCCAGGCTCAATGGCATAGCCGTGGAACCGCTGATACCAGGTGCAGATGGCGTTTTTGACTTCCGCCGTGCCGCTGGTGGGGGTGTAGTGCGTCTGGCCCTGGCGGGCCGCCGCTGCCGCTGCCGCACAGATATGCTCAGGCGTGTTGAAGTCCGGCTCACCCAGGCTGAAGTCATACACGTTGATGCCAGCCGCTTTCAATTGACGGGCCAAGGCCCCGGCCGCTAAAGTGGCCGACGGCTTAATCGCCGCTGCCCACGCAGAGATACGGATCATGGTCGGATGTTCCCGAGGTCGTTGGGGATGATATCATCACCTTCCATCGTACCGAAAACAGGGGCAAGGGACATCAGCAATCCGCTTTCTTCCATCGATTCTCAACTGATGATAGCCGATGACCTCATTGCTTGCGCCGCCTCCTCGTTACATGTGCCGGACCTTGGCCAACAAGTCAAAGCTTGCCTGTCACCCACCGCAACCGACGCCGGCATCCCGGGGTTGCAGCAAGTGATTTTGTGTGTGCATCGGTATCCACCTGCCTGGGGCGGTGCAGAGGCCTATGCAGCTCGCCTGGCCGCGTATCTTCAGCAGCATTCCACCCGGGTGCGAGTGTGGACCACTGCAGCCATACAACTGGAAGATCTATGGTATCCCCCCGCAGGGATACCGCAGTATGTCCAGGAGAGCCGATCCGAAGCCGTCGTCGAACGGTTCGCTCCGGTACGCGGTTTTCCGGGACGCCGCTGGTTGCTCAAGGCGTTATCTTTTGGGCCACATCCTCTTTGGCGATGTCTGACCGTACCATGCAATCCTTTGTGTCCGTCCCTGTGGCGGTATGCGGGGGGATATGCCGGCCCGGTGGATGCCGTGCACGCCTTGGCGTTTCCCTATGCCTTGCTCGCCGCGAGTGCCTGGCGGCTGGCCCGCCGCCGGGGCGTCCCCTTGTTTCTCACCCCGTTTATCCACTTCGGAGACCGTACGGACCCGCACGATACCGTTCGCCGGGCTTACACCGCCTGGCATCTCCGCTGGTTACTCCGACAAGCCGACGGCATCTTCGTGCAAACGGCTGCTGAACGCGACGTGGTCCTTTCCTGCGGTGTGTTGCCACAGCGGGTCCACCTGCAGGGCATGGGCGTTGATCCCCGCGAATGCACAGGGGGGGATCGACAACGCACGCGCCGCCAATGGAACGTGGACGATCGGGTGACTGTTATCGGACACCTGGCCAACCTGAGCTGGGAAAAAGGGAGCATCGATCTGGTCGAAGCCGTGGACCGTCTGTACGCCCAGGGTTGGCCATGCCGCCTGGTCCTGGCCGGGCCGGCCATGCCTAACTTCCGCCGCTACTGGAGAACCCGCCAAGGACATCCGGCAATCACTTGGTTGGGACCACTGACGCCCGAACAGAAACGCGACTTTTACGCAGCCCTCGACGTGTTTGCCCTGCCTTCCCGAACCGACTCGTTTGGCCTAGTGCTGTTGGAAGCGTGGGCCAACGGCCTGCCCAACGTTGCTTACCAGGCGGGAGGACCGGGCGAACTCATCCGCCATGAGCAGGATGGTCTGCTGGTCCGCTGCGGGGCGGTCGACAAGCTAGCAGTCCAATTCATTCGCTTGATCCGTAACCCTAACTGGCGTCAGACCTTGGGTAGCAACGGCCAGAAACGAACCGTTACCGAATTCCGTTGGCAGGAGAAATTGGAACTAGTCCGGCAAACCATGCAGGAAACCATCCAGCGGCTTCGCCACGGCGCCTACAGTATTCCAACTGCTGCCACCGGTACAAATCTAGTTTGATTCCAAGGGTAAAGGATGCAATTCCGCTAGGATGATCCAATCCACCCTTCCTTGGTCGGCTAAAAGAGAGATAGCAGGATAACCAAAGTAGCAAGCCGTTTGTCTATGATTATTAAGGCGGATGATACTGTTGGAACGCCTTTAGCTTGTGATGCTCCTGTAAAGTACGACAAAGGTGCATATATGGCGGCGATTAGTGTATGGTTTTTGAGATTCAGGCTGGGGTAGGTAAGTTGTCGCGGAATGCTTGCAGAACTTCGTACAAGTCGCTAGTGATGACGACCTCGTCGTCGAGGAAGTCCCGAAGCCAGACGTAGTTCATGCGCTGCGCGGCGGCGAACAAAGGGAGCAGGTCACCCAGACGTACCCGTACGTCGGGTTCAGGGGCGGGAACCTGTTCTTCGGCAGGGGGATTGTACAATTTCAGGCGCGCAGCCATCGGTTTGGTTCCTCCGTGGTGTCAACAATGCCGCCGCCGGACTGAACTCGTTCACACGTTGGTGGCAGGTGGCCACGGCGGCGTAGCGATCCCTAGTCGCTAGCGCCATCGGTCCGAAATGCTCAAAGAATTAACGCCAACTGTTGATTTTCCCGCTATGACGGTCCCCAACGGCGGTAAAATGTAGCGGGTTGGCCAGCTATGCGCCTCTGAAGGGTTGTGGGAATGGAGCGGGACACACGCGTGAGGATGGCTGTATGCCGCTGACGTTTGCTGTGTTAGGAAACGGGGCTTGGGGGACGGCCATAGCGGTGCATCTAGCCCATCAGCCGCACTACCAGGTCCGGCTATGGGGGGCATTGCCTGAAACCATCGTGGAGATGCAACGGCTCCGGGAAAATGTGCCGCTGTTGCCGGGCGTACCCATTCCGGAAAGTGTTTTGTTGACTGCCGACCCTGCCGAAGCGGTACAAGGCGCCGATTGTTGGATCTCGGCGATCCCTACCGCTTTTTTACGTTCATCCTTGCAACGCTTTGTGGGGTTACCTTGCACGGTACCGGTGGTCAGCCTGACCAAGGGGTTGGAAAATGGCACGTTTTATCGGCCCAGCGAAATTATTCGGGAGGTTCTAGGTGCGTGCCGGCTCGTCGTGCTAAGTGGACCGAGCCATGCGGAAGAGGTCGGACGTGGCCTGCCCGCTGCGGTAGTGGCCGCCTCGGAGGATCCGGAACTGGCTGTGTGGGTGCAGAAACATGTCGGCACGGATCGCTTCCGCATCTACACCAACAGTGATGTCATCGGAGTCGAACTGTGCGGGGCGTTGAAAAACGTTATCGCTATAGCCGCGGGATTATGTGACGGCCTGCAATTCGGCGATAACGCCAAAGCCGCGCTGGTAACTCGTGGTCTAGCCGAGATGACCCGTTTTGGCGTGGCTCATGGGGCAGATAGTCAGACATTCAGTGGCCTGGCGGGTCTGGGAGACTTGATCGTTACCTGCTATAGCGAGCACAGCCGGAATCGGCGGGTGGGCTACCGCTTGGGTCGGGGCGAACCGCGGCAAGCGGTTTTGGGGGGCGGCCTGCAGGTGGCCGAAGGCGTCTGGACCAGTCGTAGCGTCTATGAACGGATCCAGCGTATCGGCATTCAGGCCCCCATTATGACGGAGGTTTATCGCATCGTGCATGAGGGACTGGCCCCTATGGAAGCCGTCCAGGAACTGCTCCGCCGGCCCCCCGGCCATGAACGCTGGTAATCCGTGCACCGGTGCGACGTGCTGACGGAACAGCACGACCCGACTGCTTGCGGGCAACAACAGTTTGACACAAGGACTCACTGGAAAATGCCCGACACCAACGACGGAACAATCCCATGGAAGCACTGCAGGTTGCCTACAAGGAATGGGCGGTTGTCTGCCTGGCATTAGCGCAAGGGCGGCAGCGTGTATTGCTCCGCAAGGGAGGGATTGCTGAAGCCGGTGGCCAGTTCCGACCGGACTACGACGCCTTTGTGCTCTACCCCACCTACTTTCACGAACAACAAAGTGGCATCATCCCGGAATGGCGAGACCGCCTGGCTGTCGTCGAAGCAACTCGTGCGCCGGCAGGTATCGTTCGCTTTACCCATTGGGTACGCGTCCAGCGAGTGGACTATCTGCAGGATCTGGATAGCGCGTTAGCCCTTCGGGACCAGCATGTCTGGACGGACGAGATTGTGCGTCAACGTTTCTATTATCGTCAGCCCGGATTGTATGTCCTGCATGTGGAAACCTATCCCTTACCACGTGGCGTGGAGCAGCCGGAACGACCGGAGTACGCTGGTTGCAAAAGCTGGGTGCCTCTGGCCCAGCCCGTACCGCTGGTCTGAATGGAATGAGATCGATTCCCCAAAGAGGCAGCAGGCGTGGGGAAAGTGCCAGCCCCTCAGGATCCTGAATCAGGGAGAAATTACCCGTAATGAGTGCACAGGCAGGTATCGCACAGCAAAGGGTGGCCGTGGTGACCGGTAGTGGTCGTCGGCGCGTGGGCTTTTTCGTGGCGGCAAAGCTAGCGGCCGAGGGGTACGCTCTGATGCTTCATTACCGTACCGCAGGCGAGCAGGCCCAGCACAACGCCCAGGAACTTGTCCATCAGTATGCCGTACCAGTCTGGACGACAGCAGCTGACCTGACCCAGGAAAGGGATGTCCGCCACTTGTTGCAGCAGACTCTGGATTCGGGGGGACGCGTGGACGTCGTGGTCCACTGTGCTGCTATCTGGAAGCGTCAGCCGTTAGAGGCAACAACAGCGGCCGATGTCCGCGAGCACTTCGAGGTCAACCTGCTCAGCACATTCCTGATCTGCCAGCACTTTGGTTTACACATGGTCCGGCAAGCCGAGGGGGGATGCCTGATCACCGTCGGCGATTGGGCGACGGTCCGTCCTTATCCCGATTACGCCGCTTACTTTGCCAGCAAGGCTGCCATACCCGGCCTGACCCGTACCTTTGCGGTTGAGCTTGGTCGGCGTAATCCCCGGGTCCGTGTTAATGCTATTTTGCCAGGACCAGTCATGCTGCCAGCCGACCTGTCTGCTGAAGAACGGCAACAAGTCATCCAAGCGACGTTATTGCAACGGGAAGGCCAGCCCGAGCACGTGGCCCGCGCCGTTTGGCATTTCGTCGAAAACGACTATCTGACGGGCGTTTGTCTGCCGGTCGACGGTGGTCGAACGATTTACGCTGCCGGCTTGTAAACAAAATCTTTATGAAGAAGGTTGATCGGATGACAGTTCGGGGGACTGGGGCGACGCGCTGGCCACCGAAGCCGCCAATTCGGCGGCTACTTCACCCAGACGCTGAATCAGTGCCTCTTCCTGATGAGGCAGGACGGTACGCAGGTCGAGCCATAGGCCTCCCTGGGCCCGACGCACGACGACAGGAGGATGGCCCGTGCGCAGCCGGTGGGCCCATTGCTCCTCCGTGCCGAGGTGAGGCCGCAGGCAGATAACAAACGTCGGGAGGGCCACTTCGGGGAGCGAACCGCCGCCGGCGTAAGCCGTCTGAGCCTGAACGGCAATATGGGCGGGCAGAGCTTGTTGTCGCAGCCGTTCCGCTACCTTCTGGCAACGCTGCTGCAATTGTTCCAGGGGCCAAGTGAGCAGGCGGAGCACCGGCACCTCCGTGATGGCCTGGTCGGGGTGCTGATAATGGTGCAAAGTGGCTGCCAGGGCCGCCAATGTCATCTTGTCAGGTCGGACGGCGCGGAAAAACGGATCGCGCTCCAGTCGCTGGATCCACTCCTTTTTGCCAAAGATCAAGCCGGCTTGAGGTCCGCCGAACAGTTTGTCACCGCTGCACACAACCAGATCGGCCCCTGCACGCAGGCTGGCAGCCAGCAGCGGCTCCCCCGCCAGCCCCCAGGCAGACAAATCCACAGCCAGGCCACTGCCGATGTCGTCGATAACGGGTAGTTTGTAGCGCCGGCCCAGGCTAACTAGTTCTTCCAGAGTTACCGCTCGGGTGAAGCCTCGGATGCGGTAATTGCTGGTGTGGATCCGCATTAAGGCCGCTGTGTGTGGTCCGATGGCACGCTCATAATCGCTTAAGCGCGTAATGTTGGTGGTCCCGACTTCCCGCAAAACAGCCCCACTGACAGCCAGAATCTCAGGAATGCGGAAGCTACCGCCGATTTCGATGAGCTGCCCCCGCGACACGACAACTTCCCGGCCGCTGGCCACTGTGCGCAGCACCAGAATGGTCGCCGCTGCGCAGTTGTTGACAACGGTGGCGGCCTCTGCGCCGCTCAGCCGGCACAACAACGGCCGCACGAGTTCCTGCCGATGGGAGCGTACGCCCTGCTCTAGATCGATTTCCAAATTGACGTAATGGCGAGCCGCCTCGTAGGCGGCGCGTGCCGCCGACTCGGACAACGGGGCCCGTCCCAGGTTAGTATGGAGGACAATTCCGGTGGCATTGATGACAGGACGCACCGCCGGCTCCTGGGCACGCTGGACCGCCAGCAACGCTTGCTGCGCCAGCCAGGCAGGCTCCAGCATTTCTGCGGACACCGGCTCACCGGACTGCAACCGGCGCCGCAGCCCGGCTAGGAGCTGTCGTACCGCATCGGTCAGTCTCGGACCCTGCTGCTGCCGGACATCCTGCAGCAGCGGCTCTTCCAGAACACGGGCCACCGCGGGCAGCCGCCGCAGGGGATTGCTTGCCGTCATCGCTTGGTTTACGCTACCACTTCTGAACCGTGGATGCCGAACCGGCCCGCTGCCGCTGCGTCAGAGCCGACCTGCCGCGAACGCAGACGCAACGGCCGGTTTTAGCCTAGTGATGCTGTCCAGTCTAGCTTCCTGCTTGTTAGTGGAAACAGGGCCATGACCACAGCCTGGGAAAATATAATGGTTATCGTTATCCAAACAGAAGCTTTCATCGGCACTAGCCATGGGTGGATGAGGAGAACGCATGCCTCTGGAAGTGCATCAATTGCGTTATTTTGTGGCCGTAGCGGAAACGGGCAGTTTCACCCGGGCGGCACAACGCGAGGGGGTAACGCAACCCACGCTGAGCGAGCAGATTTTGCGTCTGGAAAGTCGTGAACATGGTATTGGCCAGCGGCTGTTCGATCGATTAGGGCGTAAAGTCGTACTGACCGATGCGGGCCAGCGGCTGTTGCAACACGCCCAGCGGATTCTGGCCGCGGTTCGGGAAGCAGAGCGGGCCGTACGCGACGCCGGTGAATATGGTCAGCTCCGTGTGGGTGCCATTCCCACCCTGGCCCCGTTTGTTCTTCCTGGGGTTTTGCCCCGCTTCCGTCAGCGGCATCGCTTCGTACAGGTTCTGCTGCTGGAAGACGTCACGGAACGCCTGATAGCGGCCTTGCGTAGTGGTGATCTGGACGTTGCTCTCATGGCCCTGCCTGTCCGCGATGACTACTTGCACGTCGAAAAGCTCTGGAGCGAGCCGTTAGTAGCTGCCTTGCCGCCCCAGCACCGCCTCATGGAGCGGGAAACCATCCGCTGGGCCGACCTGAAAGAGGAGCCCTTCATCCTGCTGGATGACGTCCATTGCCTGGGCGATCAGGTGTTGAGTCTATGCCGGCAAACCGGGATTGAACCGCGGGTGGTATGCCGCGGCGAACAGATTGTTACCCTGCTGGCTTTGGTCGCGGCGGGCCAAGGAGTCACCATTGTGCCCGAAATGGCCGCCGTGCACGCCGCCGGTACGGGGTGCGTCTTCCGTCCCCTGGTCCGGCCCGAGCCCCAACGCACCTTGTGTGCCGTCTGGCACAAACACCGTTACCGCCCGCCCGTGCTGCGTGACTTCATCGCCCTGTTACGCAAGGTGTAAATAATTCCTAATAACCCACCTGACTGCCCAAGCTACCAAACAACTAACGAGCGATCCCTGCAGAGGAGGCGTAAAACCTGGTGATCGCGGCAAAAGGGAAAAGCGTATCTGTGAACTCCAGAGTGGGACCTGCCGGAAGGACGGGCTTAGCTGGATATCTTTTACAGTTGTGCCGGTAAAAGAAAGCGGCGTAAGAAGGCGACCCCGGCTCGCACGTCGGCCAGGCGGTTGTCCCCTTCCAGG
Organism: Gemmataceae bacterium; assembly: GCA_025055795.1. Taxonomy (GTDB): domain Bacteria; phylum Planctomycetota; class Planctomycetia; order Gemmatales; family Gemmataceae; genus Thermogemmata. Next base: position 27,295 of record JANWVV010000048.1, read on the forward strand.
CGTTCAACGGCCAGAACGCCTTGGTAATTGAATACTTGAAGGGTAGCAGTGAGGGTCAGCCAATCGACTTCCCCTGCTCCTAGAGGTACCTCCTGCTGTCCACGGGCCAGGCCAGCAGGGCAGGCGTCACGGGCATGAACGTGAACCACCCAGCCGCTCAGACGACTCAGTTCCGCGAGGGGATCGTAACCGTGTACCAGGTAGTTGGCCGGATCGTAGGTTACCTTCAGTTGCGCTGTGTCGAAACTGCTCAAATACCGGACGACGGCTTCGGCGCCGTCCCAACCCAGTTCCAGAGCTAGCACAATACCAAAGTAATCAGCCTGTCGGGCCAGATCGGTGAGCGTTTCTTGCAACGTGCGGCTGCGGGGGGTGTCCGGCTCCTGTGGCAGCCGTGGGCAGGGGAGTACCACACGGCCACAATGCAGGTCCGCAGCCAGGCGCAGCACTTTGCCGATGTGCTCGATGCGGGCTTGTTGCCCGTCTGCGACGTCCAAGCCGCGACGCAGCGGCACGTTCACGGCGGCCAGTTCCAGGCCGGAGCTCCGCAGCAGTTGCAGAAATTCCCGTCGGCCGGTTGCACTGAGGCTATCCGGCGCCAGCGGGCCTGTTGCGTCCACCTGAACCCCACTGACACCCAAGCGGGCGGCCTCAGCCACCGCCTCCCGAACCGGCAAACCGGTGGATTCCAGGACCAATCCTAAGCGCAGGGCGTGCATAACCTTCCACTTGCTCCTGATTCTACGTTTATCCCTCGACTGTGCTGTTGAGTGGGGCAGTCATGTTGGTAAACAAATACTGGGATTGTGGTCAGTTCTTCCTAAGTCGTTCCAGCAAACGAGGCGGTCATACCGTTTTTCGGCTGCGAAAACCAGGCCGGGGTGGTTTCATCACGCGGGGGACGTTCCGTCTGATCCCATCGGCTCTGTAAATCAGGCAAGAACGATGAAAAGGGTTGTACCAGCCGGCGGAAGTCCGCGACGGTCAGATAGACCGTTTGCCAGCTTGGACTGCGGGGTCGCATGAAGTCCCGATAGTCGCGGACATCCACGCCCCGGATCAAGTAGCGTTGGCCACGAAACGAGAACAGATCAGGGGTAGTCGGGGGTAGCTCCAGGGATGGGGCCAGACGGTATACAAAGGCCAGCACGGGGCGGAAACGAGGTCCGAAGCTCTCTGCCCAGCGTGGTAAGGTTTGTACGTCGTCCCAGAAGCACCAATTGGGCCAGACCACCTGGCCGCCGGGCCGGCTGGCCTTGCAGAGCCGCCCTTTGACGTCGACCACCAGCCGGGCGTCCTGCGGTCCTCCGCGGCCGAGCACCAGGAAATCCGGCGTTTTCACTCGCTGTTGTGCCAGATGATGGCGCTGCAGCTCCTGCAGGGGCAAAACAACGGCCCCCCACCGTCGGGCCCAAGCAGCGAAGGCTTGTTCGTATGGATTGCTCCGCCGCATGATCCTGGCGTCTCCTGGCCGCTCCCTTGTCGGGACTACCGTTACAAGGGTACTGCAACCGGGTGTCGGTCAGGCCGTAATCGATCCCCAGGCCACTACCGGTTGAGCAGTAGTATTGTAACGCCCGACCGCAACGGCTGCAGCCGCCGGAATGTCAACAACACGCAAATTCGGGAACCACTTGTCCCGGCCTGTGAGATTCTGAGCGTCAGGTTTGCGACGACCAACTACATCGCTAGGAGGCTTCAGCCGAGACGGTGCGTTGTAGCAACGCCTGCAGGGTAGCTACAACCTCGGCATCCGGAACGGCTATCTCCTCACGTCGGGAGAGGTTTTTGACTTTCCACAGGCCCTGAGCGAATTCTTCGGAACCTGCGATGACGGCCCAACGGAAGCCGCGTTTTTCGGCATAGGCCAGTTGTTGACCGATCTTTCGAGCTTCCGGGTACACCTCGACGGTTATTCCCGCCTGGCGGAGCTGTCGGGCCAGCCGATGATAGTCGGCCAGGTGCTGGGCATCGAATTGCACGATAAGGACATCGGCAGGGGTCAGCCGTTGTTGCAGCAGGGGATGCCCGAGGTGTTCCATAGCGGCCAGGAGACGATCCAGTCCTAGCGAGGCCCCTACGCCGGGCAGTACCTGCCGGGTATACTTTCCGGCTAAATTATCGTAACGTCCCCCGCTACACACACTGCCTATGGCGGGCAGGTCGTCCAGGAACGTTTCGTACACTGTCCCGGTGTAATAATCCAGACCGCGACAGATACTCAGATCGATCGCCAGCCGCTGTTCAGGGATACCGATGGCACCAAGAACGCTGAGCAATTCACGGAGGCGTTGGATGCCCTCGCTGGCCAGGGGGTGGGGCTGGTCAGCGAAGAAGGCTTCGACCCGGTCCAGCAATGCGCTGTTACGGTCCTGCAGTTGCGTCAGTTGCAGCACCTGCTCGGCCTGCTCGGGGGTGATCTGGGCTAGCTGGACCATTTCGGCAGCTACCTTTTCGCGACCGATCTTGGGCAGCTTATCCAGGGCACGCAGTAGAGGCACGGCCCGCTCGAGCAGACCCAGGCGGGCCAACAGACCGTTGAGCAACAACCGATTATTAATACGAATGACGAAGCGGTCGAAGCCTAAGGATACCAGCAGATCATGGATGACCAGGGCCACCTCAATGTCGGCCGCGTTGGACGTGGTTCCAATAATGTCGAAGTCACACTGCCAGAATTCGCGGTAGCGTCCATGTCCGGGTCGTTCTCCCCGCCAGACCGGTCCCATGGCGTATCGTTTGAACGGCAAGCCCAGTTGCGTGACGTACTGTGCGGCAAACCGGGCAAAAGGCACGGTCAGGTCGAAGCGTAGGCCCATTTCTTCCTTGTCGCTACGGGCGCTGCGGACCCGGTAGATCAGTTTATCCGATTCGTCGCCCCCTTTACCTAGCAGAATGTCCAGGGCTTCGCAGGCGGGGGTGTCGATGGGGGTGTAGCCATACGAGCGATACACCTGCCGCACGCGTTGCAGGATCTCTTCCCGCGCCAGCATGCTGGCCGGCAGATAATCCCGGAAGCCCGACAATGTCCGCGGTACAATTAAGTCCGACACGGGCGGCTTTCTCCGTTGTTTTCTACACAGCAGGATCCCGCAACAATGACTCAAACGCTCGACCTGCCCCACGGACAGGCCAGTTATAGTCCCCGGATAACATCGCTGGCAGTTGTTTTATGACATGTTGCGCTTGCGGGCGCTCATCCGCTCCAGAAAGCGGCGTTCTTCCTCGGTCAGCGAGTCTTTGCCATAGCGGGCGATTTTGTCCAGCAGGGCGTCCATGCGGGCTTCGTCCCGGGCCCGTTGCTCCATTTCCCGTTCCCGTTGTCGAGCTTGCCGAGCCTCTCGCCAGCGTTGCCACCAGCTTTTGCGGACCGGCCGGTCTTCCTCGATCTCTTCCCCTTCCTCCAGACTGCTGTACCCTGCAGAAAAGTCGTAGCCGAACGGCCCCCGTTCCTCGCTTTCCCACGTATACACCAGACGCCAGGCTTCCAGGAACATGAATAACGACAAACCCAGTAACAGCGATTCATTCAAGGCAATGGCAGCCACCAGAAACAAGCCCCCGAACAACCAGCCGCTGTAGGCCGCCAGCGTCACACTTCGGGGGTAATCCCGGTAAGCCCAGACCAGGCTTTGGAACATGCGGCCCCCATCAAGGGGATAAGCGGGAATCAGATTGAACAGCAGTAGTATCCAGCTCAGGTAGAACGTGCGGTAGGTCCAGGTTACCCATGTCGGTGCCAGACCTCGGCTGCTCTGGCGCCAGGTGGGTATGGCGCGGGAGCCGTCGGGCGTGCCGCTGGCTTCCCCCGCTCCGCTCCGATTGGTGTCCATCGCTGTCGGATCGGGGAGCAGATGGTACCGCTGGCCGTAGTAACTGGTATAAAGGCGCCCGTCGCGGTAGTTTTTCAATTCCGCGGTAAACGGATGGGTAAACGGATTAAGATCAGGCCAGAAGCCACCGGCCAACAGGAGCAGGGCGGTCAGAAGGCATAACCCTAGGTTAGCGATGGGTCCGCCGGCGGCCGCGACGAAATAAGCCCGTGGTCGGCGGGGGACGTCCACGGCCGCAAAGCCGCCCAGCGGCCATAGTACCACTTCTTGGGCCTCGCCTCCAACGGCGCGAGCCGCCACCACGTGCCCGTATTCATGGATCAGAACTACCCCAAACAGCACCAACCCCCAGAATAGCAGCAGATCCGTCCAGGCAATCGCCTGTCCTTCCGCTAACGCCATGCGCAGGATCAGGCCACCCGCGATCAGCAGGAACAAAACGTGTATCTTGACCCGAACGCCAAGCAGTCGGAATAAGGGTATGCCCCAACTGAGAGGATCACGCATTGCCACCCATCCTTTGTCGTCCTCATCCCGGATTCCTGCTACATTTATCCTAGCCGGTGCTTGCGGAGCTCGCAATTCAGAGAAACGGTGAGTTGGCCTGCGGGAGATGCGTCGATTCCTTAATTTTGCACAGGCTTTTTATTTGCCCTGCGCCGTTGTGGTCGAGGGTCGCAACCCGGTACACTCGCGATCTTTACTGCGGACCCATCGAGGTACACACAATGACTCCTGAAACGGTCGTTGACCGTCAGCTTGTCTACACCGGTCGCAAAATTCAGGTGGCCGTTGAGGAAATTACCACGCCCGAAGGTCGTTCTGTCCGTCGCGATGTGGTCATCCACCCGGGAGCCGTGGTGATCCTGCCGATAATCGATGCATGTCACGTCGTCCTGTTACGCAACTATCGGTTTATTGTGCAGGAGACGTTGTGGGAGGTGCCTGCCGGGACCTTGGAAGCAGGGGAAGAGCCCCAGGCCGCTGCTATCCGGGAACTGGCCGAGGAAACCGGCTACCGAGCCGCGCGCTGGCGGTATCATGGCTTTGTCTATGCCTCGCCGGGGGTGTTGACCGAGAAAATGCACCTGTTTTTCGCACTCGACCTGACCCCTGGGCCAGCCCAGCCCGAGGCCGGCGAACACCTCCAGGCTGTCACCTTGCCTCTGACCCAAGCCCTGGACATGGTCCGCCGGGGGGAAATCCACGATGCCAAGACCGTGGCCGCTTTGCTATTGTGGGATCGTTTTTATGCCACTGAATTAACCCCGTCCAACCTCACTGCAAGGGCTTGAACACCGGGTATTAGCAGCACGTCCACGGGTGCGTGAAGCTCGGCTTGTTGACCGTGGGGCCACTCACTGTTCCCAACCAGAGCGAAAATAGCAGCCCGCTTTGCAGCAATGGACACCGATTTGTAGCTGACCACTCCCTTATGCTGTCGTTCCGCGTCGGTCCAGGCACCGTGGTCGCAAGGAGGGCAGATCCAAGCAGTTCCAAACGACACAGAACAAAGGTCAGTCGAGGGGCACGGCGTTGCGGTTGAAGGAGCATACCTACTTTTTGATCAGCTTTGGGAAGTGGATGAGAGTCGATAACATCACAAAATAAGAGTGTGTGAAGGTTAGGCCCCCGTAGCTCAGAGGATAGAGCATCGGTTTCCTAAACCGAGGGTCGGAGGTTCGAATCCTCCCGGGGGCACTGGGGCACGCCAAACATCTCCGTCGGCCATTCCAATCCGCCGGTCTAACTTGCCAACACCAACTAGACAATTCAGCTAGCGATGGTGTCGATGAAGTGAGCTAAAGCCCAAGGCCGGTTGCCTCGAAACGGCAAAAGCTGATTATAAAATAGAACGTTGACTTGGAACGAAGACATGTCGGTTTGTGTAATCATGTTCAAATAGGCTCTTGGCATGGCAAGAGCCATCTGGTTGACCTGCCGCTGGGAGACTGTTTGTTGGATTTGGATCTTCCTCAAGATGCCCGCAAGCTTCTATGTTTACAGGCGAATACAGTATACAGATCAAGTAATCCTGGTATTTCAAACGCCGAGTTGAATGCAGGGGGAGGCTCCCTATGCGGACTTCCATCATCGTCGCCCCGTTGCTGATGCTGGTGATCACGCCGGTATCGGTTATCAGCCAACCTCCCAAAACCACTGAGCCCGGTCGGGACCTGGAAAGCGATGCCGTCAGTCTCCTGCCGACCTCGATCAAGCAGACGACGCTGGAGTTGACCATTGACGGGCGAACCATCTCCGTGCCGGTGCAGTATGCGGTACGCGGGACGGATACTAAAGACCGGCCGACGCTATTTGTCTTGCCGGTGTGGATTGCCGTGGAGGTGGAGCGGGTGATCGAAGGGCCAAAGGACCGCCAGCGGACGCGGCTTTCCCCCAGCGATCCGCTCGTTCCCCCCGGTGAGACACGACCCGTGCAACTGAACGTCACCGTTCGTAATCTGCTGGACAACCCGGCTACCGAAAAGCTGATTGTCAACCATCTCAAGCAATATGTGGCCGAGCAACTCGGTTTGGATCAGCCGGCGTTCCGTTATGAAAAGCCGCACATCAATGAGGCGGCCGTGCGGTTCACCCTGATTGGCCGGGGTCGGGGCAATGAGCCGGAAATCGTCCTGTCTAACGCCGTTCCCTCGGCCGACGGCCTGTTGGGCTTTGACCTGGACATTGCGGCCATCCGTCGCTGCGAGCAATTGCATGCTCTTAGCGGCGGCCTGGCCGTCGGTAACGTCACGATAATGGCCAGCGGCCCGATCAAGGTCCGCTTCGAGCGTCTGGAAATGGAGGCGCAGGTCCGCTATCTCCGTTCCGCTCTCGCCGACCTGCGTAAGCGGGTGGGGTCGGCGGTCAACCCCGCGGGGCCCCCGCCCGACGTCATCATTCCGCTTACCGCAGGCAGCACAGCCGAGGTCCAGAACCACATCGCCGCCATGTTGCAGCAATCCCTCCGTGTTACCGTCAGCACACGCCAAGGGAGTACCGATCTGCCCCTTTTACGTTTCCTGGAAAAGGCCACTGATAACCTGCTGCGACTGAGCGAAATTGACACCACCCATGACCAGCAACGTCTGACGTTTCTGTTGGATAATCAGGTCTCGATCACGGCTACGTTGGGCGAGCTTAAGCGGCTGAGCCGCCTGGACGAAAAGGGCCGAGCCGAGGCGTTCCGGCAGGCTTACGACCATTTCACCGCCAGCAGGCGTGACGAATCGTCCAGTCGCAGTAATACCGTCGGCGTGGGCTTTGCGTTCTGGAGTGCTCGTTACTCCGATAGCTACAGTCAACACCAGTCGCAAACCGACGTTGCACGTCATCAGCAGGAAGAGCAGCAGTTGCGTCAGGCTTTTGATAGGGTGATGCAGTTGTTCGAGGGCAACGTTAAATTCCCGACCGGGCTGCATCTGGACGATCGAGTGTTGAGCAGCAGTCTCAAGGACGTACAAACGGAATTTACCCAGCGAAGCTTTTTCTACGACTTTACCTTGCACCGTTTTGCGCCGATCCGCTAGGCTCCGCTAGAAGCACGAAAAAAGACTTAATATCTGAATACGCACGAGATAATTCCTCGCCGCTGACGCCACCAAAACTTTCTTCTGCTTTCTTGCATTCTTCGTCAAGCCGGGCCTTAATACGCTCAATGTAGTTATTATAGGCAGGGCTAAACACTTGGATTTTATCTTCACGGTATAACCGGTTGAATTGTTCCATGGGCAAGGCCTTTCGAGCATACCGAGAGTTTAACCAATTTTCTACTAGCAAGATGAATCGTCCTTCGCCATCATTGAAAAGGGGCAGCACTGGTTCAACAGTGATGTTGAGATCCGAATATTTGTCAAAATTGAAATCTGAGTAT
>JANWVV010000049.1 GCA_025055795.1 Gemmataceae bacterium
TTTCGGTATTCCAGCGAGGATGATGGAGCATTTATGGCTTTTTCGCCGGATGGACGTTGGTTTGCGGTAGCGGGGAGACGGAGCGCGGTCGTGGAATTGTTCGACTTACGAAGCCAGAAAAAAGCCGGTTCGTTCAGGGCGTACACAGGGTGGGATCAGAAGGCGAGACTTTGCGGACTTGCTTTCAGCCCGAACTCCAAGGTCCTTTACACGGCTGGTGGCGATTTCCCTGCGAACAAGAAAGCCCAGCTCTCGTGGAAAGCGTGGGACATCGAGACGCGGCGTTTGTTACATGTGCAGTCGGTTGTTCCGGTGACACCGCAGGAGTCAGTCGTATCGTGGCTGGATGCGCTGGCCGTCTCCCCCGACGGACAGCATATTGCCACGGCAAGCATCGCTGGCGTAGTTCGCCTGTGGCGCTTACCCAAAGAATTGAGGAGCGGGGACGGTGTCAAGCCGTGACTAAGGCTTCGGCTGTGATCAGGGCGTCCTGGTCGGTCCACTCCATGCGTGGTCCGCCGTAACCATCGCTAGCCTGAGCAGCGTGCGGTCGCCCCTGGCCGGCACCCAACCTCCAGGCCGCCAAGCCGGTAAACAACTTGATGTGACGCATGCGTCTTGATTCGGTTGGCCAGCCAGTCCGAGCTTGTGGTGATCGTAGCGACTCGTCCGAGTTCTCGCAGCCAGCCGGGGACTTTGGCGTCATGGTGCTGGTGCAGTAGGCCGCAGTGAAGTGCCTGAACAAGTGAACGACATGCCAATCTGGTTGCCGTGCCTACGGCGGGCGGAGTCAGGGTCGGGGCGGATGGAACGCTTGCTGTGGTACCGAGCGGGATTACGTGGGCAGTGGTGAGGTCATCCCCTTCCGCGGTCCCCCCTCGGCTGTCCACCATCAACGCTCAACGGATGATCTCACATCTTGGCAGCGCCTTGCGTAGCTCGGCGACTCCCGTGTCTGTCACCTTGGTGCCGTCTAGGTCGAGCGTGGTGAGTTGTTGGAGTTTGGCCAACTCCTTCAGTCCCGCATCCGTCACCTCGGTGCCCCACAGGTCGAGTGTGGTGAGTTGTTGGAGTTTGGCCAACTCCTTCAGCCCTGTGTCTGTCACGTCGCTCAATTGAATGTCTAGGCCGAATGGCTTGGATGGCGCGGGCAGCTTGACCACCATACCTTACTTGCCAACGTGCAAGTCGAAAAGCCGGAACGGCACTCCCCTCCGCCAGCTTCTCCCGGTTGTAGGTGAATCTGAGGTAGCCATATTGTCGATCGATCCCCATCCAGCCGACCGTGGCCCCGGCCTTCTCCCAGGCACGCACCACCTCCTCCGGAAACGCGGCATCGGCCGTCGCTTGGGCGGTGAGCTGCACAGGATCAACCACTGCTCCTGCCATAAGCAACAACGCCACCCACCAGCGGCTGCCACCATCAAAACGCATCATAGAAGCGACCTCCGTAGGAAATGAGACGGGATGTTGGGCCGATCGGTGGATCCTGAACTTGTTCGCAATTGTATCCCCGTTATCCACCCTGGAAAATCGCAATCGACTCGGCGGTCTCCTCGGGCAGAGGCTCGTTGGGGTTACTCAGCAAAGAACGCTGCCTCGTCCTGGAGCTTCAGGTTCATGGCGTGCTGGATGGCCGACAGTTCGTCATGATTGAAGCGCTCGGGACAGGCGACGACGGCCCCTTCGTTCATCGCACTCTGGCTCTACCAGTAGAACTCGGTCGTCTCCTCGCCGTGTCGGCCTGCGGGCTCTCGGCGCGGATTTCGGCGTAGCGCTACCAGAGCTCCTCGTGGGTGGGGAACGAGTAGACCGGCCTGGTCTGTTTGCCATTCCGGTGCTTGTCATTCCGAGTGCTTGTCGCGGTAGAGGATGTTGTCGGCCATGTTGTCGGAGCGGAAGACCGTGCGGGAATGATGCCGGAGATCTTCTTCCCCGGGTCGGCCAAGCCAAGCACGACGCTGGCCGGGATGCTCTCGCGTGTAGCATACTGCGACAGCGACCGCGTCGATTCGTCGGTATGCGGGTAGTTGACCGTAGGACCGGACCGCTTTACCGTCGGTCTGCTAGTGCTTCATGCCGCGGATGCATAAAATCGATACCGATAATTTGATTTTGCCAGGAGGTCAGGTTGACTTGTTCCGATCCGACGACTGACCTCATCGGATCAATGACTCCGCTTAATGGGCGGTCGCTCAGCGTGATAGAATTCGCTGACGAAGCGGTTGGCGGTACCATCAAGACACTGGGTCGGGTAGCAGACGGCGGGAAAATTCACTAACAAGAGGTCTTTGCCGTCGAAGTCCATCGATAGCATCGAGCATGTCCAATGCAAGGCCTTCATCCAAGCCGATGAGACACACGAACTCGCGGTGACCGTAGAACACCGTGAGGTAGACCCACGCCCAGATGGTAATCTCGCCACTGCCGAACGGCATGGCCATGGCAAAGAAGCCACCGCAGCACGGCTAACTCGATCTTGGCGATGACCTTCAAGTGGTCCTGCGACCAGACAGGTGGAAGGTCAGCGGGAAGTACTGCTCGCCGAAGAGGCGGAATTCGGAGGCGGTCCGCGTTTTCCCCTCGGATTTGGCGATCTCTGGCAACTCGCCGATGTCACGGCCGGCCAGGGACAAAGCGATGCTGGGGGATCGGGCTTTTACGGTCTCGTAGGGATCGCCTTCCGACTCGGACATGGGTGTGTGGCGGACATGGACGAGCCAGGCAGTATAGCGCACCAGGCCCACATGCCGGGCATTGCCGATCCACAGGCCGGCGCAAACGCGATGCCGATTCAGTTACCGCTCGCCCAAGACCTCGCCCATGCTTGGGGGAGTTTAAGGGTCAGCACAGGTCGCTTGGTCGCTGCTGTATGTAGGTCAAGCACCGCTCAGAGTCCATCGGCTGGAGATGGAGGCCATGCTTATCACAACACGGGTCTTCAGCCTTCGCCTTCGGTTTCCCCCTCCGGTCCGCCACTAGTTGCACCTACTAAGTGGCCCGGTGAACCAGGTGGATTGTTCGCCCGTCGGTATTAGTTGTTGCCCTAGCGGCGATTTTCCCCTGAAGCACATCGCTTTAGTGATCGATTAGCCCGAAGCCTGAGCCGACAGCCAAGCGGCGTCGGCAGCACAGAACGCTCCGGGATTCAGCTCCGTCGGGACCGTTAGGTTGAATCGCCTTGTGACCTATGCATTAATAGTCTGATGAATTCCGACACAGTCACGTTTAAATCCTGCTGGTAGGCGGGATATCTGAGGCATATTGATAATGAACATATAAATATCAGCGGGAGACTTCCATAGCCAACACCACCTCCACCCCGCGACGTCACAAAGCCGGCACCATGGAGATTACCACCGCCAATGGCACACCCGGCCGCATCCACGCGGACTACACTTCCGCCGCAAGGGGACTAAAGCCTACAGATACATACATTGTCGAGACGACTAATGGCGAGGAGATTTGGCACACCGACGAGGTGGCCCTGCCCAGCGATGATGACGAGTGATAACCAACATACCCGTCGGGGCATCACGATGGGTAGCTTCTGCGGCCTGACGATGGTCGCCTGTCCATCACCGTTACATACCCACACGACTTACCAATAACGGCCAAGATCAAAGCCTCAAGAGCGCTAAGGCTGTTTCGTCGGCGAAGCCCGAGGCCCCGAGTGAAAAATCAGGGCTTACTTGACACCGACATCCCGTATTGTACCGAAGTAGACACCAAGTCCGCCGAAGCGACATCGGGCAAGGTTACTGTCTTGGTGGCGATAGTCCGGGCCTTGGAGCGAGGTAGGTCGGTCGCTGACCTGCGGCGAGTTGATCGCGAAGATGGCAGCCCTAAAGTATTGGACCAACTCCACGAGGAAGACGCTGACCCAAACGCTCTACGCCGCCATCCTGCGGGATATCCAGACTAAAATTGGGAATGAGGCCCGCTTTACCAAGGCGGAACGCGGTAAGTCCTTCCTCCTCGGTTAAAGCCAGTTATCCACCTGAGAGACTAAACTTGGCTATCAACAGGATTAGAGAAACCATCCAGCTACCGGTCGATCTTGTAGGCTCTGCGAGATGGCTCGGGAGAATGCGTTGGATGTTGGCTCAGCCTCCGGCCCGCCTCCAGTTACACAGTCGCCGCTAACAAGTCATGCCACAGTCCGGCTGCTTGGGCAAATTTCCACAGAGGATGCCAATGACGGATCGCTAGGACGATGCTGGTCAAGGCTTGGCGATTGCGACCGGCTTGTGGCTACGGCAGCGAGAGCATACCCTTGGGTGGCGACAGCTGCGCTTGGATCAACGCCCACAGAGCACGAACCGGGATGGGTTTGACCATGGGGTACTTGCTTGCACGCTGGAGATCGTAACTCTCTATCGTGATCGGGCAGTTCGGTCAAAGTTATGCAGTTAGAGAGGGCTCTAGGCATTATCAACCAAGAAAGAGAACACGAGCGTTTCGAAAAGGACGCTGGCCCGCATCTTATTAGTCGAATCATGCCAGCGATCGGCAAAGGTGTTGACGGTTTGTGTGTCCGCGGAGATCGCGATTTGCGGCGTCAGCTCATCCGACCGGCGTCGGCTCATTAGATCGTTGGTGGAAAATGAATCTGCGGAATCCTGAGCTTGCGGGATGTTATCGAGCAGGCCGGGATCAGCGGTCCAGAACGGGTAGGCGGGGATAGGTCAGTTCGTTCCGGACTTCACGGACCCCCGGGGTCAGGCTGATCATGTTGGCAATGCGTCGGGCTTCGTCCTCATCGGCGGCGGACCCCCGCAGTATTACAGTATGGCCAGAGACAATCGCCTGGATCCCTCCAGGATTAGAAATGCTGGCACTGCGCTGCAGCAAGGTTTGCACCTGCTGCTGAAGTTGCGGAGCAGAAGTTGTCTGGGCGGGAAAGCGGGCGACCATCATGTAGCTATTGCCCGTTTGGTGAGGGATAACGACACCACTTTGTAGATTGGTGTTTCCTAGTCCGCCGAAGCCCCCGGCACCGCCAAAACCTGCCATGCCGCCCAAGGCTCCGCCGCGGCTGCTACCGGTACTGCCGCCACGGGTGCTCCCCATGGCTCCCGCTCCGCCGCCCCGAGTGCCTCCTAAACTGCCTGCAAAACCGATACTGCCACCGCCCGCACCGCCATTGGTACCAAACGTCGGTTGACCAAACCCTCCCGGAGCGCCATTATTGCCACCTGTGGAACGATTATTCTGGGCCGAACCCTGATAAAGCACGTTGCTGAAATAGGGAGCTAGAAAGTTACTGCTGCTGACCCCCGTACTGGTACCCGTCGTAGTGGAGGGAGCGGAAATGGTGGGGGCCTGCATCATTTGCTGAAGTTGAAAACTGGTGCCGCTGGTGCCGCTAGTGCCAATGCCAGAACCGATGCCGGTGCTCATTCCGGCGGTACCAGCCGTGACACCACCCGTACTCACACCACCGGTAGTGCCGCTACCCAAACCGCTGGTGCCCGTACCAACGCCGCCGGTTTGGGCTTGGGCGACAGTTCCCATGATGAACAACCAAGCCGCTGTTGCGGTTCCCACCAAAGCTCGACGCATCGCCTCTATCACCTTGCGAAAGTGCCCGTATGTATTCTTACCAGGCTCGCCACAACCCGTTCCATAACGTCCTGTCAACCCCTTATCTAAAGTATCGACCATTCCGGATGGGAAGTCCAGGGGAGTTATGCGGAGAAATCGATGAGAAAAGCACCAGAACCGGGGGTATTTCCCGTCAACAGGGCAGTGTTTAAGCTTAGTAGCATAGGTGGTTTGATGGCAAAGCGGACGTTATCTACGGCCAGCAGGTAAGGGGGTGGGGGCCATGCAACTGGGTTTTGTCTCAGCTATTGTGCCGGATCTGTCGCTGGAGGAAGTCCTGGCGTTTGCGGCCGAGGAGGGGTTTGCTTGTGTAGAAGTGATGTGCTGGCCGGTAGGTAAAGCCGAGCGTCGCTATGCGGGGGTGACCCATTTGGACGTCACGCAGTTCCGGGACGAACTGGCTAGCCACGTACGGGATCTGGTGCGGATCCATGGGGTCCAGATCTCCGGATTGGGGTATTACCCCAATCCGTTGGATCCGGATGCGCAGCAGCGGCAACGGGTGGTCGAGCATTTGTGCAAGGTGATCCGGGCCGCGCCGCAGGTGGGTGTGCAGGTGGTTAACACCTTCATCGGCCGGGACCCGCATAAGACCGTGGAGGAAAATCTGCAACTGGTACAGGAGGTCTGGCCGCCGATTGTCGCTGAGGCCCACAAAGCAGGAGTCAAAATCGGGATTGAGCATTGCCCGATGCTGTTTAGTGACGATCAATGGCCTGGGGGCTGGAACGTGGCCGCCACGCCAGCCATCTGGCGGCGGTTGTTCGACTTTTTCGACACGCTAGCCCCGGGAGTGGTAGGTCTGAACTTCGATCCCTCGCACCTGGTCTGGCAAGGGATCGACATTAGCCGGGCCATTCGTGAGTTTGGCCCCCGCATCGTCCATGTGCACGCCAAGGATGAACGGATCGATCGGGACCGACTCTACGAAGTGGGCATCTACGGCTACAAATGGCACGTGCCCAAGCTGCCCGGCTTGGGAGACGTGCCCTGGAACAGCGTTTTCGCCGCCTTGACAGATGTGGGCTATCGTGGACCCGTGTGTGTGGAAGTCGAAGACCGTGCCTACGAGGCCTCGTTGGACGATCGCAAACGGGCCTTGCGTCAGAGCCGGAATTTCCTGCGGTCCTTCTTTGGCTGACTACCCCTCTCGCCGCGACCAGCTGGTGGATAGGTCCGGGAAGGTGTCTGGAAGCGCAGGACTAGCCGATTAATGCGAGGAATTCGTGGCGGAGTGATGCAGGGTGTGCCAGGTTGTTATGGCCCAATCGCGATCCGCCAGGTTTTGCAAGTAGATATTGCACAAAACCAGTTGTCCGTCGGCCGCGGCTACTCCCATCAGTCGCCACAGGGTGCGGCCATCCTCTTCCACCTGGCCGAAGACAGCGGCCCGACAGGCTTGCGGTCCGGCCGGTTCCTTGATCTCCTCTCCCTCGCCGCACAAAGTTTGCCGGCCTAGGGCCAATAACTCCTGAGCACTGCGGACCTGACCATTGCCGCACTGGAAGCCAACGCGCCGGAACCAGACGGCACGCTGTCGGTTCCAGGCCGTCCAGTTGCGTTGTTCGTCCCATTCGCATACGAAGTCGCCGGGTACCTGGACGCGCCAACCGCCATCGAGGCGGACCCACAGGGGATAACGCCGGTATCCCAAAGGGGGATGTCGACGGTTCGGTACTGGTCCGGCCCGTCGCCATAGCTCCACACTCAAGTGGCGGTCATCCGGCGTGACACAGAAATGTTCGCTAGCGGCATCCTGATTGACGTGATGGAGGAGTTCCAGCCATTCGACCCAGGGCAGGTCGGCGGCGGGGTCCAAGTGAAAGGCCGTGGCCAGGTCGGCGGCGATCTGGTCGGTCCGTTCCCCTTCCTCCTCCGTCAAGGGGGGACGCCAGGGATAATGACACCACAACTGAACCAAGGCCCGATTGCGATAGAAGTTGGCCTGCAGTTGCGGTTCCCACCACGGGAAAAAGTCGATGGCACTGCTGGGGTCAGCAGTGACCTGCTGATACCAGTCGCGGCTACGGGGGCCGAGGGGCGTTAGCACCTCAGCCGGGTAGGTATACTCGAACTCGCTGCGCAAACCGGGCGTATGGGGGTGCCGATGCAGTTCCCGTTGTAGCCAGCGCAAAAAACTGGCTTGCAGCATGGCTAGATCCGGACGGAGGAAATAGCCGGTGTCATCGCGGCAATCGTCCAGGATCCATTGGATGGCCAATTCCTGGGCTAAGCGTCGGCACAGTTCACACAGCCAGCCATGGTAACCGGGTCCGACAGGGGTTGTGGGGGCCCACAGGCGGACGCGGCCCTCCGTGTCCAGGCGTAGCTCGACCGGACTACCGGCCGGATGGATCAACACCCGCAGGATAGGTCGCTCCTCGGCATCGCGCCCCAGTTGGGCGTCCAGTACGGCATCGCCCACCTCTTCAAACCAGACGGCCGCCCGCGTCAGCCACTCCCGTACCGCTTCCAGGGCCAAGGGGGTCTGATGCCTCCGCCGTATCACTCCGCTTAACTGTACTGCAATACCCATAAATGGGGCATGTCCCTCCACGGCGTCCGAGGCAACCAGGGCGGACAGTCTGGTTGCGCAAGATGTGCCGAGTATGTCCGCCGTCGATTGTACAGACGCCCCCAGTGCGGCGGCGAGGCGGTGCAGTAGGCCTGTCGCCAGGGTGTTCCCGGCTGGCCGCGGAGCTGGGGGCCCCGGACCGGCTTCCGTCGGACCAGCAGCTTTCTACAATGCATCACATCCACGCATCGTCGCTGGGTGGCGTAGTCCGGTTGCGGAAGGAGGCAAACTCGGCCATGACTGCTGCGGGAGCGTTGCCGTATCGCCTGGTAGTGGGCCTGGAAGTGCATGTGCAACTGCTGACGCGTACCAAACTTTTCTGTGGTTGCCGCAATCAGTTCGGCTTGCCTCCTAACTCGGCTACTTGCCCGGTCTGCTTGGGCTTGCCGGGGGCCTTGCCGGTGATGAACCAGCAGGCCTTCCGCCTGGCTCTGCGGGCGGCCTTGGCCCTCAATTGCACCATTGCGCGTCACCCCCACCATACGCCCGGCTTCACCAAATGGGATCGCAAAAACTACTACTACCCCGATCTGCCCAAAAATTACCAGATCAGTCAATATGACCTGCCCTTCAGCCATGACGGCTGGTTGGAAATCAACGTCGCTGCGGATCCCAAAAAAGAGTACGTCCCCAAACGGATTGGCATCATCCGCGTCCACCTGGAAGAGGACGCCGGTAAAAATCTGCACGACGAAAGCGGTCGAGGAGGCGATTCGCTGGTGGATCTGAACCGAGCGGGTACCCCCCTTCTGGAAATCGTAACCCATCCGCACATGAACAGTCCGGAAGAGGCCATGGCCTTCCTGGAGGAAATTCGCTTGTTGCTGCGGGAAACCGGTGTATCCGATTGCGAGATGCAGGAGGGCTCGCTACGCTGCGACGCTAACGTCAACATTCACATACCGGCGGCGGACGAGCCGGTCGGATTCGTGGCCACTCCGATTGTGGAGATCAAAAACCTCAACAGTATTCGGGCCGTGGGCCGGGCCCTGGCCTATGAGGGTCGGCGACAGTTCGAAGAGTACCAACGTCAGCCCCAGCACTACCGTCTGGGCAAATTGCTCAAGACCACTGCCGGTTGGGACGATGCCCGTGGCATCACCGTGGTCCAGCGACACAAAGAAGAAGCGGCCGATTATCGCTATTTTCCTGAACCCGATCTGGTGCCGGTGGTTGTGCCGGAGCAGTGGCTGGAGGAGGTCCGGACCGAAATGGGCGAGCTGCCGCAGCACCAGCGGCAACGACTGGTTAGCCAGTACGGTCTGAGTGCCTACGATGCCCAGGTGTTAACCGCCAAGGGGCGGGCCATGGTCGCTTACTTCGAGGAAGTCACCGCCCGTATCGGGGATGCACGGCTGGTGGCCAACCGCATGAGCGACCTGATCTACCCCGCCCTGGCCGAACGCAAGGAGGAAATCACCACTTTTCCGATTCGACCGGCTGCCTTTGCCGAGTTCCTCCAACAGGCCCCCGGCAACTCCCAGGACCGGCGGGACGTGTTCGCCATCATGTTACGCGATGGCGTTGACGTGGCCGAGGCCAAACGCCGCGCCGGAATCAAGCAATGGGACGAAGCCACGCTGCGCGATGCTGTGCAGCAAGCAATGGCCGCCAATCCTAAGGCCGTGGCCGATTTCAAAAAAGGCAAGGAAACGGCCAAAATGGCCATCGTCGGTGCGGTGATGAAGGCCAACAAAGGGGCCCCCAACGATCTGGTCCGCCGCCTGGTCGACGAAGCCTTGGCCCAGGCCTGATTTCAACCTGTAAAGGATCCGGCAGACGACGCAGAAATAGCGTTTTCAAACGCTCTGGCAGACTCCAGAGGCGGTCCGCCCGCGGACTGGTCCTGGCCGCTACCATGGCCGGACCTCACCCGAAGCGTTTTACTGCGGCGGACGGGGCAGAGGATCGTCCGTCGGACGAGGAAATTCGGGCCGCTCGGAGCTGTTTCCCCGTTGCTGCTCGTACAACTGAATGGCCGCCCGGGCCTTTTCGGCATCCGTGCGGTGGACCCACACTTCCACAACATCCGGAATGGCCGAACCAAAGCCCGCCAGAAGCTCCTCACCGACCACCCGGGCTTCTATCCCGGCCTCCTGCAGGACCTGCTGATAAATTTCCGCCGTTACGTACGGTCCGGCATATATCTTGACAATGTCATCAACGCTTTCTTCTGCCGGCATGAGTTATCCCTCCAGGGGCGTCTGCATGGATCAGGCCTATTAGCCTGCTGCCATGCGTGAATAGTCTATGAGCCAATGGTCTGTCGTTCGTGCGCGAGTGTGGTTGGGACTTTGCTGGTCCGCTGAGGTTCATGGCCGGTTAGAGGCTTTACCAATTGTGGACATTGTATTCTCCCGGCACTGCAAGACGCTTCAATAATTTTCGGGAATGGTCAGGAATAACCAACTTTTTTGGGTTCGGGCATACGATGTACAGTAGGGAAGGAGCGGTACCGGGAGAAGCCGGCAGGGCCGACGAATGACTGCATAGGGGGCGGTGTCAGACGCGGTGACAGACCCAGCAGGCGTTGACGAGGGAGTGAGCTAGCCGGACCGTGATACCCCAGGGAGCCCGTATCGATGATGGATGCTCAAACAGCCTTGCAGGAGCTGGAGCAGCGTGTTCGCCGTCTGGAGGAGGCGGTGGTCCGACAGGAAACGCAGGAGGAGGCCGTGGTCCAGAAAGTGCTCAGCCGGCTCAAGGCCCTGGCCGCTGAGCGACGACCGGGGTTATATGCCGGGGACGAGAAAGGGGTGACGGTGTCATTACCGCCGGCCGCGGTGATGAGTCTGCCACCGGAGCCGCCGCCGGAGGGGACCGTGCTGCCCGTACCGATGCTTACCGCCCGAGCGGACAAGGACGCCTCGAGCAACGGCCCGGATCCAAACGGCTGGTCTGGCCCCACTGGCGTCACCCACGGACTGTGGAGCTGGCTCCAGACCCTGGCCGACCTGCGCTTGCTCCTGACCATGTACTTCGATCCTCATTATCGGGTCAGCCGGCTAACGCACTTCGGCTTGCTGGCCCTGCTAGGCATCGCCGTGTTCAACTACTTCTTTTTCGCCGTTTGGTTCAACGTCCTGGTGGTCAGCCCCCTGCTGGAACGCCTTTTGCTCATCATCGGCACCGTTATTGCCTGCAAGTTGCTCAAACTGGAGCTGGTACGGTACCGTCGGGTACGAGAATACATCAATCGCTGGTACAACCGTTGATGGGAGTGGTTGTCGAGCAGGCACCGTTGTTTTGCCGCCGGTAAGTTACTACGGGTAACCAAGTTCTGACGGCTGAACAGGGCACAGAGACGAACCCGACAGCCTGTGGATCAACAAAGCCGAAGGGAGTTGTTACGAGTGGGATCGGTTGACGTTGCAGAAATCGGCAGCGGATAGGTGCAGGGGATATGGGACAGGGGAACAACATCCGTTTAGGGGTCAATATTGATCACGTGGCCACGGTCCGGCAGGCCCGGCGTGCCCGAGAGCCGGAGCCACTGGCGGCCGCCGTGCTGGCTACGCTCGGGGGGGCCGACGGAATCACCGTCCACCTGCGGGAGGACCGCCGCCACATCCAGGATCGCGACGTTTTTCTGCTCCGCGAGATGGTACCGACCCGCTTGAATCTGGAAATGTCCATTGCGGAGGAGATTGTCGCTATCGCCCTCAAGGTCCGGCCAGACGAAGCCACGCTGGTACCCGAACGTCGGCAGGAACTGACTACGGAAGGTGGGCTGGACATTGTGGTCCAGGAGTCAGCGGTCCGGGCCGTGGTGGAACGTTTGCACGCGGCCGGGATTGCTGTGTCGGTGTTTATCGATCCGGAACCGGCTCAGGTTGAGGCCGCACGACGGGTGGGGGCCGACGCGGTCGAACTCCAGACGGCAAGTTACTCCGAGGCGCGGGGGACAGCGGCCATCACCGCTGAGCTGACCCGACTGCGACAGGCCGCTGCCCAGGCTGCCCAATTGGGACTGCACGTACACATGGGTCATGGCCTCAACTACGTCAATGTGGCACCCATCGCTCAGATTCCGCAGGTCGAAGAGCTTAACATCGGCCACAGCATCGTGGCCCGGGCAGTCCTTGTCGGGATGGAACGGGCCGTACGCGAAATGAAAGACATCCTGCTGCGTTGCCGCAGTGGGCAGTGAAACGAATTTGTCCCGCTCTATTTGATTATGAGCGTCGCCCCTGCAATCCCATCGAAACGAAGCATGAGGGGCTGGTCCCGCCTCGCACGGAGCCGTGCCCTGCCTCATGGAGTCGGGGGAGAGGGAATGGTAATCTGAGCCGAGCGGCGCAGTTGCTCCAGCGTTTGCTGACGCAGGTGTTCAGCGAAGGCATCCAGCACTTCCGGCAGGCATTCTTCCAGGGGTGGAGGGGGCTGGTGCTGGCGTTTGTGGACGTAGAACAGGTGGAAACCAACGGCCGATTCGATGACCGGGCTGAGGGTGGCCACCGGCAGCGTAAAGGCATTCTGGAGCCAGGGCTCGTCGGCAGGTAACGTGTGCCGAGATAGGATGCCCAGATCGCCGCCGGACAATCCGCTAGGACAGTGGGAGTAGCGGCGGGCGGCCGTGGCAAAGTCGAGCTGGCCGCTACGAATCTGCTCGCGGATCTTTTCCAGTCGCTGCTGCAGCCGCTGGCGTTCGGCAGGACCAGCGTGGGGATCGCACCGCAACAGTATGTGGCTGACATGGGCCGTACTGCGTTCGAACCGCTCGCGATGTATCTGATAAAAGGTGCGTAAGCGGTCATCGGTTGCCTGGGTACGGACATAATTTTGCCAGCGGTTTTCCAGAGCCCACAATTGGTAGAGTTGTTCCTCGCTGGCCCCAAGCTGCTGGCAGTATTCGGCTAAAGAACGCTGTTCACGTCGCAGGCGTTCCTGTAAGGCTTTTTTCTGGGCTTCCAGTACCGAGGGGTCAGCGGTGATGCGGGCCCGATCGAGGAATTGCTCCAGGAGTTTATCGTCGATCAGGTCATTGAGGATGGCGGTTCGCAGGGCCTGGCGATCACGGGGGGTTAGCGGCAGGTTGCGGACGGCCGCGGCCACGGCCAGGTCGAGGGCGGCCCGCGAAATCGGCTGGCCGTTCACGTAGGCAGCAACGTCCGCGTTGCCGGCAGCCGCTGGAGTCGAGGCCGTAGCGGAAAGCGGGGGCGACGATAGTGCTCCTGACGGGTTGGGTTCGTCGCTGGTGGCTGCTGCAACGGCAGGGAAGGTTAAGCACCAACTCCAGAAAACGGCTTGGATCATCGCCGCTAACCTCTCGCCAAACATAACCTACGTTGTACGATGCCTGCTCGGGTAACTAGGGGTCCCCCTCACATAGCAACCCGATGGGGCTGAGGCAACGGCAGTAGTGCCTACGGCGGAGTATATGATGTAAGTATGAGTGAACGCGTCACGCGAGCGTTGGGACTGGCACAGGTGCCTGCGGAAGCAGAGCATCGTATCCGCCTGCTGCGTCAGTTGCAGCCAGGAGAGTTGCTGATTCATGAAATTTACCGGAGCATTCAAGGGGAGTCGACGTTCGCCGGTTTGCCCTGTGTGTTTATCCGTCTGGCGGTGTGCGATCTGCGTTGCGTCTGGTGCGATACACCCCATGCCTTTGCTCAGGGGGAAATCCGTCCGCGTGTGGAAGTGGTCCGTCAGGCCCTGAGCTATGGCTGCCCTCTGGTAGAGGTAACCGGCGGCGAACCGCTCCTGCAGCCGGAAGTGTATCCCTTGATGCAGGAACTGGCCGATGCCGGTGTGACGGTTCTGCTGGAAACCAGCGGTGCCCATGACGTTTCCGCCGTGGACCCACGTGTCCACATCATCATGGACCTCAAATGTCCGGACAGTGGCGAATGTGCACGCAACTGGTGGCCCAATCTGCAGCACCTCAAGCCCAGCGATCAGATCAAGTTCGTCATCGCCAGCCGGAGGGACTGGGAGTGGACCGTGCATACCATCCGGCACTACGACTTGCAGGAGCGGTTCACCTGTCTGGTCAGTCCGGCGTTTGGCCGGATCACTCCGCTGGAGATCGTTACCTGGCTGCTGGAATCAGGGCTGCAAAAGGTGCGTTTCCAGTTGCAGTTGCACAAATACGTTTGGGACCCGACGGCTCGTGGCGTATGATCCGCGTTCCTGCCTGATACCTGTCGGGCCATGCCCTTATTCGACAATCAACAGGGCAGCGGCGTGGTTAGCGGACGCCAAGGCGGCTAGGGCAGTGGCGAAAGCGGTCAGGTTCACGCTGGCCGGATCAAGCAACTGATAAGGAATCTGCCAGGCCTGGACAAGGGGTTCGGCGAAGCGGGCGGCGCTGTCCTGACTGGCCCCGGCACGCCAGGCCCGGTAGCTGCGTAAGCCGATGAGCAGTTTCAACGGCAATTGCAGGTCATACACCACGTTGCGTAAGGCATCGCCGGCTTCAAAAAAGCCGGTGGATTGCAAGATGACCAGCGGACGGGCTCCGCCGAGCATCAATCCTGCTGCCAGAGCAATGGCTTCCCCTTCTCGGGTGACGCGGATCAGCGATAAGGCACAACGTTGCAAGGCGGCATCCCACTGGCCGAAAAAGCTGTCTGGGATCCAGACCACGTGGGAAAAGCCTGCCTGTTGTAACGCCGCGACGGCTTCGTCTGCCCGCCAGCCACTCACGGTTGTTTTCCCGACTGGTAGAATACTCGCCTTCAAGCAACAGATCGCCGGTGCCGCACCACAGCGGACCACGCTGCTCCGAAAGCGTCTGTGCCGGCGCCATCCCCCCTTGTCGCTGCTACCACATTCTCATGATATGCAAACGTAACGATGGGAGGACCGGTCACTGTGGCATCGGCATCCGTGATGGGCTCCGGGTCTGTGTCTGGCAGTTGTTGTTTGTTTGGCTTGGGGCGGGCGATGCGGTGGGGCGAAACCTTGCTGCTGGCTGTAATCTTCGCCGTGGCCCATACGCAATCCCCGTTGTTTTACTCCAACCAGAACCAGTATCTGTTACATGGTCTGGCGGCTGCTGGTGTCGGGTACCTTCACGAGGATTGGTTGGCCAATACCCGTGATCCGACTCCTCTTTTTTCCTGGTTAGTGGCTGTAGGATACCGGCAGGGGGGAAGTGCTTTCATCCACGGAGCCTACTTCCTGCTACTGATGGTCTATTTCATCAGCGTTCGCTGGCTGGTGACGGCGATCCCCCCCTGGCCCGCTACGGCTGCTGCCCGCTGGAGTTTTGCCGCTGTGTTTACGGCGGCTCATGCTGCCGGGCCACGACTGTTGTCGGTGGCACTGACCGGTACCGATTATCCCTGGTATCTGCAGTGCGGTGTGGCCAATCAGTATTTGCTCGGACCCGGTTTGCAGCCATCGGCATTCGGCGTGTTGCTGGTGAGTGGTCTGGCAGCCTTGGCACATCGTCATCCGTTGTGGGCCGCAGTCCTGACGGCGGGCACCTGCTTGTTTCACCCCACTTATCTGCTGCCTGCTGGGCTCCTGCTGACAGCATACGTGCTGGTGCACCTGCAGGACGCCCGACAGGGACCGGTGGCCGGTGGGATGGTCCTATTGGCCACGCTGATGTTGCTGCCCGTGATGGCCTATACCGTATTTACCTTCGGCTCGGCCAATCCCCACACCTGGAGCGAAGCGCAACGGATCTTGGTCGAGGTGCGGATTCCGCACCATGCAGTCATCGATCGCTGGTTTGCCGGCATCGACGCCTTACAACTGGGCTGGGTGGTATTAGGTCTGTACCTGGTGCGGTCTACTCCCTGGGGCAAAGCTCTGATGCTGGCCGCAGCGGGCGGATTGACCCTCTCACTGATGCAGTACTGGACTCAGTCGCATCTGCTGGCTTTACTGTTCCCGTGGCGGATCTCTGCCGTGCTGGTACCTGTAGCTACTGCCATTATTTCGGCACGGTTGGCCATGCAAGTGGCCACTACGGCCTGGGTCCTACCAGTGGCTGGGGCGGTGCTAGCAGGCCTGGGCCTGGCCGGTGGAGCGGTGATGGCTCTGGGATGGGGCTACCAGATGAACCGGGACGAAGAAGGACTGCTCGGCTATGTTCGAGAGCATGTCCAACCTGGGCAAACATATCTGTTGCCGGTCCGGTTTCCCGCGGTACGGCAGGGCCGGGGGACCGCCTCGACCACCTTTACGCCAGCACCGCGGCCTCGGCCCGATTCCCCACTGATTCCGGTTGATCTGCAACGCTTTCGGCTAGCTACAGGAGCACCGATCTACGTTGACTTCAAAGCCATTCCATACTACGACCTGGAAGTGCTCGAATGGTATCGACGCATGCAGCAGTGCGAGCAGTGGTATGCGGGGGGCTGGGATTCGCCCCAACGCCGCGATCAACTGCGGTGCGAGGGTATCACCCATGTGGTAGCTCCGGCCGCTCAGCCTCTGACCGCTTACTATCTCCGCCCGGTTTACCACGATGCTGCCTACGTCGTTTACCGCGTTGAATGAGCGTATGGAGGCAGTCGTGTGCCGACCAGCGTAGATCTGCCGGAGAACGCCTGGCTCAGGGTCCACCGTGTTCAGCGGCACGGCGGCGCAGGGCGGCCCGCCAGGCAAAACCTTTCAGATAATCCAATTGCTCGGGCGTCAGACTCTCCGCCGGGAAGGGGATGACGCTCCCATCGCGATGCAGCACATTCCACAGTTGCGGATCGCTGGTCCGGCAGACCTGGATGATTCCCTCCAGCGGCAGACGCCGGGGTGGTTGCGGTGGCATGTGCCAGTACAGACAGCTCTGGTCGACCCGTAATTCCGCGGGTATCCGGGCGTGCCGCATCAGACTCCACAGGAAACGGAACAGGCCGCGGTAGACCAGCACGGGCAACAAAAACAGCAGGCCGAACACCGGGGCCACGGCCACGAACAGGTAGGCGGCACCGATGACAAACCCGAGGGTGCCCGCGATAGCGGGCAGCCAAGGGAACAGTTCGTAGGCGAGCCGTTGTCGCCGCGACAAACTGTAGCGGATCTGGAACGGCACAAGGGGTGCTGCCGGCGGAGGGATGGTTTCCAGGCTCATGGCTTGTCCGCTCCCAGGCCTCGGAGACTATCACGCTCCTGTCATCAGCCGGGGCGGTTCGGTTGCTCCGGGGCGGTTCAGGGGCCATCTATGCGCTTGGCTCTTCCAGATAAGTGTATCCTTCCAGCCCTGCCTCGTAGAACTTGAGGATCTGTCGGCTTTCGGCGGGGCTGATCCGGCCTTGCCGCACCGCCCGCTCCACGTCTTTGCGCATTCGGTCCATCAGTTTTTCTGCGCTGTACTGTACATAATTGAGCACTTCGGTGACCGTGTCTCCCTTGATCACGTGGTCGATCGACGGGGTGCCATCCTCGTCCAGGGACACGTGCACGGCGTTGGTATCGCCGAACAAATTGTGCAGGTCTCCCAGAATTTCCTGGTAGGCACCAAGCAAAAAGACACCCAGGTGATAGGGCTCGCTTGGATCGAACGGATGCAGTTCCAGGGTCGAGCGGACGTCCCGCAGGTCGATGAACTGGTCGATCTTGCCATCCGAATCGCAGGTGATGTCGCCCAGTACGGCCCGCCGCGTCGGCGCTTCAGTGAGGCGATGGATCGGCATGATTGGAAACAACTGCTTGATCGCCCAGGAGTCCGGCATGCTCTGGAAGACGGAGAAATTGCAAAAGTAGGTATCGGACAGCATGGCGTCTAGGCCCTGCAGCTCTTCCGGAACGTAGTCGAGGGTCCGGACAATCCGCTGCAGCTTGCGTCCGAAGGCCCAGAACAGTCGTTCCGCCATGGCCCGTTGTTCGATGGATAGATGACCCAGATTGAACAAGGTCAAAATCTTGTCCATCTGATCAATGGCATCGTGATAGTGTTCCAGGAAGTTTTTGCGGTTCAGTTCGTGGAAGTTGGAAAACAGGTCGCGCAGTGGTTCCGGGGCGTCGGCCGGCAGCGACTCCGGAGGCGGACAGCGGTCGACGCTGGACGTTCCCAGTACGTCGATGATCAGCACCGAGTGGTAGGCCACCATGGCCCGCCCACTTTCGGAAATGATGTGCGGATAGGGAACGCCGGCCTCATCGCACACCTGCTTGATGCGATAGACCACGTCGTTGGCGTACTCCTGAAGCGTGTAATTGATGCTGGATTCGAAGGCTGTTTGCGAGCCGTCGTAATCGACGCCCAGGCCACCGCCAACGTCCAGGTATTTCAACGGCGCTCCCAGCCGGTACAGTTCCACGTAGATGCGGGCCGCCTCCGTTAGGGCCTCTTTCACCTTGCGGATGTCCGACACCTGCGAGCCCATGTGGAAGTGAGTCATCTGCAGGCAGTCCTCCAGGCCGCGGGCCTTGAGATATTCGAAGGCCTCCAGCACTTCCGTAATGGTCAGGCCAAACTTGGAGCGATACCCCGCGCTGGAACGCCACCGGCCCGCTCCCCGGGCTGCCAGCTTGACACGCACTCCCAATGGTTGACGAACGTCCAGTTGTTCCATGTACTTGACTAATAGCTCCAACTCAGTAAATTTTTCCACTACTGGAATAATGTTCTTACCGATCTTGCGAGCCAAGACCACCATCTGGATGAATTCGTCGTCCTTGAAGCCATTGCAGATGATGGGAGTGTCGCTAGTGCCGTTGGTAATGGCCAGCACGGCCAGCAGCTCCGGTTTACTGCCGGCCTCGATGCCGAAGCCGTAAGGACGGCCGAAGTTGAGTATCTCCTCCACCACGTGTCGCTGCTGGTTCACTTTGATGGGGTAGACGCAATGGTAGTTGCCCGTGTAACCGTATTCGGCCCGCGAATGGGCGAAGGCCTCCGCTATTTCCTGAATGCGGTGACGCAAAATGTCCGTGAACCGCAGCAGAAGCGGTGTCTGGATGCCGCGGGCCCGTAACTGATCGACCAACTCCTTCAGATCGATGGCCTGCTGGGGGTCCTTATTGGGATGGACGGTAACATGCCCCTGCCTGTTGATCCCAAAGTATCCTTTGCCCCAGCGTAATATGCCGTAGGTTTCGCAAGCATCCTGCAACTTCCAAGCAACAGGCGCTTCGGCATCGGCGGTACGGCGGTTGACAACTTTGCCCATCTGCGGGAACCTTTCCCCATTGCGGCGGGTGCTTATTGTTACTGGCGGCCCTGAACCAGGGCCTCATTACCACGACCTCCCTCCCATGCAGCAGATCGTTAACATCTTACGTTCCGTTGGGCAGGTTGCAACCGCGACAGTAGCGGCGGCTCCGAGCTTCATCGTTTCTCCACACAACCGCTTGCCCATTCCGGAAGCTACGCTATTTTGTGCAGGACAAACAGTCGCTCTATGCCACAGCCGCTTATCAAGGACCACCGAACACCCCCACCGAGAAGTTGAAAATCTGCCGATGGTCGTTGGGGCCTCGCACTACCGGGAAAGCAAAGTCGAACGCCAACGGCAGTGGTCCGAACGCCGGTACACTGATTCGCAACCCTGTGCCGATGCTAACCCGATAATTCCGGATGGCCACATCCCGTTCCACCGTGCCATGGTCGACGAAAATGGCCCAGTGCAGCTTATCGTTGGCCAGCAAAGGTATCTGGTATTCCACGGTGTTGATCCACAGGAAGGTACCACCGATGGCCAGATTGTTTTCAAACGGTCCCATGCCGCGGAAGCTGAAGCCTCGCATGCTGCGGATGCCACCACCGTAGAACCGTTCATACACCGGGGCGTTACCGGTGGTGACCGCTAGCATGGAGCGTAGACCCAGAACGTGCCGGCCGCTGCCGTCCTCGCGGGCCAGATAACGCGACGAGAAAAATTGCGTCCACTCCACGGTCCCGATCGGAAAGGCGTTGGAGCCTAACACTTGCTCAAAGGCGATGTCCAGCATGCCACCGCGGGTGGGATAAATGTACGAATCCCGCGAGTCGCGGGTCAGACCGGTCCGCAATCCGAGCAGAAAGTGGTTCCCTGCGTCCTCGGCAATTTCTTTAGGCGCGTACCAGGGAATGTGTCCAATGTCGATCCCTTCGACCCGGGTCATGAAACTGGCCTTCCATAACGGATCCAGCCGCCGGTCGATGGTGAACCGACCCCCGTAGCGGTGTTCGTTGTACTCGGCAAACGCCCGCGTGAAGTAGTACCCGGAGGTCGTCAGGCCAAAGGGGGTATCAAACAGGTACGGCTCCCGCCAGGTGATCGAGTATCGCTGGAACTGTGTGCCAGGGGCCGCTTCGATCCGCAGCTCCTGACCATCGCCCCGCCAGGCCCGGCCGCTGCGGATGTCGTCCCAACTGGTCGGCCAACGCGTCAGACTGAAATTCCTCTCATTGATCACGATCGTGCCGGTCAGACCCATATCCGAGTTGACCGCACCACCGATCATAAATTGGCCTGTGCGTGTCTCCTTGACCCGGATGCGGATGTCCTTGAACACGCTGTCCCACTCATTGGGCAACACCTCGACTGTCGGTGGATCTTCCGGATCAAATATGCCTAAACGGGCCAGACGCATCCGGGCTTCGTCCAGCCGGTCGTACGGCAGAATCTGACCAGGTCGGAATGGCAGCTCGTTGAGAATCACCCGTCGTTTGGTGACTTCGTTCCCCTCGATGATGATCCGGCCCACCCGGTCCGGTTCGCCCCGGTCATTGACTACCTCATACTGCACTTGTACCGCCCCGGGGCGGCCGGCCACCTCGTACAGGTGCGGCTCCACCGCCACCGGATAGCCCCGCATGCCGTAATAATCCTTGATCCGTTGGGCATCCGCTTGCACCACCCGCAGATCATACCGTTCCCCCACCTTCAATTCCGTCAACTGCTCCAGACGTTCCGGCGGGAACGACCGGGCCCCCGTTATCGTCTTGCCCGCTACCTGATAGGGACGGCCCTCACGCACATGGTACACTATCCGCACTAAACCCAAATCCGCTAGCGGTACTACCTCCGGGGTTACCTGCACGTCCAGATAGCCCAGACCATGATAATAGTCGATAATCTTCTGACGATCGATTTCCAACGTCACCGGATTGAACTTGCCACCGATAAAGCCGAGCAGGCGGCGTTGGGTGACCAGCAATGTCCGGATCCGGGCCTGACTAGCTTGTTCCACACCCCGCAACTCAATGCCGGCGACGCGTACCACCGGCCCTTCTACAATCCGGTACACCACCCGCCGATCGGTCGGCTTGCTCCCTTCCACCAGCTCGACAGTGGCAAAGTACCGCCCATCCTCTTGATAACGCCGTTGAATCGCTTGCCGGCCCAGTTCATTGGCCAGAGGATTCATCGGCTCCCCTTTGCGAATACCCGTCAGTTGTTGTAATTCTGACAAACGCAGATGTTGAGCTCCTATGTATTGAACGTCTTCTACTGTCTGACTCAATTCTTGTACATAAACTAATATGGTAACACGTCCATCAGGTTCATCGTGTGTTAGAATTTGTACGCCTCCGGGGACAAACCAGCGGGTGGCATGGAGACGGCGTACGTCCTCCTGCAAGGTTTGTTCGTCGTAGCGGCTGCCGGGGCGGGTGAGCATCTTGCTGCGTATCTGCTCGGCGGTCCGCACGCGGTTGCCTACCGGTACGACGTCGGCGATGACCCGTCCCTGCAGGTTGTCGCCCGCGTAAACCGGTGCCGGCCACAGCCCCTGGAGCAGTCCAATGATCCCTCCGCAGAAAGTTGCAAGCCACAGGCCGCCAGTGTCGGCACCTCGGCCCACCCCCCAGCGTTCTCTGCGGCGGTGCTGCTGCATCCTTGCCCCCTTCGTTAACCGTCTCGCCTTCCTCCTAGGCGAACCGGCTGGCCTCCATGCCCGCCAGGCTGATCCTCCTACGGCGCAGACGAATAGCCGCGGACTATCCGCCGAGTGCTCCCTGCCATACGTCCCTGCGGCAACGTTGTCAAGCCAGCCTCGTGTTCCCCCTCCATCACAACTACTACCCCCTCAACGCCAATCGGCTAACCTGCCTGGCTCCGCTCACCACCTTCTGAAACTCCCGGAACCAAC
The DNA here is from genome assembly GCA_025055795.1 of Gemmataceae bacterium. Taxonomy (GTDB): domain Bacteria; phylum Planctomycetota; class Planctomycetia; order Gemmatales; family Gemmataceae; genus Thermogemmata. The sequence goes on from JANWVV010000049.1 coordinate 22,160, forward strand.
AAGTACACACCACCCGCAAAAGGAGGCCAGAGCTGTAACCTTGGCAGAGCTGCTCCGATATACAAATATCCCGAACGATCGTCTCCAAGGCACTGCGTCACCTACTCCGCGCCATGTACCTGCAACGATGGCGAGACGAAACATCCCCCACCCTTTTGAAGAGGGCTGCTAGTGACCCCTACCACCATCGATCGACGGGCTAATGCCATGCCGCCGCTTGCAACAGCCATCGAGCGGATCACGGGTGGCCCTCGACACGGCACACCTCCGTGTCTCACTCGTCCATTTTTCCACGACCTGCAGACCTGGTGTCCCCCGACAGCTCTACGGAGACGAGAGATTATCTGAAAATCGGATATAAATGTTCGACTTATAGAAACGTAACGATTATTAAGCAACCTTAGAGCGGAACGTGCAGCAAATCTCCGTTCCCCTAGGCTGAATCGTTGCGAAAATCGTGGAAACGCCCATCGAGGCGGCTGCCTCCAACGATATGTGCTTGACAGTGGTGATACAGGGTGATGAAGGTGACGCCGGTGAATGGAACGTGGTCTACCTATTGGACGTTTTCCCGGCCGTCGTGACGGGTTGCCCGAACCGGACAGGGCATGTCGTCGGACAGGGCCGCCTTGTTGCAAACTGTTGAACAGATCCCGAGCTAGCCAACATCCGGCATCAACCTCAACCCGTATCGCCCCTTTCTGTTGAACACAGTTGAACGGTTGGCCCACCGTCTGCCCTGTGTCTGATCCTGCCGTTGCCGCTCCCGTTGTCAGGTGGGACGGGACAGCAACCGGTATTTGTGCTGAGGCATCGGGGCCCGGAGTCGGCGGCGGAACCATTGAGCGGCTAACTACTTCGGCTGGAGGGGCAGTCTGAGCCGCTGGGGAACCTTGCGGTTCGCTCCGGCGGTCTGTCTGGCGGGGTGTTTCGGTTGCGGCTGTCGTGCGGGCACGCAGGGCCGAGCGGAGCAGAAGGATGCAATCGCGGAAGAACGGGAGCAGGCAGAAGGGGTAGCGGCGGCGGAGTCGGCGGCGGCGGGCCGGGGTAAGCAAGCGGAGGCGTTGACGGAGCTGACGCAAGGCCAGCCGGCAATGGCGGAGGGTGCGGCGGTAGCCGGCCAGGGTAGCGGCGTCGGCAGGTGTCTCGGGCAGGGGAGCTGCAGCGGTTGAGGGCATGCTAAGGTCAGGCAGAGGGCCGAGCAGGTCCTGCCAGTGGGAAGAGCGAGGGGAACGAGCGGGGTGATGGGCCGCTGTTGCTGAAGGAGTGGAGCGGTCGTGTCGATGACGCTGTGGGGACTGGGGCTGCACGGCGGTCCGTCGCAGGGTGCAGTCAGGGGCCCAGGGCCGGGGTAGCTGGCGGGAAGGCATCGGTTTTTCTCCATGTGTTCACTGTGATCAAATAAACACTTTATGTAATTATGTACTAAATTCCTGAAAAAGTCAACTTCCCGTACCGATTTTTCAAGACGCGTTGGGCACAACGGTCGCCCCGGATCGAACTTTTAAGGAGCACGAGGGGTGGGACGGGAATGGCCGCTTCACGCAGGCTTGACCGAAGGTAGGATAAACAAACGTCGCCCGAAGTTGCACGCGGACAGCAACGGGTGGATACAATGAGAACGGGTGGGTGGACATCGGCTTTCCCGGCTCTGCTGGCATGGTCCTGGGAAGTTACAGTCCAGGGGCGGATCGGGGTTGGTTGGACGGAGATGGCGGCTCGGGTGTTAGGAACAGGGGAGTCGTCATGAACAACGAGGTAACGAGCCAGCGGAGCCGGACGGACGGATCGGCCTCACTGTGTCCGGATGTGCCGGTGAACTCCTGTCTGGTCAGTGACGAACTTCTGCTGGAGCGTTGGGAGGCAGGGGATGCTCAGGCATTCGAGCAGTTGTTCAGCCGGCATCGCGAAGCTGCTTATCGAGTGGCCTGGCGTCTGCTGGGTAACGAAGCCGATGCCCTCGACGCCGTGCAGGAAGGATTTATCAAGGTCCTGACGCATTGGCGGCAGTTCCGGGGACTATGCCGCTTCCGCACCTGGTTGTTGCGGGTGGTTTGTCACTGCGCCCTCGACATCGGGCGCAACCGCCAGCGACAACGGCGCCAGGAACCCTGGTCCGACGTGGCAGAACGACACGGCGGCCCGCCAGCCGGACACACCGCTGAACTGGAAGTGGAAGAGTTGCGTCAGCGGCTCAATCAAGCCCTGGCCCTGTTGCCCGAACGGCAGCGGCAAACCCTGGTGCTGTACGTGGAAGGAGGCCTGACCTACCGGGAAATCGCAGAAGTAACGGGCGTGTCGATCGGCACGGTCATGAGCCGATTGTTCCATGCCCGCCAGAAGTTGCGAGCTATGCTCGCCTTGCAGGTGCCGGATCCATGACTTCTTCATCGTCTTCTGGCGACGCGTGTCGTCGCCCCTGGCTGGCGGCTTATGCCGATGGTCAGCTGCCGGAGCCGCAACGCCAACGGGTGGAACGTTGGCTGGCCTGCCACCCGCAGGACTGGAGCGTGGTGGAACAGGAACGGGCACTCACTGACACCATCCAGCAATGGTGGGCCGCTACGGCACCATCGCCACCTACCGCGGCCCAATGGCAGGAACTGGCTCAGCGTATCCAGGACGCCTGTGCGCTGACCCATCGCTCCCAACGGATGGCTCAGCAAAGCCGTCGTACCTCGGTACGCATGGTGCGGAGAGCGTTAATCGCCGCCAGCGTACTGCTAATTATCAGTCTGGGCTGGCTGCAGCCCTGGAGAGAAAACCAGGTGCCGGGGCCAGCCGCTGAACCCGCACTGGCTCAGCAGACGGAGACACTGGATCCGGCAGGCCTGGCCCTTACCCCGAGCGCAACGGATGGACGCTGGCCCGTCCGTTTGCCACTGGCCCAGGACAACGAAGTGATCCTGGAACGGGTGCCACACCTGGGAACCGGCTGGCTGCCCGTGGGACGGCCACCCTGCGACGGTGGCATGCCCCTGCTACGCTCTGACGAGATCGTGGTCGTGTACCTGGTTCCCGCGGCCCCTGCTGTCGCCGAGCCATTACCCCTGCTAGCCGCTGGGGAAGAAGATGCTGCCATACTGGTCGTACCGAGACGCTGATGATCGCTGCAACAGCCTGGCTCTGGCTGATCACGCTATCGGCAGTCGCCCCTGGCGAACCGGCCCCTGCCGCTACGCCGGTGCGCGTGACCCTGGTGGTCATCCTGGCCAGCACTGCCACCCACGACGACGTCGATCCCCCCTTGGAAGAACTGGCCCGTGAGGTCCGCAAACGCGAACCCCAGTTGCGTTGCTTCCGCCTGCTGGCCAGTCATGCCCAGTCCATCCTGCCTGGCCGACAAGCCTCCTTCCCCCTGATCGAAAAGCAGGAGGCCACTGTCAAAATCGAGGCCTTCCCCGATGAACGTGGACGCGTCCGCATCACCCTGACCGCCCCGGGTATCAATCAGCTCACCTATGCCTGCGTGTGCGATAAATACTTCCCGGTTGTTACGCCATACCGTACCCGCAATGGCCAAACACTCATCCTCGCCCTCATGGCCAAACCCTGCACCCTGCACAAACAGCAAAACGACCAGGAGAAATAACGTCTGACCACCGCACCGACAACCACTCCCATCGCAATCACCATAGTTTATTCAAGCAAATTCAACGCCTTTTATGATATAATAGTCTGATATATATAGTTTAATATCCACTAGTCGAATTTCGATTTTATATTAGGTATATTTATTTGAGTATCCAGAAAAAATTGAGTTCGAGATCTAATTCCTATGATAATAGAGAACTTTATAATCTAACTAAATCTAGATAATTTCGTCGATGGTGGGGGCTTGCCTAGCGGTTCTGGTCAGGATTTGCCATGACGGAGGGGGTGGGGCGGTGGGGTCAGACGTTCTTTACCCATCCAGGGACGCAATACTTCTGGGACAACGACGGTGCCATCGGCCTGTTGGTAGTTTTCCAGGATGGCAATCATGGCTCGGGTACAGGCGATGGCCGTGCCGTTGAGGGTGTGGACAAAGCGGGTCCCCTTGAAATTCTTGCTTTTGTAACGGATGTTGAGGCGGCGGGCCTGGTAGTCGGTGCAGTTAGAGGTGCTGGTGACTTCCCCGTATTCGCCGTGGCTGCCCCGTCCTGGCATCCAGGCTTCCAGGTCGTATTTGCGGTAGGCCGGCCCTCCCAGATCCCCCGTACAGGTATCGACCACCTGATAGGGGATCCCCAGTCCCTGGAAGATTTCCTCTTCGATAGTGCGGATTTCCTCGTGCAAGGCTTCGCTTTGTTCGGGCGTGGTGAAGGCAAACAATTCGACCTTGGTGAATTGATGGACGCGGTACAAGCCGCGGGTCTCTCGTCCAGCCGCGCCGGCCTCGGTGCGGAAACAATGCGACAGACCAACGTAACGCCGTGGTAGCTCAGCCTCATCGAAGATTTCGTCCTTATGCAGGCCGCCCAGCGTGATCTCGGCTGTGGCGATCAGGCACAGCTCACTGTCGGCAATGGTGTAAATCTGTCGCGTATTGGGGTTAGGATCGCGGGGCAGAAAGCCGATGCCTTCCAGCACCTCGGTACGGGCCAGATCCGGCGTAATAAGGGGAACGTAGCCATGTGCCATCGCTTTGTGTAAGGCATATTGGACCAGCGCCAGTTCCAGCAGGGCACCGTCGTGGGTCAGGTAATAGAATTTCTGGCCGGCCACTTTCGCCCCGCCTTCAAAATCGGCCAGGTGCAACGTTTCACACAATGCTACATGGTCCCGTGGCGGAAAGTCGAACTGCCGCTTCTGTCCCACCTGACGCAGCACCACATTGGCGGAGGCGTCCGGGCCGATGGGGGCTGCCGGATGCGTCAGGTTCGGGATCAGCCGTAACTGGGCGTATAGTTCTTCCTCCACTCGCTTCAGTTCCTGGTCGATCTGGTGCAGTTGTGCATCCAGGGCATGCGACTGGGCCTTGAGGGCCTGCTTTTGCTCGGCTGTTCTGGCCTGCGGAAAACGCTTGCTGACCTCGTTTTTCTGGGCGGCCACGTCGCTGCGCTGCCGGGCTAGTTCCCGCCGCTGTTGTTCCAGCCGGACTACCTGATCCACCGGCAGACTGGACACACCCCGCTGCTGACAGTTTTCCTTGACCTGGTCGGCGTGGGCCACAATGTAAGCCGGATCGAGCATGATGCTTCCTTCCCTTAGCAGCCTATTGGCGGATGGGCTGGCACGACGCCAACGGCCTGCGTGTTTGGCGCTCCTGACCGGGCGTCGCCTACACAACCAAGTTACTATCCTCCGACAAACAATAAACGCCGCTACTGTTCGTGGCTTCACTCTTGACTTTTGGGGCTTACCATCCGATCGCCCTATCCGACGGATGCTACATGGGACGATCGCTGAAGAAACATCTTAGCCAGCGATCGTTATTTTTCATCTGTCATTCCTTGCCTGACCGTAGCAGACAGCAAGTTGGTTTTTGCCTGGAGGGGGGCATTTTCTTGTTTGCCTGAAGTCAGAGTGCAGACCCGCTCGGCCCTGCTCGGTTTCCTCTGCCTTATTGGCCATGCTCTAGACGTGCCAGATGTAGAGGACGTTGTGTCTGAGCGGCACATGCGGCGGTGACCACCGAGGCTCCACCAAAAGCAAGTCATATGCACGGTTTGCAGGCGTACCATGCCTACATTTGATGCAAACAGATCAACTGTTACTTCTTATAAATTACTCACTTGAGAAACGATTAATTCCGATCATATTGTTGTCTCTCCCAATACTCTTGAGGATTCCGGCAGAAGCGGTCTGAGTAGTATACCTGACGGAATTCGCTTCTTGCTGGTACCCGCTTAGGTCATTAGTGCAAAGGAGAAAAGGAGGACCCAATGCTGCCGATTCTGGTGATGGGCGGTTTTATAACGGCTCAGGAGCCTGCAGTGCCGCCCGCCCCAGCGACTCCATCCGCTCTGGTCAGTCTGCAGACCACCGTGGGCGGGACCGCACAACCCGCTCCGGTGACCAACGGCTCGTTGCGGCAGGATATTCTGAACGGATGTTCTCAACAGGAGGAAAATTCCCGCACGACGACTATCGTAGGCACGCCTTATCCGGTCAAGGCTTCCTCCGAAGGCCCCTTTTCGGGTGCTATCACTCTTAACCAGGATAGCTTCTTTGGCTTTTATCCGATCCTGAGCGGTTCGTACTCGATTACGGACCGTATTGCCTTCACTTTCTACGGTCTGTTCTGGACCAATCCCGGTTTCAGTCCTACGGGAACGGGTACCGGCTTGTGGACCGAATTCGGCTTCGGTGTTAACTTCTCGCTATTCGACGGGGCAGTCTCGGTGAATCCTGCCATCGGATACCTGAATGGTTCGCTGTTGTCGGGCTCTAGTCGGGCCACCGTCTTCGACGGTATTGTGGCGCAGATCAGCTTCAGCCATGCTGGCAAGTACACCGAAGGCCAGTTGTATGGTGCCTATTACATTGCCACATCGGCCCCGTCCAACAATAACTTCGTCCACTGGTGGGTAACTGGTGGCGTTCGGCCTTTTGCTGATCGAACGGACTGGACCCAGATCTTCTCGACAGGATTCCACTTCGAACAACTCTATCAGACCAAAGCCAAGGTTGGTGATACCTCTAACATCTACACCTGGTTGGGACCTTACGTGCAGATTACCTTCCCCAACAGCATTTTCCTCCGCATCACCACGGGCTGGGATCTGCAGGACCGGGTCTCCAGCAGCTTCTACAAGGCGACCATGGGCTTTGCCTTCTAAAACGCACGTCTGATAAAACGTAAAAAATATACTATATCATGAATCGTTTATCTAACCGGCGTCAGCCGGTTTAATTCTTTATAGCTTTAGTCTATTTTCGTTGGTTAATGATGGATTTGCGTTGGTATGGGCGACGGCAAATTCCCTGAAACTAGAGGGCGCAATAGTTGTACACAGGTGTACTACACTTGGCGGATGAACCGGGCGGCGGAGGGCGTGGGCCCCAGTCTGTTTCGCTTGGACATTGCCGGTGCTGACTGACGACGACGGGCAACGACGTTTGCTGGAGGGGCCGAGCTTGCCGTTGCTTGTGGCCTGCGTGCAACGGAGTTACCACAGTGGAGCGTGGCCAAGCATACGGCGGAGCAAACCAATCTGACCACAATGGAGCATTTCGTGCAAAGGGGCATAACGCAGACAGGCCAGGCGTGTGGTACACAACGGATGCGGAACTAGCGGGGGCAGGCACAGGTCCGCTTCTGGGTAGGCTGCCAGTTCGTGCAGGATGCGTTGATGGACGGCATCGAAGATCTGCCGGATGTCCTGCGCGGAGTAGGCAGCAGGGGGTTGGGCCGTGGAGGTACGGCCAAACTGCTGCAGAAAATCGAAGGGAATGAGCAGTTCGTCGGCTTCGGTCCGGCCACGCAATCGTTCCAGGCACAGGCGGTATTCGGCCACAGCGATGTGGCCTACCTGCCAGGCGATGTGGCTGCCGCTCCCCGCCGGGATGACGAACCATTCTTCCAGCGGCACGCTAGCCAGGCGTTCCAGGGTATAACGGCGGACAAAATCCAGTTGTTCCAAGGCGTCGGCAAGGGTGTTGCTCATCGGTGCAGGATCCGCAAGGGGGGATAACTGACGGCAACGACGCAGCCGGCGGCGGACGTCCGGCATGCTTTCCAGGTTCGCTCAGGGGCGTTGTTCCAAGGGGATGTAAGGCACGTCCGTTTTCCCGACGTATATCTGTTCGGGCCGATAGATGCGGTTGTTCTGCAACTGCTCGTGCCAGTGGGCGAGCCAGCCAGCGACACGGGCAATGGCAAAGATCGGAGTGAACACATCAGTAGGAATGCCCAAGGCCTGGTAGATAACACCTGAGTAGAAATCGACGTTGGGGTAGATCCCTTTGGGACCGTAGATCTGATTACAGATACGTTCCAGTTCCAGGGCGATTTCGTAATTTTTGGGTCGTTGTGTTTCGGCGAACATGTGTTCGGCGATTTCCTGCAGGACGGTGGCCCGGGCGTCTTTGACTTTGTAGACACGATGGCCAATCCCCATGACTTTGAATTTGGGATTAGCCGCGATTTTGGCTTCCAGCCAGCTTTGCACGTTTTGCGGATCCCCGATTTCTTCGAACTGGCGGAGGGCCTCTTCGTTGGCACCGCCATGGAGGGGTCCAGACAAGGCTCCTACCGCCGAGGCGACCACATGATAGGGGTTAGCCAAGGTGGAGGCGGTGACCCGGGCCGTGAAAGTGCTGGCATTCATGGTGTGTTCGGCATGCAGGATGAGGGTGGCGTCCAGCACTTTGCGGGTGGCGGGGGTGGGTTCCTTGCCAAAGAGCATGTAGTAGAAATTGGCCGCGTGATCGAGGTCGTCGCGGGGTTCCAGGATTTCCTGGCCGCGACGCGTACGGGCAAAGGCGGCCACCAGCGTGGGCATGGCAGCGATGAGCCGGCAGGTAGCGTCCCAGTTGCGGGCCGGATCCTGCACGTTGGGACAGGGATAGAACATGCCCAGGGCGGCCACCGTGCTGTGCAAAGCATCCATCGGATGCCCATCGGCGGGCAGGCAGCGGATCAGTTCCTTGAGCCGGAAATGGATAGCCCGGCGTTGCCGTAATTCCCCGTCGAAATCCGCCAGTTGCTTCTGGGTGGGAAGTTCCCCTTTGATCAGCAGCCAGCAAACCTCTTCGAAATTGCTTTCGCGAGCCAGCACTTCCACCGGAATGCCGCGATACTCCAGGCGGGCCTTTTTACCATCCAGAAAACTGATGGCCGACTTGGCGGCAGGTACGTCTTCCAGGCCCGGTTTGTAATCGGCTTCACTGACCATACGACGCCTCGATCACAGGCTGGAGGGAGGGCAGAGCGATCCGTGCCCGGCATTGTTCCCGTTGGCGGATGCCACCAGGGCGGTTCCGCCTCTGCATTACTTTATCAGGGCCGTCAGTGAATGTATAAGGGACGTCATTGCTCGGGAAAAGGGCACCCCCTGTTGGAGACAGTGAGGTTTGGGCGGGGATTGGCTGGGCTGAGGAGGCCACCACCCTGAGAGCGGCTTTTGCTCGGTCGTGGCTTTTCCGTGGACGAGCCGAATTGACATTCATGTGCGACTGGCGGGCGTTTTGCGGCCGCCGTCTGCTTGCCTCTGCTGAAGATTTCCGGCCGCCGGTGGCCTCGTTGCCCAAGTGATAGCGAGTTGGATGGATTGGTTTGCCATTATCACCCGGTCGAGGGATTGTGCGATGTGAGTCTGCTGCCAGCCGAGCGGTTCAGCACACCCTTTCTCATAGATTGACAGTTGCCTTTTCATTGTGATTTTGTGAATTCGGTGGGCTGCCGGCCTGACTAGTGCCGCATCATGCGGGGCTTTTCCGAGGGGTTAGCGTGTTAGTCCCAGGGTGGTAACGGTAAGGGGGGGTACAACTGCCGCATGATGCCTTCATATTCAGGGTCCACATCCGGCTCCGGCTCGCCAATCAGAACCAGCCCACGGAACTGATGCTGGGGCAGCGGATAGGTGCCCGTTAGCCACTCGAATAAGGAACGATAGCCAAAGAAAATGTCCCATTCTATGGGCATGTAACCCGAATAGCCGTTGATGCAAGGTAGCCCGACGTTTTGAGCGGAGCGCATGGCGAGTACTTGAAGGCGATAAAGTTGTTGCTCATATTTTGGCGCTTGGAGTAACTCCGAAGGAAAGACGTAAACGACTTGCGGACGGGGGTGACGACGGATGATGTTTGCCAGGCGGTCTTGCCAGCGGACCTGTTGAGCCAAGGAATGGCGATGCCTGTCCCAATGTTGCTCCCAGGTAGTTGGTAGCAAAAGATGCTCTGCAATCATGATGATCAGGAGGGCAACGGTAGCCAAGGTGGCACCTTTGTGCAGCCAACGATGGCCCAATGCCGTCAAGCATTCACCCACTGCTAGCCCCAAGGGGAACAGTAGTACCAGAATTAATCGTCCTACTGCCCGGATCTGCCGGAACCCCGGAACATCCAAAAGAGGCTCGTACAGCCAGAAATTTCCCCAACGCGTGATGACTAACGCGAGCAGTAAGCCAGCAGCACCCAGCAGACCGACGGCCAGGCGTCGTTGACCTTCTGGTGTCGGGTTCGTCCATGCTATTGCTAGCAGAGCAAAAATCATGGCAATATAAGGGATCAACCCGGCAAATAGACGGCATTCTCCCTCCTCATCCTGCAACGAAAGACCCACGATCTGGTAAAAAGTTGCGGTAACCGAGTGGGGTGGGGGGATTAGCCATGAGTGGGCTACCGGTGACCACAACAAGATGTACTCCGTTGGAGTACTCCCAGCTACCAAGGCATGACGTACAAGTATCCCTCCCAGCGGTGGTAAGATCGCCAAGACAATCAGGACGCGACCCACCCAAACACGCCAATTCGCTACCAACAAATCACGCCAAGGTAAAATGCGATACTGACGGATTAATGTTAATATGGTAAATACAATAAGAATTAATGCTAGAAAAAATGCAATATAAGCAGATAAAAGAAATTGTCCAAACCAACAAGTAACGATAATGGCAAAACGGCGATTCGTAGGTTGATGCAGG
>JANWVV010000004.1 GCA_025055795.1 Gemmataceae bacterium
CTTCAGCACTACCGGCAAGCAGGCGACCAAGGTACATACCACAACTTATGTCAGGCACTATTCGAAAATCGCACTCCCCATAGCGATTATCTCACAAGGCCGTTTCTAAAACGACCTCCCATTGTCAACCAAATTCTGTCACATTACTACTAAAACAATGATAAATTTGATAATTCATCGCTCCCGTGCGCTTATGATCATTGTCTCGCTGATTTTCGTTTTCCGGAACGATTTTTTTACGGAATTCCCCTTGACGATTTCGTGTTTACTTGCAACCATAATAACTAGGTTCTGCCTCTTCTCTGTTCCGGCCCCACCGTTCGGCGATGTACCTCATCAAAGGACGGTGGGGATATCATTTTTTGTCCATGACTATGAGAAGGAGCACCATCACCGCGTGGTGCTTGACCACTCCAACCTGGCCAAATTACTTGTCTTCTTTACTGTCGCGTGATTTCCAACCGAGCAGGACAACGCGTGGTCTGGGCAGCTTATCGCTGGCCCGAACAACCAGTTCGTTTGTGTCGAGGCGTTTATCAATGTCGTCGTTTTTGAAATACGAAAGGAATTCCTCGGGTCCGAGCAGATCGTCGTAGCCGGGAACACCGTAGTGCATGGGTAGGATGTACAGACGGGGTCGGAGCTGACGGACCACCTCCGCTGCTTGTTCGCCGTTAAGGGTGTAGATGCCACCAATGGGAATCATGACAATGTCGACTGGCCCGATGGCCTTGCGTTGTTCGTCCGATAGTTCGTGTCCCAAATCACCTAGATGACAGACAACTAGGCCATCGGCTTCCACAATCCAAACGGAGTTTTTGCCGCGTTGCAGACCGTTGAGAGCATCGTGGAAGGTAGCCACGTTACGCAGGCGTACTGCACCACGTTTTTCGTCATACAGCTTCCATTCCTGCCGGCCGGGACGGGGTTCGATAACACCCCGATATACATCGGCGTCCTTGGGAACCGGTTCAAAGATACCGATCTGGTCATGATCGTTGTGCGGATGGCTGATCAGAACAAAATCGACCGTGCGGGGACCGCGGCCAAACTGTGCAATGGCATGCGGGTCAATGGCGATCCGGATGCCCCGGCTAGTTACCAGAGTGAAAAACGACTGACCGTGCCAACGGATGGTCAGAGGAGCTGCAGCCGCTTCCTGTTGTGTCATTGATGGAATTAGCCCCGGTGTCAGTACAGTCACGACGACCGCCAGCAGACTCGTCACAAAGGGGGCTATGGCGTATCGGCAGCACAGCGACGACATGGAAGCGATCTCCTGCTGAGACATGGAGTATTCGCCGGAAAGACCCCTGCATCTGTGGCACGATTATCAGGGGATCAGGCCGACGGTGGGCGGTGCAGGCCCAAAAACCAGGGCATTAGGGTATGGCCGGGCTGGAACCGTAAAGGTGCGGCGGCCGCGGTTAGTTCGTCATAGCTGGTGGCGGCATCCGGTTGAATGCCTGTGCCGCAGGCGGCAAAGGGTACGGGTCCATGGGCATGGGCCCGTGTGTGTAACGTCGTGCGATGATCCGGTTCAACCAGGAGGCGATGGTACCCATAATGCGGCAGGGCCTCCAACAGAGGCCCGACGATGTGTTCGTCGATCCGCTCCAAGGCTTCGACCTTGGCCTCTGCCCGTCCCTCGTGTGAGGCTTCGTCGGGAGCCTCAATGTGGACACAGACCAGGTCAAACTGTCCCAGAGCCTCGACGGCGTATTTACCCTTATTGGCATAGTTGGTGTCGAGGTAGCCGGTGGCACCGGGGACGTCAATGCGGTGCCAGCCCAGCAATACGCCCACACCGCGGACCAGATCCACGGCGGAAATGATCGCCCCCCGCGGTCCGTAACGTTCGGCAAAGGGCGTCAGGCGAGGGGCCTGCCCCTGACCCCACAGCCAGATTTGCGTGGCCGGTTTGTGGCCTGTTTCCCGCCGCCGTTGGTTAACCGCTTGGGCTGCCAGGATCGGTTTGCTGGCTTCCATCAGCTCTACCAGCCAATCGCGTGCTGGACCGATAGGCAGATAATCGGCCACGGGCCGGTCCGGAATGTCATGGGGAGGCTGGGTCCGTGTCTGCTCCAGACCACTTTCAGGGCCACGGCCCCGCCATACCAATATGTGACGATATTGGACACCGGCATGAAACTCGATGACACCACCGGCTACTTCCCGACCGCCCAGAGAGGCTTGCAACGCCTGGATCAGTTCACGGGCCTCTGCGGTGCTGATGTGCCCGGCGGTAAAATCCCGCATGTGCCCGTCGGGAACGTACACGAGATTACAGCGGATCGCCCAGTCGTGCGGACCCAAATGGATGCCCATAGCGGCGGCTTCCAGCGGCGCCCGCCCCGTGTATACCTCTAACGGATCGTAACCAAACAACGACAAGGTGGCTACATCCGAGGCCGGCGTCAGTGTGGCAGGAACATTATCGGCCAACCCGACGACCCCAAGCTGGGCTACGCGATCCATGTGCGGCGTCCGCGCCGCTTGCAACGGCGTGCGTCCCCCTAATTCCGCCACCGGCTCATCGGCACAACCATCCGGTATCACAATTGCGTACTTCATGGTGACAAGCATAAGCGGTCCTTGCTGACCCTACAAGAGGCAGGAACGCCGTCCTCCAAAACTCTGACCGATACCCATGGGCGATCAAACTTTCCTCAGGCAGCTTGTTAACACTTCACCTCAATGAATCACGACCGCGTCACGAAGGAATTGACCCATCCGGATAAATCGACTAGCATAGGATTGGACATTTGGAGGAGCAGGCACCGATCACCGGCACTCCCGGAGATTCATAGCCAGTCCGCGCGGGGATGGTTGCGCCTGAATGGGCCAAACAGACCGCTTTTAGAACCTTCGCGAGCTCCGACGGGGGCCACCCAACATCGCTGCCTGCACAGCTTGAGGAGATGCATCATGTATAAATTGATCGCTGGTCTGGTCGTGGCAGCAGGAGCTGTGGGAGCCGGAGTTTACGGCTGGTATGAATACAACTGCACTTGGTGCGACGGCAACTGTCCCCTTGCGGCCTTGTTTTCAGCGGGACGAAGCTGCAATAGCAATCTTTCAGCCGAGGCCATAGCTCCCTCTCCCCCCTGCTGTGCCCTTCAGGTGGTCAACAAAACCAGTAGTTGCTGTGCCACCCCTTGCCCCGCCTGTGCCGTCGCTTGTGACGGCTGTCCTGTGTGCGAAACGGATTGCAGCGCGTGCTGCGATACCTCAACGATAGCGGCCGCGGGTGGACCGGCCATCGCCCTTAAAAAGACCGGCAAGTAGGCCCCAGCCCACCATAATGTTTCGATGCTTCCACCCTGTTTAACTAAGTAACGGTCGCTCTCAAGCGGATCCCCCAGCCGTTTAACTATTTTCTAACTAATTTGCAATACGCCGATCTGTACGAAGGGGAAACACACACGAGGGTGACTCGATCAGTTCAGGCGTCTCTGCCATGTGCCAAAGCTTCGCTCCTTGAACGCGTCTGATCGTCAATCACCGTGGGGTCAAGTGGACCTGACAGATACGTCAGACTCCTGCCGCGTTTTGACGTAGATGGCTCGCCAGATACGACTGCCGCGGGCGCGGGCCTTCTTCTCGAAGTTGGTCTGGAGCTCCGGGGGCGTTGATTCATCGGGCCCGCGCTGCAACTGTTCAAAAACGCCGCTGTCGCTGATCATGGTGCACATGCTGTCGAAGTATTCCTCCACGTCCGTGGCTATGTGCAACCGACCGCCTGGCTGCAAGACACGGGCCACGTCCTGAACAAACCCAGGGGTAAACAAGCGACGCTTTTTGTGTCGAGCCTTCCACCACGGGTCTGGAAAGTAAACGTGCACCGCCTGGACACTAGCAGCCGGGATAAAGTAATGAAGCACCCAACGGGCATCGGCACAGGTGGTCCGGACGTTACGGAGTTGCCGAATGGCACAACGAGTGGCCGTGTAAAGCTGATACTTCCGTACTACCTCGATGCCAAAGAAGTTGACGTCCGGCCGAAGTTGGGCCGAACTGACCAGGAACTGCCCCTTTCCGCTCCCCACTTCGATTTCCACCGGCTGCTCATTGCCAAATAACTGCGACCAATCAATCAAGGGGTAAACCATTGACTCGGGTAGACGCGCAACCGCTGTTGTGGGTCCGGCCTCGTCCCACCGCTGCTTAGCCGAAGCTGGGTGGTCCGTGGGAACCGATGAGTCGGGGTTTTGGCTCAATTGGAGGGGACTGTCTTCGATCCGGCTCCAGCGTGGTATACGGATGGGCATCACCCACTCGTATGGTGCCAATTGTTCCAAGGGTAATCGGCGGGGCTTGCGCATGACTCGGCTGAATCCTCTCCTTGGCATCAACCCGTTTGGGCCAAGTCGTCCACTCTGAATTGTAAGTAATCTCGCAGCTTGAGGAGATAATGAGATGCACCCCTCTTCCGACGAAGTGTAGAGCTGATGGCCTCAGCCGGAAGTGTGCCGTTGCTGATGCCCCCATCGCATTACCAACGGAAGCAGGGTAAGGCGACCGGTAGTCGTGCCCAGGACACTCCCACCAACTGCTCCCGCCGCTGCGGCTAAAAGCCGGATCGCCTCTCCAGTCCCGCTGGCAAGCGTAGTGCCCACCCACGCTCCGATTGCTGCTCCAGCAATCGCTGTTACCAAAAATATCTCATCGACCACCCGTTCATACTGCTCTTCCGTGATCGTCCTCAGGTGCATCGAGGCCATGGTGTTTGCCCTCACCAGCTGTCCAGTCGATGGATGGGCCTAATTCTCTCAACTATCGAAATGACTCACCCCTGTTCCCCGAGTAAGGCGACAACAATCAAAATGGCCAGTTGGCTGTCCCAAAAAGCACTTTCGCCTCTTATTCATCAAATCTTTACTAATTCTACATAATTATCTTACACCCGAACAAGCGCTGCTTGCGGAAAATTCAGCCACAACGACTTGAGTTCTACGGTGCACGTCCACTATTTATGAAGATTTGGTGAATAAAAAATGATACTTTTGATCATGAAAGCCACAGACCAGGAATAAGCGTCTGTTAACGTAGCAGCGCTTAGGCAAGAACAAAAATAGATTCCGGAGAGGGATTTCTATCGGGGGCATCGTACATACCGGGTCTTCTGCGGCTAGGCTGTTGGCGGGATATAATGCGGTTGACGAGAAAGTTCCCAGGTTTTCAAATGGAGGGAAGCGGATCCGGCGTATACGGCTGATGGGTGCTGGTCCGGTGTCTGGACTGAGAGGGAGCGTAAGGCGTTCAGAGCGAGGGAGCATCAGGTGGATAACGTCATGGGATTACTGAGGAACAGCAGGCGAAGCGGGATAGTGACGGCGATTCTCTTAACGCTGCTGGCCGTGGGTCGAGCGGCAGCGGTACAGATTCCGGAAGATCCACGGGGTCCGGGCAAACCCTATCTGGTCGCGGTCGGGGTAGGCACCTTCAGCGACCCAGCCATTCAGCCACGGCCGACCGCCGAAGCGGATGCCAAAGCCTTGCACGCTCTGCTCCGGGACCCCAAGGTACTCGGGATTGCCCCGGAACGGGCCGTCCTGCTGACCTCCCCTGAGGCTACCCGCGAACGGATTGTACAGGCCATCGAACGCGGTCTGAATGCTACTGCCTCGGGCGACCTGCTCATTGTGGCTTTCTTCGGCCGCGGTGCCGCCATCGGTGACAAACCCTGCTTCCTGACGGCCGATACCCGCTTCAAAGACCGGGCCAAAACAGCGTTAACCGTGGTCGATCTGGAACCGGTCTTCAAAAAAATCAAAAACCAGAAGCTCCTGGTACTAATGGACGTTTCCTACCGCGGTTTCGAGGCCAGTGGGGAAAAAGTGGTCGAGCCCAACGTCGGCGATTATCTCAAACTGGTCTTTGAAGATGCGGAACGGGAAGACAACTCTCTGCCCCCGGAGCGGACGGTCATCTTCGGCAACCCACCATTCCGTGAGCCCCTGACCCAGGGCGACCATGGACTGTTTTACAACGTGCTGGCGGCCGGCCTGACCGGTAAAGCCGACGAAAAACCGTACCACCAAGGGTACGAGCCGGACGGTCTGGTGACCATTCAGGAACTGGCCGCTTATCTGGAAAAAGAAATTCCCAACGCCGCTCGGGTCGTGGGTAAAACAGCCAAGGAAAAGGAATTGCAGCCCTACCTGTTGGGACATCAAAGCAGTCATTACTGGGTCAGCTTCCATGCTCCGGTGCAGGCAGCCGTGCAGAGACGTTTGGAAGCATTGGAGGCGCTGGTACGCAAAGGGGAAGTACCCAGCAGTGCCGCTGCAGAGGGGCGTCCGCTGTTGTTCCGCATGCCTCGGCTCAAATGGCAGCAGGAGCTGCGTAAGGCCTATCAGAACCTGGTCGATGGCAAGGCCCGGTGGGACGAAGTCGAGTTGATCCGCAAGTCGCTGAAGGCCTCGCTGATCCTTCCCCGCGAAGAAGCCGAAAGCTACGCCCATAAGGTAACCGCCTGGGTCCAGGAGATAAGTAGTCGTTACATCAAGCCGGTGTCGCCGGGCGAATTGACCGCAGCGGCCATTCGCGGCCTGTATAACCGGGCAGAGGAACCGTTGCCTGCCGATCTGGAAGAGGCTCTGAAAAATGCTAAGGAGCTTCGCCGGGAACAACGCTTGGAGCTGCTCACCGAGGCTCGCCTCCGCTTGGGCCGGCGTGAGGACCTGGAAGGGGACAAAGCCGTCGATCTGTCCTTGACGATGGCCTCGGCCAGCCTCAATGATCGCTATACCACTTACACGGATCGCGAAAGCGTCCTGCGGATGCAAAGTCAGTTGCGGGGTCGGTTCCCCGGCGTCGGTATCCAGATCCGCCGCGATGCGGTCCGCGATGGCCTGCTTGTCGCCACCCCTATCAAAGGCAGTCCGGCCCACAAGGCAGGTATCCAAGCCGGCGACCTGATTACCGAAATCCGCCTGGAAGTCGACAAAACCGGCAAACCGCTCAAGCCGGACGAACCCCGCATCTTTTCTACCAAGGGCATGAAAACAGAAGAAGCGGTTAATTTAATCTTGGGCGCACCGGGAACGCCTGTCACCCTGGTGGTCCAGCGAGAAGGACACGACCAACCCCTGGAATTCCGCATCAACCGCAACTTCGTCCTGGTAGAAACTGTCCACGGCGTCCAACGCAACGGCAATGCCGACTGGACCTTCTACCTCGATGAACGTTACAAAATCGCCTACATCAATCTCAGTCAGTTCATCTCCGTCGATCTGGACGATGATGGTGAAGAAGAGTTTGGGACCTTTACCGATCTGAAAAAGGCAATCAACGAACTGAAAAAGCAAGGCCTTAATGGCCTTATATTGGACCTGCGTGATAACCCAGGGGGGTATCTGTCGTCCGCGGTCAAGATTTGCGAAATGTTCGTGGGCAAAGAAACGATAGTGACCGTACGGCCTCGAGTAGGCCGCACACGCGAGTACCGTGGCCGTAGCGAGGGCGACAAAAGCTTCCCCATTGTGGTGCTGGTCAACCGCAACAGCGCCAGTGCTAGCGAAATTGTAGCCGCCTGCCTGCAGGATCATGGCCGAGCCACCATTGTCGGCGAGCGTACCTATGGCAAAGGCAGCGTTCAGGACGTGGTCCCCTTCCGCCCCACTGGCGGCGAACTCAAATATACCATCGCACGGTACTATCCCCCCAGTGGTCGTAACATCGACAAGCTGGCCACCGAACAGGACCCGTCGATCAAAGAGTGGGGTGTCAGTCCGGATGACGGCTTCGAAGTCAAGTTCAACCCGGACGAACTGAATAACTGGTACGAGTACGTTCAGGATCTGCATGTGATTCCGCCGCCAGGGAAAACGCCCCCCCGCGTCGACCCGTCCAAGGATCGGCAGTTGCAGACCGCTCTGAACCATCTGCGAGAATTGATCCGGGCAGTGGGCAAGGCACCAGTCGATCGCTGAATGGCAATTGCCGATTCGCTCCCGGATGAGGGGTCACATCAGGTCACATAGGCTGTTCAAGGCTACCGCGGGGTAGCGTCCATCTTGTTGGTTTGTGGCTAATGCCACTCGTTCCGCAGAGGGGGATAGTCATGGGTGGAGTTACAGTTGACGGGACCCGCCGGGAGTTTTTGCAGGAAGGTCTCGGGGCCGCGGCCGTTTTGGGACTAGGCTCGCTATTGGAGGCTCAAGAGCAACGTCCCGGCGAGGGCTTACCTACCCGTCCCCTGGGGCGGACAGGTGTGCGGGTCTCCATCCTCTGTCTAGGTGGCTGGCACATCGGGGACATTCGCGACAAAAAAGAGGCCATCCGCATCATGCATGCCGCCCTGGACGAGGGAATCAACTTCTTCGACAACTGCTGGGACTACCATGACGGTGGTAGCGAGGAAGTCATGGGGGAGGCCCTGGCTGCCGATAACGGTAAATGGCGTCGTCGCTGCTTCCTGATGACCAAAGTTTGCGCCCGCGATGCCAAGGGAGTCCGGACCCAGGTGGAACAAAGCCTGCGACGCCTACGCACCGACGTCATCGATCTGCTGCAGATGCATGAAATCAATTGGGATAATGACCCAGAATGGGTGGTCGAGCAAGGTGGCCTGGCTGAGCTATTACAATTACAGAAGGAAGGCAAGGTTCGCTTCGTTGGGTTCACAGGGCATAAATCACCGCACATCCATTTGAAAATGCTGACGGTCCATCGTTGGGACACGGTGCAGATGCCGATTAACGTCTGTGACCATTTCTACCGCAGCTTTGTCCATGAGGTGATACCAGCTGCCCGGCAAGCAGGGATAGGAGTGATTGGAATGAAGACGCTCGGGGGTGGCCGCACCGAGGGCAAAATCGTAGCGGCCGGCGTCGCGACGGTCGAAGAGTGCCTGCGCTACGCCCTCTCCCAGGAGGTGGCCTCGGTCGTCAGCGGTATTACTTCCATGGACATTCTCAGAAAGAACGTAGCCATTGCCCGCAACTTCCATCCACTAGTCGGTGAGGAACTGCAACGCCTGTTGGCCCGGGTCAAACCCCATGCCGGTGATGGACGCCACGAACGATTCAAATCGACCATCGACTTCGATGGCCCCTACCACCGCAAGCAGCATGGCTTTGAGTGATCCCTTTGAGGAACAATAGCTTTCCGCGCGAATCAGTTGATGGAACACCCGTACCAGTTAACCCGGCCTTGCCAGCGGCAAGGTGAAGGTAGCGGGCGGGTGCCCCAGCATCACCAACAATCACCACATCAAACCTCTAAGTACCGTACTTAGACCGAGGCGACCTTCGGCCACAAGATCGGAGCATAAGCCATGAAAAGTAGCATGGGTGTAACCGCAGTAGGGATCATCGTATCCTTGGCGGTCGTGATGCCCCCGGCATCCCAGCCTTGTAGAGGCAGCGCAGGGGAACGGCCAGTATGGCCGTTATGGCCCGGTAATCCTCCAGATGAACCCAGCAAGGTCGGGCCCGAACGTTACGTAACGGGCAAGGGAGCAGAAGCGGACATCAAGCGGCTGACCGACGTAGGAGTGCCCACTTTGACGCTTTATCCACCGCCGGAGGGCAAAAGAACAGGCACAGCGGTGATTGTGGCTCCCGGCGGCGGATACAACATCCTGGCCATTGAGCACGAAGGAACGCAGGTGTGCGAATGGCTCAATACCCTTGGGATTACAGCGGCCCTGTTGAAGTATCGGGTGCCCCGCCGGCCAGGACAGACGCCGGACAATCGGGCTATGATCCAGGATGCTCAACGGGCGGTCTCCCTGTTGCGCAGCCGGGCCGCGGAATGGGCGATTGACCCGCAGCGGATCGGCATGATCGGCTTCTCGGCCGGGGGCCACCTAACGGCCTGGGTGTGTTTGACCAACCAGCGATATTACCAGCCGGGAGATGAACATGATCGGGCTTCTCCCCGCCCGGATTTTGCCTTGCTGATTTACCCGGCCTGGCTGGTCGACAAGGAAGGACGACTCAAGCCTGAATTTACTCCAGATAAAACGAGTCCGCCGATGTTTTTTGTTCATTCCTCCGACGATCCCATTAGTAGCGAAAGTAGCGTCGCGTTGTATCTGGCATTGAAAAAGCATGGGGTTACCGCGGAGTTGCACGTTTATGCCCATGGGGGCCATGGCTACGGCATGCGGAAAGTACCTTATCCGTGTGCGAGCTGGCCGCAACGGGCTGCCGACTGGCTCCAGGCCCAGGGTTACCTGACGACGTCGTCGGCCAAGCGCTGAGTGGGAGACAGCAATGCCCTGGCAAGCCCTAGCCAGCGACTACGATGGCACCCTGGCACATGAGGGGATGGTGGCTCCTGAAACCTGGGCCGCTCTGGAGGCGGCCCGACGAGCCGGCCTGCGACTGTTTCTGGTCACCGGTCGTATCCTTCCCGAATTGCTCCAGGTATGCGACCGCTTGGAATTATTCGAACACGTGGTCGTCGAAAACGGGGCTATGTTGTATAACCCCCGTACAGGGCAGCAGCAGGTACTGGCGGAGCCACCCCCGCCCGGATTTATCACGGCCCTGCAACAGGCAGGGGTAGCACCCCTGATCAGCGGTGCCGTGATCGTGGCTACTTTCCAGCCTCATCAGCACACGGTGCGTCAAATCATCGCCTCGCACCGCCTGCCGTGGGAAGTCATTATGAATAAGGACGCTGTAATGGCACTGCCCCGCGGGGTCGACAAAGCCTTCGGTTTACGCCATCTGCTAGCACAACTGGGCATACCGCCTACAGAGGTTATCGGCGTGGGTGATGCCGAAAACGATCTGACGTTTCTGCAGGCATGTGGCTATCGGGTTGCCGTCGCCAATGCTCTGCCCGAAGTGCACGCTCTGGCCGATTGGACAGCCCCCGCCCCGCGGGGTCAGGGCGTGGTGCAACTACTTGAGCGCTGGCGGCAGGGTTCGTTGCCGAGTTGCAATCCCCCCGCGCGGGTCTCGGGGCCTCCGGGCGTTAGCTAGCATCGGTCCCCCTTCGACTGGTGCTCCCCCTGGACCAACTTTTGCGTGGATGTGAAACAAAAGGTCCAGACTCGAACCGCCTCGGGGTGTATCAACCGATCGCGGTGCATTCCGGATCGGCCGGCAGAATGTTAACCCGGCGGCCACCTTGATCAAAATAAACCGTACCGTCGGTCAGGGCAAACAAAGTATCATTGCGTGCCCGGCGGACATAACGCCCCGGATGAAATTTCGTCCCCAACTGCGTGACTAGAATGCTTCCCGTCGTGACAAACTGGCCACCAAACACCTTCACGCACCGTCGTTTCGAGAGCGAATCCCGACCGTTTTTGACCGAACCTTGACCTTTCTTATGAGCCATTGCCCATTCTCCTTCCTCTCAACCAGGATGATTACTCATGGCACCTGTGGCAACCTACCTTGTCGTCCGTTCCGTCCTACTAAGTAGAAATCAGTGGGCCGGTCAGACGCATCACCACTTCGAACAATCCACCGTTGGTGCCGTCACCTTTGCTTCCTGGAACGCGCTATCAGATGCAATAGTCATATTCTAGAGATAGCGGCCTTATTGACAATTGGTTGGGGCCCAACGTCCGTGATCCTATTTGTTGCAAAACGATGCCCACCTGATTGGAAATGGAATTTGCTGTGATTAGAGAAAATAGGTCAATCTGATTCCCTATAGGGGGATACATCGCCGGACCGAGGACTAGAGGTAGTATCTGGACGGTATATCCTTTCGCACCGCAGATGCTGGTTCGTCCGACTTCGCCTGGGGATCTGATGATTGCCACTGGACCGTTGACGAGGGACTCAGTGCATGCGTGTTCTGGTAACAGCCGGTAACACCCAAGTACCGATCGATCAAGTTCGGGTTATTACCAGTGTGTTTACTGGGCGGACGGGAGCAGCCATCGCGGTGGAAGGGTATCTGCGTGGGCATCAAGTAACGTTATTGACATCGCATCCGGAAGTGGTGGTGGCTCCCTCGGGTTTCCCGGCTGATCCTTCCCGCTGGTCTGTGTGTACCTACCGCACCTTCGATGAGCTGGAAGGGTGTATTTCCAACCTTGTTCGTCAGGGAAGCTTCGACGCTATCATTCATGCTGCGGCGGTGAGCGATTATCGCATCAGCGGCGTTTATCTCCCGTCTGCTGATGGCTCGAGGCAAGAGATATCAGCAAGTAAAATACCTAGCACCTATCCTGAGCTGTGGCTGCGGCTAACACCAACTCCTAAACTGGTGGATCGTTTCCGTCGCGACTGGGGCTATCAGGGATTGCTGGTCAAGTTCAAGTTGGAAGCCGATCGTGGGGATACGGAACTGCTGGCCATTGCGGAACAATCGCGTTTGCACTCCCGCGCGGACCTGCTGGTGGCCAACCGTCTGGAAGATAGAGGGCAGTGGGCCTGGTTGGGCCCCTTACAGGGTGGATACCAGCGGGTAGAACGCTCGGCCCTGCCCCGATCCCTCTGGCAAGCGGTGGAAGAGCTTTTTATTAGCCACTCCTCCAACCCACCTCATCAGGGCTGAGCAGATCTGCGGGCCCCTGCATCCTCGAAAAGTTCGCGAGGTCTCTGTTAGTTTTCTATTACCGATTTACTCGGGATCAGTTGGATCTGTCGTTTGCCATTGTCCGAGAAGCTTTTTCCAACTCGTCTAATCCCCGGGTGTTTACGAACCGCAGGATGGACAGGACCACGGGTGTCAGAAGGAAGCAGCAACCGTGATAGTGCACGCTCTATCCTCAGCCAAAGTCACTCGGCGCAAGGGTTATCCCATCTTTAACAAGGGTAGTAACGACGGTTGCATGTCAAACCTTCTGTGCCAGCCTGCTTGCACTAGCGCCGTTTGCGTGGGACAACTATGCTGGCTGAAAAGCTCAGAAGTTTCCTTTGTTGGACTTACAGTTGGGGTTGCCGAGCACCCGTCGGCTGCTTGCACCATGGAACCGTGATACGAACCGGGTTGGCACAGCAATAGGAAAGATTAGTGGTCGTAAACCCGGGTAGCTTGATTAGGATCAGGATGGGATAATGGCGGATTTAAGGCTGGGACTAGTACGCGTGAACCGAGCCGCAATGCATAGGGTGACGATGGGGGAAAACCAAACGGGACCGGAAGTGCAAACTCTGCGGCCACGGACAACTTGGCAGCCGTGCAATTGCTCGGTTTTAAATCAAGCGTCATCGCTGCTGTTGGCTCTTGAGTCTGATCACCCCGACAGCGACTTTCCCTGCCCACCGGGCATGGCGCGGTCCGTCTCCTGGGCAACGTCCGAGCAACGCATGTTGCAGGACAACGGAGCTACTCAACGGGGGATAGCTGGAGTAAAAACAATGCGGCATGCTGCCGCAGACGACGATACACAGGCGTAGAATGAGATGCTGGGCGGGTCAGAAACGTGTGACAATGGCCCGCCGGCCGCTCAACCCGATAATCACAGCGATCAAATCAGGCGTAGGGTGGGGAGGAATCAGGCCTATGATCGATCCGGCAGTCCATCAGTTGCAGCACCGGCAGCGGGTCTTAGCTATTTTGGCGGCGCTGGAAGCGGCGGCCTCCCCACCACCTCCACCGTCCCGCCCAGGAAAGACAAATACCCCAGCAGGTGGACAGCCGCTCTCTGCTATTGCGTCGTCGACTCCTCAACTATCACCGCCTGCCGCAGCGTGGCTGCCCCCTCCCCTATCCGCCTGTCATGCTGAGGCCCCCGGACCGGATGGCATTCGCCACGGCTTGGTGGCCCGTGTTCGGGCGGCCATTGCCGCAGGTTACTACGATGACCCCGCTATCTGGCTGGCGGCCGAAACCGCACTCCTCGACGCCATCACCCAGCCACCTTCCTCCCAACGCTGAAATTAATTCCGAATTCGCGGCCTCCCTTCCACTGATTCGCTACTGACCCTCACTAACCACAACTTTTTATTGATCTGCATCGTTAATCCACACTTTGCATCAATTATTCTAGCGAAATTTTATAATCGACCTCTCTGTCTGTCTTGACACAATTAATTAGCACTCCTAAGTATATACTTAACCTCAACGGGTTGGTTGCCTCAGAAAGCAAGGCGGGGTTTTTCCCAGCATTGGTCCTGACAAACGGCCGAAAGGAGGGATCATGAGTAGTACGTTGCCTGCGATCCCGGGTTACAGTTATGGTCAGCCGGATGTTCCTTTCTCACCACTGTCGTTGACCGAACTGGAGCAACTGAAACAAGCAGTTCTGTGGACATCCGAGGACGAAAAGTATTTACGGCAGGCTGGCGCGGTGCTAGCCGATCAGGTCGACGCCATCCTGGACTTGTGGTACGGGTTTGTAGCGGCCCATCCACATCTGTTGCGGTATTTTGCAGATCACCAGGGCCAGCCCATTCCGCAGTATCTGGAGGCGGTACGCCGCCGTTTCGGCCAGTGGATCCTGGATACTTGTCTTCGGCCCCACGACCAGGACTGGCTGAACTACCAGTATGAAATCGGCTTGCGGCATCATCGCACCCGGAAGAATCGCACGGATCAGGTGACCACCTCGGCCACGGCGGTGGTGCCATTGCGGTACCTGGTAGCCTTCATTGTGCCAATCACCGTAACCATTCGGGATTTTCTGGCTCGGAAAGGGCATTCTGCGGACGAAGTCGATAAAATGTATCATGCCTGGTTCAAAGCGGTAACGCTCCAGGTAGCCTTGTGGTGTCAGCCGTACGTTTTCCCGGGGGACTATTGAGCCATTCGGGTCTCCTAGGCATTGTCTGCGCCCCCATCGTCTGCACTTGCGAAAGGGAAGCAGACGGTTGGAGTCAGCGACCGACACGTCAACGGGGGTTGATGATTGGAGCGTGCAGTCTTTGATGAAGCGGCATTACAGACGGATGTAGATGCCAAGATTACCGCGGCTCTCGAGCGTCTGGCCGTGGCCATGCACAAAAGTTTATGGGAGGCGGCGTATGCCGAGGATCTGACCGCGACGCAGGCCCAATTCCTCACCTATCTCGCCAGCATGGGCAATACAGCGGTTTCCATGTCCGACCTGGCCCATCGCTTTGGCCTGAGTCTGGCCACTGTCAGTGAAGCGGTCCGGGCTTTGGTAACCAAGGGCCTACTAGAGCAGCGGCGTAGCGCTAACGACGGTCGCGTCCGCGAGGTCCGTCTGACCATGCAAGGCCGTCGCCGCGTCAAAGCTTTGCTGCACTGGGCCGATGCCATTCGAGACCAGGTGGCTGCCTTGGCTCCCCAGGCCAAGGGGCTGCTTCTGGACTCGTTGCTCGAGTTGATCGCTCGTTTGCAACAGGCTGGCTTGATCAGCCTGACCCGTCAATGCCAGACCTGTTTGTATTTCCAACCTCATCGGCACACCGACCCGACCGCCCCCCACCATTGCGGCCTGATGAATCAACCCCTACCCTTGACGGAGTTGCGAATCCACTGCCCCGATCACCAGACTCGTCCACCTGCCCCATCCCCCTCGGCCCCATCTCCATGAACTTCGCAAAGCTTTCGCATCCACCCACACCGGCCATGCGTGATTGAAATCAGCCTATTGTTGAAAAAATTTTGACCATTGTCAGGGGATTGTGTGACCCCTTCCGGACTCTTGAAGAATCATAAAAACTTCCGGTCGGGCAAGATTCTGGCAGGCAACGAGCTTTTCCTTTGTCAGCCAGGGTGCATAATGCATAGCAAGCAAGTGGAGATGTTGCACTATCCTTCGCCGGGGGAGTATGACCTATGCCCGCCTGTTTTTTTGAAAGATGTAATATCACCGTGGTGATGAGGTGGTGGCAGTGGTGGACACTGTTACCAGTATTGTCAGTCGGTGTCATAACCGGTGCAGCCGGAATTGAATCTGCTTCGGTCCCGCCGCACAAAATTACCTGGAAGAAGATAGTTCTCGACCGCAAGTTCCGCGCGGAAGGGGTGGCCATTGCTGACGTCAACCGGGATGGCAAACTGGATGTTCTCAACGGTGAGTACTGGTACGAAGCGCCCGATTGGATCCCCCATGAGATGCGGCCACCGGTCGATTTCAAAGACGGCCTGAATAACTACAGCCGGGTGTTCGCTTGTTGGAGCGAAGACCTGAACAACGATGGCTACCCGGATCTGATCGTCATCGATTTCCCTGGCACCCCCTGCTACTGGCTAGAAAATCCTAAAGGGCAGGCCCGAGTTAACGGTCAGCCCGCCCATTGGAAACAACACCTCATCTGGCACTCGGCCTGTAACGAAACTCCTCAATATGTTGATTTGTTTGGCACCGGCCGCCGTGTGCTAGTGATGGGCTGGCAACCGAAAGGCAAGGAAAACGCCAACGAGGGCCAGATGGCCTATTTCACCCCCGACCCGAACGATCCTTATGCCCTGTGGTTGATGCACCCGATCAGTCCGCCTAGTACGCCGGGTAAGCCGGTTCCTGGCACTTTCCGCTACAGCCATGGCCTAGGCATCGGAGATGTCAATGGTGACGGCCGCCTGGACGTTATCTGCACCGGTGGCTGGTGGGAGCAACCGGAAAAACCCGATGGCAAAACACCCTGGCCGTTCCACCCTGCCCCCTTCGGCGAGCCTTGCGCCGACATGTTTGCCCTGGACATTAACGGCGACGGCCTTAACGACATCCTGAGCACGTCTGCCCATAAATTCGGCATCTGGTGGCATCAGCAACGGCGTGACCCGAAAACGGCTGCTATCTCCTGGACCACCCACACCCTCTTCGGCATGCTTGTTTCGGAAACCCACGCTGCCCACCTGACCGACATCGACGGCGACGGCCTGCCCGATCTGGTCACCGGCAAACGCTGGTGGTCCCATGGCCGCAGCGAACCGGGATCCTCCTGGAACGCTGCCATCTACTGGTTCAAAGCTCAACGACACCCCGATAAAGTCATCAGCTTCCACCCCTACCTTATCGACGACGACTCGGGCATCGGCACCCAATTCGTTGTCTCCGATCTTAACGGCGACGGCCTCAAAGACGTCATCACTTCCAACAAAAAGGGTGTATTCGTTATTCTGCAACAACGATGAAATAAGAATTGGTTCGTTACAAAATAGCTAGGCTCCTTGTACCGTCTGCGTTACCGCGGGACGGCACATTGTTTGCTTTCGCCAAGCCGTTGCTCGACTTTGGGTATGCTAGAAAGGTAAAACCGCCCATGAGAAAAGACCATATCGTTTTTTTCTTTCTCGCCTGCGGCTTTTACTTTGTGGCGATGTATCCCTATACTATGGGATTTCGACGTTTTTATTTTGGTGATAGCGCCTGGCCTTACACCGTGGAATTGCTCTTGCAGGAGGGCAAAATCCCCACAGTCGACTTCGCCTATTTTTATGGTTTACCCGTCCTGATTTTTAACAAATTCTGGTTTGCCCTGTTTGGCATGACCCCTTGGGCATTGCTGTACCTCTACATCGCCGGCATTGTGGTTTCGATGATCGGTGTCGTTCGGATTGTCACGGCATTGCAACTGGATCGACTGGGTAGTTTTATTGTAGTCGTAGCAGGACCCGTTATTGTAAATGCCGGGCACCTGTTATTAACCCCGGTGCACATTCTAGAGCCGTTGCTTCTCATCCATGCCTTAGCGGCACAATTGTATGGTCGTTATGCTTTATCCCTTCTGCTGGTCACCATCGCGGCCTTTGTCAAACCATCACTGGCTTACGTGTATGGCTTATTACTGGTTTTCCAGATAGTCACGGGCTGGTTGCCGCATGGTACCCCACCTTTATCTGAACGGCTCCGTTGGTTGCTACCTGCTGCGGGGGCTGCGGCGTTTCTCTCGGTGGCAACAATCGCCTGGTTTGGTTGGCAACCCTTCCTAGCCACACAGATACCCTGGAACGCCGGTAAGGCGTATGCCGATTTTGGTCACGGCTTTTTTTACGGCGTGGGCCGCAACTTGTGGTGGCCTCAACCTTGGAAACCCGCCCATTACTTTTTCACCATTGCGGGTGCCTGGCTTATAGCCACTGTGGTATTGCTTCTGGGCATGCTCGTTAGCGTGCGTCACTGGCACACGCCTGTCGGACGCTATGTTCTGACTTGCGGGATTCTTCATTGCATCTTTGTGTGCTTCCTCTTCGGCAATGAATGGTCCTGGATTTACTACCCGTACCTGCTTTTCATACCTGCCGCTGCCATATTGGATCGGGGGATCAAAAGAGAAATAAGACCAATCTATTCCTCAACGATTATGTTGTCTCTTATTATTATCGGATTCTTACTGTTTTCTGTAATTCTACGTGGATCTATTGATGCAGTAGATTTATGGGCAAATTGCCATCGTAATTCACAAACCAACAATATGTACGCCTGTAAAGATGAAAAACAAGCCTGGGCGGAGGTGATGGAGTTAGCCAAAAGCCAAAAGGTGTTTGTACTCAACCGTACTAGTGCCGTGCATTGGTTTTCACCACCCGTGAATGGACCACGGGTTTGGGTGCTGATCCGTTCCATCGCAGCTCCCGGTGAGATCGAACGGATTCAGGAACAGATAGCAGCAGCCAATGTAATTGTCCGACCCCGTTGGCACGACAATCACCTGTTTGACTGGCCCGAATTTGCGCCACTATTGCAAGATTTCCGTCTGTGGCGTGAATATAACCTGTTAGACATTTACCGACGGATAAACCCTGACCCTAGCAATAAATAACCCACGATCTCATTTGCACTCGGATCGCTACCAAAAGCAGACAAACAGGTTTAGCAGGAATCCAATGACTTTGTCGCATC
Organism: Gemmataceae bacterium; assembly: GCA_025055795.1. Classification (GTDB taxonomy): domain Bacteria; phylum Planctomycetota; class Planctomycetia; order Gemmatales; family Gemmataceae; genus Thermogemmata. The sequence continues at coordinate 18,677 of JANWVV010000004.1, forward strand.
AGGATTTCTCGTTTCCAGCTAGGAAGATGCGATAAAACGGCTGTTAGTGTTTGGGTCTCCGGATAATTAGGCAGGAATTGAACCCGCCGGGCGAAATCCGTAGCATCATTCTCAGATCGATCAAGAATCTTATGGAATAGCGGAGCCAGGTAGAGCAATGCGGCACATTTTGTCCGCGTTAGTGCAGAACAAACCGGGGGTACTCGCCCATATCGCCAGCATGCTGGCATCGCGAGGCTTCAACATCGATAGCCTGGCGGTCGGCGAAACCGAGCATCACGACCTGTCGCGCATGACCTTCGTGGTGCACGGGGATGACGCCGTGCTCGATCAGGTCCGCAAGCAACTGGACAAGATCGTCACCGTTGTCCGTGTTGATGACATCAGCTCCGAGAATTACGTTGAACGGGACCTGATGCTGATCAAGGTCAACTGTCCGGCCGAAAAGCGTCCCGAGGTTTTTCTGATTGCCGAGACATTCCGAGGACGGGTGGTCGACATCCAGCATAGCAATGTGATCATTGAGGTAAGCGGCACGGAAGCAAAGGTGGAGGCGTTTATCGAACTGATGCGTCCATACGGGATTCTGGAGTTAGCCCGCACCGGCCGGATCGCTCTGGTCCGTGGCGAGCCAAAACCCCAGGTGGCCGAGGAAGGAACATGACCAGTCTGCCGGAAAAAATACTCCTGCCGACCCGTCATTTGCCGTCCGCACTGGCCGAGACACTGGCTCAGTTGCAGGCGGGCGACCGCATCCGTATTACCCAACATCTGCGGGTGGGCAAACGCCGCTGGCAGGCCACCGTCGAGGGAACATTCCGGGAGCTGAGCTACCTGGAAACCGGTATTACCACCGACCGGCTGGTAGACGACGACATCGTGGTTCCCGTGGTGCGATTCGTTAAAGATAATGGCGAACTGAGCAGCATAACCCTGGACGAAAACACCCAGATCGAGCGACTGAAACCGGCCATTAACAAGTAGAACTGGTCGTTTCAGTCGTCATGTCCCCAGATGCAGACTTCGAAACCGAGCAGGTCGACGTCTTCGCTGTCTTTGGTGTAGTCGCCGGGACCGCTATAATCGATGGTCAGGCGGATGTATGCCCAGAAGCAGGCCCGCATCCCGTGCATATCGTAGCCTGCTGCATCCACGTCGGCTTCCAGCATCCAGCGCCAACGGCGACGTTCTTCACGGGTGGCATCAGCCGCTTCCTCCTGCCAGCCCTTGAGGACGCGAGCAATAACGTGGAGCACCTGCCGCCAGGTCCGTTGTTCCTGGATGTGCGCTCGCCATTCGTGCGACTGTTGTTCGACGGTGATTCCCGGCACGGTACGCAGGGCATCGAACAATTTATGCTCCAGCAGCGAGCACCGCCACGGGGAGCGTAAATAGACGGTCACTCCCGGACTGTCCAGCGTCAAACCGTAAAACTCCACCCGCATAGCTAAGGATCCTCGTGCAAGCCGGCGGTTGGACTGAGGCAGGCGGGTCAGGTGCGTCAGAACCGGAAGCGTCGTTCCTCCGCGACAAAGCGGGCCGCCAAAGAAGCAGCGGCTTTATCATAGGCAGCGGGGTCGGACCAGGTATCCCGAGGTCGAAACAGCCAGGAAGGTACACCAGGACATTCACGGGGCACCGCCAGGCCAAAGTGTGGTTCCGTCTCGTAAGCAACGGCATCCAGGTCACCTTGTAAAGCAGCCGCGAGCATCTTGCGTGTCCAGGTCAGGGGAATCCGTTGTCCTGTTCCGAAGGGGCCACCGGACCAGCCGGTGTTGAGCAGCCAGACAGCCGGCCGGTGTTGCTCCAGCCGTTGCCGCAGCATCTGGGCATATACCTGAGGGGGTCTTGGCAAAAAAGGTTGGGCAAAACAGGTACTAAACTCCGGCGTCGGCTCGTGCACCCCTGTTTCTGTCCCGGCTACTTTGGCCGTGTAGCCGCAGAGAAAATACCGGATCGCTTGTTCCGGATCCAAGCGGGCCAGCGGAGGTAACACTCCGAACGCGTCACAGGTCAGAAAAATGATGTGCCGCGGGTGGCTCCCCTGCCCGCTGGGTTCGTAATGAGGGATATAATGCAGCGGATATGCCGCACGCGTGTTTTCGGTTATCCGCTCATCGCTGAAATCCGGCTGGCGTGAGTACGGATCAACCGGTATGTTTTCCAGTACGCTGCCGAATCGCAACGCATTCCAGATCTGCGGTTCGCCATCGGCCGACAGATGGATAGTCTTGGCGTAGCATCCCCCTTCGAAGTTGAATATCCCCTGGTCGCTCCAGCCGTGTTCGTCATCGCCGATCAGCCGGCGGGTGCCATCGGCACTCAGCGTCGTTTTTCCCGTGCCCGACAGGCCGAAAAACAGAGCCACGTCACCGTTTCCTCCCACATTGGCGGCACAATGCATAGGAAAAACGCCTTGCTCGGGCAGCAGGAAATTCAAGACGGTGAAGATGGCCTTTTTGATTTCGCCGGCATAATGGGTACCGCCGACCAGCACCCGCCGTTGTTCGAAGTTAAGGACAATGCAGGCGTCGCTGCGGGTACCATCGCGGACCGGATCGGCATGGAAATCGGCTGCATGCCATACTGTCCAGTCCGGTGTGAAACCCTGCAGCTCTTCCCGGGCAGGACGCAAAAACAATGCCCGGGCAAATAGACTGTGCCAGGCCTTTTCGGTCACCACCCGCAGACGCAAGCGGTAACGTGGATCGGCACCGGCATAACCATCGAATACGTACAGGTCCCGTCCGCGAAAATGCTGCCGGAAACGTTCCAACAGACGGTTGAACAATTCGGGTTCCATGGACTGATTGGCCGACCAGTCGACACTGGCCGCGGTCCGGCTGTCCCGGACGATGTACTTATCCTTGGGGGAACGTCCCGTGCGTGGACCAGTGTAGGCGGAAAAGGCACCATTTTCTGTCAGGACCCCCTCCCGACGCCGCACCGCGTGTTCGACCAACACCGCCGACGTCAGGTGAGCAAATACCTGTCCCGGTTGGGGAATCTCGAGCACCGTTGCATCGAACGGCGGCGTCGCTGCCAGGATGCGTTCAGATTCGAGGTTCATAAGACATGCCTCTCCCCGGTTCAACGTCCCCGAGGGCTTCTATGCCGACCACCAAGGGCCACCGTGCTGCCGCCGTTACGGGGATAGGATTGTTTATTATAGCCGCGGCCTACCGCCGCTCCTACCGGATCGGCATCCCTTGGCCGTTTACTGCTGATGCTGATAAGCTCTATCACGTCAGCAAGGCGGTCAAGCGGCCCCGACACGGGTCCCGGACACTACCCCTGGCCTGCTCACGGCTGTGAGGATGAACCATGCAGGATTTTCATGAATGGCACCTGGCCAGCGGCTACCGCTATGCGGGTATTGCCAGCGGCCTGCGTCAGGAACCGAATCGCCGCGACCTGGCCGTTATCATCAGTGATCGGCCAGCGGCCGCTGCAGGCGTTTTTACTACCAATCGTGTGTGTGCCGCGCCGGTGCGGGTCTGTCGCGAGCGATTACCCTCGACCCAGATCCGGGCGATTGTGGTCTGCTCGGGCAACGCAAATGCCTGTACCGGCCCGCAAGGTCTGGCCGACGCCCGACGCATGACCGCCGTGGTGGCCCAGACACTTGGCTGCCGCGAAGAACAAGTGCTAGTGGCCTCTACGGGCGTCATTGGCCGACCCTTGCCGATGCTCGTGCTGGAGGCCGCGATTCCCCTGGCCGTTCAACAGGCGATTGCTGGGGCCGATGCCCTCCGCCAGGCCGCCCAGGCCATTCTGACGACCGACACCGGCATCAAAATTGCTACACGCTGTCACCCACGCTTTACGGTCACAGCTCTGGCCAAAGGAGCGGCCATGATCGGACCAAATATGGCTACCATGCTGGCCTTTGTTCTGACGGATGCCGCCGTGTCGCTCCCTGATCTGCGACAGACCTTGCATCTGGCCGTCGAGCCCAGCTTCCATTGCATCTCCGTGGATGGACACACCAGCACCAACGATACCGTCCTGCTGCTGGCCAACGGCACCGGTGAGCCGCTCCAAGGAGCGGACCTGGCTGCCTATCAGGAGGCGGTAACCGGTGTCTGCCTGGAACTGGCCCGCAAGATAGCCCGGGATGGCGAAGGAGCCGAACACTTCATCACCATCGACGTGGAAGGGTGCCGGAACGACGCCGAGGCCCGTCGCATTGCCCAAGCGATCGCCGAAAGCCCTCTGGTCAAAACGGCCATTTTTGGACACGACCCCAATTGGGGCCGGATTGTCTCGGCCGCCGGCTACGCCGGTGTCGACTTCGCCGAAGAAAATCTCTCGCTATGGCTGGGCGACATGCTCTTGTATCGCCACGGGGCACCTGCCCCCTTCGACGCCGCAGCCGCCTCAGCGTACCTGAAACACAATCGTGACGTGCACATCCGCCTGCACTTCGACCTCGGTCCGGGGCGATGCACCTTCTACACCTGTGACTTGACCACCGAATACGTCCGACTGAACGCGGAATATACAACGTAAGCGCCGGTCTATTGACCGTTCGGCACGTCTTGAGGGCGTCTATCCAAACTTGGAGACGGTCTTGACATTGGCATACGCCTGTGCCTGTTGCGGGAACCTGCCCATGGTGCCCCTGGAGCAATCATACCTGTTGCAGTTACACCGCTTGGGACGGGATTACGGTGCCATAACGGCATTGAACGATATCACGCTGAGCGTACCACCGGGACGGATCGGTCTGCTTGGTCCCAACGGGGCAGGCAAATCGACTCTACTGAAGATTCTGCTGGGACTGCTTCCGCCATCGCGGGGCAGTGGCCGATTTCTGGACATCGACCTGAACGCTCCTGCCCGGCAACGGCGGCTTCTGCGCCGCCTGGTCGGCTTCATGCCCGAGGCTGATGCCCTGATACCCGGCTTGTCTGGTGTGGAATACGTGGCGTTTGCCGGACAATTGTGTGGCCTGTCCCGTCGGCAGGCCCTCCGGCGGGCCCATGAGATCCTTTACTTGCTGGAACTGGACGAGGTCCGCTATCGCCGCGTCGAAGAGTATTCTACCGGCATGCGTCAGCGAATCAAACTAGCCCAGGCCCTGGTACACGATCCAGTGGTACTGCTGCTGGACGAACCAACCTCCGGCCTGGACCCCGCCGGCCGCGACGCGATGCTCCTTTTGCTGGACCGCCTGACAACCGAACAGCGCAAATCAGTTATTCTGTCTACCCACCTACTGGCGGATGTCGAACGGTTGTGCGATCATGTCGTGATCCTGGCCGCCGGACAGGTACGGGCCTGTGGCCCCACTCCGGCATTGAAAGATCCCCGCGGCAACCGCTTCCGCCTGGACCTGCTGGGACCAACTGAAGACTTCCTGGAACAACTCCGTCAACATCAGGTCGTTATCTTGGAGCGGCCTCTAGTCGGGGAAAGCTGGCGGGTACTGGTACCTTCACACTGGCCAACCGCACGCTTTTTCGCCCTGGCCGCGCAAACCAACGTGGTCATCCGACGCCTGCTTCCGGATGAAGAAACGCTCGAAGAACTGTTCCTCCGTTTGTTGAGTCCCCATAATGACACAAAACCGGCGGCCAACGCCCCTGTTGTTGGATACTTTGCCGATACCCCGGCTCATGACGGCTCCTGAGCGTCAGTTACTGCACTACCGCCCCTGGCACCAACAGCCCCAAAGCTGGATCGCTATCCCCTGGGCCATTGCCCGTCTGGCTTTGCTCCTTATTTTCCGTTTGCGGATCTTCTGGCTGTTATTAGCCCTTGCGGCACTCAGTTTCTTTTTCTTCTTCTATGCCCAGTACCTGCTGGTCTGGATCAGTCAGCATCTGGCCGGTGAAACCGTCCGGATCGCGGGAATTCCTTTCCAGGCAGCCAACCTTTTCCGCTTCCTTGACCGCCTGGCCCTCAATGGATCCGCCCAAACCTTTGCTAATTTCATCTGGTTCCAGGGATATATCCTGGTTATTTTGCTGGCCTTCAGCGGCTCCCTGTTGTTTGGCAACGATCTGGTCCACGGCTCCCTTACTTTTTACCTGGCCAAGCCTATCACATTGAGCCAATACCTGCTGGGGAAGTGCCTGGCAATTGCTCTGTTAGTTCTGCTAATTACCTTGGTTCCTTCGTTCATTTTGTGGCTTGAGGCAGGGTTGCTGTACGACTGGCGTACGTATTACTGGGACAACCTTCATCTGTTGGTCGGGATGGCGGGCTATTGTGCGTGCCTTACGCTGACGCTTAGTCTGCTGACAGCGGCGGCCGGCTTACTGCTCCGCCGTACGGTGCCGCTGGTTCTGGTCTGGATGGGGCTGTTTGTCCTGCTGCGGATGATGGCTAACTGGTTGACTTACGCCAGTCAGGATCCCTGCTGGCGGCTGCTCGACTTATGGAACAATCTCTATCTGTGCGGCTTGTGGTGCCTGGACGTCGACCATGCCACTGTTCGTCCCCTGCCACAACCTGATTTTCTCAGCGCCTTCATGGCCAATACGGGTGTGATAGTTACCTGTCTTCTGGTAGCTGGTAGACAAATGGCTACGGTCACAAACAGTAACATGTGAATTTCGTGTGACGCGATGGACGGCATGGCCCCGGACTTTCCGCTGTTACGGTTCGAGGAGGTATCCAAATGGTATGGGCCGGTGCTGGCCCTCAATCAGGTTTGCTGGGAATTCAGCGGGGGGATTGTAGGGCTGGTTGGGGCCAATGGGGCAGGGAAATCGACGTTTTTACGTCTGGCCGCGGGGCAGATCCGTCCCACCTTGGGGTCGGTCACGGTCGCCGGGCGAGAGGCTTGGGATTGGCGCAGCCGCCGGCTGATCGGCTATTGTCCTGCTGCGGACGCGTTTTTCTATGATCTGACTGGTCGAGAATTTGTATATGTCATGGCACGTTTGTGTGGCTTTTCGGCTCGTCAGGCCCACAAGGCCACGGCCGCCGTCCTGGAACGCCTCCACATGACCACTTTTGCCCACCGACCCATCTATGGGTATTCCCGGGGCATGCGGCAGAAGGTCAAACTGGCGCAGGCCCTGGTGCACCAACCACCGCTACTGATCCTGGACGAACCGTTGGCCGGTATCGATCCGTTGGGGCGTCATGAGTTGATCCAGCTTTTCCGGGAATTGCATCAGCAGGGGCACGCACTGCTCATTTCCAGTCACGAATTGGAGGCGTTAGAGCAACTGACCGACTCGGTGCTGATCCTAAGTCAGGGGCGGGTAGCCGCCGCGGGTACCATCCGGGACATACGGGCGCAGTTGCAGGCCTGGCCGATTACGGTCCGCATCGATGTGGACGCTCCGCGGCAATTAGCCCGCCATCTAATCGAATGGTCCGAGGTACTGGCTATCGAGTGGCCGGCGGCCGCATCCCCTCAGCATTTCCCGAGCAGTTCCCCTTTCACCACGGATACTTTGCTAGTGCGGATCTGCAACCCCGCCGTCTTTTTCACACGTCTGACGCAATTGCTAGCTCAGGGGCATTGGAACGTCCGCCATCTGGAACCTCTCGACGAGTCGGCCCATGCCCTCCTCGGCTACTTAATTTCAGGCGATATGTTTTCCTCCAAAATGGTAAATGGCTTGTAAAAATGTCTACTACTCACATTTTTATCCATCCATACTCGAATGGAGTTGTAAAGTTCTTTGTTTAGCTTGCTGATTTCTGCGTAGTCCAACTCTGCAGGCACCCACAGTTTTGTCTCCAGATCTTGTTCAAGACAAATGATACCATGTACTGGTTGCCCTGATTGATTATATTTCACAAAGAATATTATCTTGTCTTGAAAGTCATGCTTCTTCGATATTGTAAATGTCCGCCACTTTTCTTCCAGTAATTTACTTCGTCTTAATCTGTACAGCTCTTTGAGCGCTATATCATCACCCTTGTATTCCATTTTCCTAATAGATTCGACCGCTGCTTTTGGACTAGTAAAGTCATAGTGATTTAGTCGCTTAGTAGAATATAGATTAGTAGAATATAGAGATACAATAATTATGGCTATTATCGAAAGAATACATGCGAATATAGAAAGAGATACCTGGATATAATACATACGAGGCAATCGTATCATCTCATTAGTCGTTTGTTCAACCATGTCCACACCAAGTTCGCAAGAGCTATTAGAAAAAAGGTTTCGGATTTTGCTAGCTGGAACCCACTCGCTCATACCCTCTTTCCAGACTAGATCAGTAGGTAATAGCTGCCCATCGTCAGCCAATTTCTTTAGTTCCGTGGAGGACACCGGCCCAGCCTGCACGCCTTTATGGGCATAGTACCACTTCTTCGTCATATGTATCTCCTCGTTATACCAAATCCAACTGATCGTTTTGGCAAGTTTATGATAAAATTATAGCTACTAACAATGCCAGTACGCAAGGTAATCTGACATCGAAAACAAGCCGAATAATCCGAGCAGTAAGTTATAACGTACTTTAACATAAACATAGTTTATAATTGCATCCGAGGAGGCCTTTGGAATCATAGCAATCGGCGAACGGCATCGCCGTGATTTTTTTCGGGCCAGCACGTAATCCTCCGGCAGAAAACAACCCCTCCAGCAACATGGTGCAGTATCCTGAAAAAACAGGACGTCCGGCATCTGGTATGGCGTTGCGGAACGGGTATCAATGCCAATTTTGGTGGATTAACCGCGTCATCAACCATCGAACCGAGGGCTGTTTATTTGCCGGAACGAGGGTTGCCCTTCACCTAGGGAGCCTTCAAGAATCGTCGGACCTGCTCGTGGAAACGAGCAATCACAGACAAACACCCGCAAATAATGAAAAAATACATTTATGATGATACCATAATTATCGCTCGTTTTGAGCCAAGAGCTGAAAAAAGGCTGGAAATGGCCGATTTTTCTTTTATCACCTCAATTTTACTGATGTCAGATCATTAAATTGTTCATATTGAGATTGACACAACAGTTTTGAGGGTTTAACACTAAATTCGGGCGATACCACAGAGGTGTGACAACGAGGAGGAAAACGCCCATGACTGCCCGTAGCCGATCGTTGCTGTCGGCCTGTATGGCCGTCGCCGTGTTGTGGCCGTCGGTTAGCCACGCGGCTCCCGTCACCATCTTTCCCACCCCCACGACAGGGTATACGACTACGTTCACCGGATCTACAATCAGCACTTCTCCTATCCCAGGCTACCCGGGATGGTATTATTGGGGACGAGGGAATGCCACAGTGGGTATCACAGACACTTACCCCCGCAGCGGCACCGGCTCGTTCTACCTCCAAGGGGTAAATGGTGCTTCACAAGGAGGCGTTGGGTTTGGTACAGGATCCGTGTTGGCTCCGCTGAGTAGTTTCGTGAGTGCATCTTATGATTGGTATCGCGACAGTACGAGTACAAATCCTGCCGTTCAGGCCCCTGCGTTTGCACTACTCCTAGACTTCGATGGTGATCTATCGACAACAAGTGATCAAGGACGCTTCTTAGTGTATGAACCCGTCTACAATGGCACCCCCATTGCACCCACAAATACGTGGCAAACAGAGAACATTACAACTTCTAGCATCTTCTGGAGTTCTTATGACTTTGGGCATGGCTACGTAAACGTAGGTCAATGGTTAAATAAGTATCCGAATGCTTTGATACTAGGTGTCGCAGCGTACTTCGGTAGTGGCTGGAACGGTCAGTTTCGTGGTGCGGTGGACAATTTGACTTGGCAGTTTAGCAATCAACAAGCAGGCCCGTTTAATTTTGAAGTCGAGGTGCCGGAGCCGGCGTCGCTGGCGGCCCTAGGCGTTGCCCTGGCTGGCGTCGGTCTGGCCTACCGGCGACGTCTCCGCCGGGATTGCTGAGTTCTTTGCACAAACTCTCCCCTTTTCCGCGCTAGCAATCCCCTCCCCGTCCAAGGTGGGAGGCGTCCGGAGAGCATAAGGCTCGTCATTGCCCCAAACCAAACACCGCAAGTTGGTATCGCCCAAGGGCCTTATCCTCCGGCGCTTCCCGCCTTGTAGAGATTTTTGCTATACCTCGAAGGCCTCGAATTACCCTCGCGGATAAAACCAAAACCGCTTGCGGACAAGTTGTCTTAGGATTCGATGGTGCTTTTTCTATCGCCTCTCATTCTAGTCCCCGGACTTTTTTACACTTTGTCAAAAACGTTTTCGATACTTTTCAGGAAAGTCACGGAACCGGCCCTATACCTAGAAAAGTGCATAACCGTTGCGTGACACCACCGCCTGAAGACGGAAATTTGAGGCAATGTGCCACCACATGGCGGTTTCCTGCCGTCGGAGCGGTTGGTAATTGAAACCGTAGAGGGAGTGTCGCACCCAGAGGAATTTTTTCGGATTGCTCAAACGCTGAAAAAGCCTGGGCGATTAAGTCAAAGGGGGCAGCCGTTGTCCGCAGCACCGACGTATCCGGAGGCGAGCATGGAGGCCCGGGGGCCACGACCGTACTGGGGTGGTATGGGCCGGGCGTGGCTATATCTGGTAGGTTTCGTCTGCTGGGGGCAGTTACGCCGGAGTAGCGTGAGTTTGTGGACAGCCGCTGCGGTGACGGGGGTCGTGGTGATCTGGGTGGCACTAGAAACCCATGCCGGCCGATGGGAACTCCGGCAGCGGCGCATGGTTCGGAACGGTCCGCGCTACGGTCAGTTCTGGCAATGTGCAGTTTATGAGCATTTGGCTTTGACCACCGGGTCGACTGCTGGACCCACGGGGGCGGCGGTGGCGGCAGTATGCCTGGGTGTTGCCCCGGCCCTGCAGGCCCCGCTGGTTCAACAGCGTTGGGGATTTATGAACTTCTCCATCTGGGTGATCCATGGTGTCTATCTGGGTTTTCTACTTCCTGTTTTAACACTGGCGTGCGTGCACACGTTTGTGGACGCAGAGAATGAGGCCTGGGTATGGATATGGTCGCGTCCTTTACCCCGTAGCGGTTTGTACTTGGCCCAGTGGCTGGGGACGCTCCCCTGGTCGGTGGCGGTAACGTTAGGTTCGCTCGGCGGGTTGGCCCTGGCCGGTGGCACTTTTGGACATCTGGCTTGGCAGTTGTACCTGTGGCCAGCCCTGATAGGCACATTGGCATTTACGGCGTTGTTTCACGTCATCCATGTCTTTTTCCGCCGGCCGGTGGTGATCGGCCTAGTATACGTATTTTTCTTTGAGTATTTGATTGGCAGTTTGCCGGGCAGTTTGAAGCAGCTGAGTCTGACGTTTCACACCCGAAGTCTGATGTATAATAGTGCGCAGATAGCGGGATATCCGGTGGAGATGCTACCATTGACGGACCCGTCGTCGCCGGTAGTGGCATGGTGGGTGTTGGGAGGCGCAACGGTGGCATTGTTATGCGGCGGTGCATGGTTGTACCGCCGGTGGGAACGTTGGCCGACGTAGACAGTCCTGAGTAAGTGTGTGCCCAGCAGCGGCCCGTCTGGCAGGCAAAGGGGCTGGCAGAGCGAGGAGCGATAATGGTACCGCTGACCGAGCCGGGGTTTGCCCCTGAGGTTCCCGTGCATGGGTATCGGGGCGAGTCTGCCGCATCGGCCCGGCCCGCGATCCGTCCCGGGGGCCTGACCCTGGCCATCAGCCGGGAAGTAGGGGCCCGCGGTGGTACCATTGCCCGTAAAGTCGGCGAATTGCTCGCCTGGCAGGTCTTTGACCACGAAAGTATCGATTACCTGTTGCAGCAGGAGACGGCCCGAGCCCAACTGGAAGCGGAACTGCAACCCCAGGCGCAGGAGTGGTTGCAGCAGCAACGACGGGAATATGCCCATCACCGCTGGTTGGTAGCAGAGACCGGGGCTCTGGCCGATCTATTGCTGGTGATTGCAGCCCGTGGCGAAGCGGTGATCGTCGGCCGTGCTGCCGGTTTCCTGTTGCCCGCCTGCAGCACGTTACACGTGCGGATCGTCGCCCCGCTGGCCGACCGAGTAGCCTGGATGGCCCAGCTACTCCGACTGCCCCACTCCGAAGCGGAACGGGAGGTCTTGGCACGGGAGAGCCGACGGAATCGCTTTCTGGAGAAAGTTGCCGGCGTCCAGGCTAGCGACGTGCATAACTACGATGCCGTGCTCAATTCTAGCCGGCTGGGCGTGGAAGCCACTGCCCAAATCCTGGGCTGGATGGTCCGCACCCGGGAAGCGACCAAGGCGGGAGAGCCCTCCGAAACGGGCGACAGCGGGCTGTGGGAACGGTCATGACGAGCAGCCCCTGGGAGCAGTGGCAGCAGGTGCGAGCCACCGTGCAGCCACAAGTGGCCGTCGTGCTCGGCTCCGGGTTGGGACACCTCCCCCTCCACTACCGGGAAGCAGCCCGCGTGGCCTATGCCGAAATACCCGAACTGACCCGCGGCACGGTCCCCGGCCATACCTCATGCCTGTCCGTCGGCTGGTACCAAGACCGACCCCTCATCCTCGCCTTGGGACGCCTGCACCTGTACGAAGGCCTGAGCCTGAACCAGGCCACTGCTTTAATACGCCGACTGGCAGAGCAGAAAATTCAACGTATCATTTTAACGAACGCCGCCGGCAGCCTCCACCCATCCTTGACACCCGGCAGTATCCTATCCATTTGTGCACATTACCAATTGGTAGGAACCGACGGTTGGCGTAGTCTGGCTCGGTGCCAGCCAGTGCGGGAGGTGTATGCCCAGGATCTTTATGAGCGTCTCCGGACTGTTCCTCAGGGGATTTACGCCGCCGTGACGGGACCATGCTATGAAACACCAGCCGAGGTGCAGGCGCTAGTCCGTTGCGGCGTCGCCGCCGTCGGTATGTCCACCGCTTGGGAGGCCGAAGAAGCTCAACGACTGGGACTGGAAGTGGTTGCCCTGAGTTGCCTGACTAACTACGCAACGGGCATTGCCGGCTCCGTTCCCCACCATGCGGAAGTCCTTCAAACGTCCCAACAAGCCCACGGCCGAATGTGGCAACTAATAGCAAGTTTACTAGAATAGCACTCTCGCTTTTAAGAAATCATTTTATTATCAGAATCATATTATTTTATTTTTGCTCCTTGCACTCAGACAGCTCTTAGGAGTATAATGTTCATATGATTTTATTTTCATATATAATCCTTATCAGATGTACGTTTGCTTTTTCGGGTTGGGTAATTCTGGACAATGAGTGAGGAGGAGTTGGTATGATAATTACGTCCATTTATCATACCTGAGGTTTTACTCGCATGTTGGGGAGATGGATCCGTTGCGGAGGATGGGTCTTGGCGGGATTGTTACTGCCTGCGGGTCCGGTGCTGGCTCATGCTCTGGAGGCCGTAGTTCGCGTCATGGCCGACCAGATTGTAATCGAGGCAGGCTACGACGATGAAACGCCCGCAGAACAGGCACGCGTGGTCGTGTGGGACGAGCAGGGGCAAGTGGTGGCCGAAGGACGGACCGATGCGCGTGGTTTGTGCCGGTTGCCCCGGCCGGCTGCCGGTCGCTACCGCCTGGAAGTGACCGCAGTGGGTCACCGGACTACCGTCGATTTCGAGGTAGCTGAACAACCGGGCGAACACCGGAGCTGGCGGCCCGATCGCCGCCTGGGACTACTGCTCGGCCTGGCGGGACTGCTGGCTCTCAGCGGGTTGGCCTGGTGGCACTCGTACCGCCGACGCAGACGCCTCCTGCAGCAGCACTCGTTACAGACAACTATGGCCATCCCTCCTGCAAGTTCACCCGAAAAACCTCCCCTCGTGTCGGCACCAGCAATGGAGGGAAAAGTAGCGGAAAAGCCGACTGATCAACCGCACCCATGAGCGTTCCGGCGATTGGGCGTGTGGATCAACAAGGTCCTAGGAGAGCTGTTATAACCGGTGCCTTCAAGCATGGTCGAGGCGGGACACCGTCGCCCAAACGGCATGGGCGGTCGAGCCAGGAAACGGTCAGGTGGCAGCGGAGCGTGCAGCGTCGATGAAGCGTCGGACTTTGTCGAGGTCTTTGCGTCCCGGCTGCCATTCGACGCCACTGGCCACGTCGACTCCCCAGGGGCGGAGACGGCGTATCGCTTCGCCGACATTGTCGGGCGTCAGGCCACCAGCCAGGATCCACGGCACGGATAGCTGCAGGTTTTCGAGCAATTCCCAAGGGGCGGCCTGGCCGGTCCCCCCCCATTGACCGGGGACGAAGGCATCCAGGAGCACCGCCGCTGGCAGCCGGCTGTTTTGCTGCGCCGCGGCCAGATAGCTTTCCAAAGCGGTAATGTCGGCGGCCTCGCGGATGCGGAAGGCCGGAATATGGGCGAAGGGGAAGGCGTCCTCCCGCAAAGGTGGATCGTGATAGGTCTGCACAGCCCGCAGCCCCAATTGGTAGGCGATGGCACAGACCTGTCGCATCGGCACCCCAACAAACACCCCGACCGGTGCCACAAACGGCGGTAGCACCCGTAGCAGAGCCGCTGCTTGAGCAAAAGGAACATAACGGGGAGATGCAGCGTAAAAATTCAGGCCAATTGCATCGGCCCCCAGTTCGGCGATGGCCCGCGCCTCCTCAGGATCAGTTACACCGCAGATTTTGATGCGGATGGTCGAACCCATGAATCACCCATGCCCTATAAGAAAAGCAGTTGTGCTGCAGCGAGCATCTTCCCTCGGCCACCGGTCGGGGCGGCGTCGAGCCTGGACCGAGCGATACCAGGGATCTGCCGGAGCAGAAATACTGACTGCTCGCCTGGATCGGGGCTTATTTTACCCCTTTTCAGAGGGCTCTAGCCCCAGCGTTGCTGAGCCAAGGCAATCGCTCCGTGGACGACGACTTCTTCGCCTAGCTGGGCAGGAACCAGATCCGTCAGGCCCTTGAAAGGCCTGAAGGCCCGGGCCTCCAGGCGCTGACGCAATGGCTGGAACAAGCGTTCTTCACCTAATAACGACACACCGCCCCCGATGACGATCCGGCGGGGACACAAAAGGCGAATAACGACGTCCAACGCGTAAGCCAGGGCATCGAGGGCATTCTCGAAGACAGCCTGGCTCAAGGGATCCCCTTGAGCAGCGGCTTCCGCCACGTGCCGACCGGTCAGTTGCTCCCAATCACCGGCGACCATACTGGTCAGCAGGGAGGGTTCACCCCGTTGTAACCGTTGCCGGGCCTGGCGGGCCAGTCCCCAGCCGGAAGCCACCTCTTCCAGCTCTTCCCCTTGAGCGTTAACCGGAATGTGTCCGATTTCGGCTGCCCCCTGTCCGACACCGCGGTAAATCTGGCCATTAATAATCAGGCCGCCGCCGATACCGCTACCGATGGTTACATAAAACAGCGGCGATAAACCACGTCCAGCGCCATAGCGGGCCTCTGCTAGACCGGCGACGTCGGCATCGTTGCACAGAACCGTCGGCAGACCGTGCAACAGCTCGCTGACCCAAGCTGCCAACGGAAAACCGTCCCAACCGGCAATCTGATGGGATTTGATCACTGTCTGGGTAGCATCATCGGTGGGACCACCAAACCCAATCCCTGCAGCCTGTAACTGGGCGATAGGGATACCTGCCTGAGTCAACAACGAAGGGATGGCCTGTTGCAGTTGCTGACGGATCCCTTGGCTGCCCGCTGCGGGGATTACCGTACCCCGCCACAAAGCCCGCAGCCGTCCATCGCCCTCGCCCAGGCCCACCTGAAGTTTCGTGCCCCCGATTTCTATGCCCAAGTACATGACCGTGGAAAACCCCCTCCTCGCCTACGTTGGCCCACTGCCGGGTTACTGATTCCTGTGCTTTAGCCCGCGCTGGATTTCACCATAGCCTGTCTTGAATGCCTGAGATAATAGCTAGTTTGAAATAGACAACGTCCCTTCATCGAATATCCAGGACCGCCCAGCATCCTTTGGCCGTTCGCTGGGGTTTCACGAGGGCGTCTCCGCCCGAATTCTATTAATCGCCGCGGGAAGCGGATTGGCGTTCGCTTTTGTTTTTTGAGGAGTGCGGTCAGGTAGCCCTGCCAGACGGGCTTCGTACTGAAGCAGCCAGCGTTTGCGGGCTTGTCCCCAACGATAACCACCCAGAGAGCCATCGGTACGGACAACACGATGGCACGGAATGATCAACGCCAGGGGGTTTGCAGCACACGCCTGGGCGACCGCCCGAACCGCCTGGGGCTGTCCCAGCCGACATGCCACCGTGGCGTAACTGCACACCTGGCCCCGCGGAATCTCCCGCAAGAGCTGCCACACCCGTAGCTGAAAGGGTGTTCCTCGTACATCTAACGGTAAAGGGAAGTCGCCTTGCAACTGTTGTACCCACTGGTACATGGCGTGCCGCCAGGTAACTAGGCCCGCGTCGTCTGCAATCCAACCGATTGTTTGCCAGGGCCTGGAGCGGCCACGAATCAGTTGGGATGGTTCGGTCGCTAGGGAAACTACGGCCAATCCCAGCTCAGAAATGCCCAGCAAAAGTGGGGTTTGTTCCCACTCAAGCCGGGTATAGCGTAACCGTGTGGGGGGCAGGCACCGGGAGGCAACCATTCCGGGCGTTAGCGGGCTCATTTCTTGTCATCCGCCGGCTTTTTATCGTCCTTGGCAGGCTCCTTCGCGGGCGGGGCCTGGATCCAGGGTGCCGGCCAGATCGGACGGGGTTGAACATACTTAGAAGCCTTGTCCCGCAGACAGAGCAACAAGCCATTGTGAGTCGCCAGATACAGGCGATCAGAGACGGTGTTTACCACGTTGTGGTCGTAATCCAACAACGGAAGGCTGGCGAGCGGACGGGCTCGGCCACTCACAATATCCGTGGCACGCCCCGCGTCGAAAATATAAAGATTGCCGAGCTTGTCGCGGGCATATACGAATTCCTCGTTAGCGCCAATGATGATGTTAATGCTGGGGTCGCTCCGCCAGCGTTCCTGGCCTGTGCGGCGATCCAGACAAATGATGCCCGTTTCGTCTCCGGAAGCGTAAACGTAGCGTGGGGTGACATAGGGCGAGTGATTGTGCGCCCCGGAAACAGGTGTTCGCCAGAGCAGGTCAACACCGCTGTCTGTGCTACCGCGCTGGCCACTGACTGCAAGCAAGGTGTTGCGTAAAGGAAGGTAGATAACATCCTCGGCTTGAACGGGGGCAGCAGTAAACGGTTCGGTCAGAGAATCGTATAGTTCCACGGTGCGGTCTTTTTTGTTTAAAGCGTAAGTATACCGAGGCAAGCCAAAGATCCACACCCGCTGCGGGGTCAACAAAGGGGGAAATTCCACCCGGCCACGCAAGCCGTATTCCCAGCGGACCGCCGGCCGGATCGGTTGCGGTCGAAGGTCAATCAAGGCCAATGCTGCCGCTACCGAGGGTGGGATGGTTCCGATCGAAGGAGTGCTCTGGAGGTATTTGTTCGCTTCGTTACGCAACTGGTAGGGTTGTCGTAACGAAGGCAAAACATTCAAAGACGGGGTATAGTTCTCGTTGGACAGGGTGTAAGGTGGTGTGATCCGCGGTAATGGCGAAAGCGAAGGGGTCCGGCTGCCGGTATAACCGCCCGTCGGTTCGGCTCCCGGCGGAACCTGCGGCCGAAGCAACGGGATCTCCTGCTCGATGTTGTAACTCCTCATACTACCGGGGGCGTATCGCTGCATCAGTTCGTTCAAGGGCTTTTGATTTTCCTCCTTGATCCCTTGCCGCTGCAGGTCACTGGTTCCTTTACGCTGCTGATCGGGCACCGCGATCGGCTGAATCAGGTTGTACACAGTGATGCGGTGGGCCGCGCTGCTACCGCTACGCAGACCTAAAATGCAATAGACTCCAGTATTATCCGCTGCCAGGCCGGCACTCGGTTCACTACCCAAGTCGACTTCAAACTCAACCACCCCCGAGTATCGATGAAAAGTGTACAACCGGGTAACGTGAGTGACATAAACGAATCGACTATTAGCTGCGGCGGGGTGGGTAACGGCATATTCGCCATTGCCGAGCTGTTTTTGCCATTGGATCCGTCCCGTATGCACGTCGATAGCAAACAACAAACCCGTCCGCGTCTGTACAAACAACTGATCGTCAATGGTCTGGACCTGCATGATCCGGTCCCGATTCACCTCGATGGGCAGTTGTATCGCCCACTCCTGCCGGAGATTTAACCGATCGAGGGCTTCTGCAGAGGGGAGTAACGCCCGCCCTGCTACGGCGTTGCGTGCCGACGCCTCATTGGTCCCGAGTACCACACCCAACAGGCTGCCCCATAACCCTATGGCCGTTATCACCCGGACCATCTTTTAGCTCTCCGCTCACGCATCTCGGCGGCCAACTATTCCGCGGCTTCTATCTCCAGTAGTTTACATTAACCAGGCCACAACTTACCCCTGTTCGCTACCCCAAATCTGTCTGTGATGCCTGGATCGAGCAACGCCCTTGGCCAGTACACCCCGACCTCACTTCTGCCATACCCGGATCCCTCCGACGCTCGGCCAGGATCACCTGCCGCTAGGCATTCGTATCTGCTGGGTCCATGTCGCCCATTTTCATCTCTCTGAGTTGCATTGGAACCGGCTGCCACTTGCTTGTGTTCAAGCATAATCATCCGTTGATGATTGGGGAATCAAAAAAGGATGAGCGAGCCGGTTCCAAGCAAGAGTGATACTGCTGGCCACTCTGTCTGTGGCAGTTGTGGCGATGGTGTCGAAGTTGACGAATTAGGACAACGGTTCGAGTAATCTTGGCAATATGTGGGTATTTACATCAAATTACGAGCGGTATTCGTAATAGCTAACTCGGAGCGATCGAGGTGACGATCCCAGTTACCGATTACTTTTACCTGTCGATGGTCAGGTTGGTAAAGCGGTCCGGCAGTTCCTAAAATTGTTGCTATGACGGTAAAGTTGCAGAGAATGGAGGATTAGGCCACCCAGGCAAAAGGGGTAGGAAGGTTGATGCGTCGTGATCTGAAAGGACGGATTGTTCTGGTAACGGGGGCGTCGCGGGGAATTGGGCGGCGTGTAGCAACATTATTGGCTCGCCGGGGCTGTCGACTAGCACTGACGGCCCGCTCGGCCGATGAACTAGCTCAGACGGCCCAGCAATGTCAGCAACTGGCAATTAGCTACGGCTTTGGGGGAGAAGTGCTGTTTGTAACGGGGGACCTGACACTCGCCACGGACCGGGAACGGATAGTAGCGGAAGCCATTTTGCGTTATGGCGGTCTGGACGTATTGATCAACGCCGCCGGTGTGTGCAGTTTCGGGGAGTTCAGCACTTCGACACCGGAGATCCTCCGGCGGGTGATGGAGGTCAACTTTTTCGCCGCCGTCGAGATGGTCCGGTTAGCGCACCCCTATTTGGCCTATAGCGCGTGTCAGGGGGCGCAAGTGGGCTGGCGTCCGGCCGTTGTGAATGTGGCCAGCATTTGTGGCCGGTGGGGCATTCCCTCGATGTCGGAGCATTGTGCCAGCAAACATGCCCT
Organism: Gemmataceae bacterium; assembly: GCA_025055795.1. Classification (GTDB taxonomy): domain Bacteria; phylum Planctomycetota; class Planctomycetia; order Gemmatales; family Gemmataceae; genus Thermogemmata. The sequence goes on from JANWVV010000004.1 coordinate 38,008, forward strand.
GGTGGGCTGGAGTGAGGCCATCCGGGCCGAATTTGTCCGCTATGGCATCGACGTATTGTTGGTACTGCCGGGTTTGGTCCGGAGTGATGACCTGCAACGTCACCTGTTGCGTAACGAGGGGAAGATTTATCTGGATTTCGCGGGAGCCCCACCCCCTGAGCAAGTGGCCCGGGACGTGCTGCGTGCTCTGCGTACCAGACGCCGGGAACTGGCCAGTGGTTGGGTGTCGTGGGGGGTGTGGTGGTCGCGCCGGTTGTTTCCGCGGGCCGTCCGCTTCTTCATGCAGCGGAAAGTCTGGCGGTTCGCCCGGCGGGAACGACTACTTTCCCGGACATCATAACTACTTTCCCGCACATTGTATTCACCGGGCACTGGACCAACGGATCAGTCCCGCTTCCTGGTCCGCTCGGCCGAACCCGGCAGCCGGGTCCGTACGGCCGCAACCCAGGAATCCGGCCTTGCAACGCCCCGCGATTCCAGCGACAATCGACCCTCCACCTTCCCAAGGTGAGCAATGCATGCAAGAAGATCAGGCCAAGAGAATACCTCTTAGCAGGGAAACGAACAAGGGCTCGGGGAATACATTAACCGCGGGGAACGAAGCTCGGATAAGGTTGCAGGAAGAACGATTGCCGGCTCAGGAGGTACATGCAGGATCCGTTAAACATTGCTGAGGATATCCGCTGATGTGTGGAATTGCCGGGATGATGGATTTGCAGGGAGAACGGACACCGCCACCGGAGGTGGTCCCGCGCATGGCCCAAGCCTTGGCTCACCGCGGACCGGATGACGACGGATTCTACATGGCTCCCGGTATCCACCTGGCCAATCGCCGTTTATCGATCTTTGGTCTGGACGATGGTCGGCAGCCGCTCAGTAATGAGGACGGGACAGTTTGGACCGTTTTCAACGGCGAGCTGTACGATTACCCCCATTTGCGTCCCCTGTTGGAGCAAAAAGGTCACGTTTTCCGGACCCATACCGACACGGAATTGCTACCGCACTTATGGGAGCAGTACGGTCTGGACATGTTGCAACATGTCCGGGGTCAGTTCGCGTTCTGCATTTACGACCAGCGTCAGCGGCAAGTACTATTGGCTCGCGACCGAGCGGGGATCTGCCCCCTGTATTACACCGTGATCCACCATGACGGCACCGACTGGTTACTATTTGCCTCCGAGATTAAAGCCCTACTAGCCAGCGGTTTGGTATCCCGTCAGCCCGACTGGCAAGGGCTAAACCACATATTCACCTTTTTCGCCATGCCCGGGCCGACGACGGTCTTTGCGGGCATCCGCTGCCTGGTGCCCGGACATTACTTGCATCTGCGGCTAGGTTCGACAGCCGGTACACCTGCTGTGGTGCGCCAGCAATCGTATTGGCAAGTGCGTTATCCGGATTGGGGAGAGGAAATTCGGGATTTCGACCGCCCCCAGCAGGTGGTCGACCGCTTCGAAGCGGTGTTGTTACAAGGCGTGCAGCGGCGGTTGCAGCATGCCGATGTGCCTGTGGTGGCCTATTTGTCCGGCGGGGTGGATTCCAGCCTGATCGTAGCCTTGGCTAACAAGGTGCTGGGCCGGCCGATCCCCACCTTCACTGTGGCCGTCCAGGCCCCTGGCCTTAACGAAACCACGGAAGCTCTCCACACCGCCCGCCAGTTGGGTTGCGAGCCGCTTATCGTCAATTGCGGCCACGAAGAACTCCGAGCCGGCTACCCGGAACTGATTGCCGCTGCAGAGTTTCCGGTTATCGACACCTCCTGCCTGGGCCTGATGCATCTAGCCCGCTCGGTGCATGAACATGGTTACAAAGTGGTCTTGACGGGAGAAGGGGCCGATGAATGGCTGGCGGGGTATCCCTGGTTCAAAATCCACCGCTTGACTGGTTGGCTGGATCGCGTGCCGGGACTGCCTCTGGGTTATCTGTTACGCTCCGGCTTGCTGTGGCTGCGTGGGGAGCCCCGATTCCCCTACGCGACCTACCGCGACACGCAAAAGCAGATGGGCGGCCCCAACGGCTGGTTCGACCTTTATGGCATCATGAGTCTGAACAAGCTGCGTTTTTTCAGTGGGGCGGTGCGGCAATACGTGTTAGAGCATTCGGCTCTGGAAGACCTGGAACTGCCCACGGACCTGCACCGCTGGCATCCGTTCCACCGGCAGATGTACTTTGGTGCCCGTATCATGCTGCCCGGCCATCTGCTGGCCAGCAAAGGGGACCGGATTGCCATGCATTCCTCAGTCGAGGGACGCTACGCCTTCCTCGACGAGGACGTCATCGCCTGCATGGCAGCATTGCATCCGCGCTGGAAGTTGCGTGGTCTGCTACGGGACAAATATGTGGAGCGGCTGGTCGCTCGCCGCTGGCTGCCGCCGGAGATCGCCTGGCGCCGCAAACACATGTTCCGGGCCCCTATGGATTCCTGGGCCCAAATGGGGACTTACCGCTGGATCGATCAGGTACTGTCGCCAGAGTCGCTATCGCGGACCGGCTTGTTCGACGCCCAGGCCGTGGCCCAAGCCCGCCAACGGTTGCAACAGCCTGGCCGCGGCTGGCTGCGGACCAGCCTGGAAATGGGACTGACGGCCGTGACCGCGACCCAACTGTGGTATCACCTGTACATAAGCGGTGACCTGTGCGACCTGCCCCATTGCCTGGACGGCTCCACCCGCGCCATTCAGCAATGGGTCCAGCACAATGGCGGTCAGCCCCGCTGGCAGCGTCCTTTGGCCAATGGGCCGGTCAACCCCTCTGCCCATAGGACCACCACCGCGGCGGCCGGAAGGTGACGGACGAGTATGCTTTACGCATTGCTAATGCTCTGGCACGAACGCGCCCGCTACGCCGCTGGCGTGCTGGCCGTTACCTTCTCGGCCGTGCTGATCGCCCTGCAGGTCGGCTTGTTGCTAGGACTGTTCAAAATTACGTCCATTCCTATCGACTATACCTCCGCTGACATCTGGATCGGTTCTACAGCGGTGCCCAGCGTCGACCTGGGCAAACCTATCCCCAAAAACTTTGTCAGTCGCCTGGCCGGTCTGCCCGGTGTCTCCATGCCCGAGATGTACATTGCCAATTTCGCCAACTTTACCAAGCCAACCGGCGGCACCGAACTGTGTTTTGTCCTAGGTAGCCTTCTGGATCCGGAAGCCGCCGGCGCTTTGACTCTACTGACACCAGAACAACGCGACGCCCTGACCATGCCGTATGCGATTATCGTGGACGAATCGGACGTCAAACGTTTGGGTCTGGACACAGACCGCAGTCAAAAACCCAAGATTAATGGCAAGGAAGTGACGGTCGTGGGCACGGTCCGTGGTCTCAAAAGTCTGGCCGCTCCGTGGGTTTTCTGTTCTTTGTATACCGCTCGTCAGCTTCTAGGTCCGCTGTTGCCTCCAGATCATGTGACCTACCTGCTGGCCCGGTGCGAATCGCCTCAGCGGGCCCGGGAGGTAGTGGCCTACCTGCGAGAACGTTACGCCGACGACATGACCGCCTACACCGCCGAGGAATTTTCCTTTGGTTCCCGCTGGTACTGGCTGACCCGCACCAAGGCGGGCCTGGCCATCGGTTATGCCGCCTTTTTGGGCCTGATCGTCGGTATGGTCATCACGGCCCAAACACTCTACTCCGCCACAGTGGCCAACGCCCGCGAATTTGCCATCCTGCTAGCACTGGGTGTGCCACGCTGGCGCCTCGCCCTGCTAGTAGTCACGCAGGCTTTCTGGATTGGTGTCATCGGTATTGCCTTGGCCTATCCGGTATGTCTGGGGCTGAAATATCTGGCCCTGCAATTTGCTACCGACGTTGACCTCCGCTGGCAGATCCTGGCCGGCACGGCCACCCTGACCATCGGCATGGCCTTACTAGCAGGCCTGTTTGCCCTGCGGAGTGTGCAGCAAATTGAACCAATGTCCTTGTTGCGTTGAATAAGGGCGGTAATCTCCCCATCCAAGGGGTAACGGCCCGCCTACCCCAGGTATCAAAATCAACAGGAAAATATACCCTATAGTGCCCAAGGCAATATTCGAACAAACCAGCCCATGACGCCCATGACGTCGCCATAACGCTGAAGCATCATGGAACAGTTGAGGCTTTAACTCAAGTAATCAGGCACCGACGAGGGTAATTTGAGTGAGCAAACCGCTGCCACAAGCCAACTGAGACGATTGTGAGAGGGCAGGGCGTGGACCATGAACAAGGCTGGCCGAAAGTAACCGCTACTGGGATCAAACAGTTGTCGATCAAAACAACTACGCTGGGAATGGTAAGCGGTATGGGCAACGGGACAAAGACAGCGGTGCTGCGCGGTGTGCGACTAGTCAAGACCTATGGGGACGGCGACAGTCGCCGCGTCGTACTCCACGAATGCACTCTGGAGCTGTATCCTGGTCAGGTGGTACTGCTGATGGGTCCGAGCGGCTCCGGCAAATCGACTCTGCTGGCGATTTTGTCAGGGCTGCTTGAGCCGGACGAAGGACAGGTTCTGGTCGATGACGAAGGACAGTTGCGTGATTTGTGGCAGATGGCCCCGGCTGAACGCGACCGGTATCGCCGGCGCCACACCGGGTTCGTCTTTCAGGGTTACAATCTGTTGCCGGCGTTGACGGCCCGTCAGCAATTGGAGATTGTTTTGCACTGGTGTGGCGATTATCGCGACTCGCGACGCCGGGTGGACGAACTGTTGGAACGCCTGGGTTTGCAGCAGTTACAGGGGAAAAAACCTGCGCAGCTATCGGGTGGCGAAAAACAACGCATTGCCATCGCCCGTGCCCTGGTGAAAAATCCGGCCTTCGTGTTTGCCGACGAACCGACCTCGGCACTGGACTGGGAAAACGGCCAGCGTGTCATGGAGTTGTTACGCCTGGCCGCTCACGAACGCCAGGCAGCCGTACTGGTAGTTTCCCACGACCAGCGTCTGCTGCCGTACGTAGACGTGCATTACCATCTGGAAGATGGGTATCTGGAGGAACGCGGCCTGCCCGCCTGAGCGTTTGATTGATCGGGGAATGCTGCTGGCCGCTACGATACCCTCCAGAATGCTCCACCGAAGAGGAGGTTGCCCTATGCTGCTACGCTCCCGGCTGCGACCTGCCATGCTGGTGCTTGGCGTACTGCTGCTGGCTCTCAGCCTCTTCGGCGCCAAAGCCTTGACTCACGGTCCCCATGACTCCTCGGCGGCACAACGCTTTTCGACCGGCACGGTCCGCCCCACAGGGCTGATCGTGCTGGGAACCGTCGATACGGATCCGCCGCCAGTGGCCTATGGTCTGCCCCCGGTACTGCAATCCGGCACGATCGCCGAAGTCTACGTCAAGGAACAGCAGAGCGTGCGGGCCGGCGATCGCCTCTATTCCTTCGACACCTCTCTATTGCAGCGTGATCTGGACATCGCCCGCGCCGAACTGGAAGTGGCTAATACCCGGCTCGACGAAGCCAAGGCCGCCGCCGAACAGCATGCCAAAAGCGTGGCCATCATGGAAAAAGTGGTCGCCGGTGCCGAAGACAAAGTCCGAATCCAGTCGCGTCTGTACAACCTGATCCGTGACAATCTGGAAAACTTCTGGCGTAATCAGGCCCAACCCAAACTCAGCGAAGAAGAAATCCGCAAAAAGTTGCAGGACGACGATAAACTGTTCGAAGCCAACAGCAAATACCTGATTGCCCTCAACGAATTGGGAGTCGAACAAGCCCGCCTGGCCCAGCTACGTTCCGTGGATCCCCAGGTCAAGGTCCGGCAAGCCCTGGCAGCGGTCAAGCGGGTGGAAGCCGAACTGGCCAAGGCCCAGACGGCCATTGACCTGTGTACCATTCGGGCTCGCTCCGCGGGCACTGTCGAACGCATCACCATCAGTCCGGGCACCACCATGGGCATCAGCACCCGCGAGCCCGCTTTGTGGCTGATCCCTGATGGCAAACGCATTATTCGCGCCGAAGTCGAAGCCGATTTTGCCCACCGAGTAACACCGGAGCTGATCGGCAAACCGGTTACTATCTACGACAACACCGACCCGCGGCTAACCTACACGGGCGTACTGCGACGCATCAGCGGCACTTTCCTGCCCAAACGCTCCACAGGCGAAAGCCTACTCAACCATAACGACACACGCGTGCTGGAAGCCGTCATCGAGGTGGATGATCCAGCACCAGTGGGTAAGCCCCCTTTGCGCGTCGGCCAGCGTGTCCGGGTGTCATTAGGACAGTAAATACGACTATGTTCAGACCTGGCAAAACCCTCCTGATCCGTTTCAGGATGGTGCTGATGTTCTGCGGAAAGCCAAGGCACATCCCGGTACAAGGCCCTGACACACCAACGGTGGCCAGCATTGTTCGGGCTGATCGTTGTGGGCCAATCACGGGCCGAACCAGCAGGCAAACGACGTGACCAAACTCCACGCGTAGCGAACACGGTCCACCAGGCACGAAAGGTGGACTTATAGCCTGTGGGGATCGGCTCTGTCAGGCAGTCGGTGCAGGCCATTGCAAGACAGCAAAAAGGGCATGTGCCGCGGTGGTGACATTGGCCCCGGGCTGCCCACGCAGGGCCTGATGTAATTCGTCGACAGCGTAACCGATATAAAAAGCTTCCAGCAGTACCCGCCACTGGAGAGTGGTCGCGGGAACCAGCAAGGTCGTACCAACTGTCTGACGGTAGGCGCGCACAAGCCACGCGGTCAGCCATTGCTGCCAGTAGTCGCACCAGGGTTGCAGGCGCTGACGATCATCGGGGCGGATAGCCGCCGGTCCTCCGCCCTGTCCATTACAGCCATCAAATGCGGTATGCACCGCTTGATGGAAGGAGTAGAGCAAACGGGCCACGTCCCGCAGCACCGATCGCTTGATGCGACGGTCGCTGATGGTCCGTTGGGGGTTTCCCTCGAAGTCGATGAAGACAAAATCCTTGCCGGTGTAGAGGATCTGACCGAGATGGAGGTCGCCATGACAGCGGTACCGCTGGAGTTGCAGCGGGGTGGTCGCCACCAGTTGCAGGCGTTCCAGTAAGGCGTTCTGGGCGGCCAGAACCTGCTGGAGGAGAGGACGCTCCGCTTCAGGGACGTTGGCCGGTGGACGTTGCAGCAACTGGAACAACCGGCGGGCCTCCGTCCGCAGCGACTGGTACACCGAGCGTTGATATAGGGGCGTATACGGTTCCGGGCGGAAGGCTGGGTCATCGGTTTCGCTGGCCAGGACCAGATGGAGTTGGGCCACCCGTTGACCCAGCAAGCGGACCGAATCGAGGAACGGCCCCACACCCTCCATCAGCCAGGCGGGGAGTTCCGCTTCTTCGGACAGTTCGACCACGGGCCGAATCAGCACGGGGGGCGTCTGTACTGCCACCCCCGAGGTAAGCACCCAATCCAGGTACTGGCCCACGGCGCTAAGGACATGCTGCCAGGCCGTCCCCTGGTTGGGAACACAGGCGTGCAGCACGGCCAGCGTGAGCGGTTCACTTTTGGGCCGGCGATACTCCAGCGCCCCCAGCAGGGGTGGTGCATGGGCAAAGCCTCGCTCCATCAAGAAGCGTCCGACCTCCCATTCCGGGTGGGTCCCCTCGTCCAGGCGACGGAAAACCTTCAGGAAGGCCCGTTCGCCGTATTGCACCACGGTGTTGTGCTGGTCGGCCCGGCTCTGCACCGGCCCCGGTGGTTCCATCGGCCAGCTTTCTGCTACCGGCAGACGCAGCCCGGTCAGTCGACCCGAGCCGCCAGGTATGCTTTGTTGCTGCTGAATCAGTCGCCATAACGTAGCCGTAAAAATTGGATCCCACAGAGCATCGTAAACGACCGCTTGTTCGTCCCCTTTCAGGACGGCCACCACGGCATGGGGCAAATCGTCTAGTACCTGTTGCATGGCTGGACCAACAGCTATGCTCAAAGGTAACAGATACTGTTCCGGTTCACCCTCCAGATAGCGGACCTCGATAACACAGCCGAAGACCGTATGCTCATCAACAGTGACACTGACGACATCCAGGATGACGGCTTCACTGATCGACCGCTGCTGACCGGTGAACCAGCGACGCTGAGTCAGAAAATCGGGGAGGATGGTTTCCAGGGCCTGGCGTTGACGGCTGCGGATGAATCGTTCCCAGTTACCCCGCACAGCAATTTCGGGAAACCGGCGCGGCAGGCTGCTCAATCCCAGGGTGGCCGGTCGCCGCGGCTGCAAGGCGAACCAGACAAAGCCGTGGGGACCCAGCATCACCGGATAAGGGTTTTTGCTGATAACAGGGAACTCCACCCGGCCGAACATCTCTACCGGCACCAGCCCGGCATACGCCTCCAGGTGCAACTCCGTGTGCTGGGTGAACCGCGACAAATTGGCCACTACCAGAATGGTTTCTTCGCCATATCGCCGGATGAACGCCAGTATTTTCGGGTTTTCCGGGAACAGAAACTCCATGCTGCCCCGGCCAAACGCCTTGTGACGCTTGCGCAGATCGATGATCCGCTTCATCCACCACAATAGCGAGTTGGGATTGTTCTGCTGGGCCTCGACGTTGACGGCTTCGTAGTGATACTCCGGATCAATAATGACCGGCAGATACAGTTTTTGCGGATTGGCCCTACTGAAGCCGGCATTGCGATCACTGCTCCACTGCATCGGCGTGCGGACCGAGTTGCGATCGCCCAGGTAGATGTTGTCGCCCATGCCAATTTCATCGCCGTAGTAGAGCACCGGCGTACCAGGCAACGATAAAAGCAGCCCGACCATCAGCTCGATGCGTCGGCGGTTATTACCCAGCAAGGGAGCCAGACGCCGGCGGATCCCCAGGTTGATGCGGGCTTGAGCGTCGCGGGCATATGCCCGGTACATATAATCCCGCTCTTCATCCGTGACCATTTCCAGAGTCAGCTCGTCATGATTGCGCAAAAAAAGACACCACTGGCAGGTTTCCGGAATGGGAGGGGTCTGCTGCAGAATGTCGACAATCGGGAAGCGATCCTCCGTACGGATGGCCATGAACATGCGGGGCATCAGGGGAAAATGGAAGGCCGTGTGGCATTCGTCACCGGTGCCGAAGTAGGCTACCGCATCCTCGGGCCACTGGTTGGCTTCTGCTAGAAACATCTTGTTGCGGAACTTGCTATCAACATGCTTGCGTAAGGCTTTCAGGAAAGCATGAGTCTCCGGCAGGTTCTCGCAACTGGTCCCTTCCCGCTCATACAGATAGGGAATGGCGTCCAAACGCATGCCATCGACCCCCAACTCGAACCAAAAGTCCACAATCGGGAAGATAGCCTCCCATACAGCGGGATTGTCATAATTGAGGTCGGGCTGATGCGAGTAGAACCGGTGCCAGTAATAGGCTTTGGCCACTGGGTCGTAGGCCCAGTTGGAGGTTTCGAAGTCCTTGAAGATGATCCGCGCTTCTTTGTATTTTTCGGGAGTGTCACTCCAGACGTAGAAATCGCGTTCGACGCTGCCTTTCGGAGCGCGACGGGCACGCTGGAACCACGGATGCTGGTCGGAGGTATGATTGATCACTAGTTCCGTGATCACTCGGATGCCCCGACGGTGGGCTTCCCGGAGCAAGTCCTTGAAGTCGTCCAACGTACCATACATCGGGTGCACGCCCAGGTAGTCCGAAATATCGTAACCGTCGTCCTTGAGGGGTGAAGGGTAAAAAGGCAACAGCCACAAAGCGTTGATTCCCAGATCCTGCAGATAGTCCAGCTTTTCGATCATACCGCGGAAATCGCCCACACCGTCGCCAACCGAATCGCGGAAGGCTTTGACGGGGGCTTCGTAGATGATCGCATCTTTGTACCACAGGGGATCGTCCGGCAGTGAAGTATCAGGCACGGCTATCCTCGCCAGGCAATGAGATGGTACCCGAATGCATCCATTTTCCTCTGTGAAAGCGTCATACACGACTCGACAGCGATGGCAAGAAGCCCGGTGGCTGGCATTTCCCGATTTGCTGATCACGGCACGAGGTGGTCACACAGGCCATTGGGTGCTGGCGATGCCGCTGCGGCCATGGCCCAGAAGTTTTCGCAAACGACCCGAAATGGATGGTGCACGCGGCCTCTGCCAGTGTGGTGCCGTCGACCTGGCCGGTTCCATCGATGGGCGCCCCGTGGCGATTGACATCCCCATCTACCACAAGCGGCTGAGCAATACGACGATGAGGGCGAACAGCACCATGTAAAGAGCCAAGCGCAAGGTTTCATCGGGTGTGCGGCGATGGAGCAACCGATGCAAGGCGACTCGATCGCCACTTTCGACAGCAATTTGCAGATTCAGTTCGTAGCTCCCCGTGGGATAATCCCGGACTGCTTCTTCGCTGAGCAGGTCGCAGGGGCGTTTCTGGGGTGGCGCGGGCATTTCGCGGTCAAGGACAACGGGAGGTACTACGCGAAAGTGGAAGGGCAGGTCGTTACTGAACACGAAGGTGGCAGGCCAGAGTTGTCCGCGGCTGCGTTCTGGCAGCAAGCGCCACAGGCTGCGGACCAGGTTTTCCGCGGGGGTGTCCCGGCCGATGACGACACGATTGCCATCCACCAGGGCCTGCACGGCCCCCAGCAACAGGGGGCCATCACCGTGGCGCAGGATGGCATCAAGCTCTTCCAGGGTCCGCTCGGGCAGTGGTTGTGCCGGCCAGGTCAACGCAGGGAGCGACCCCTTGCACTGCCAGTCGGCCACAAAGCGGTCGGCAATGAGAAACGGATCGCCAAGCAGACGGTACAATTGGCGCTCCAACAGCAGGAAATGGAAGCCCAGTTGGGCGCCGACGCCAGGCAGATCCGTCACACGCACCACAGCAACTTGACGCGAACCGAAGGGACAGGCGAAATGGGCCAAGGGACACAAAACACCTCGCGGACGTTCACCAAAAAGTACTGCTATCCGCTCCGCCTCGGCCGTATCAAAGGCGGACGAAGCGGCCTGTACCCGCACGCCACGGCTGTCGGCCACTAACAGTCCCTGTTCGATGTGCAAAGGTACGTTCATACCGTTGGTCAGGCCAGGCTCTTTTTTTCGTTCCGCATCCTGATCTGGTCGATCCAGCAACTGTTGCCTGGTGGGCATCCGCAGACCTTACACTCGGAAAGATTAGTAACCTGTCAGTCGCTTGGGGGCGAGGGGACAGTTTCAGGGGTGGCGTTGCCAGGCTGGCGACCCGGAAGCAGGCAGGAATTCCTGCAGGGTTACCACCCGGTGTTCGGTGGCGGCTGTATAAACGGCCGTGCACAAAGCGAGCGTTTCCAGATTGTCCTGCCCGGAAATCTCGGGCTCCGTTCCTTTCTCCAGGGCAACGAGCAACTGGGCCATAGTCCCAATGAACGCTTCGGGGAACCAGGCTTCGGACCAACGAGGCCGGAACCAGTAGTTCCCTTGTCGGCGGCTGCAGAACTCCAGCGTACTTGGCTTGTGGGCCGGATATTCGGGCCAGCCGATCGTGCCCTGGGCGAGCCCGTCGGTGCCTTCGAGACGCCAGCGGATGGCATGGTCGGGGGCCACCCCTTCTTTGGGTCCAGGTCCTGCCCATACATCGTCCCAGGCCGCGGCCCGTACGCCGGAGGCATACTCTAGAATGTACAGATTGATACCGTCGCGGTGAGGGAAACGAGTACGCGGGTCCGGACGCGTCGAAGCCAGGATGCGTTCCGGTGTACCTAGCCAGAAACGGAAGGTGTCCAAGTGATGAATGCTCATAATGAAAGTGGACAGGCTGGGTAATCCTTGGGCCCAGGGCATCCAGTGCGGGACGGCTCGCATCTCGATGGTGGCCAGGACCACCTCCCCCAGCCAACCCCGCTGGAGCAGGTCCTTGGCTGCTCGTACCGACTGGTCGTAACGCATGTTCTGATTGACCGCCAGGGCGACACCAGCCTCGCTACAGCGCTGGACCAGGTCGCGAGCATCGTCGAGGTTGAGGGCCAAGGGCTTCTGAGCCAGGATACCCCGCAGGCGTCCCCGACCTTCGGCCACAGCGGCCCGGATGATCGCCGGTTGTACGTCCGGGGGCACCGCAATGTCCAAGACCTCTAACCGGGCGTCCTGGAGCAGATCTGCAATGCTGTCGTGCACCGTGGGGATGCCAAACTGCTGGGCCAGGGCTGCGGCTGTCTCCCGACGCCGTGAAGTAATGGCCAGCGGCTGCCAGCCCGCCTGACGATAGGCCGGCAGGTGACAATCACGCATGATGAAACCGGCCCCGATACAACCTATCCGCCAGTCCTTCCGCTGTGGCAGTTCAGGCTGATAACGGAGGAGCAATTCCGGGCACAACGGTTCGGTCATGGAGGACTCCTGCGGTAGGGAAGTAGCGGCATGGCAGAGGTGCTGGTACGGCCCCCATTGTTCCTTTAAGAGGCGGTCGCCAGCACACGCAGTTCCTTCGGTAGCGGAAAGCTGACGTGCTCCTCCCGCACGGTCCGGCTCTCAACCTGGGCCCCAAAATGGGCCTGTAAATACGCTACACAGTCCTGGACATTTTCCTCCGGAGCGCTGGCCCCAGCCGTAATCAATACGGTGTCTTGCGGACGGAACCATTCGGTCTGTAATTCCGTCACCCGGTCAATCAGATAAGCCGGTTTGCCCAGTGAACGTGCCAGCTCGGCCAGCCGCTGACTATTGGAACTGTTCTGACTACCCAGTACCAAGACCACGTCCGCTTCCCGGGCCAATTCCCGCACCGCTTCCTGGCGGTTCTGAGTGGCATAGCAAATGTCGTCCTTGTTGGGGCCGACAATGTGGGGGTAGCGTCGCTTCAAGGCATCGATGATTACCTTGGCTTCATCCACACTCAGGGTTGTCTGGGTTAGATAGGCCAACTTGGTCTGGGGTGGAAAAGGCAGCGCCTCGACGTCGGCTACATCTTCGACCAGTATCATATGTTCCGGAGCTTCCCCCATGGTGCCCACTACTTCGTCGTGCCCGGCGTGGCCGATCAGGATAATCGTGTACCCCTCGCGGGCAAAGCGGACCGCCTCCATGTGCACCTTGGTGACCAACGGACAGGTCGCATCGATGGCAAACAAGCGGCGTGCCTGGGCCAATCGCCGGATCGCGGGCGACACCCCATGGGCACTGAATAGCAGTACCGAGCCTTCCGGTACCTCCATCAGATCGTCAACGAATACCACTCCCCGTGCCCGGAACCGCTCCACGATCGGCCGGTTATGAACAATCTCATGATAAACGTAAATGGGCGGCCCAAACCGCTCTAACGCCTCCTCCAACGAGGCGATCGCCATATTGACCCCAGCGCAAAAACCCCGTGGATTAGCCAGTATGATCTTCATCGTCGCATTCCCCTGCGTCTATGCTGTGACCAAGTCCGTTTCCATTGCCAACCGCCTGACGACCTCCAGTAACCGCTCTCTGAATTTAACCGCAAAGTACCTGTGGGGTTAGTACAACTAACCCCCACAAACCTCACATTCCTGCTTAGTAATGGGTTGCGGCGTGACGCGACCTGATCCTGATAAATGCACAGGAATAAGACAAAAAAGTCGGCGGGGGCCGAACGGTGCCCCCTAACCTCAGTTCTTCTGCACAAATGCCGCTGTCCGGAATGTTTTTGCAGCTCTGATAGCAACGCGGCTGTGGGCCAAATCTTCTACACGAGCTGACCGGCCTTCGAGTTCTACTTCTGCACCTCTACCTTGGGAGCTTCGATATACAGCTTTTTGTCCTTCTCCACCACCTTACCGGTAACCGTGGCGGGTTTGTCCTCGGTGCACACCGAGCCATGATACGGTTCCCTGCCCCCTTTGTCGACCAAATAATACTTGATCTCCTTGCCATCCTCCTTGACTATTAACGCGTGACCGCAGGTCTTGGTCTCCTTCAAGGCACATTTGGTACAGGTGAGAGTACCTTTGAGTGTCTTGGTCTCGGCCTTATCATCCGCCCAAGCCTGATTCAAACCAACTAGACCAGTAAGCAGCAATCCCATCACCACCAGACGCAACATTGGCTAGCCTCCGGTTCGCTCATGACAACGACATCGCCGGTTCACCGGTCACATCCCGGCTCCCTTCTTGCAACCTTTTTTATAAACAAAGCCCAGCAACAACGCAAACATTTTCCCTCTGGCAGCAGTATCGATACCTGGAGCACGCAGGACCCCGCCTTGGCAGAATAATCGAATTTTGATTGAATCATCTTGCCTTAGGACGAAGAAGCACAAGCCGGGCTGCTCCCACTCCATTCGTTTTTCTATGTCCTTATCCACCCTTGGTATTGTGACCGAAAACTCCTTTTTACTACCCGAAGGTTAACTCACAGTTGCAAGCGAAGGGATTTATGCCGCCTATCAACAATGCTGTCACTTGTCTACGGCCTATTGGCATCTTGAGCCGAGGGCGGGAAATTTTTAGCGTATATTCCGGTTGTCAAGCACCCCGCATGCCTACAATGCGATAGGTAGGTTACAAAAATCGGCCCGGGGCTTCCGCCTCTGGCCAGTCCACGGACTGCATCTGCAAGCTAAAGGCAGAAGCCGGCCGGTTCGTCAGCCTGCCCAACCCCACGGGACGAACTCCAGCAATGAGCACTCAGCGACCAGCTACGCTGCAGCAATTACGCAACAGCGGTTGGCGATCCAGAAGTGTCAAACAAGAATTGCGGGACAATTTCATCCGGGCTTTACAAAGCGGAGAGCCGCTGTTCCCGGGGATTATCGGCTACGATGAGACGGTGATCCCCGAGATCAGCATAGCGATTCTCGCCGGGCATGACATGCTTTTTTTGGGTGAAAAAGGACAGGCCAAAAGCCGACTGATGCGCTCATTAGTCCGTTTTCTGGACGAGGCCATACCTTATCTGGATATTCCCGGATGTCCGGTTCACGAGGATCCGTACGCACCTATCACGCGTGCCGGCAAGGAACTGCTGCGTAGCCAACCGGAGGACCAGATACCTATTGCCTGGTGGCCCCGGCAACAGCGTTACGCCGAGCGATTGGCCCCTGGCACGAAATTTGCTGATATCATCGGAGAAATCGACCCGGCCAAGCTCGCCTTGGGCACCAGCATGTCGGCGGAGGAAGCCTTGCACTTCGGCCTGATCCCTCGCATGCATCGCGGCATTTTTGCCATGAACGAAGTGCCCGAACTCGATGAGCTGATCCAAGTGGGTTTATTCAATATCCTGGAAGAACGCGACGTGCAGATCCGCGGCTATCCGATTCAGTTCGACATCGATGTCCTGGTGCTTTTTTCAGCCAATCCGACGACATATAATCGCTCGGGCAAGGTCATCCCACAACTGAAAGACCGTATCGGCGCGATCATTCAGACGCACTATCCGCTGGACCGGGCCACCGGCATCGAGATCATGGAGCAGGAGGCCGACCTGGACCTGGGAGGTGAATATCCGGTTGTCGTACCTTATTTCATGAAGGAGATCGTTGAGCAGATCAGCATCTCGGCCCGCAAATCGAAATATGTGGACCAGGCCAGTGGGGTCAGCGCCCGTTTCAGCATTGCCAACTACCGGACGATGGTGGCTTCCGCTCGCCGCCGGGGCATTCTGCTGGGGGAAAAGCCCGCCGTACCCCGGATCAGCGATCTTGGGCATCTGCCGGCCTCCGCCCTTGGCAAACTGGAACTGGATCTGATGGGCGCCCACCAGATGAACGAAAAGCAGGTACTGGAAGCGATCATTGCCGATGCCATCCGCATCGTGTTCGAAGAGTACGTGGAAAAGCACGGCCTGGAGGAGATCGCCGAGGTCTTCAGCAAAGGAGTGAAGATCGAGGTGGGAGACATGCTGCCCAGTGCTGAATATGCTCGGCGGCTCAAACGTGTGCCCAAAGCCTGGGAGAAGGCCTTCGAAGTCAACGCGGGTGAATCTGACGCCATGCGGGCCAGTTGCGTCGAGTTTATTCTGGCCGGCCTGTACGTCACCGATCGGATCAGCCGCTCTACCCGCCACGGCCGCATCACTTATGAAATCTGATCCGATCTCGTCGCGATCCGAGCAAGACCGATGGGGTTGCTGGTGATGCCGGGCCGCCTCCGGCTGAACCCCCGACCAGAGACCTGCCAAGTGCCCGGAGAGCACCTGCCCAAGCAACGGTAACCAAGGAGGATCAACTTCGATGGACTCTACCAGCAAGCGAGCCCCAGGCGGGATTATTCATACCTATCAGAAGTATGACCCGGTGCGTTTCCCGTCCCCCACTGCCCCGCCAGCGGAACTCGTCACGCCTCTCTACGAACACCTGCTGCAGTTCGGGGACGCCGAGGAGTTTACCGAAGAACAACTGGCCAAGGCCGTCCGCTTGGATGCCTCACAAATTGCGGGTCTGGGGCCAAGCCTGGAAGCGTTGCGGCAGATTCTGCTGGAGCGGAAGCGGAAGATCCTGCAGACCTACGAGACGCGTCGGGTGCGGCATCTGGCCGACCAGGCTTTCCGGGAGGCCGTCCGTAAGGCCGCACCGCCCCCCCGCTACGAGACAGCTTTCCGCCGGGCCATCCGCGACGAACAGATCTACGACCTGGAAATGCTCTACTTCCGCCTAGGACGCGACACCGACCCGTTTGCCCGGCAATTGACCCAACTGATCGCCCTGCTGGGCGAAAAGTATCAGGTCGAGGAGCTGGCTGCTAAATACGAATTTACCGGTCGCACCCCGATGGACGTCCCCAAGGCCTTGGCCGTCAAGGAAGAGCTGGAAGAAATCGATCGCCTGCTGCGCAAACTGGAAGAGGCTAAAAAAAACGCCCAACTAGCAATCATCGATCTGGAAGAATTGCGCAAGTTTGCCGAGCCAGGGGACCTGGAGCAACTGTCGGCCCTCCAGCAACGGATCCAGGATTACCTGCGGGAACTGGCGGAGCAACAAGGGCTGGAGTACGACGGCAAAGGGCGGTACCGCCTCACGCCCAAGGCCCTGCGACTTTTTCAGTCCAAGGTGTTGTCCCACATTTTCGGTCAGTTACAAGCGTCGAAAACGGGTCGCCATCCCCAGGCGGTAGAAGGTGACGGTGCGGTGGAATCGCCACGGACCAAGCCGTACGAATTCGGAGATGCCGTGGCCCACATGGACATCCCGGCCAGTATGATCAACGCGCTGCTGCGGGACGGACCTGGAATACCAGTGCGTCTGCGTCCGGACGACCTGGTCATCCACCGTACCCGAGTCACCCCCAAGGTGGCCACCTGCGTGCTGCTGGATATGTCCGGCTCCATGCGTTACGACCAGCAGTATATCAACGTTAAGCGTATGGGTCTGGCCCTGGAAGGATTGATCCGCTCGGAATACCCCGGTGATTACCTGCAATTCATCGAAATGTACACGTTTGCCCAACCCCGGCATCCCTCAGACATCCCGCGTCTGATGCCTAAACCGGTAACCATTTTCCATCCGGTGGTCCGCCTGAAAGTTGACATGAGCAATCCGGAGGTAAGCGAACTGTTAATTCCTCAGCACTTCACCAACATTCAGCACGGTTTGCAGACGGCCCGCCGGCTCCTGGCGGTCCAGGATACGCCCAACCGTCAGATCGCCTTGATCACCGATGGCCTGCCCACTGCCCATTTCGAGGGGAGCACCCTGTACATGCTCTATCCACCCGATCCCCGTACTGAAGAAGCCACCTTACGGGAAGCCCTGCTGTGCGCCCGCGAAGGGATCACTATCAACATTTTCCTGCTTTCCACCTGGAACCAGTCCGAGGACGACGTTCGTTTTGCCTATCGATTGGCCCAGGCGACGCGAGGTCGGGTCATCTTTGCCGCCGGTAGGGAGCTGGACCGCTACGTCATCTGGGACTACCTGCAGCGACGCCGCTGGCTGGTCACCTGAAAAGCTTGACTGAACCGTATTAGCAAAATCCTCCTGGCACTTGCCCAGCCTCCACCAAAAAAACAATGGTTGCAACCCCTCGCTTGCAGGAATAACCCGAAGTATTCATAACTACTTGCAGCTAGCGGTTGAACAGGTCCCTTTGCTCCCTAATTGGCTAATGCCTTGCGGGAGCGTTCGGCTTCCTGGGCAATGGCCTCGCGGTCATCGAAGGCGTCCAGAGCAAGAATTTCCTCGTCGATGTGGACCTCGCGACTACGGGGTGCATAGTCGGGTCCCAGCACGTCCAGCACCGTGGGGTGGACCTGCGGCCGCTCCGGCGAAAAGAAATAACCGTGCACCTCCAGGGCTTCTACCCGATATTCGGGATACTGCATCAGTAATTCATGCAATTGACGCAACCGATAGTGGGGCACGGTGCAGTACATGTGGTGCGGCAAGTGATAGTCCTGACCCATGGGGAAAACGGCAAAGCGGATGGCCGGGGCCACGAAAAAGGAACGGGTGTTGTTGATCCAGCCGCGGCCTCCATTCCCGTGCTGCACAATCTGCCGCAAAATCATGAAAAAGGCGAAGGAAGTAAACAGGGGTACCACCCACAACAACAGAAAGTAGCCGACGAACGGCCGGTCAGTTGCTTGAGTAGCCGCAGTGACCGTTGTCAGCATTATGGTGATAACGCCGACGCGGGCCATGGACGTGTACCGCGGATGAATAACAGGACGCAAGCGGCTGCGATGGAACTGCTGCTCGGGCAACTTCCAGAAGATGAAGCAAACAGCCAGCCACAACCCGAGCGGTACGGCCAGATAAAGGGCCAAGGGGGCACCGGTCCAGTATAGTCCAGCCAGAGCACCAACCAGTAACAGCAAATAGATCACGCCGACACGGACAGCTCCCTTGGACGGTTTGTGCCCCGGCAGCAAGTAGGGCGATTTGTCGGTCCCCGTGGCATTGAACTGGGCCCGAACCCGCATGAAGCGGATCAGACGAGGAGGCCACAACTGCCGCAACAAGGCCCATAACGCCTGTCGCTTACTCAGGGGAAATGGTAACCAGTGACCGCTGGCCCGGAGCTGAGCCACGTCCGGGTCTCGCTCCGGATCGTTCACAAACTGATGATGAGCTAAATGTTGCAAACGATAATGATACAGGCTGGCAAAAATCGGGAACATGCAGAACAGATCAGAAACCCAATCGTTAAGGTAGCGGTTACGAAACAGAATGTAGTGGGAACCTTCATGAGCCAGGCCCGTCAGCTGATGTTGGCCCGCCCCCACCAGGATAATGGCCAGGACGGCCACCGGTACGTTCCACCCCCACGACAACCCCCACTCCGCCCGCTGCTCGAAAAACCAGATTGCACCGCCAATAACGACAGCCAGGTAGACCCAGGTACGGACAAGATAGTACCAGTTAGTCCAGTTGTCTGTCTGGCGTAGTTCCTGCAAGCGTTGTTTGAAGTCCGGGTCGGATAACTGCGGTGCAGCGACGGAGGTCATTGTTTTTTCTTCGGCAGTGGCCATGCAGGGGGCAGGGGCAGGCGTAGTTATGTCAGCCGCCGGTATGGCTTTTTTCTCAGATGATGCCAGGGCTTTTACCTTCTCTGGCGTAGCAGGCATGGTATGAGACGACATTCATGAGCCTCCAGAGCTGAACAGCGCCGGGGTGGAACGATTGGAACGATACAGGGCCCGGATCCGACGGCCGATCAACCAGTCAGTCAGACGCGGAAAAAAACGATGGAACCACAACAACTGTCGGGCTTCCCGGCCGATGACCACCTCCCGACGATTGGCACAAATGGCGGCAACGATCCGCCTAGCCAGGTACTCCGGCGTCATACCCTGATCAAAGCGGATTTCCGCACGCCCTTCTTTCCGCAGCAGGTGCTGATCCAAGCCGCTGTTGGTCAATCCAGGGACGATGGTAATCACGTCGACGTCGAAGCGGGCGAATTCCCCCCGCCAGGCTTCGGACATCCCCACCAAGGCGCACTTGCTAGCGGAATACTCGCTCCAGGCGGGCATGCCGCGGCGACCGCACATCGAGGTAACGTTGACTACGGCCGGCTGGTCGCCCCGTTGTAAGTAAGGCAGGGCCAGACGGGTTAATTCCACCGGGGCAAAAAAGTTGACCTCCATAACCTGACGCAAGATCTCCGGCGTAGACGTATCGAAGTGCCCCCAACTGCCGATACCGGCGTTGTTGATCAGTAGATCGAGCCCCCCAAGTTGGGCGATGGTTTGCTCGAGCAACTGGCGGCGTTGCAGCGGATCGGTCAGGTCAGCCGGATAGTAATGGGCATCGACGCCCCGTGCTTGCAAGGGCTGGACTACTTCTATCAGGGCGGCGGACCGCCGACCCGTCAGCATCAGGCGACATCCCGCCTCCGCCAGAGCATTGGCCAACGCCCGCCCAATCCCACCGCTAGCCCCCGTCAACAGACAGCGCTTACCTCGCAGCTCCCGCCGCATTTAGTTACACTCCCCGCCTTGGCGGGTCACAGCAGACCCGCTAGAAGTTTTGCCCCTCCCCTCAAAGCTCACAGGCCTGCAAGTTGCGGCTGCCGTCGCAAAGGTGTCAGAGCCAGCCGCCGGAATGCTGCACGCCCATGTTATTTTATCCAGAATCACCAGCTTGCGCAGAATCAAGCATTATTCTGCGAACAAAATCCTTTCGAGCATTCATACCCACCCTGCAAGCAGCACAACTATCGCAACCGGTCTACACTAACGTGTTCAAAGAATATGCAAAAGACCTTTGCGGTCTCTAATGTCGATAGTCGGATTGGTCTTCCCTGAGCGTCGCCGGGTAGCTTAGGATAGGCTCGCTCAGCAGGAATTGTGATGGGGGGACGACTAGGCTTTTTTTTCCAGTACCACCCTATGACCGTAATGGAGAAGCGGACTCCCCGCAAGGGGATCGGCTTGGCAGAGTCGTCAGAGCTGATAGACAGGCCCCATTCGCCAAAGAAATACTCAGCTGTCGGGTCCAAACCAGCCTGCAGGAGCGATGGTACCCCCACTTAGATTGCTCCAGCCGTTCGGACCCATAGGAGATCGTGGCTAGATCTTACGGGAACAAACAAGTAAGTTCAACAAAACGATAACAACCGCTCGTTGGTCACGTTTTGGTGGCATAGCTAGGGATGGCATCGATGCATTGGCTGCTCATCGGTTACATGTTTTTGTTCGTGGACCGGCCGTTTGAAGTCTGGCCGTGGCTGGGCGACATTCATCTGGAACGGTTGTACATGCTTTTTACTCTGGCCGTCTGGCTGGTCTATCCAGGCAAGCGATGGTTGCCTGATCCCCTGCACGTCGGAGTGGCCGCTCTGGCCCTGGCCGTGGTACTCTCCTGGTTACTCAGTCCGTGGAGCGAACGCGGACAGCCGGTCGTCGAAGACTGGTTCAAAATTGTGGTGTTTTTTGTCCTTCTGACCACGACGGTCCATACTGCTGCCGGTTTGCGGCGGCTGGTAGTCGGATTTGTGATCGTGTTGGGTTTGTATCAACTGCATTCCTTGCGGGAGTATCTTGGGGGGCGGCATACCTACCGCATGGGGATTGCCCGGATGATAGGTGTCGACAGCACCATGGGCGACCCGAACTCCTTCGGGGCGACGCTGGTGGTGGCCCTGCCGCTGGCCTGGGCGGTATGGCAAAGCGGCTGGGGCGGACGTGGAGGGCGGCTGGCCCTCATGGGCTACGCGGCCTTGTCCGGTTTGTGTGTGCTACTGACCGGTTCGCGTTCTGCTCTGCTCGGCCTGCTGGCCTTTGCCAGTTGGTTTGTGTGGCGGAGCCGACGACGCTGGATTGTGGCTTTGAGCGCTATGGTTGTGGCACCCCTGGTGGGGCTGGCCCTGCCGGAGTCACTACAAAATCGTTTCCTGACAATTATCGATCCCAGCGTCGGCCCCCGAAATGCCCAAGAATCGGGCCAAGGACGCATCGAGGGCTTCTTCACTGGGCTGGATCTGTGGCAGGCTTACCCCTTGTGCGGAGTAGGTCCCGGAGCCTGGCGACCCGCTACCGGCAGCAAGCTGGAATCGCACAATCTTTACGGCCAACTGCTCGGCGAGTTGGGCACCGTCGGACTGGTTGCGTTCCTTGGTCTATTGGTTGCGTTTCGGGTCAATTGGCGACGTCTCCGGCGTCTCCGCCAGCAATTGCCCGAGGGGATCGATCCCTTTCCCTTCCTGGTGGCTCAGGCCACAGCCGTGGCAGTCGCTCTGTTACTGCTCTTGGGTATGTTTGGCCATAATCTATTCCGCTACAACTGGTTGTGGTACGCGGGGTTTCTGATCATCGCCCGCCACGTCGCCGAACGACAGGCCTATGCCTGGGAGCAATCGCTTGAGGAGGCGGCGGCTCTGACCCCTGAATGTGACACCCACTATCAAACCTCAACTGCTCCCGCCTGACTATCAAATGGCCGGGCGTACTGAACAGCCAAGTCAATTAAATATTCAGAAATGATAAAAGTAATGAATCTGCAGACAGGTCGGACTCACGTCATTCTGATCTGCTAATTAATGGATCTACTCATACATGTGCGTGTTAGAACAACTTGTCTTGATTTGTCCGTGCTATCACAAGCCCGAAATCTATTGCCATCATCCAATGATCTACCGGTCATGTCTATTTTGTCACCCAAATAATGGCACGATGGCAGTACAGGTAGTTTCCTCAAAAAATGGAATCGATAGTACGTCATAAGGGTGTTTAATTACAAGTCGTTACGTTATGAGGTTTCGTGGGCTATCGGCAAATCTGATGAATTTTGCGAAGGGAATTCGAGAGAACAGGCAGACAGTTGGTCCCTTGCAAGATAGAGAGGTAAACGGAAGAATAAAGTAATGTTTTAAAAAGCAATACTTTAAAGTTAGAGGCAAGGACGGCAGGACATCAGGCCCGTGGGGCGGGATCGGAACGTTATGGTCCACGGAAAGCGGAGATGGTGGCTTGGCAACAGCGGATGGCTCCGCCGGTGCGGCACGGCAGTGGTACTGTTCGTAAGCCTGGTGGCCACCTTGAATCCATCTCCGGTCGGCGGAGTGGAGCCACCGCCTGACAATGGTGGGAAAAACTTTCCAGGCATATTCCTCGAACAGAAACTGGGGACAGGCGGGTACCAACTGGTGCCCTTGGTCCCCGGGGGCCGGGGCGAAGCAGAACATGAGATATGGGCCGCAGGCTTCGACGCCTTACAACTGCGCGAACGTCTGCGGCAAAGCCTGATGGCATTGCCCGCAATGCCGTCACTGGATGAACGCTGGCAAAAGTTGATCCAGGAGGAACTACTACGGCTGGGTTTATCCACACCCGAACAACAAGCTCGCTGGCTGGAAGCAATTCAACAGGACCCCCAACAGTGGAAACGCTTCCTGGAAAACATTCAACGCCGATTGGAACAAGGAAAGCCAGGGAATTTATCGCAGCCCGGTCACTCCAGCGATAACCCGCCGGGGATACGACCGCCCCATCGGCCTGTTGTGCCGCCGGAGATCATCCCTCCGGATCTGGACCGTCGTCCCTCCTCTTGGCCGCCTGCCAATCGACCAATCACAAACAACCTGAACCAGCAGCAGCAATGGGAAGCCTTCCAGGAGCTGTGGGAGCGCTATGTGGGTCCGCTCGAGGCAACGCCAGAGCTCCGTGACCTGCTCTGGCAGACGGTGACTAACAGTGAAATCTGGAACATCAGGGATGCGTCGGGGCGGACTGTATGGGAGATCCTACGGCAGCGATTGGAGGAAGCCCACAACCGCCCTGAAGAGGGAACAACCACCGGTGAGGGGAACGAGACTTCCGGCCAAGCCGATGATGAACGTTCCCGCTGGAGCTGGCTGCGGCAATGGCGTTGGCCAAGGGTCGGATCGGTGGGTCGGTGGTGGCAGGAGTGGCGGCAAGGAGATACCAACCCCCGTAGTAGTCCGAGTCGATCTTTTTTTGGATTCGAAGGCTGGCCCGATATTGGCCGCTGGGGCTTTTGGCTATTGGTGATTGCCGTGCTTGGGATGATCGCTCTGGCCGCATGGTTGCACCGGCGACCCCCTGGCGAGGGTCACAACTGGTCGTTCCGCAGTTATCGGGCGGGCTTGTCGTCAATCGATCCCCGCCAGGTGCAAACCCGCCAGGATCTGATCCGGGCGTTTGAGAGCCTCAGTCTGCAGCGGCTCGGCCCGGCCGCCCGGAGCTGGACCGCCGGCAGCATTGCCCAAGCATTACAGGCCGAGCGAACCGTATCTGCCGAGCAGATTCAGCAATTGGCCGGGTTATACGAGCTCGCCCGTTACGCGCCGCCGTCCGAGGATTGGCCCGCGCAGCGAACTTGTCTGGCACGCACCCTGTTGTGCCGCCTGGCAGGGGTGACACCGCCATGAACTACATAGCATGGTCACGCCCAGCCACGCAGCCGAACCATCGAGGGCTCATGACACCATTGGGCCATGCCCTGATGGTTTGCTTGTTTGTGGCCGGCAGTGGTACTACCGGACATGCTGCCGACGGAAGCGATCCCCCACGCCTCGCTCCCGTATTGGTCTCTCCCACCGGGATCGAACTGTGGTGCGCTTTTTTACATGCCCAAGGGTTACAAGTATCCACCACACCTTTTCGTAAGGACAACGCCCGTGAGGGGATTCTCATCCACCTCGGACACGATTTGCGATATCTGGAACAAGATGATCCCCGACGACAGGAACTGATCGAAACCTGGGCCGGGGACGGAGCCATCCTGATCGCCACGGACGGCGACTTGGAGCTGGCCGAATTGGGACTACAGTTTATCGCCGGTCCCGTTTATGGTCACGACATCACCTTTCTGCACCGCAGTCGCAGTCTCTGTATCTACCTGGTACCGCAGGAGACAAACCAGTTCCTGGGCTGGGGGCAACTCCCGTGGGGGCAACGGCGCCGCGTTGCCTGTAACGTGAGCGGCTATTTACTGTGGCACCAGAACAGTCCGTGGCGACGTTTGGCCTCCTTTCCTCCCGGCTGCACCGCCCATCAGCGCCCTTTGCCCTCAGCCACCACCGCTTTCGCTTTGGCTCGCGTCCGATCCCTCAGAGTTAGTGGGACCACTGTTAGTTTTGCCCCTACCCTGGCCCTAGCTGATCATAGCTTGTTCATCAACCAGATGTTGCTGGAACCAGGAACCGACAATTGGGACCTGGCCCTGGCTGTAGCCCTGTACCTGCGGGGCCAGCCGGCTCGCTCCTTATGTCGCCTGTACTACAACGGAACACTGGTCGAGTCGTTTGACCACTTGGAGCGGCTGGTGTCCCCCGCCCCAACGGTTCCGCCACCCCCTCGGGCGCCCCTCCCGAATCTATGGGCTGTCCAACGCGAACTGACCCAACTGGCCAACAATGCCCTGCAAATGGTGGAAGACCGGGACGTGCCCAACCAATTGTTCCTCGGGACGCCGGACCAACCCGAGAGTCAGGAGCACCGTTTCACTACATTACTAAAATTGTTGATAGTCGGAGCCCTGGCCGGTATGCTCTGGCTACTGTGGCAAACACTCAGGAACAATCGACTGGACGAAGCACCCACCCAATACAAGCCGAAGAAACACCGGGGTCTGGCGGGCCTGCTGCGACGCGCCTGGCAACGACCCGTCACTGGCAGCGGCTGGGCAGAAGCGGTACGCCCGATTGTCCGGCAATTCTGGGCCGAGGCGGGCGTACGGGAACCAGTACCCGCCACTTTGCCGGCTGTGCTTTTCGCCCCTGAGGTCACCGAGGCCGAACACTGGCACCAGCAGTTACGCACGTTGTGGCAGTATGCCTTTGGCCCCCCTACCAGCAGTCTCACACCCACTGGATGGTCGCAATGGGAACCGCTGCTAGACCAACTGCAACAAGCTCGGCGGGCGGGATTGTGGCGACTGAATGGGACAGACCATGACCCAGCGACGAGGATAACAACAGTATGACAGCAATGCGTGGCAGCGGTTCGATCGGTTCCGACAATATTCGCTCGGCTGACGAACACCGATCTGAGATCCTGATACCTGGCCGATCTGCCGAGGGCTTGGACGGTCGGACCGGGGAAGCCCAGCGGACGGCTCGTGAGCTGGCCCAGCAAGCTCAGGAACTGCTGCGCCGGATGCAAACGGAGGTAGGCCGGGTGGTGGTCGGAGTCGACACCGTCGTCCAGCAACTGCTCATCGCTCTGCTGGCGGGCGGTCACGTCCTACTGGAGGGGGTGCCCGGAGTCGCCAAGACCACCTTGTCCAAAGTCTTCGCCCGCCTGCTCGGATGCCAATACCAACGGGTGCAGTTTACCCCCGATCTGCTCCCCTCTGATATCACGGGTACGTCCATTTTTAACCGCCAGACCAACGAATTCGAGCTACGCAAAGGACCCATTTTCACCCAGGTACTGTTAGCCGATGAGATCAACCGAGCACCGGCTAAAACCCAGTCCGCATTGCTGGAAGCAATGCAGGAGTATCAGGTCACCGTGGACGGTCAGTCGATCCCCTTGCCGGTGCCGTTTCTGGTGATCGCCACACAAAACCCGGTGGAACAGGAAGGTGTCTACCGATTGCCCGAAGCCCAGCTGGACCGCTTCCTGGTGCGCATCGAAATGGGCTACCCGGGCTTTGAACAGGAAGTGCAACTTTTGCGGCTCCACAGCCGGCCAGTGCCCGAGGTAGCCGCCTTATGTACACCGGAGATGATCCTTGATTTGCAACGCCGCCTGACCGAGGTGTACGTGGCCGATTCGATCTATGTGTACATCGTCCAACTAGCTGAAGCCAGCCGGCAACACGCGGAAATCAGCCTGGGGGCCAGCCCAAGGGCAGCGCTGAACCTGCTCCGCTGTGCCCGGGCCCGCGCTGCCCTTGCCGGACGCTACTTCGTCACCCACGAAGACGTCCAAGCCGTTGCCTATCCCGTTCTCAGCCATCGCCTCATCCTACGCCCGGAAGCTGAAATCGAAGGACGGCACACCGCGGACGTCATCCGCGAACTGCTGGAATCCGTACCTGTGCTCGAATCATTATGATCACTCTGCTGAACCGCTCACCATTGGCAGCCAAACCTCCGGTGGACGAAACACCCTGCCGCAACCGGCCGGGATGGACAGCACATGATGCAACACAACCAGGTAGTTAACCCGCTTAGCTCCTTGATACTTGCGGGCAGTTTGCAATCCCGCACATTAACACAGTCTCCGGAAATTGTCCGCACCATGAAGGCAACCAGATGTCGCATGCCAGGGATGGGGGTATGTGAAGGATGTGCCGGGCGATAGTGCGTGACATTCGCTGGGCAGACGATGAGTGACACGCAGCCGGACACGAAGATTAACTGACGGGCGTCGTTACGGAGATACAATCACTTTTTGATTCCCACACCGCTCGAGGTTCCAGTCGGATCAATGGTGACGTCGCGAGGGTACCTCTGGCTAGTAAGCTTGGCAGGCCTGGTGCTGCTAGGAGTGTTACTGGGCCGGGAAGTCAGTCTGCTACCGACATGGAGCGGTATGACCCTCCTGGTGTTGTGGGGAGGGCGATGTCTGTACTTTGCGGTTCGAGCGGAGGGATTGCGCCGGCGCATACAAGTGCATTGCCGGTTGTTCCAAGCAGGTCGCGAGGCACCCGTATTGTGGGCCCAGATACCGTTCACTGTAGAGCTGACAGTATTCAACCCGTGTCGTTATCCGGTTTTGTTGGTGCTGGAGGATTGGTTTGCGCCGGGCACGGAAGTGGTGGCTGGCACGTATCGGTGTGTTCTGCGCGTAAAAGCCGGTCAGAATGTGACCTGGCGCTACCAGCGGCGGGCAGCGGTGACGGGCTGTGTCCGGAGGGAGTGCCTGCAGGTAATTGTGCTGGATAGTCTGGGGATGTTTCAGCAGCGTTGGCGGGTGGGGGAACCGCAGCAGTGGTGGGTATTACCGCCGTTATGCGATGAAGAAGGGCGACAACGGGCGGTCAAGCAGTTCAATCAGGTACCACCACCGGGGAGCCATCGCTGGCGACGTCCCGGCACAGGTAGCGAACTGCTGGACCTGCGGGACTACCAGCCGGGGGATCCACCCAAGATGGTGGCTTGGAAGGTATCGGCCCGCCGGGAGCAGTTGATCACCCGGGAGCTGGAAAGCGATGTTCCGGTGCGTTGCCTGTTGTTTGTAGATGGCGCAGCCGACGTACGTCTGGGAAGCCCCGGCCAACGGCCCGTCCAGCGTCTGGCCCAAGCAGCCGGCTTGCTGGCTCAGACAGCTATTGCCCAGCGCGATCCCGTCGGCCTGGTCTGTTTTGATGCCCAGGGAGCGGAGGTATTGCCCCCGGCCCGCACGCGGCAACATTTGCTGAGAGTGTTGCGCCGTCTGGCCGAGGTCGCCGCATACCCTGCGGTCCCCCGCGGATTAGGAGCAACGGCTCTGACCCGTCGGGTCTGGCCTTGGGCGCACTTCCTCTATCCCCATTTGGTGCAAGGTTCTCTCAACAACATGCCATCGGCCCGACTCTGGCGGCCCCTGCTCGATCGATCCTGGGGCTGGTTTATCCCTGCAGTGATGCTGGCTAATCTGGTGATGGTGTTCACTGTGCCGCCGTGGCGACTGTGGGCTGCCGAACAAGCCGCCGCTTTCAGCCGATGGTGCCTGCCTCAAGGGGGGATCAGCCAACTGATTTTGTTCGCCTTTTCGATGATAACGTTTTTGATTGGCCCCCTCCTGGTGGCTGGACTGGTGTGGTTGTGGTACGGCACGCAGGATTTGTTCGGCTCCATGCGTCGTTCCCTGACCCAACGCAAGCAATTAGCGGCCCTGGTGGCTTTCAACGAGCGGGCTGGTCCGGCCCGGATCGAGCACCTGCTGGCCGACAACACGGCCTATACCCACGCTTTGGGCTGCTTCTTGCAGCAACATCTCATACCAACGCCTGTTCACTGGTACGACTGGCCCCAGCGACAACTTTACCGCGAGCCGGCAAAAATTGAGGTACTGGCCAGCGCACTACTGCGTGCCGTGAGCCGGGCCCGCGACAACGAATTGTATGTCATCCTGGCCGATCTGGCTGACTACACCCCGCATCTGTTGCCCCTGGTTACCGCTTGCCGTCTGGCCCACGCTCGTCACCATCAGGTCCTGGTCATCCTGCCCGAGCCACAGGGAAGTTCCCACCCACCTTCCCCCTTCTCCAGTGGTACCGCCCAAGTGTCGGAATTGCCGTCGCTTGCCACCTCAAGCCCGTCGCCCCCTGAGTCTGCATCCGATGAACAAAAACTAGCCCGCCGTTATTATGCCACGGTCTACCAGCAGTTGCGACGACAACTGGTGGCCGTTGGGGCTTCCGTGCTGTGCCTGGAAGCAACCAATCCGCTGCCTGTGTTGTTGGAGCGTCTGGACCGGTTACGTGGTTACAGGAGTCGACGATGACTCATCCATCGGCTCAGCAGCAGCCTTGGTCAGTGCAGCCCTCCGGCGAACCTGTCCACTCGATTGGAGCAGTAACAGGTGACCCGTCGGCCGCTCTGCCAGAGCTGGCGTCCCCTGTGGACACAGACCCTACTACCCCTGTGGCTCTGACTCAGTTAGGCCGATTGATTCGGGAGGAGCCACAGTTGCGTCTGTGGTTGCTCACGGGTATCGGCGCCTTGATCTTGCAAGCTTTTTACTTCCTCATGCAAGCGAGTGACACCGCGGCGCTGCTGATACTGGTTATTGGAACGGCGGGTTGGATTCTCCGCTGGAGCAGTGCAGCTTATTGGATTCTGTTACTGAACACCTGGTTCCATTATTTCCCGGATGGTGTACCCGGCGGTAGCCGTCCAAACTATTGGTTGCTCAACAAATATGGTAATCCAGAAAGTATGTTGGCGATCCTGTCGTTAGTGACATACATCTGGAGCCACTGGCAGTGGATCAGCTTGACACGGGAGGTAGCGGTTGTGCCCCGCCCCGATGGGACAGTCCAACGCTGGCGACGGCCCGCGCACACCCTTCAACCCGCCGAATGGTATGCCCTCTGGGTATTCAGCTTGCTGGCCCTGGGAATTACCTGGCTCCTGTGGATGATCGTGGACGGCGTCGTTATCGTTCCTGGTTCGATCACACCGCTGGACTGGCAACTGCCGCCGCTACGCCTTCCAAGCGATGCCCTGGCTCCCTGGCTCACCCGCTTGATCGTGCTGACTAGTCTGATCACTGTGATCCTGCTTGGCTACCGACTGGTCGCCTTGATGCGCCTGCGGTATACCTGGAAGGCGAGCGATGCCGCCTTCTGGCTCCACGATCTGGCCTGGCAGGAACTGCACCGGGAATGGCGGCGACAGGCCACCCTGCAGCAACGGCACGTCAGCCCGCGGCAAGAAAATCGCCGCCCGCCGTATCCATCTGCTTGACATACAGGCAAGCTATTCCGCCTCCTGGAGATGGAGCATGTGGTTGCGTTAGTCGCATTGCCGGCTGCCACAGCCCTCGCTTATTCCTAATATATACGTATTCATATGTCCAGAGATCTAGGCAGGATCTGGAATACTTGAAAATCCAGAACCTCCATTTAACCGCACAAGCAAAGAGGTGGACTATGAAAACCGGTTTGTTTCTGCGGGAAATAGTCGGCTGGCTGCTACTAATTGGTGGTTTGGGTGTATTTGCATTGGCCCTGCTTCTGTTGCTGGATCGTCGTATTTTCGAGGCCGTGCCGGCCGTTGGTGTCGGATTTGTCATTTTCCGTGGGGGCATTCACCTGCTGAAGGTAGCTGCGGCCTTGCGGGCCGTGTGGGAGTGGCAGAACCGGGGTGGGGTCGTCCCCCGACGACCCGTGATGAGTTCCCGCCCGCTTGGCCCAACCACTCCCATTTCGCCGTCAAACGTTATTCCCGGCCGCACGCCGGCTGTGCCGACAGCACGGTAACGTCTGTCCCTACGCTCTGATTACCAACGGAGAACGCTCATTGTTCTAGGTATTTTCCGACCCTCCCGTTGATTTTGTCACAACATAGAGGGAGCTGAAACCATTGGTCCGATGCGAACATTTACTGTGATATCGAAAAAACTGTGACCCGGTATCACTCTCGGTGTAAGCGGACTAATGAGGCGGATTCAAGCAGTTTATTTTGACGCTGTCGGAACGCTATTGTTTCCGGACCCACCGGCTGAGCAGGTCTATGCAGCGGTAGCGGAACGTTGTGGGCTATCCGTAACGGCGGCTGAAGTGCGGCAACGCTTGCGTCAGGCCTTTCTTCGGGAGGAAGAGCGGGATCGCCAGTATGGGTGGCGGGTGGATGAAAGCCGGGAACTCACCCGCTGGCGAACGATAGTACGGACCTGCTTTGCTCAGGCCGAACCGGAGCAGTTCGAAGCAATATTCTACGAGCTTTACCAGCATTTTGCCCAGCCACAGGCGTGGCGTCTGGCGACTCAGGCGGCCATGGTCCTGACCAGCTTGTACCAACGCCAGCGGTTTGTCGGTATTGCCTCCAATTATGATGGCCGTTTACGGCGGGTGGTGGCTGGTATTCCGACTTTGGCTCCTCTGCGTGATCATCTGGTGATTAGCGCGGAAGTGGGATACCGTAAGCCAGCAGCAGCGTTTTTTGCTGCCGTAGTGCAACAAGCGGCATGCCCAGCCCACCAAATCCTCTACGTCGGAGACGACTGGGATAACGATTACCAGGGGGCCCGTCACGCCGGATTGCAAGCCGTGTTGTACCGCCCGATCATTTCCACTACAGATACAACAATCCTCGGCCCATCTCTGTCGCCCGTGCCCGCCCCCTCTGCTTCCGCTGACGCCCTCATCATCACCCAGCTTCAGCAGGTCCTGGATCACCTGGACGAGTAGAGCTGGAGCGAAGACACCCGGCTGCAAATGCCCGTTCTGACAAGACGCGAAGTTGGATCTACGCAATATGTGCAATTAGTCCGCTAGACTATGATCTAGTGCACAATAAGTAAATTTACTCTAAGTATCTGACCACCTGATCCCATAAAAATCCGCATCCGTTACAGGCGATAGCCTGCGTGTGCCCTGCCCCTCATTTGCTAACACCTCAAAAAACAGCCCAGTGTCAACGATCTTGAGGATGTGCTATGCTTTCGACAGTAACTAGCCGCTGGATCTGACGTTTTGCCTGCTTTGAGGCGGCGTCGCCCAGAAACACGGTTATGTTTTTCCCTCCTGGCTTACTCCCAAAACACTGTCCATGGAATGGTGCACACAGGTAACGGCTCTGCATTCTCCGGTTGTGGTGAATCTAGCGTACAACTGGACTCGCGATGAACTCTTGCCCTCCCTTTTACTCTTTGTGCTGATGGGGACGTTGATCCTGGCACGAAGCAGGGTATGGAACAACTCAGAAACAAGCGAATGGGTCGAACTGTTTTTTCCAACGAAGTTGGCATCGGATACAACGGAGCGTAACCGGCAGCGCGAGCCGCTGCCACCTGGAGCGTGGAGTGTCAAGGGGAATGGGGCAACGGGGATGTGTAGTGCGGCAGTTCCTTGGATATTGCCGGGTCTGTCGGTAGGGGGGCAGGCGTCGATACTGGTGTATCTGGTGGGTGCCGGTGTATTCCTGGCACTAGGGCGTTGGTTGTGGCGGAAGTGGTGGCGATATCGGGCCAGCGTGCGGCAGGATGTGCATCAGCTGCGGCTATTGGCCCATTCGTTGGGAGCCTGCTGCGATGGAGTCCTGGTGGCCGAAGGCGGACGTTCACCGAACTCGCCGCTGCGGATTGTGTATTCCAACCCCGCCTTCGATCGGTTGCTAGGGTTTGCGGAAAGCGAAGCGGTCGGGCTGAGTCCCAGCGTCCTAGCGGACCAGGCCGAGCCGGACGCTCTGGAGGCGGTACGCCTCGCGTTGCGGGGTACGCAGATCGTACGCCTGGAAGTACCCAGCCGCCGCAAGGACGGCAGCCGGGTGTGGACAGAATGGCAGATCGTCCCCGTAGCCGATCAGTACGGCCGCTTCACCCATACGGTAGCTATCATCCGCGACACCACGCAGCGACGCTGCATGGAACAGCAACTGCGGGAAAGCGAAGCCCGCTTCCGCAGTCTGTTTGAGCATGCCGCAGATGCCATTGTGCTATTCGATAGCAGCGGGCAGGTGGTCGATGCCAACCCCTGCGCTTGCCAGAGTTTCGGCTACGGCCGAGAGGAGTTCCGCCAGTACCGCTTTCAGCAGTTGGAGGTTCACTCTGAAGCGGTTGACTCTGTCACAGGCGGCACGCAAACACGAGAGTGCCTGTATCGCCGTAAGGACGGCAGCGTGTTTCCAGCGGAGGTACGCTACGCATGGATCGAAGCTAGTGGCCAGCGGCTGCGCATGGCCTTGATCCGCGACGTCAGCCGCCGTCGGCAAACCGAGTTGGCGCTACGTGAACGGGAAAACCTGTTACGCAACATCCTGGCAGCGATCCCCTGCGGGGTATTCTGGAAAGACCGGGAATTGCGTTATGTGGGTTGCAACGAGCAGGTTGCCCGCGACATGGGGTTTGGCCAGCCCGAACAGTTGATCGGCAAAACTGATTACGAAATCGTTCCGTTGCGGACCGAGGCGGAATTTTTCCGCTCCTGTGACCAACGGGTATTGGAAACGGGCCAGCCGCTGATGTACATCGAAGAACCCCTCACCACCCGTGACGGCATCTGCCGCACCCTCCTGACCAGCAAGGTGCCGTTGCGTGACCCCCAGGGAACCATCATCGGTGTCGTCGGCGTCTACCAGGATATCAGTGAACGCAAGCGTCTGGAACAACAATTATTCCAGGCCCAGAAGATGGAAGCGGTGGGCCGCCTGGCTGGCGGAATTGCCCATGATTTCAATAACCTGCTGACTATTATCCGTGGCAACGCCGACCTGCTCCGTGCGCAGTTGAACGATGCCCCCAACGCGTTGCTCGAGCGGCTGGATGACTTGCGGCTGGCCGCCGATCGGGCAGCGGCCTTAGTCCGTCAGTTACTCATGTTTAGCCGTCAGTCCTCCGGTCAGGTGGAACTGGTGGACCTGAACAACGTGATCCGCGGCATGGCCAGTATGCTCGATCGCCTGCTGGGGGAACGCATCCGGTTAGTAACCGATCTGTCGGCCGAGCCAGCCACCCTCCTGGCCGACTACAGTCACTTGGAGCAAGTGATCATGAACCTGGCAGTCAACGCTGGGGATGCCATGCCTCAGGGCGGAACGCTAACCTTGGCCACCCGCCTGCTTCCCGCCACGACGCTCGATCCGGTTCGACACTCACCCAACCATCTACCTCAACGCTGGATCGAACTGCGAGTCATCGACACGGGGATTGGCATGACCGATGCGGTCAAAAACCGTATCTTTGAGCCGTTTTTCACCACCAAAGGACCCGACAAGGGAACGGGCCTAGGCCTGGCCACCGTCTTTGGGATCGTCCAGCGTCTGGGCGGACAGATCCGCGTCGAGTCGGCTCCGCACCGTGGCACGACCTTCACTCTCCTGCTTCCCTGGACCGCCGGCCAGCCGGCCCCCAGTACCCGCACCCCCTTGCCCCCCCTGCTCGCCTCTCAGCTCAACCGGCAAAACGGTCGCCTGCTGCTGGTCGAGGACGAAGACGCACTGCGCAAACTGGCCCGCATTGCCCTGGAAAGCCAAGGCTACCAGGTCTATGAAGCTCCGGATGCTGAGACAGCTCTGCAACTCCTCGAAACACATGCCGATCTTACCTTCGACATCCTGGTTACCGATCTGATCATGCCGGGCATCGATGGCCGCGAATTGGCCCAACGTCTCTTGCAACGCTACCCCCACCTGGCCATCGTCTTTATGTCGGGATATGTCCCCGATTCGATTCCCCTCGATGCGTTTGCAACAGCTGTTTTTCTGGCCAAACCGTTTACTCCTTCGGACCTGTGCCGCGGTGTCGCTACAGCCGCGCAACGTCAGGGTGCTCGGGTTTCATCCGTCGACACCGTGACCAATGCAGCGGCGGCCACCATCATCTCGCCCCCCACTTCCTGAACGGCTTCAGGGCTGAACCGGCTCGGCAATGCGATAGACGGCTTTTTCTGTCCGCAGGATCAAGGCATTGCCGTCGACCGCTGGACTGGCCAGGATCCGTTCTTGCAGGCGGTTGCGTGCTAGCTCTTCGTAATTATTGCCTGCTTTCAGGACGAAGGTGACGCCCTCCTCGTCGCAAAAGTACAAACGGCCGGCGGCGTGGATAGGCGAGGCGGAAAAGGCCCGCCCCAGCCGCTCACTCCACACCAACCGCCCCGTGCGGGCTTCCAGACAACTGACCAGGCCATCATCAGCGGCCAGATAAAGATAGTCGCCCACGACCAGCGGCGAGGCGTTACGCGGTACACCCTTGCGGGTCATCCAGGCGACGTGGGTATGGGTGACATCTCCCCGGCCATCGGGCCGAATGGCGTACAAAACGGGCACGTCGTAGCCGCTGGAAACGAACACCAGACCGTGGGCAAACACCGGCCGTGGAACCACCGAATAACCGTCGTAACGTACCCGCCATAATTCCTTGCCCGTGGCAGGATCCAGAGCCATGACCACATCGCTACCCGGACAGATCACTTGCGACCGGCCGTTGACAGTAATCAGCGTGGGCGTGCAAAAGGAAAAGGGCTTTTTAGCTCGGACTTGCCGCGGGGTCCGCCAGGCGATGGCCCCGGTGCGCCGGTCCAGAGCCACTACCTGCTGCACATCGGCCCCATCCATGCAGTAAATCAGATGCTGGCCCACCAGCACAGGCGAACCGCCATTGCCATGCACCGGTTGATAGCGCAAGCCTTGTTGGGCCCACAGACGCTGACCCGTGCGGGCATCCAGACACGCCGTTCCCATATGCCCGAAATGGACAAACAATTGATCATTATCTACTACCGGCGTGGGACTAGCGTGGCTGTTTTTGGCATGGATCCGCGGTGCCGTGCTGCCATCCTGGTGAAACACCTCGACGTCCCACAGCACCTTACCCGTTGTGCCGTCCAGACACAGGGCCCGCAACGACTGATCCTCATTAGTGCCCTTTGGAACCGCGGTGGTTAAATAGATTCTGCCTTGGGCGACCACAGGCGATGACCAGCCTTTGCCGGGAATTTCCTGCCGCCAGACGATGTTTTCCGTCCGACTCCAAGTGAGTGGCAGACGGGCCATACCTGCCTGGCCATCAGCCGTTGGCCCTCGGAATTGATACCAATCCGCCGCGAAACCGAATGAAACCAGCCCACCAATCACCACCGCCATTATCAACAAGACAGTTACCCAATCCCATCTGTTCGCTCTCCCGCCCATGACTCGCTTCTCCTTTGGGGACAACTCAGAAAGTGGATGCATCGCCGTCTAACTAACCGACATTGGACAAAAGCTCACTGTGGTACCCACTCTGGTTTGCCCGGCAAAATCAGCTTTGATAGGCATGTCACCACAGAGAATATACGACCCCCGGCATGGCCCTGATCCGGAAAATGGTTGTTGCAATTCTCTTATCCCTCATTGAAGCCGCCTATTGGACCAACGCTAGCCGTTGGGAACGGTGAAACAGTAGCAACAAGAACTTGGACCGTGGGAGTTGCGGAAGAGTATGAGACAGATAAGCACACCGGAGAGATTTCGGTTTGTCTTATGGTGGATAGGGTCCAAATGGAGGTCGGGGTGGGTTGGGCGGAGGGGAGGGACTTGAGGGGGCACCGGTGGAAGCAATCCCTTGTGGGTATCCGCTGGCAGGGGGCGTTGAGCCTGAGGGTGACGCGTTTGGGTGGGAGCACACCGGTGCATTGTTTCCGCTGTTGGGTTGTTCCTGCAAGCCCTCACAACAGTTCCATTCCCCCAAGCCGCTGCATTCGGGGCACGGCACCAGTCGGCCGTTGACAAATATCAAACGCCGCCCGTAACACACTGGGCAGATCATAACGGCCTCCTTGTGGCCGTCCCCTCCGACGCGAACGGGGTTTGGCGACCCGTTGTGCCTACCGCGACCCTTTAACGAAGGCCAGAACCTCTTTAGGGTGTGTGTTGACGTTCACTTTATCGTAAATCCGGGCTATCTTTCCATCTTTGTCGACTACAAAGGTAATTCGCTTGGGAGTGCGGGCCGTGGGTGCCGACAAAATCCCCAATTGCCGGATCAACTCCAGATTCGTATCGCATAGCAACGCATATGGGAGCATGTGCGTGTCGATAAATTTCTGCTGGAGTTCCGGATCGTCAGCGCTGGCCCCTAATATCACCACGTCCTTGGGAAACTCGGCGATGATGTCACGGAAACCGCAGGATTCTATGGTGCACCCTTTAGTCAAGGCCTTCGGATAAAAGAAGATGACCACCGTTTTGCCTTTCAGGTCCGCGATGGACAGGGTCTTTTTTCCGCTGATGCCGGCTTTTTCAATTTGTACGGCTTCCAGGACAACATTGGGGAAGGGATCTCCCACTTTGACTTTCAATTGTGTATCGTCGGCCCAAGCAGTCATCCCCCACGCAATGACTCCAACAACACTTGCCAAGACCCACAAACGCTTCATGCAGCATTGCATCATGTTGTCCCCCTTTGTGGATTGAGAACATACCAGCGAGGTGAACCATCCCTACTGGTACAACGCCACAACCGTTGGCCTGTGTTTGCCTGACTGGGCGTTGCCATTGTCCATAATTGGGCCAGGGCCGACAAGGGGGTTGTACCCAAGGCCACTTATAATCGGACCAATCACCCCCAGCTAGGCATCCTCTTTATAATCAGGATATTTTCTATGCTAACTGTGTTGAACTAGAATAAAATTGTGTTTGAATATCTAAAATATATTGATTTGTATTACTTTTTATCGACTAGTTTAAAACTTAGCGACTATAAAACTCTCCAATTGTCTTATTGGAACAATTGGGTCAGTTTTCAGTGTTTTTGAGGAGGAGATAGCGTGTAGAGTATTGAAGTGTTAAGTTGTAGCGTCGAAAACTGGAATAGATGGTCAGGTAGTAAGGAAGGTACCATCTGACCTTGCCGCATCGCGGAAGTAACGGCAACAATCAATAATCAACCTGCGAGAGCGACTTAACAACCAGGCTGGGCTTACTTCGGATTTTCATCGTGCAGGAAGGTGGTTAGGGTGGCATCGTTCAAGCGGAAGGTCGGAATCGGCTGTTCAATCCTTTGACATTTGTCGTCAGGATCTGGTCATGGCTGCTGCAGGTGGTTCCAAGCGATCCGCGTCCCTTGTTCCGGAGTCGCTAAAGGACCCGGGGGAACGCATAGCCTGGCTACGCCGGGAAATTGAGCGGCACAACTATCTGTATTACGTCGAAGCCCGACCGGAAATCTCTGATCGTGACTTTGACCGGTTGATGCAAGAGTTGATCGAACTGGAGCGTCAGCATCCGGAATTAGTTACTCCAGATAGCCCTACACAACGGGTAGGTGGTGCTCCGATAAGTAGCTTTCGCCGGGTGCGGCATCGCATCCCCATGCTATCGATCGACAACACCTACAGTCCTGCCGAGTTACGCAAATTTGATGCCGATGTGCGTAAAGCCCTAGGGCCGACGGCCGTGGTCGAGTACATGGTCGAGTTGAAGATCGATGGTGTATCATTGGCTTTGATCTATAAGCAAGGGGTACTGGAAACGGCGGCC
This sequence comes from Gemmataceae bacterium, assembly GCA_025055795.1. Classification (GTDB taxonomy): domain Bacteria; phylum Planctomycetota; class Planctomycetia; order Gemmatales; family Gemmataceae; genus Thermogemmata. The sequence goes on from JANWVV010000004.1 coordinate 76,353, forward strand.
ACCCGCGGGGATGGCGAGGTGGGCGACGATGTGACTCACAACGTCAAGACCATCGCGGCCATTCCGTTGCGATTACGCACTGAGCAGCCACCGCCCCTGGTGGAGGTCCGTGGCGAAGTCTACATGACGCGAGCCGAACTAGCCCGCATCAACGCCGAGCAAGTCCGCCAGGGACTTGAACCTTATAAAAACGCTCGCAATCTGACGGCCGGTACACTCAAGCTGCTGGATCCTAAGCTGGCCGCCCAGCGGAAAATGCTTTTTTTCGCTTATGCCACGGGCGTCACCGAAGGGGTAACTATCCGCACGCAGGCGGAACTGTTTGAGACCTTCCGCCAGTGGGGGTTGCCGGTCAACCCCTATGCCCGGCTATGTCGCTCCATCGAGGAGGTTATCGCCTATTGTCAGGAGTGGTCGAAGAAACGCCGGGAACTGCCTTATGACATCGATGGAATGGTGATCAAGGTGAATGATTTTGCCCAGCGGGAGCGGTTGGGGTCAACCAGCCGAGCTCCGCGGTGGGCCCGCGCCTACAAGTTCGAGGCCGAACAGGCTGTTTCGCGACTGGGGGCCGTCGAGTTTTCCGTCGGCAAGTTCGGGGAACTGACGCCGGTGGCCCTGTTCGATCCGCCGGTGGAATTGGCCGGTACTACCGTCAGCCGAGCCAGCATGCACAACGCCGCCTGGATCGACGAGAAAGACGTCCGTATTGGCGACACGGTGGTCATCGAGAAGGCAGGCGAAATCATCCCGCAGGTCGTCGAAGTCCTCAAACAGGAACGCACGGGGGCCGAAAAGCCCATCGTCTGGCCTGTCAAATGCCCCCGCTGCGGCGGCCCGGTCGAGCGGCAAGACAGCGGCACCAGCTATAACTACGTGTGTGCCAACACCGCCCTCTGTCCCGCGCAACTGGCTAAACGCATTGTGGCCTTCGCTCAGCGGACACACATGGACATTGAAGGCCTAGGCGAGCGTGTGGCAGAACAACTGGTGGATGCCGGATTGGTACGCTTCGTTACCGACTTGTACCGCTTGCGTAAGGAACAGATCGTCAAGCTGGAACGTTTTGCGGACAAAAGTGCGGACAATTTGATCCAGGCCATTGCGGCCAGCAAGGAGCGGGGACTGGCCCGTCTGCTGGCGGCTCTGAGTATCTATTCGGTCGGGGACAGCATGGCCGAAGAACTGGCTGCTGTTTTTCCATCGCTGGAAGCCATCGCTCAGGCATCGGAGGAGGAACTGGCCCGTGTCAAAGGTTTCGGACCCAAGCGGGCACGCTTTGTGCGTCAATATTTCGACAGCGAGGTGGGACGGAAAATCCTAGCCGATCTACAAGCCTTCGGCGTACGCACCACGGCGGATCGCCCCCGCTCGGCCGCCGTAGCGCAGCCCCTGGCGGGCAAAACCGTAGTAATCACCGGTACGTTGCGACATTTTGATCGGGCTGCTGCCGAAGCAGCGGTGCGGGCAGCCGGTGGTCATCCCGCCAGTAGTGTATCCAAGAAAACCGATTTCGTGGTAGTAGGCGAAAATCCTGGCAGCAAACGTGATAAAGCCCTGGAACTAGGCGTGCCGTTACTCAACGAGGAGGAATTTTTACGACTGCTCCAGGGCACGGTCTCCACGGCAGATCCTTTCCCAGACGCGAAGGAAAATGCCGCCTCAGGCTCGCCGGACAGCGTCCACCCGATACCCCCTGCAGATGATCGAGCAACTCTGAAAAGGGCTGCCGATGCGACTGTTGCCACGAGTAAAAAGAGCTCAGACGCGACGAGTACTGTGCCAAGCGATGACAGTTCGACTTCGGGAGTTTCCCCTCTCCCCTCCTCGATGCCCCCGGCGGTGACTCCAGACCCGTCTACTGGAACAAAAACCGCAGCGGCCCCGTCCTCGCCTTCCCGACGGGCGACTTCGCGGTCGGCAAAAAAGCCCTCGTCCGGACGGGACTTGTTTTCCTAATTTAGTTGCAGAAGGTGGCCATTTTTGGGACGGAACCCGCTCGGTCTTTGTGCAACCACGCTTCCGGTCAGTCGGGGACCTGCCCGAAACCGTGAATTGGGCTGAGGAAACCTGTCGTGGACGCACCGCTCATTTCACCCTCCGCTCCGCTGCTTCCCGAGTGGACGTGCCACGAACGGTTGCAACGCACCGCCTTATTCTGTTTCCTGCGCTTACAGTTTCCCACCTTCGTCCTGGATGAAGCGGTGTTGTTGGCTCACCTGGAGCGTACCTATCGGCTCTATCGGGCCAAGCAGAGTGAAACGCTTAGCTGGCATGCCTATCTGGAGGGGCTATACGCTCAGGACTGGTATGTTTGCGTGGGCTGCCTGGAACGGCTGGAGGTCGCCTGGGAGACGTTGTTTGCCGCCCGCACGGGCCGAACCGACTGCTTGCTGATCGATGCATTACGGCTGCGGGCCGCCCGGTTTTACCCTAATGATCCCGCGGCTCAGGAGCAGACCGTCCAGGAGTTCTGGAGCCGCCTGTTAGTGCCAGACCGACCCGACACCCTTCCTTTTCTGGCCCGTTATGATGGGCGTCGGCCGCTGATCCCCTGGCTGATCCGCATCTTCCAGAATGAACAGATCTCGCGCTGGCGGCAAAACACGGACACTTCCCTGGAACAGGATGACCATGTGGTCCCGGCCGATCCGCGTCCGCTTGACGCCAGTGAAGGACGCTGGCGCGAATTGTTCGTCCAGGCAGCCCGGGAATGGCTCAGTCAGCTGGCTGACGACGACTTGCTGTTGTTGGGCTTGCGCTGGCGCTATCGCCTCAACCAGCGGGAAGCTGCCAGACTATTCGGCCTTAACGAAGGGACACTCACTCGCCGCACCGACAAACTGCGGGACCGTGCCCTGGAATTTCTGCATCGGCGTCTCGAAGCAGAAGGTTGGACTGGCGAAGACCTGACCCCTTTCATCCTGAGCGAACTCGGACAGGTACTCACCGACGATCCCCGCTTGTCCGCAGATTATCTGGCCAGTCTGCTGGCACGCCGTCAGGCAGGGAGCGTAACGCCTTGACGACCATGGGTGACAGATCCCATTACGAACATAAGCCGAAGCGGTAGTTCTCAGCGTTGAGAAAGATAGCGTTGGGCAGCCAGCAGGAAGGGTGTGAGTTCCTCACCGTGTTCGGGCAGTCCCAGGGATCGGGCACGGATGCGAGCGGCATCGTCGTTAAGGGCGTCGACGATGCGCAAGTGGAGGTACCACAGTATGCCGGCACGCAAGCCATCGTCGTCGAAGACGTACATCGGCTGACGGGCGGCATCGGCAACAATGGCGTTGAACTGCTCGATCGTTTGGGGCAGGCTTTCGGGGGTGACTTCCAGACTAATCAGTTCGAGGCGACGGGGTGCGAGGATTTGCCGGAGGGCCGGCAGATCGGCCTGAGGTCCGTGCAAATATACCACAGTGCGAAAGCCAGCCCGTTGCAGGGCATCGAAGCCGTCGAGCGTGGGGCGCCGGCCACTGGCCACCCCATATTTGACCCGGGTATAACCGGGTAGATGCGGAGGGTTGGCCGTCGAGGACGGGGAAGAAGAGGACGGAGCTGGAACCGCCGGGGACGGACGCGTCTGCTGCGATTGGGAGGACGAACCGCCGTTAGCCGGTGGCAGAGCATCGGGGAGCAGTATTTCCGGCGGTGGGCGGTCGCCGGGGTTTGCCGGTGTGGTCGGCGGTGCCAGCCACGAGGGCCCGGAGGGAGCCATATACTGTCGGCTATCGGCCGGAGGGATAACTGGAGGGACGATGTTTTCGCTTGCGGGCGGGGCAGGGGTAGTCGGAACGTTGGCCGGTGGCAATAAGTACGGACTTCGAGGTGGCGGCGGCAAGTAAGGGCGGGGATCGCGGTTACGCTCGGAAAAACAACGATGCTTGCAACAACCTGCCAGTCCGCCGATGATCAGCAGCCCGGCAAGAGTGCTCCACCGCGTGGTCTGTTGCTGACGCCTCAGGATCATGATCCTTACTCCCCCAAATATGGCGGCGTCCTGCCTTAGCCTCGTGCTGCACGACCGGACGAAGCGTTACAACCTGTGTCCATTTTATGGCACATTTAGCTCGAACTCACGCCACCTGCCGCAAAGCGGTTCTGCCCTGCACAACCAGCGCGCAGATTATAACGATTATGGCGACAGCGCAAGGAAAATCGGCTGGGCAATACCGCTATTAGTACGGTCCGGGAGTACCGTAACGACACACCTGGTTGCCAGGATGAACAAAGTAAAGCCAGAAGCAGTAGTGGAGCATCGGAGATGAGCGTTTGTATAACAACCCGTCTGCCTGTAGAGTCCCCGCAAAGTCGTTGGGCACGGCGGGCAGGGTTGTTGTTATTGGTACTGACCGGAGCTCTAGTGCCGGCTAGTGCCGCGGTGATTGTTCGATCAGTTCCAGAGCCGGAGGACAGGGCAAGTTTCGGCTGGTTTGTGCTGGCCCTTGTGTTTAGCGGCGTGGCGGTGCAAGCTTACTGGTCGGCCTATCGGGCGTGGGGGATAGCTGTTTACGGAACGGTGCTCTATCTGGCAGCGGTGGGTCACGGGTCGTACTGGAACGAATGGCCCGGCTGGCTGCATGGGGTGGCCCTGGGACTGGTGCTAGGGGGACTGGTTCGGGCCGCTCGCTACTATCATCGCGGGAGCTGGCCAGAACTGCTCCTACTAGCCGTGGCAGCCGGCTTACTGGTTTCAGGCCTGCTGAGCGTTGGTTGTGTGCTTGTCGCTCCGGAAAGCACGGGGGCTCTGTTCCTACTGCGGCTCCCGCCGTTCAGCTTGCTAATAGGCGTCAGTCTGATGATGGCGATTGCTGTTGGGGGGTTGTTCCGTCCGGCCCTAGCCCTGAGCTGTGAGCCACTGGTGTGGCTGATGTATGCCATCCGCTGGCGGGGAGGAGACGAACGACAAGTACCGGCCCACGGCCCCTGCCTGGTCATCGCCAATCATGCGTGTTGGATGGATCCGTTCTTCCTGGAAAAGGTACTGCCCCGCCCCACCACCCCAATGATGACATCCCGCTTCTACGATCTGCCGGTATTGCGGTGGCTGATGCGTCATTTTGGCGTCATCCGTGTTCCGGAACAGTCGATCAAAAAGGAAGCCCCGGAGCTGCAGGAAGCAATCGCCGCTTTGGATCGTGGCGAATGCGTGGTGATCTTCCCGGAAGGGTACTTGCGCCGACGGGAGGAGTGTCCCCTGCGTCGTTTTGGACGCGGCGTATGGGTGATTTTGCAGGCCCGCCCCACGGTGCCCGTCTTCGCTTGCTGGATTGAGGGAAACTGGGGCAGTTTCACCTCGTTCTGGCAAGGGCCACCAACGAAAAACAAGCGTCTGGACTGGCGGCGACCCATCGCCGTGGCCGTTACGGGACCACATCTGGTTCCCGCTGCGGTACTGGCCGACCATTGGCAAACTCGTTACTATCTGATGAATCTGGTTGGTGCCGCCCGCGGCCTGCTCGGTCTAGCCCCGTTACCGCCATTCCAGCCTTCCCCTACCGAGTCAACGGTATCTCAGTTAGCAGACGACGTCGAAGACTAGCCTTCGTCGACGCCGCGATGACAAAACTGCTTCTATCCCTGCGGCAGGACAACGGTCCCCCGATAGAACGCTCAGGACCGGCACCCAAAACAGCTCGTTCAAGCTAACTAATGGACCAATACCCGATATTGGTAACGCCAGTATCATCGGACGGCACAACTAGCAGAACTGGCAGTTTTGACAGAGAACGGTAAGGAGCCAGGGGAAATACTACGGCCGTTCCTATGTAGGAATCAGGTAAACTGATGTATTGATCGGCAGGAAGCATTTGTATGCGCACACCCCTTGAGCAGGGCAGCGGCGGGCCAGAGACTGCCGCTGAGTTATCCAGACCTGTCACCCTTTGGGAGGCCGGACATCATGCCTAACGCATCGCGACGAGCAGGCAGCCGCATCCAGTTACACGCGGAACAGCTGGAAGACCGCACGACGCCAGCGGGCAACGTGACGGCTTTTGTCTCTGGCGGTATTTTGTTTGTCCAGGGAGACACTGCTGCCAATCAAGTCTGGCTGACCTCCCTCAGCGATGATACCGTTGCGGTCACCGCCTTGCGGGATACCCGTGTCAACGGTACCTGGCTCCCTTTGACCTTCTCGGGGGTAACCAATGGTTGGGTAATCAATCTCGGCCAGGGGGACGATCAGGTATACATCTCGCGTACCCGGGGCAATATCGGTGTGTTCATCAACACCGGAGCGGGTGACGATAGCGTAACTCTCAACAATGCCGGCCATTCTGGTCCGACCATCATCCGCACGGGTGCCGGTAACGATCTGATTTCGTTGGGCATGGGACGTTACGTGGGGGATGTCCTGATTAATGGCGGCGGTGGTAACGATCGCGTCTTCGTTTCTGGAGTTGAGTTCGACAATACGACACGGTTTGACGGCGGTCCCGGATTTGACCAACTCGGGCTCGACCGCAGTCGCTTCCGTCAAGGGCCGGTCATCGAAGAATTCGAACAAATCTTTACCGCTCTCATGCCTACGGCCATCAACGATAGCGTCCAAGTACCCAATAATGGCCGTATTACCATCAACGTCCTGGCCAACGATCTACCGATTGGGGCCCCCTTGGACCGTCGCTCGATCCGCATCATCCAGCACCCCACCCAGGGAACGGTAACAGTCAATGCCGATGGTACAGTGACCTACACGGCCAATAACACAGTCACTAGCAGCAACGATAGCTTCAGTTACACGGTACGCAACAATTTAGGTGCGGAATCGAATGTAGCTACCGTCTCCTTGCGGCTGCCGGTGGCTTTGCAGCCCCCCCGGCCTACCATCACTACGACGGCTGGTAATCCCACTAATCTGGCCAGCATCCCCTTCCGTGTCACGTTCAACAAGGACGTAACTGGTTTCACGGCCAGTGACGTCAATGTCACAAACGGGACGCTGTCCGGCTTTACCACCATCAATCTGCGTACGTACCAGTTCAATATCGCCCCCACTGCTGACGGCGACGTTATCCTGAACATTCCGGCCGGAGCTGCTGTCGACAGCGGTGGACGCTCCAGCACCGCCACTTCCTTTACTATCCGCTCGGATCGTACCGCCCCTAGTGTCAATCTGACAACCACTGCCCCCAATCCTACCAACCTGGCGGCGATTCCCTTTACGGCCACGTTCAGTGAGTCCGTCACCGGCTTTACCGCTAGTGACATCACGGTAACCAATGGCACCGTCCAGAACTTCGCCGGTAGCGGCTCCAGCTACACCTTCGAGGTTGTACCGACTGCCGATGGCCTGGTCACCGTCTCCATTGGTGCCGGTGTAGCTCAAGACGCAGCTGGTAATGGCAACACGGCTGCCACACCCGTCTCCCTCACCTCCGATCGCACCGCCCCCTCCGTCACCCTCAGCACCACCGCTGGTAGCACCACCACCGACAACCCCATTCCTTTCACCGCTACATTCAGCGAGCCAGTAACCGGCTTTACAGCGGGGGACATACTGGTCACCAATGGTGCCGTCATCGACTTTACAACGGTCAGTGCTACCACCTACAGCTTCAAGGTAGTCCCCACGTCTGCGGGTAATGTCGATGTGACGATTCCTGCTGGCATAGCCGACGATGCTGCGGGAAATGGCAACACCGCTTCGAACACCATCTCCCTCAATTTCACGGGCAGTGTCGTCACTCCTACTATCAGCACGACTGCTGGTGATCCGACTAATCTGAACCCGATCCCGTTCACCGTCACTTTCAGCGAGAACGTCACTGGCTTTACGGGTGGGGACATTCAGGTGACCAACGGCACCGTCCAGAACTTTGCCGGCAGTGGCTCCACCTATACCTTCGACATTGTTCCTGGCGGTGACGGACCCATCGTTATCGACATTCCCGCTGGTGTAGCTACGGGCAGTTCGGGCACACCCAACAGTGCGGCCACTTACATCATTACCTCGGATCGTACCGCACCCGCAATAACTATCCAGCCCACCGGTGTCGGCGCCATCACAGGTACCGCCAGCGACGCCAACACCATCACTCAAGTCGAATTGAGTATTTATGATGGAACCAATTACTGGGACGGCACCGGCTTCAATAGTGCAACCGAACAGTTCTTCACCGCCAGTGGCACCAACAACTGGAGCTACACCTTTACCACCCCTGGCACCTACACGGTCCATGCTCGGGCCACGGACAACGCCGGCAACATCGGCAGTGCCACAGCAAGCGTAACGATTAGTTGAACACCGCTGGTTAATCCTGAATGAGCCCCGCGTGCCGGCTAGGCCGGGAATCACCTTAACCGGTTGGCGTAGCCTCGGAAACACGTCCCGGCGATTCGAGCACAAAGGTAACCGGTCCTGCATTGACCAGTTCCACTTCCATGTCAGCGGCAAACCGCCCTGTCGCCACAGGGACGCCTAAGGCTCGCAGGGACTGGACGAACGCTTCGTACAACGGCCGGGCCACCTCAGGGGGTGCTGCCTGAGTAAAGCTGGGCCTCCGCCCCTTACGACAATCCCCATACAGCGTGAACTGACTGACCACCAGAATGGCACCGCCCACTTCCTGCACGGAGCGATTCATTTTTCCCTGCTCGTCGGGAAAAGCGCGTAACTGGACCACCTTTTCGGCGAGCCATTCCCCCTCGGCCGGCGTATCGCCTACCCCGACGCCTAGCAGGACCAACCACCCCGTACCGATTTCACCAACCGTTTCTCCCGCCACTGTTACCCGCGCCCGTGATACCCGCTGCAGTACCGCCCGCATCGTTGTTCCTCGATGACACCCGAATCAGACGTGACCCTTCTCAACCACCACCCAGTTGCTCTGCCCCAAAAAGGTCCAAAAAAGCAAATAATTCGGCCCTTATCTCTATTGAGTGCTTGACGAGCGTTGGTCAAGTGGCGGGTGTCAAACCACCACCCCGGAAAAGTACGCACGCGCCATTATCCTATCCCTGGGTGGCCTAGCAGAGCATGGGGTGGGTTTTGCAGTTGATTTATCTGCAGGTGTCAGACCAAAAGCATCGACTGATTGCAGCGGGATGTAGTATCTGGTATTTGGGAGAGGCGACACCACTGGGGCAACTTGTCCGTTCTGCCCAGCTTCCTGGTGGCGTCTGCTCCTAACAGATCGGCACGGTGTAGTCTTCGCGAATAAAGCCGCTATCGGCAGGGGGATCGTAGCGGATGTCTTCCAGATCGGGGGTCAGCAAGCGTTGGGAGTTACGGATGCGGGATTCGAGGGCGTAGTCGAGGATACCGCCGGTCAGGAGAGTCCGTTGCACGGGGTAGGGAGGCCGACCGGTTTCCAGGAACCGTTCGATGTGTCGGGTGAGGGCCTCCAGGAAGGCGGCCCCCGGTGGTGGAGGCAGGTAGAACAAGCAGGAAGCGATGCGGGACGGTTCCCCCAAGCGTACGGCGAAGGTTTCGTCGGCAACGTGCCCATCCAGTTGCAGCACCGCGGCCTGCAAGCCATCCACGTACTCGATCAGAAAGGCAATGGGGCCTGGCACAAACTGACCCCACGTTGCAGGTCGCGGAAACCGTCGGCAATTCGCACGGATATCGCCTGCATTACGAGACAGGCTGCGGCTGAGGGCGTGCTCGAGCAGTTCCCATGACCAGCGGCCGTCGTCCCCTGCCTGCCAGACGGCATCCCCTTGTAAACATGTAACGGCCCGGACCCCCTGACGGGCCCCGGCCTTCCCTTGGGGACGCACACGCCGCTCCACCATGCACTGCAGGGCTTCCAGAGCGTGGATGCCATAAATTTCCAGTTCGCCCCGCGAGGCTACCAAAGCCTCTTGCATCCTGGTGCCCACGGGCAGCTCCAGCTCGGGCCGACGCCACGTGACGGGCAGGCTTGAACCGGCCATCAGCGGGAAACCCATCTGCTGGGCCGTCGCAACCATCTCCGCTGCCCGACGGCGATCGTAGCTCAGGTGCTTATCGCAAAATACGGGCACACTACGCCCGCTTTTTTCAAATACAGCCACAATCTGCCGGAAATATTCATACCGCGGGTACAGCTTCTGGCCCTTGGCATTGTATGGGTAGTCGCCATGTTCACCGATCAATAACACCCCATCCACGGCTAGCTTGCCTGTTCCCAGAGTTAGGGCATCCTCAATGGAGGCGGACAGGCGGAAACCATGTTCCTGGGCCAGTTCTCGGCTCAGATCGTTCTTACCGACCTGCTCAACGTAAACGCTAGCCACTCCGAAAGAAGGAAAATGGTAACCGTCAGCTCGCAAATAGCCATGCAGAAAACGACCCACAATATGATAGGCGTGAGACAGATAGTAATAAGTGGTTGTGACGACGGCCACTGTCTTATCCGGTTTGCGGCTGCGTCGCGGTGGCCGGCTACGGGGAAACGGGGGCGTTGCGCCGCCGTCCGGAGCTGCGTTCTCTGCCGGATCTGCCGAACCAAAGGTCCAAGGCCCGACCACTGCGGACCCGCCGAGGGCTAGAAACGCCCGCCGATCCGGTTTGTCCCCCAGATCTGCTGAGTCCCCCGTTCCTGGAAGCTTGGGGACGGGCTGCCCCTGCTGGCCTGACTGCTGGAAAGACGCATTCATAGCTGTTCCCCTCATATTACCCATCCGCCAAAAGCCGACATAATGAGTACGAAGATCGGATACCCAGGGACATTCAACATTCCCTTAGTCGGGCCGGCTCGGACCTGTTTGTAATTGAATTGGTTTTTCGCCACCGGTTACCGGCCAAAACCAGTAAACGTCCCCCTTTCCCCTTCATCACTCTGACCAGGGCCCAATCAAGTCATGCCATTCACGGCAGATCAATCGGGCGTAATCCGTACTGGCATTGGCGCCACGGTCCGAACAATCGTTGCCGTTGCCCACAACTTACCCGGATTGGCCAGAAGCGGCGCTTGTCAAAGTTTCTCCTAGCGGTCACAATCGGTATAGAGGGGCAGTTATATACGGTATGTAAGCACGAATAACAAATTAGGGCCAGAGTAAACGACTTATCCCAAGCCCGGCAGTTGTACGGCTGTTACGAGAGCAACCATGACAGCTTTCGGCAAGGTATTACTGGTTTTCAACTTCCTGCTAGCCCTCGGCTTTAGCTACCTGGCCACTCAGGACTGGCAACGGCGACAAACCATCCAAGGGGCAGCTCTACGTTACGACATCCTGGTCCAAGGGCTGCCCTTGGGCGCCGAACCGGATGCCCCTAAAGCCTTGCCCGCAGATCCGGATGATCCCATCCCCTTTCGGGTGCTCGGAGTCGGCAACATCCCGACCACCTCGGTCAGCAAAAAGTTCCTGGAAAGTTACTTTCAAGCCTTGCCGGGTGGCAACCTTGGCGGTGGAGCTGTTCCTAATCAACTAGCTGAGGTCCAGCGTGTCCGGGGACGCATCGACCAGTTACTGGCTGCCGCCGATACGCCTCAAACCAAATTACAACTACTCCGGGGGTGGTTACTCTATCAAGCAGAAAGCTATGAGGAGCATCAGACCATCGAACAGTTGGTGCGTGACGGGAATGTCGACGAGTTGCAAAAACGGCTCAATGCCCGTTTCGAGGCGGTGATGAATCCCCCCCGTTCGGCTTCGATTCCCGCCCCTCTAACGGACGAGGAACTGGCCGGTAAGGGAGCCGCAGAACAAACCCAAATCCTGGCCGAGCGGCTCAACCAACTCCAACAGACTTATGCCCAAGCACTGGATGAAAGCGAGCGACGCATGCAGGTGGCCCACTTGCTCATCCACCTTGACCCAAGCGCTGAATGGCAAAAGCGCGTCGCCGCTGTGGTGGGCCTCAGCCGCTATACTTTGGCCCTAGTAGCCCAAGCCCGCCGCTATGAAGACATGTGCCGACGTATGGAAGAACTGTTGCTGGCCGACCAGCAGGCCTACTTGGAGCGGCTGCGGCCCCTGCAATTGGCCGCCCAGAACGCTACCGAGCTGACTAACCGGCAGGCCGCTCTTCGGGCCAAGTGGGTGGAACAATTCCGCCGCGAAACCGACGCGGTGGCCCAACGGGAAACCCAACTGAGGGAACTGGCCAACGCTCTCAGCCGCGTTAAGGCCGAAGTCGACGCCCTGCTCGCCCAGCAACACGAAATCGAAATACAAATGTTTACTACTCGCCGTGAAGTGGCCACCGCTCTGGAAGAAGTCTACCGCTTGGAGGCGGAACTGGTCGCTCGCGAAAAGCAACTTCTTCAACAAGCAGGCCGCCTGGACGGACGATAAGGCTCCAACCCACGGGATGCTAAATGGCTTAATACCCTTATTTGCCTTATGCCATATGTAAAGTAGCCCAAACGGTTTCCGGCTGGCGGAGTTATACACCATCGAGTAGCCAAGGATTTGTAGCCATGACATATTTGGGCAAGATTCTTGCAGTCATAAATGTAGTGCTAGGGGTCGGATTGGCGATCTGGTCGGTGAGTGTCTACGCTAACCGTTTGCCCTGGTACGATCCTGCCCCCGCCCCCGAAACGATACACCCCGGGCACAAACCGGCCAACTTCGCTTTTTTGCGTGATGAGTTAGACCGGCACGGTCGGGCTGCTTTAACCGCCAGCCAACTCTGGACTCAGCAGCGTACCCGCTTCGAACAGCTTGAGCAATTGCGGAATGCCCGCTTACGCGGCTATGACGAGTGGATCGGCTTTGCCAAAAACGGTAATCCCCGGGACGGTGGCACAGGATTCTATGAACCGGTGTACGACCCTGTCACGGGACTACTCGATTTAACCCCGCCAGACCCCACCCGTCGCCGCACGCCCATCGTGGGAATAGATAATCAGCCCCTCCGCGGCGTGGATACCTTGGGTGAACAGTTCGTGCGGGACGTCGCGGAATTGACTAAACTGGCTCGGCAGATCGACGAGCTGCGTAACCGCTTCCGTGAGCTGGGCGTTGAGCTACTGCAAACCGAGGATCGTCTCCGCCGTATGGTAATCATCCGCGATAATGTCCTGGCGGAACTGTTCTACTTAACGGATGCTCAATGGGAGGTTTACGAATTCCGGGAAACTGTGCTGCGGCGGCAACGACAGTTGTCCCAGCGGCTGGCCGAGTTGCGCTAATCGGGGGGCCAAGGGCTGCCGATACGTAACACGCAATAGCAGAGGGAGTTAAATCCCGTTGGTGATTATCAGACAGAATCGGACAAGATACGAGCTACCATATTAGGTCCTCAGGCATTAATCAGCTTTAACCTTGATAGAAACTGCGTTGCCATAAGGGGCATTCACGGGGCAAAAGGGAGAAGGCAGCAATGACGTGGCTTGGCAAGATTCTGGCCTTCTTTGTATTTATCGGGTCAGTGGCCTGGATGTATCTGTCCGTGCAGGCCTATGTGTTGCGGACCAACTGGAAGGCCGAGGCGGACCGTTGGCGGCAGGCTTACGAACAAATACGGGCCGCGCGGGAAGCCGAATACCAACGCTTCCGCTCCAGCGAAGACGCTCTACGGCGGCAGCTGGCCATCGAACAACGGCGCACGAGCGAACTGCAAAAATCGGTCGCCGATCTGATCGGGCGAGGTAAACGCGAAACCGATGCGGTACGCGACCTGCAAAAACTCTACGACGAAGCTGACATCAAAGCGGTGCAACTGCAGGCTAGTCGCGATGCCCTGATGAAGGAACTCAACTCTGTCCGTGAACGGAATGAAGCCCTGGAAAACGACCGGCAACGTCTGGTGGTAGTGGCTGAAGAATCCCGTCGTGAAGCTGTCCGGGCACGGATTGCCGAACGCGTGGCCCAATTTGTGGCCGAACAGAACGCCAATCTGGTGGAAGCCCTACGCGGACAACTGCGTTTGCAGACCACCGGTGGCGATTTGCGTACCCTTCTGGACAAGCCACCGCCGCCCGTCCTGCCTAATCTCCGCGGTGAGGTAACCGCGGTCAAAGACGACTTGGTTGTTCTCAGCATTGGCTACGAGGCCGGTCTGAACGTCGGCACGGAATTGGACATTTACCGCGTTCAAGGAGAACCCCGTTACCTAGGTACCGTTAAAATCACCAGTGCTGCCAATCTTTACCCCAAGCAAGCAGTAGCGACGTTCTATCCAGCCCGGGCTGTTTCCTTCAACCGTTTGACCCCAGACGAAAAGCCCCGTCCCGGCGATCTGGTCAAGGCTCCCGAGTCGTTCGGACTCCGCTGAGTCTGATACAAAAACACAGCGCCACAAGTGAATTCCACGAGCATTCGAACATAACTGATCCTCGATCCGTTTGAGTGTCCCGAGAAGACACCAAGCCCATGAGGATGACAAAACCTCAGAATTTGACTTACCTTTGCTGACCATTCAAGGAGCTACTACCATGGCCAAGAAGAAAAAGAGAAAAGAGGAAATAGAGGAATTGGAAGAGGCGAAGGTTGCCGAGGTTGAGGAAGCCGTGGAGGAACCAGCCACTTTGGCACGTCGCCCCCCGGCACCCAAGCCCCGTAACGACGCCTATGTCATGATGCTCGGCATCACATTTTTATCCCTGATTGTCGGTTGTGTATTGATGTATTTAGACGCCGCTCAGTATGAAGGCAAAAATCCTCCCCAGGCTGTGGCACCGACCGTTCCGGAACTAGGTAAAGCCATGGGCGGAGGACCGACCCCACCTGCACCTCCTAAACAATAACTGACCACAACTCAACTGAAACAAAGCATCATTGGTCACAAAACCTTGCATGATCCGCACTCAGTTATGACGGTTGACAACTGGGGTGAAGTTGCCATGGGGTGGCAACCGGCTGAGCTTTACATGCATTGGCAGGTAGCAACTGGTATGGTATGAGATGGATCAGGAAGCCAACGGCAAGGAAAAGGAGGCTGCTGCGGCAGGAGGGGCTGGTGGAGGCGAATCGATAAGCTGGTAGAACACGTTGCGCTGTCGAGGTTCCCAACCGGCTTCCCGGATGGCCCGGCGGATCTCTTCGAGGGTCAGATAGTAAACGGTGCCGGCAGAAGCCACCACGTTTTCTTCGATCATCAGCGAGCCCATATCGTTAGCACCAAAGAACAGGGCGATCTGACCGATCTTACCACCTTGGGTAACCCAGGAGGACTGGATATTGGGGATGTTATCAAGGTAGAGACGGGCAATGGCCTGGGTGCGCAAGTATTCGAAGGCCCCGACTTCCGGAAAGTGAGCCATTTTGTGTCCCGGTTGCAAGGTCCAGCAGATAAAGGCGGTGAAGCCGCCGGTTTCGTCCTGTAGTTGGCGCAGGCGGGTCAGGTGCTCGATTCGGTCGGCGTCGGTCTCGATGTGGCCGAACATCATCGTGCAGGTGCCCTTGCCGCCAAGTTCGTGCCAGGTCCGACACACTTGCAACCACTCGTCCGTAAGGGCCTTGTTTTTCGTCAATTGTTTGCGAACACGGTCGACCAGGATTTCGCCACCACCCCCCGGCAGTGACCCCAGGCCAGCGTCCTTGAGCCGTTGCAACACTTCGCGCAGCGGTATCTTGTTGATTTTGTGAAAGTGCCAGATTTCTGGCGGACTAAAGGCATGTAGATTGATCTGTGGGTAGCGGCTCTTGATGTCCCGCAGCAGCTCTTCGTACCACTCGAGCTTCAGTTGGGGGTGCATACCTCCTTGCAGCAGGATCTGATCGCCGCCAAGGGCAATCGTCTCCTCGATCTTACGGTAAAGTTCCTCGCGGGACAGAACATAGGCATCGGCGTCGTGCGACTTGCGGTAAAAGGCACAAAAGTCACAGACCGCAGCACAAATGTTAGTGTAATTGATATTGCGATCAATATTGTAGGTTCGGTACGGTTCCGGATGGAGACGTAGGCAGACGGCATGGGCCGCCTGACCCAGCTTGATCAAATCGCGACAGCGGAATAGTTCTAATCCTTCCTCAGGGGTCAGGCGCTGACCGTCGACGGCTTTGGAAAGGATTGTGTCGATGGAGTTCATGGCAATGCTCCGACGAGAGCCGGCGTGGGGATGCAGGTCAGCCGGTGGTCTTGGGGGGGTGGTGTCAGGCCCAGGTGAGCCGTCAATTCCCAGAAGCGGCGCAGGCCGGACAGTTCCCGCACTCCCAAGTCGTAGCGGATGATGTGGCTGAGGTAGCGGCGGCAGTAGCCGGCGTCCAGACCCAAGCGTAGCCCTTCCTGCTGGGCGATCAGTCCTAAGCGGGCCAGTCCGCGTTCCTTAGCCTGGGTGAAGGGACCGATCCAGTCGTGCAGGGGCACTTCTGGCCGGACCGCCCACAGAGCATAAACCATGGGCAGACCTGTCCAGTCCGTCCATTCAGCTCCCAGGTCGTAGGCATAAGGCCAGCCCGGAAGGCAGGCACGCATGGCCCGGTCGCCTATCAGTAACACGGCATCGGCGTCGGCCGTTTCCGCAGGTGCATCCAAGGGTAGCGTTTGATACTCCGGCGTTACTCCCCAGCGGAGTTGCAGCAACACCCGTACCAAGGCGGCGCTGGTGCGTGACCCTTCATCTAGCAGGACGCGACGCACACGGTTCCAGGGAACGCGGCTGAACAGCGTCACGCTCAGAACTGGACCACGCGAAGCGATGGCAATACCCGGCAGGAAGGCGTAGTCGGGGGCACGAAAAAACTCCACCACCGGGATCAGGCCAATGTCCAGTTGGCCCGCCGCCATGCCGTCTGCCAGGCGACTCGGAACGTCCAGGTGCAAGTGGATGGAGGGTGCAAGTCGTTCCAGCTCTTCAATCAACGGCCGAGCATTCAGATAGTTGACGGCACCCACCCGCAGGGGCCGGGGCATGGACCATGCCTCCTTTTGCACTTTACGCAATGACCAGACTTATCGTTATAAGAACCGCAGCACGAAGTGCAATCACAACACGCGACACCTACACGTCCGCTGCAGATGTGCGAGCTGATAATTAAGCAACAGCAACGTTGAAACGACCCCTCATGGACAAGCCGGTGGCGGACAAGAAACACACGACGGTACACACACAGGGACCAGACGTTGCACACATACGGTGACCGTATAGGGTTCCCAACGGCAGGTAGTCACTGGCACCAGACGACAGATCGTCTCCGGAACCACCTTACACCTGGTTACTGGAACATAGTGGAGGCGTTCTTCACACTCCATACGTACACGGCAACGACGAACTACACATTGCCGAGGTTCATAGACCACGCGGCAGACGACCACGGGAACGTAGCGAACATACTGCTGTGGAACCAGCTCCGTGGTACAACGCGTCTCATAACGAACGTGATCCTCTTTGACCAGTCGACACACCTGATACGGCACGACGCGGCAACGTGTCTCCAAAATCGTATAGCAATGCCGCCGGGTCTCATAACGAACGTGATCCTCTCGAACCACCTTACATACAGTATACGGTATCAGACACTTACGAACTTCTGGCACATAGAGGCAACGCCGCTGCGTAACCATGCGGACGCATGTCTGCGGTACAATCCGACAAACTGTGTAAGGACGATAGCACACCTTCTGTTCACATACCGTATAGCATCGATACCTGGTTTCGGCCCGTAGTTGTGTTTCCGGTATCATGCGGCAGATCGTATACGGTATGTAGGATACTTTTACCTCGGGTACCAGTGTGCACCGCGTACGAGTCTCATAACGCACACACTGCTGTTGTACCAGGCGACAAACAGTGCGCGTGCACGGTCGCAATTCAGTGCGGTATACTTTTCGACACACCGGTACATGTACGGTGACACATACAGGCTTGCACACCGGCCGGCACTCACGAACGATGCGATATTCTTCGCGTGGCACCCACACCTGCCGGCACACCACCTGCCCAGGGCATTGCACCACACGGCGGACAGTCGGTCCTGGACGGTAATAGGCAGTGCAGGTGCAAGGGTCAAACACGCACTCGCCCGGTAACTGCACGCATTGCTCTGTGATCGGACCCGGAATGTATTCAGAGACCGTGACAAAGCTACCCGTACAAACCTTCTCCAGACGCTCGACGGTGACGGTCTCGGTTACATACTTGACTTGTGTCTGAGGAACATACTCGATAACGTCATGACATGTCGTCACAGGAACATGGTATGTCTGTGTTTCATAAACAGGTTGCACAACGGTATAGGGCACCGCTACCTGGAATTGTTCGGTCACGGGGCGATAATTTAGAGTCCTTTGTTCACGATAGTGAGTTTCATAGACCGGTTTCCAAACCGTATATGGCACTTGTACCATGTAGGGTTCGACTACCGGTCGATGGACCATGTAGGGTTGTGCTACTACATATTGTTCGTGCACAACCTGATGAACTGTGTACGTGACGGGCACCTGTTGCTCTTCAACCACGGGTCGCAATGTAGTGTAACAGTGCTCCCGATAGTGAGTTTGGGTTACAGTACGGTAAGTAGAATAGGGCACGGCAACCACGTAGTCCTGGACAACGGTCCGTGGCACTGTGCAGGTTTCCTGACGATAGTGCGTTTCCGTGACAGGTCGGAGGATGGAGTAGGGAACGGCTACCTGATAGCTACGGCTGACCGGTTTGAATACCGTGTAGCACTGTTGTTGCAACTGTGTTTCATACACCGGTCGCTGGACCGTGTACTGGTAGACCGTGTCGAAATACTCCAGGACAGGACGTTGAAGTGTATATTTCTGAGCCACCAATTCGGTTTCGCTGAGAGTCCGATAAGTGGTGCAAGTTTGCGGCACATAGTGGGTCTGGTAGATAGGACGGTAGCAAACCTGCTGTTGGTACTCGATGACAGGTTGATAATACACTTGGTGGGTGAGAATAGGGGGGGCACATTGCTCCGGGAGCAAGCAAGGCTTGGGATAGCGGCACAGGCCGAGATGCCCGGCGTAAAGGGCAGAGCTCGACACAGCTAGACCTCCCCAACACAGGCAAGCAATTACAAGCCAACGCTTCATTGAATGGTTCCCTCCGTGCTGTGCCCATGTGCAAACACAGGAACACTGAGGGCATAGTCCCCCCTTATTAGCCAGTGTGCGCCATGATCAGCAAAGAGGAAGAGCAATCAGATCGCAGAAACAACCTTCCAGTGTCAGTACAACCGCACAACCTGTGCAACACCCACTGACCTCACAACCTTTGAATCAGCAATAGACGGAAAAACCGTTAGCCTGCGTATGCTGACCTGTTGGTATGTGTAGTCGACACAGACGATATGCATTGCGAACTTTCAGGTCTGGTGCCTGTGATGGACAGACCGTATCAATAGTGCGGGCTGCAGAACCAGATCTCAAGGGAGGAACCGCGACGTTCTGACTTCTGCCAGGATGCCGTAGTTGCAACGGCGGATGTTGACAGATCTGGAAGCCTACCCCTCAATGTGGATCTGCTCGAAGCGTGCAGCGGCATCGTGGAAGGCATTCAGCAAGACGGGATCGAAATGGTGGTGCAGATCGTGTAGGATGAGTTTAACTGCGCGAGCATGGGAGAGAGCGGGTCGGTACGGACGACGGCTGCGTAAGGCCTCGTATACGCTGACCAGAGCCACGACCCGAGCGGACAACGGGATCTCGCTCCCCTTGAGCATGTCAGGGTAACCACTCCCGTCCCAGTGTTCATGGTGATGCCGCACGATTTCGGCGGCCAGAGGCAGGAAAGGTAGTTCACTACCCAGCTTGGCGGCCACACTCAGCATGACGTCGGCTCCGACTGTAACGTGGGTTTGCACAACGGCGACTTCGTCTTCGCTGAGTTTGTCCGGTTTGATGAGCAGACCGCGGGGGATGGCCACCATCCCGATGTCGTACACAGGAGCAATGGCTGCCAGCAATTCCAGGTAGGCGTCGTCCTTCAGGCGTGCATACTCACCCTGTTCGACAACGGCCCCGGCCAAGGCACGCACGTAACGGATGATGCGACGCCAATGCCCTTCATTGGCCAGGTTGTTTTCAATCAATAGACGGGAAACAGTTAAGGAAAGACATTCGGCGGGGGCCGCCCGCCGCAGAGCAGGAAGCGATGACGGTTTGGCGGGGGATTGCCGTTGGGTCCAAAAGTGGAGGAGAGATTAAAAGCTGGGATGGGCAGTTTAATCGTTATCTTCGGCGGTTTATTAAAGTTTATGCATATGATGAGTACTTATA
This sequence comes from Gemmataceae bacterium, assembly GCA_025055795.1. Taxonomy (GTDB): domain Bacteria; phylum Planctomycetota; class Planctomycetia; order Gemmatales; family Gemmataceae; genus Thermogemmata. The sequence continues at coordinate 96,406 of JANWVV010000004.1, forward strand.
CACCGGCAGCTCGACGGAGGGTCTCGGCACGATCGGTTCGTTCCCAGGTGAAATCCGGGAGTTCACGGCCAAAATGACCATGGCAAGCTGTCTGGCGATAGATGGGTCGACGTAACTGCAAGGTATTGATGATGCCCTGAGGTGTCAGGCTGAAATACTCACGGATCAGCTCGATGAGTCGGGCTTCAGCCACTTTGGCCGTTCCATTCGTATTGACCCAGATGTTAAGCGGATCGGGATAGCCAATCGCATAGCTGAGCTGGACTTCGCATTCACGGGCCAGGCCGGCCGCAACAATATTTTTGGCAATGTAGCGAGCCATGTAAGCAGCACTACGGTCCACTTTTGTAGGATCTTTACCGCTGAAGGCCCCCCCTCCGTGTCGACCCCGACCACCATAAGTATCGACGATAATTTTGCGTCCGGTTAAGCCGCTATCCCCGTGCGGTCCACCGGTCAGGAAACACCCCGTCGGATTAATGTGACAGGCAATGTCCCCTGGCTCCAGCTTGGGAGGACGCGAGCCCGGAGGTATCATCACGAAACGTCCGCGGATCAGATCTTCCCGTTCCCGCCGCAACACCGGCTCGATCAGCTCCTTGATGATTAGTTCACGGGCTTCATCGGTGAAGTAATCTTTGTTATCGCGGGTGATCATGACTTCCCGCGTGTGCTGAGTACTAAGCACAACCGTATGGATGCGGTGGGGCGTACCATCAGCGTTGTATTCGACGGTCACTTGGCTTTTGGCATCGGGGCGCAACCACGGCAATCGTTGGGTACGTCGCAGCTCGGCATGGTATTCCACTAGTCGGTGGGCCAGATGGATTGGCAGGGGCATCAGCGTTTTAGTCTCGTTGCAGGCGAAGCCAAACATCATCCCTTGGTCACCGGCTCCGCCACAGTCCACCCCTTGGCTGATGTGCGGACTTTGGGCATGAATGTGACAATCAATCTGACACGACTCGGCCGTAAATCCGATTTCCTCCCGTTCTTGTTCGTTGCGAGCTACATAACCAATATCACGGATAACGGTCCGAACCAATCGGTCGATGACCTCGCGAGTCAGCGGTGCCTTGGTTGTAATTTCTCCGGCCACTACTACCAGATTGGTTGTCACTAGTGTTTCGCAGGCAACCCGACTGGTCGGATCGTGCTGTAAACAGTAATCAAGAACCGCGTCAGAGATCTGATCCGCTACCTTGTCGGGATGCCCCATCGAGACTGATTCGCTTGTGAACAAAAAACGTTCGTCCAACACCTTTCTGGCCCTCTCCCAGCCGCGGCTGCTGCCCCGAAAGTTAGCCTACCGTCTGTCTGCGCGTTGATTATATCAGGTACGCTCGTTATACATGCCCCATGCATCAGGGGCAAACTGCTACTCTGCCCCCTTATTGTGCCTCACCAATCTCGCTTGCGGTCGCCAAGTCCCTTTGTGCTAGAGGAATTACCATCTACTGCTTGTTGGAACTGTTAAACGATAGGGCTGGTACGACCAGCAAGCTGGACTTCGAGGTATACCAAAACTGATCAGAAATATCACTTATAAAGTAACGAAATATTACTTAGTAGATCACTCTGATTGTTTGACCAAAACCCAAATATCCTTCGGCTGACACCAAAAATAGCCTTCGGCTACTATCAAATGTTCGGACACTTAGGCATACAGAGCAAGGACCTAGATGAAAAAACGGTTGGTATCCGCCGCCGTTGCAATCTAAGAGGATTTGCATAACTTACTGTGAACAAAGTGTTTAGGTGCGCATTTCTCGGGGCCAGGGGATTTTTGAGTCTTCTGATCTTTCCAAGCACCTTTTCAGTGCATATACTAGTCATGCACAAACTTCGATGACGCGGCGTGGAGCAGCCCGGTCAGCTCGCCAGGCTCATAACCTGGAGGTCGTAGGTTCAAATCCTACCGCCGCAACTTGTCCGGTTCAACCACCCCCTCCGTACCAAGCCGCAGGGAATATAGAGCCTGTGGCTTTTTATTTTTAATGGGTGTTCGCTTCGCTTTTGTTTTCACTTATTAAGAACAAACTTGCAGTCGTTCGTTCATGATAGGGTCGGACGGAAACCCTGGAATTGAAATTACCCCGCGGTTGTTCGATGATGGCAGCAAATACTTGCTTGGAGGGATGCGAGAAAGGATTTTAGTCCAGATTCAGGGCAATCTGGTAGATTTCTTCAATGTCCAAAACGGCGTTGTTGGTTTCAAAGAGTCGTGCTAGGGCTGTTTTGTGAATTTTCATTTTGGTACTGCCAACACCTAACGCTCCATAGCAGACCAAACCATCGCGGATAGTCCCCTTATCGTGCGGTTCAACGCCCTCAATGCCAGCGGGTGGGACACCATTGAGGTCGATAAGCACTTGGAGAGATCGGGCGGCACTTTCACGGATCTTTTTGGGGAGCAGAACAACACCCGGTGCACCGGCGGCGATGATCAGTTGCCGGCCTTCCAGGGCCTGGGGGGCGTCGGCAGCACTGGCCACACTCACGGCTTCCACGCCGGCACCAGGAACCTGGGCCAGAATGCGTTGGCAAACGGCCTCGGCCCGCTCCAGTTGTCGGGAACCAACGCGGACATGCCCCCCCGCACGGGCCAGCAGCCGTACCACCCGCTGCCCCACCGGTCCTGTGCCACCCAGCACCAGCGAACGGGCTCGCGACAAATCCAGATGTCGCGCTGCCACACGCACCGCTGCCGCCGCAGTCGTATTGGCACCGTTGGAATCCAACATGATCGACACGCTCAGGCCATACTGCGGCAGCAGATGCTTACGCACCTCGCTAAGCAGGCTTTCGCCAGCCTGGACGTCTGAGCCTCCAATGAAAATCGCGGTACGGTGCAGGTCCTGCGGACCACGGGTGAAAATGCACCCGTGCACCAAGGGGACAACGTTTTTCGGCGATACACCTCCGTAACTCAAGACATGTTCGGCACCGGCATCGATCGCCACCACACGATCGAACACACTCGGCAAAGGATCCGTATCCAATTGCACCAGGATCTTCGCTTTGTCCGCCATGGGAAGCTGTCTCCTCAGATTGCTCTGGAGCGCTAAGCTTACCCCAAGCCGCAGGCCTGTGCCCACGGCTAGCATCAGAGCCTAAAGCACATACGCTCCCTTCGTACTACCACCAGAGTAAGCCGTAATCGATCCTGCCGGCTTGCGGATTATAACGCCATTATGTTCGCCAGCATCCTTTTAAGGGATGGATGGCTCTGGTTTCCCCCTTGGTCTAGTACGGTCGAGGGCTATTCGGAGGGGGACGCCAAGGCGACGCTCGCTTCAGGAAGGCACTGTTCAAGCCCCCTCTTTCAGTACCTTGACATAAACGATGCAACGATAAGTGCACGATGGCTGCAAGCGACACAATAGCGGCAGCGAAAAACCCTCACTGCCGCCACTGCACCGACCTTCCCACCGGCTACCGTGCATCGGAATAGCGTGGACGGAGCTGCTGCCAGAACAGGTAGTTATCACTCAAACGGATGTTTGGTCTCCTTCTGGGCAATGATTTCGTCGATTGTGGGTTTCTTTTCCAAGGCTCGCCGGATAGCCAGTTTAGTAGCTTCGTAGTTGTTCTTATAGATTTTCTTGTTGTCATTGGCATTGGGGTCAATAAACACACCGCAGACGATGCACCATTCTTCCGCCTTGTCTCGCGGAATAACGCCTTCCACAACACTATCGACCACGGCCCGAGCCACCGCTGCCTGCGCCGGCCCGAACATCTGCATTACCTGCTTGCTTCCCTTCATGGTCACCTTGGTAACCATCACCGTAGCGGGCTTGGCCGGGATGTTCGGACTGATGACCGCCAGCAGATTGGTATGTCCCTGGGACTGACGGGCCAAGGCATTGGCGAAGGCCTCACCGACGGGTCCGTCCTTGGGACCGATCACCAGATCGATATGAGCCACATTCGGTAGGTCATTCCCTTCCAGAACCAGCGCTTCGCCTACGTACATGACTGACATAATCACCTCTCCTTTCACCAAAACGGGTCAAAGGAAGCAAACAGTCGCAGGCGGTTCGCCACCGTCCTTCTGCCACTGCTGCCGCGGTACAGCCGACGGCATTGATCGTAGCATTCGTTGTCGTTCAGGCAAGCACCTGCCCGTTCAGCAAGCGGGACTTTTCATCCACCCCGGCCGTTTCCCCTGGTTTGATCAAGACCTTCCCTGTTGCGTCTCCCTGCGTCCCTCCCCCTTGCTGGACAAGCAGGAGTATCGAGAAACGTAGTCCCAACTTGATCAACTCGGCAATACGGCAACCGGACAGTCATTGAGTCTAAGGCACTCCAAGCCTCGACCCCAGAGAGCAACCATCCCGGACAGACAGTCCGCGAAGCTGGTAATGGTGAGAGCCGATGCGGAGCTTCATCGCTAGGGATGCAAGTTCGCTGGTACCAGTCGCTGTGCCCTGGTTGGTTTACAGAGCTGAATCAGACTAAAACAGTTGCTCCGTCGACACGACGTCCTTTCCCAGGGTATGTTCCGAAGCGTTCGAGGGATTAGTTGAGCAAGGTGGCAATGGGGCTACCCCAAGGACAAAGGGCAAGCGGCCGCTGCAAGCGGTCGCGTAATTCGAGGTCATGGGGGATGCCCAGGCACGCATAGATGGTAGCGATCAGGTCTGCCGGAGTCATGGGGAGCAAGCTGGGACGGGCCCCGATCCGGTCACTGGCTCCGTGGACATAGCCGGCACGGAAGCCACCACCGGCCAGCAGCACCGAGTAACAGAAATTCCAATGATCACGACCAGCATTATTGCCGTTGATGCGGGGTGTACGGCCAAAATCCCCCAGGACGGCCACCACGGTACGTTCCAGCATGCCCCGAACGGCCAGGTCTTCCAGTAGGGTGGCTACAGCCGTATCAAATTGTGGTAGCAGTTCCCGCTTGAGTTTGACGAAGTTACTGCCATGGGTATCCCAGGTGGCATTGGCATCAGGAGCCCAGGACATACAGACGACACGGGTACCGGCTTCGATCAGGCGGCGGGCCAATAAAATGCTCTGACCGTAGATATTGCGACCGTAGGCGTCCCGGAGCCTGACGGGTTCGCGATCCAGACGCAACGCTTCACGCAAGGCAGGGGCAGTCAGCAGTGCGTAGGCCCGTTGGCGGGCGCCATCCAGGTCCGTCGGTGCTAGCCGCGATGAACCGTGCAGCAGTTGGTCGATCAGACGTCGGCGTCGATCCCAACGTTCCGGCGTCATCTCTGGCCCGAACGTCAGTTCTGGTAAACCGAAGTCGGGAGCGTTCGGATCCTTAAGGATAAGGAACGGATCGTACTGTTTGCCCAGCCAGCCGCCAAAGAATCCCGGTTGGGGTGGCCCACCAGCACCTTCCTTGGTGACAAACGGCAGAAGAACATGCGGCGGCACTGGAGCATGGGGCGGCCGCTCCCGTGCCAAGACGGCACCGATACAGGGATGATCGTCCGGACGAGCACCGCCACCAATTTCGCCACGATCGTGACCGGTCAGAGCACAATAAACCGCTGCCGCATGAGCGTTGTTCACGCTGTGATGCATGGAACGGATCAGGGTACAGCGGTGCATCTGCCGAGCCAGTTTGGGCAGATGCTCGGTCAGATATACCCCGGGCACAGAGGTTGGAATCGGCCGGAATTCACCCCGGATCTCCGCCGGAGCATCCGGCTTGGGATCCCACATATCCAGATGAGAGGGACCACCGTTCAGAAAGATAATCAGACAAGCATCGGCACGCGTCGGTAACCGACGTCGTTGCTGTTCCGCGCGTAACAGCATCGGCAAGTTCAAGCCCACATACGAGGCCATGCCTATTTGCAGCATCTGCCGGCGGCTGAGTTGAGGACCAGGACAAGGCGCGTGCATCGGTCGTATCCGCTCGCGTATTGGGGGTGAATAGAATATAGCCGACCCGAACGGACGGGGTCAGCGGCAGGCAGTTACCCTCTATCATGCTGTCCTCGGCCGGATGATGCAAGGGGCAAAAGCCGTCCGTTGTTCCCAACCAGGTTTCCGCTCATCGAGCGTGCACGTTGCCGGAGCATCCCCAGAACGTGCCAAGGTACCCCGGAAACGTGGCGGAACGTTGTGGAATACAGTCGGTCATAAACAATGATTGTGGTGAGAAGGACCACCATTTGCTGGGGTGGCCAGACCCATGAGGCAAAACGGATGTTCACTCGATGAGCTAGTAAAACGAGGGAAACTAGCGGGAAGTCAGTATATATACAGAGGTGCCAGGACCAAAATATGAGTCCCTGGCCGCAGGGTTGGCAAAGGTTCGACGGTTACTCGAATCCAACTAAGGACAACATGCAGCAAGCCCACCCTGACGCTGATTTCAGTCGCACACGCCCAGGTCATACGCCTGGTATTCTTCTTCGTCGGTGTCGGCGGGCAGACGCCGGCGGGCAGACGGTGCCGTTGGAGCGGCTTCCGCCGGTACTCGTGCCGGTACCAGTTTCAGTCGGATAGGCAATTCACTCCCTTCACCACGCGGTACACGCACGGTTATTTCCCGCTCCTCGTCCAACAGAAAGCCGACGGGCACCACTACGTGCAACTCACCATTAAGCAGTTGTGTCATCACGTACTCCTCCGGTCGGTTCAACAAGCGAACGTAGTGGGTTTCCACCACCGTATCGAAGGTGGGGAGGCGAGGGCCGCCCGCATTGGGCCGAATACCGTGGCTGAGAAGCAGGGAGATCCTGTATCTCGGGTGCAGGGGAGAGGTCCTGCCCCGCGAGTCTATATCATTATCTTTATACCTTACCCCATCAGCGTGGGTCATGCGAGGGATTTTTGGCAAAATCTAGAAACATTTCCGCTGTGTCCAGAAACCAGTCGCTACCAAGCGCGAGTGATACTGCAAAGCTAACCGTATGTAAGTCAGCGGCCCTAGGCCGCATGTCTCAGTAGTGCAAACCACTTTTGCGGATATGAACGGTAGGGCGACCATCATGTAGGACTGCACCGCCGGTAACCTCCGCCAGTACCAGAACATGATCGCCTGCGGGGAAGTGCGCGACTGTTTGACACACGAGGTAAGCGTGGGCCTGACACAGGACAGGTGCAGGATGCCCGTGCCGTTGGACAGCCACCCCTTGGAAGGGATCGGTACCGGGCTCCCAGCCTTTGCCAAAATGGGCCACTAGCTCCCGACTGCCCTCTCCCAGGACGTTAAGGACAAACGGACGTCCGGGTTGCAGCCATTCCAGTAGCCAACGGCCCTGCCGCACCGCCACGGTCAGACGTGGGGGAACAAACGAGCACTGCTGAACCCAACTGACCAGCAAACCGGCTTCATGCGGTTGCTGGCAAGCTGTCAGGACAAATAGCCCACTGGGAATACGGCCCAAGGCGGCGGCATACGGTGGGGTCTCTCCAGACATCGATGGCTACTCCGCTGGAGGAACAACAGACGAAGGACCGGCAGACGGGGGCGGCACCGTTTTTTCCTCCCCACCGTTAGTAGCGTCTGCTGGAGGCAGGGGTAGTTCCTCCCAGTAAAGCTCCTGACCGGCCGCGTAAACTTCGCTGGCACGGTAGTCGTGAACCCGGGCCGTTTCCCCCGGCTCCAGCCCCCAGGCATCGAACATCAGATAAAAGAGCCCCTGCAGATAGCCGAAGCGGGCCTCTTCGATGATACGCCGCGGACGGTTCGGCCGCATCTGAAAGCGGAACTCGGCAACCCGTTCCAAACGAAGACGCAGACGGATAGGCGTGTCCGCTGACGGACCACCACTACGGTGCCCCGATCGTACCCACAGGTCAAAAATCACCTGCGTGAGTCCCCCGCGCTGGTAACGCATCTGGACCCGTCGGATCCGTCCCCCCCGGAACTGATACCGCCGAGCAAACCCTGCCGCCTCATGCCCCCCGAGCCGGTTCATCGTCGTCCCCTCGGCCGGTTGACCGCGTTGGTTCCGCGGCCGCTACTACGCTGCGGCGTGAAAAAACTCCCTATGCCCTGACTCAGACCAACGAGTCGAAGACACGGACCGCCGCCCAGTTATCTTTGTTCCGTGCGATAAACTCGTTGTGGGTGGCGTCCTCCTGGTAGGCGTCGTGTGCGGCTTTGTCAATAAACACTATGTGCAACCCGACGTGCCAGTCCACATCATTGACGTCCCGGGTCAGATCAGCACAGCGCGGACCCGCGGCGAAAAAAATAATCCCCGGCTGAACGTTCAAATATCTGTTGCAGTCATCGACCAGGGCCTGGATCTTTTCCGGACTGGCATCCTTCAGCTTGAAAAAGACGTTGTGAGCTAAACGGGGGGTACTCATAAGATACCTCGCGGAACAAACTTCTATGGTGCTGTTGACATACGTGCTGATTCCGTAGAGGTCAACAGACTGTAACCCAACGGGCTGATCGTAAGTCGTTGCTTACTGATGATAACGTTGTTGGATCTGACCAGCCCCGACCCGGCCGAAAATCTCGCCTGGGACGAAGCATTGTTATTACACGCCGAGCAGTCCGGCGGACCGGAGGTGTTACGCTTGTGGGAATCGCCGGAGCCAGCAGTGGTGCTAGGTGCAGGTGGGAGCGTGGACCAGGACGTCCATTTAGGACATTGCCAGCACGACCGCGTACCCGTGCTACGCCGGGCCAGCGGTGGAGGAACAGTCCTGCTTGGACCCGGTTGCCTGTGCTTTTCTCTGGTTTTGCGCTACGATCGCCATCCGGCTCTGTCAGACATCCGTGCTTCCTTCTCGTATGTTTTGCAGCGGATTGTGGATGCGTTGGCCCCAACAGTACAGCTCCAACTTCAGGAGAGCGACCTGGTCTGGCAGGACCGCAAAGTATCCGGCAACGCTCAGCAACGCAAACGCCACTTCTTGTTACATCACGGCACCCTGTTGTATGCTGCTGACGTGGCCGCGTACGCTCGTTATTTGCTTGAGCCAGCCCGTCAGCCAGCGTATCGCCGTCAACGTCCCCATGGTCAGTTCGTGGCCAACCTCCCTCTGCGTGCTGCCGAGTTGCGTAACCGCTTGATCCAAGCCTGGGAAGCAGTGACCGGCTACGATCCCGCTACCGTACTGCCCATTGTGCACCGCTTGATGTCCGACAAGTACGCATGCTCTTCCTGGCACTTCCGCCGTTGAATCCTGTTGCCGGTCCCCTGAGCCGTTTGTGCCACTACCTGGGGCTACCAAAATGGTTGACGCTCTGGAAATGCATTTTTGCCCCTCCTTTGCGAAGCACGCTGACGTGCTTTCAACATCTGGTCACTCTATTCTGTTCAAGCTTGCAACAAATTGCCACAACCCTGCAACAAGTTGCAACAATCGGACATTACCCATCAGACAAGCACGCAACAGAATTATCAAACCTCACTGGAGATCAGCTTTGATCCAAACCAGTACCTGAAGCCTTCGCAACCGAAAAACACAACAGCGGATGGCCTTTATCAGAGCCGCTCAAACAGGAAGACAGGGGAAGATACAGAGAAAGGTCAAAGGGGCGACTGCTGGTCTGCCGATGAGGACGGTGAGGAAAAAGCATTCTATTGCGCACAGGCGGGAGGCATGAAGCAGCCGTGGAACCAGCATGGGGTCAGTGGACGCGGCGGGCCTGGTTGCAAGCTGCGACCGTTGGGGGAACAGGTTGGGCCGTTGCTGGAACCTCGTGGGCGGCTGGTCCGCTGACACGTCTGCGGCAACGTCGCCATCCCGATTGGGTAGTGGGACGCATGAGCGGGGCTGAGGCCCTGGTGAGCGCCCTGCAACTGGAAGGCGTCGGCTGTGTGTTTGGCATTCCCGGTGCCCAGGAAAACGAATTGTGGGACACCTTCAAGCAGAAAGGACTGCCCTATTTGCTGGTGGCTCATGAGTTTTCCGCCGCCTGTATGGCCGATGGCTACGCCCGCAGCACCGGGCAGCCGGGGGTGTTGTGTGTCGTGCCCGGTCCGGGTGTGACCAATTCGCTGACCGGCCTGGGCGAAGCCCTGCTGGATTCCAGCCCGGTGGTGGCCATCGTGGGGGATGTAGCTAACGGTGATAAAGCCCGTCCCTTTCAGGTCCATAGTTTGCCTCAGGTGGAACTGCTCAAGCCGGTATGCAAATGTGTTTTTCCGGTACACAGCGTCGAACAGATTCCCGGGGCAGTCCGTCAGGCGTTTGTGGCCACGGAGCAGGACGAGCCGGGCCCGGTTGCTGTGGTCATTCCATACAACCTGCTGATCGAGGTACGGGATTTCCGCAGTCCGCCGCCACCGGAACCTCCGCCTCCTTGGGACGAGCAAGCGTTTGCGGCCGCTTTGGCACTGCTGGCCGATCCAGCTGCCCGTATCGGTATCTACGCTGGGTATGGCTGCATGGAGGCCAGTGCCGAGCTGCAGGCCGTGGCTGAATTACTCCAGGCCCCCGTCGCCACAAGTGTTTCCGGTAAGGGCGTCATCCCGGAAACTCATCCGCTGGCTGTCGGCTGGGGATTTGGCCCTCACGCCTCCGAGGTAGCAGAAAAAGTGTTTGCCATCGATGCCCGCCTTCCCCAGCGAGTCGGTGTGACCACTTTGCTGGCTATCGGTGTCAAATTCAGCGAGGTCTCTACCGGTTACTACAGCAATCCGCAGCCTCAACGGGTGATCCACGTCGACCGCAGTGCAGCTAATCTGGGGCGCATTTTGCGGACCGACGTCTGCGTCCATGCGGATGCCAAGGTCTTCCTGGGGCGACTGCTCGCACACGCCGAACGCTTGCGTCGACCGGTAAACAAGCCCTTGCTTGACCGCATCGCCCAGCTCAAGGCAGCCACGGCCGTGCGTTACCACCGGTTGCCCCACCCTCCCAACGGCGTCGATCCGCTGGCTCTGATCCTTGCCTTGCGCTGCTATCTGCCCCCAGACGCCCTGGTGTTCACCGATGTCACCGTCAGCGAACACCTGGCCGCCGAATACTTCACCGTAGTTCAGCCACGGACCTACTTCAACCCAGTCGACAATCAGGCCATGGGCTGGAGTATTCCTGCCGCTATCGGTGCCCAACGGGTACACCCCGGACGCTGCACCGTCGCCCTGGTGGGGGATGGATGTGCTTTAATGACCGCCTTGGAGCTAAGCACCGCCGCCCGCGAGCACCTGCCCGTCAAATTCTTCGTCCTGGACGATCAGGCTTACCATTACATGCAAATGCTGCAACTGCCTGCTTACCTGCGTACCACGGCCACCATCCTCGCCCGCATCGATTACAAGGCCCTGGCTCAGGCCATGGGCCTGACTTACGTCGACATCACGTCTCAGGCCCACTTGGACGAACGCATTCCCCAAGCCCTGCATCACCCTGGTCCAGTCCTTGTTCGTGTCGCTACCGACTACCACGAGCGAAAAATCCGTTGGATTGAAGCCGTTCGTGGTCGCTATGCCCGCGAGCTCACACCAGCACAAAAGGCCCGTTTCCTGGCTCGCATCGGTGCCCGCGCCTTGCGCTTCAAGGAAAACGACTAATCTACCACCAGCTTTCGCTCCTTCCGGTCGGTATTCTCTGCATGGCTCCTCATTTTTCTTTCAGTTGACTTATTCCTTTTTACGTCACATAATTATATAGTGGACAATTGAATAAAATCAAGACATATGAACTCCAACGGCCCTGAATCCGGTCCATATGATAACATGGTTGTCAGAACGGATATGAACTAACACCGGTACCTGTCCGGTCGGACGCTGATCGGAACTGGCAAGGAGTGCTCATATGATGAGCATCGGCCTGATAACAACCGTGGCAGCCAACCTCCTTGCGCTTACGCCGCTGAAGCTAGTGCAACCTCTTCCCATGAAAAAAGACATGCAGGTGCTTCAAGGAATCCTGACGGCCAAAGGGCCAGACTGGCTAGAATTCCTGGCCGATGGAGAAGATCTGGAAAAGATGCAACGATATTTCTGGCCCAAAGACGACAAACAACTGACAGCCCGCATTCAAGCCATTCCGGTCAATAGTCGCGTCGAAATCCGACTGATCCTGGCTCAACCGGGTCGGTGGAAAGTTGTTGACATTCAGCTTCTAGAGCGGAAAACGCTTCGTTCTTCGATGTCCTCAGGTGCCTACCTGAGGTAGGCATAGGTCACGTAGAGTAAACAGAAACTCCGTTGGCCAATTGCAACGGGCCTGGCCAATACGTAGGGTCATTATTGCCTGAGGAACTTCACCGGACATGTAAGTGCAAACAGGAGGTAAGGTAGTAATCCCATCACTAACATGTTTGTTGGTAACTGGGGGGAAAATCATGCGAGCTCAGGGACCGGCTGGTGCGGTAGTTATGGGCGTCCTGCTCGGTTGGGTAGCGTTAGTCACGGCTCAGGAGTCGCCTAAGGAGGAAAAGCGGAAGGGGACCGTCGTTGGAGTAGTAACGGCCAAGGGGGAAAACTGGCTTGAGGTAAAGGCAGATGGAGAGGAAAAAGCCCGGCGGTACGTTCCCCACTGGCGTGGCGGGTTGCCGGACCAAGGGGGCGGCTTCGACAAGGCCATGCTGGCCCAAATCCGCATCACACCAGTTGGAAGCGTGGTGCGACTCGAATGGGAATTCGAGGAGCGCCCCCGCGTCGTTAAATTGGAAGTGCTGAAAAAAGGGGGTTGAAAGACCAGCGAGTCGTGCGGTGGCCGCATCGATGCAGGTGTCCCCCGTTAGTCCACCGATCTCATCATTACCAATACCGCGAACATTTCAGGCGAATCGGAGGGAGCATGATGGCGTGGGGTTGGTTGATGGCAGGGATGCTAGCCATAGCAAACAACGGTGAGGTGCAAAAACTGGACCCGGGCCGTTACGGCTGGTTGAGTGATTATGCCGCTGCACGGGCGGAGGCCCGCCGCACAGGCAAACCGATTTTTCTGGTCTTCCGGTGTGAACCTTGACTGGACTGTGCCGAGTGGGACGCACAGGTGGTGCGTCTTGTTCCCGAAATCCGCGCGGTTGCTGAGCAGTTTGTGCGGGTCCGGATGGTCAAAATCGCCGGCATGGATCTGCGACGTTTCGAATTTGATTATGACGTCACCTGGTATGCATTTTTTCTCAATGCTGACGAGACAATTTATGGGCGCTTTGGTGGTCGGGATGCGAGTGATGCGGAAGGGCGTTTGTCCTTGGCGGGCTTGCGTTATGCGTTGGAGCGGGCCTTGCAGGTCCATCGACAGCCTCCCCCACCGGTCGTGTTGACCGGACCGCCAATCCGTGCCGAGGATTATCCCGCTGCCCAACGGCACCGGGGTTGCATTCATTGCCATAACGTCAATGAGTTCCGCCGGGCGGCAGAACAAGCCGCGGGAAAATGGAGTCGCGACAGTATCTGGATGTACCCGCTGCCCGAAAACGTCGGCCTGGTCCTGGACAAGGATCGCGGCGACCACGTCGCCGCCGTGTTGCCACGGTCACCAGCCGCACAGGCAGGGTTACAAGCAGGCGACCGCCTGCTGCATCTGAATGGTTACACCGTTGCTTCATTGGCGGACGCTTCCTATGCCCTGCACAAAGCCCCTTGGCAGGGGCGCATTCCCGTTGTCTGGCAACGGGGACAGCGGCAACACACGGCCTTTCTGACCCTCCCTGCTGGCTGGCGCAAAACCAACATCACCTGGCGTCCCTCCCTCCTGGATCTTTTACCTGCGCTACCAGTAGTCGGGAGCGACCTGACGGTTGCCGAGAAAAAAGCCTTGGGCTTAGCCGAAGACCAGGCCACTGTCCGCCAACAGGAGCCTGTACACGAAAGCTTGCAGCGCATCGGCCTGCAGCCCGGCGACGTCATTATCGGTATTGACGGCCAGACCTTCACGGGTCCTGGAGAACAACTCCTGGCTTATGTCCGCCGCAATTACCTGGTGGGCGACACCATTACGTTGAACGTCATACGCCATGGTCGTCGCCTGGAATTGCGTTATACGCTGAAATGAAAGTGCCTTTCCACTTTCCCGTGTGTCATCAGCATCGATCAACGCGCTGCTTGTGTCATCACCTCCGCGTAAGACCAGGAAGTTTGCCGCTGCAAGGCCTTCTTTAGGCTCATCCACACCATCCAGACCAGCAAATGCCACCCCTTGGCCAGGCGGTTGTACTGCAGACCTGGCCCGCAGTTTTTCCTTGCAACTCTCTTTTCCATCCGCACACTTGAAAGAAAAGTCCCCCAAGCTGACTAGCCGAAGCGGACAGGCACAGGCGATCACCGGAGGGACGCTTAGCGGGAGAACAACGCCATGGCGTGGATCCGTTGCAGTCGGTCATCGGGTCGAGGGCATCGCCGTTTCCCGACCACATTTGCCTGGGGATGTTGCTGTCTGGCAGGTATAACGCTAGCGAGCGTCCGTGCCAGTTGGTTAGAGCAAATACCGACATCGACGGTGGGCTGGACCACCCCGGTGACCTGCGTGGGAGAGGAAACCCTGGCCCGGCAGTATCAAGCGTTTGTGCTGCAGGAAGCGGCTTGGTTGCGGCAAGGGGACCGACCCCCTGCGAGCAAGGAGCAATGGGAGCAACAGGCAGCCGCTTTACGGAAGTACCTCTATGAAGCCTGGGGCGGCGAGCGTTGCTTTGTGGAGCCACGCTGTCCCTTGGAGCCGCAGCAGCACGGCGAACCTCTCAAACGCGAGGGGTACACCGTGGAGAAAATCAGTTTTCAGACCCGCCCGGGCGTCCGCATGACCGCCAACCTGTATATCCCCGACGCGGCACGACGCCAACCGGCCCCCGCTCTTTTGATGGTCCATGGCCACTGGAAACTGGCCAAGCAGGAACCGACGGTGCAGCTCCGGTGCATCGGTGCGGCCAAACTGGGCTTTGTGGTCTTATGCGTGGATGCCTTTGGAGCGGGGGAACGAGGCATCGGCAAAGCCCTGGGCGAATACCACGGCGAAATGGTAGCGGCTACCTTGTTGCCTTCTGGTCTGACCCTGTGCGGCTTGCAGGTGTACGAGAATATGCGGGCGGTCGATTACCTGGAAACGCGCCCCGAAGTGGACAAAACCCGCATCGGCATAACGGGAGCCAGCGGCGGTGGCAACCAGACCATGTATGCGGCCGCTTGGGATCAGCGTCTACGTTGTGCGGTGCCGGTATGCTCGGTGGGTAATTACCAGGCCTATCTGCAGACAGCGTGCTGCCTGTGCGAAGTAGTACCTGGAGCGCTCCGCTTTACGGAGGAATGGGCCGTATTGGCTTTGATGGCACCGCGACCGTTGATGGTCATTAACGCCGCTAAGGATAGTATCCAGTTTTCTCCAGCCGAGGCCCGTAAGTCGCTGAAGCTGACCGCTCCCGTGTATCAGTTATACGGTCGTCCTGAGCTGCTGCAGCATATCGTGGTCGACGAAGGCCACGGCTATAGCAAAGCGATGCGGGAGGCGATGTATGGGTTCATGTGTCGCCATCTTAAAGGCGTAGGTGATGGTAGCCCGATAGCAGAACCACCCCTGCAGGCCGAAAAGCCTGAGGATTTGCGCTGTTACCCCGGGGAAAGTCGGCCGGACGATTTTGTCACGCTTCCGCGTCTGGCTTATCAGGAAGGGCAACGGATGCGCACGGCTGCCGAGCAGCGACTGCAGCAACAGGAGCAGCGGGAAGCCGCCCGGCATCGCCTGCGGCAGTGGGTCGAGGTAGAAGCCCAGGCAGCCGGCGGCCAGTTCCAGTGGCAGGCCCACAAGCAGGCCGATGGCACTCAGATCTTCCAGTGGCACCCCACCCCCGGAATCGGTCTGCGAGGGCGGTTGGAGCCGGGAAGCGCACGCACCGCGGTAATGATCCTCCATCTGGACGGCGCCGAGGCCGCACGGAATAGCGCGGTCTACCGCCTGGCACGACGGCTTGGTCTGCCAACGGTTACTTTCGATCTGCGGGCCACCGGCCCGTTGGCACCGGAGCGTAACCGGGTCGGTCGAGCCGTGGACCACAACGCGGCACAATGGGGGCTATGGCTGGGCCGACCTCTGCTGCAGCAATGGCTTTGGGACATCCACACCTTCTGGCGGGTGCTGCGTCAAAGCGGGGCATTACCTGCCGGCGGCCTGGTGCTGGTCGGCGATGGCCCGGCAGGGATCCTGGCACTAGCTGCGGCCGCGACGGCTCCAGCCGATCTGCTGGCAGGTTGTGCTGTAGTCGATGCACCTGTCACGCTCCTCACGGATCAGCCATACGAAAAGATGCGTTTGGGGCTGCTGGTACCCGGAATGGTCCGCGACGTGGGAGACGTCCCCCATCTGGCTGCTTTGTCGTCGCCGATCCCCCTGGCCATCGTGGGAGGCACCAACCCGCAGGGCAAGGCGCTACCGGCCGAACAAGTGCGTGCCGCCTATCGCTTCACACAGACGCTGGCTCAACGCGAACAGCCGCACCCCCGCCAGATAACCTGGACAACGCTGGAAAAACTGTTCGTAGACCTCAAGGTAGCCGCCGCGGTGGAGTACACCGACGCCCCCGTCTTCGAACCTGGGGCGACACTCCGTGTACTGGCCCGGGATGGCGCTGCCGGGGAAGGACCCGCCTGGGACCCCGAACTAGGCGTCCTTACCAGTGGCGTCCGTGGCATCCACCAGTGGACACCGGATGGTCAGCAACGAGTCTGGCGCGAAAATGCGGGTACCAATGGCCTGCTGTTCGATCGCGATGGCACCCTGGTCTGTTGCGAACCGGCGTTCCGCTCTGTTTCCCGTATCCGCCGCGATGGTCAACGCATCGTATTAACTGATCGTTTTAACGGTAAGAAATATAATCAACCAAACGACTTGACGATCGATACGGCCGGCCGCATTTATTTTTCCGACCCACGCTATGGCGACCGCTCCGATATGCAGCAGCGGGATGAACAGGGAAGAACAATTGAAGGCGTCTATCGTATCGATCGTGATGGTCAGGTGCACCGGATTATCGGCCGGGAAGTGGAACGGGCCAATGGCGTGCTGGTCTCCCGCGATGATCGCTACCTGTTTGTCGCGGATAACAACAATGACACCATTGGCGGGGCCCGCAAACTGTGGCGTTTCGATCTGAAACCGGACGGCACGATCGATCCGAAAAGCCGCAAATTACTCTACGATTGGGGTCAGGGACGAGGGCCGGATGGCATCAAGCAGGATAGCCAAGGCCGGCTATACGTGGCCGCGGGCTTGAACAAACCTCATCCACCGGCCGAGCCCGCGGATAACGTCCCCGCTGGCATCTACGTCATCGACCCGGATAGTGGCAAACTGCTGGCCTTTCTTCCTGTACCGACGGATGAAGTTACCAACTGTGCCTTTGGCGGGCAGGACCGTCGGACACTATTCATCACTGCCGGCGGCGTCCTCTACAGTATCCGGACCACGACACCGGGCCATCTGCTCTGGCCTCCGGCCGACAAACGTCCTTAACCGATTTGTGATTAATTGTACATTGTCATGATTGAAGTCAAATAAAAATATGCTGCAAATGTGCATTCAAACTGGAACAAGAGTTCTCATCGTCTGATTTTGTCAAAAAAGATCCAGGCGCGAGCCGGCCATGGGTATGCAAACAGTGCGGAGAGGGCTGTTGTACGAGTAAAATTCTAATGACTGAAGCATCAGGTAGTTGGAGGATAGGGAAGGTTCGTGTGGCGGTGATGGGAATCAAGGAGGGAGGCCGCGGTGTCGATCGATTCCAGCTGCTGCTTGGGGGCCGGCGACTACGACAAGGGGAGCGAACATGGCGGCACAGCGACGCCGAGCGTTTACGCTGATCGAACTGTTAGTAGTCATTGCGATTATTGCCATTCTGATCGGTTTGTTGTTGCCGGCGGTGCAGAAAGTGCGGGAGGCCGCCGCCCGGGCCAGTTGTGCGAACAATCTAAAGCAACTAGCCTTAGCGTTACACAGCTATCACGATACGCACGAGCGCTTGCCAGGGGCCGTCGAACAAGGGGGCAGCCGCTACACCTCGTTGTTTGTCGAACTGCTGCCCTATGTGGAGCAGGATCCGTTGTACAAACAATGGGACTTTACGACACCGCTGACCAACGGCACCAGCGGGCGGGCGGCTGTGCGGCTGAAGCTGTACTTGTGCCCCACTCACCCGGATACCGACCGTTTGATCACCATCGGCAGTGGCACGTATGCATTGACCACTTACGGGGGTAATGGCGGTACCCGGCCCTTTCCACCAGCTCTATCCCCCGTTGATGGTGTTTTTTTCACCACTGGTCCAGCGTCGCAACCGGTCCCTAATCAGCGAGGGGTGAAACTCGATGCCATCAGGGACGGCACTAGCAACACCTTGCTGCTGGGCGAGAGGATCATCGGCGATAGCAATCTGGAAAGTTTTCTGGGGGCGTGGGCCGCGGGCGTGATTACGCCACCGCCTGATCCACCGTTGCAAGGTCTGGCGGCGTACGCCGTTTGGGCACCACCGCCGGGACCTAACGCGGCCGGGGGACTATTGGGGGCTACTGCACCGATCAACTATCGTCATGGCATCATCTGGTCCCCACCGGTGTCGCCGTTTCCGGGTGTTCCGCCGCCCCCGCCGCCACCGGTGCCCTGGAGCACCCTTGGCCCGCAATGGTGGGCCCGCCTGGGGGCCTATGGCAGCTTCCACGCCCAAGGGGTCAATGTGGCCATGGCCGATGGCGCTGTCCGCTTCCTGCTAGCGGGTACATCCCTGCAAGCTCTTACCGCCCTGAGCACACGTGCCAACGGCGACCTGATCCCACCCGAATAACTATCCTGACAGGTATCAGGCAATTCCTGCACCGTGTTATCCCTATCGCTGCAACCCTGCGTGCTGATCCTTTCTGCAGTGTCACAACTCGACCCCGTTACTGTCCTAGGGCTGTAGGATAGTTCACGCGTAGAAAATCATTCGCTAACATGCATCCGTACCCAGGACGGCCATCGACAGACTCATAAGGGTCTATACCAATAAATGGGGCTACCCCGCCAATGGATGAACACGCCCTCTTCCGTCAACAAGTATGGCGTAATCCCGACGACGACGTCCCTTTCCTGATTTACGCCGACTGGCTAGAAGAACGCGGTCAGCGGCATGAGGCCGAGTTTTTACGGCTGGAGTGCCGCTTGCGGCAGGCAGCACCGGAAGACCCGGAATTAGTCGACATGTTGCACCGCCGTGTGGAATTGTGTTTGTCTCTACCGTCACGATGGCTTGACACCCACTGCCGCTACACCGATAGCAACTTCTGGTTCGCCGACTGGTTCAACCACCTGTCTTATCCGTCTCCTACTAGTTGCTTGTTCCACTATTGCTGCCATGCGGTGGCTGGGCAACGCCATGCCCAGCAGATCCTTTCCCGCGCCTTGTACCGCGCCTTGGTCCTGATGTCCGGCAGGACTCCCCATTCGTTCCGGGCGCTACCTGAAATCCCTGAACTGAGTGACTTTGACATGCTCCAATTACAACTATTACCTACGCAGAGCGGCTCCATGCGGGGTATACAAGGTCTTCTGCGAACGCTGAGTCAACTGACCACTCCAACGCGATGGAAGTGTCTGGGACTGCAGTGCAACCAACTCCTCCCCGCCTTGGTCGATCTTGTCACCGAGTTGCCCGCTTACCAGGGAATCCGACATTTTAATTTGTCTGTATCCGGCCATGTTTTGGATAACGAAGAGCTGGGGGCCTGGCAGCGTCTGTGCCAGAGTAACTGGTTTGGTCGTTTGTGCGGCCTGTATTTGCACCTGGATTATTCCTCACCTCAATGGGAGCTGTTGTTGAATGGGGGTCCATTTCCTCAGATACGTTGGCTGGACATCAGCAATCACAGTAACAATCGTGGAATTTCCCTGTCGCTTCTGGAACGACTGTTTCCCAATCTTGTTTGTCTGCGATTATCCTGTTCTCATTTGATCGTGGACACCTCTGCTCTGCCACCGGGCTTGCGGTATCTTGAACTATCCCTGGATCACAATAGTGAATCCGTGTTAGCACAATGCCAAGATAAATTACCTATGGATCAGTTATACGGATTATGTCTTCATATATATGATAGTTCATCAAGCGTGTTAGCACAATTCCTGAAACATCTTTCTGGCACTTGCTTGCGTTATCTAAGGTTAAGGGGGCCGGCCGTGGACTCAGCCCGGCTGCTCCAGACACTTGGAAGCATACCGCAGGGACAGCACCTGGGTTATCTCGCGGTGAGTAGTTCAAGCTGGAGTGAACAGAGTGAGCTGGCCCCGGCCACCGTAGATCGCCTGCTTAGGCGGTGGAAAATGCCTCAGTTGCGACACCTGACTCTCGGAGGATTCAGCCTGCCCGACTCGATTGGCGATGTACTGGCCTCAGATCGATTCCCTCAGCTCCGACTGGTCGACCTTCAGAACTGTGAGATTGAAGCGGACGCAAAACCGCGTAACAAACCCGCCGCCACTGCGGCCAGTGGCCCATATCCTTACATCATCCTTTGGCCAACACAGGTCAACAAACGCGGTAGTTAAAAATCACTAGTCAATATTTACACCACTTTTCAATACGGAGTTGGCATCGGGCGATTCTTGAATATTACTAGTTGCTTTAGAGACCAGAATGCCTTTGTATTTATTATTTTAGCCAAGTCCGCTCATCACAGTGAATATGTATGACGATTCGAACCAGGACCAATTGATCTTTCATGGCATAAGTTTTCACGTCAAGAAAAAATATTACTAGCACTTTCCCGCTGAGGCAAAACAGCGGCGAGTCTTGTCGATAATCTCCCCGACATCAGAAAGTTCCCCCCTCAACCCGTCTGCTTTGAGCTGTTACCCGGTTATGTTTCCGTTCTCCGCGGGAACAGCAGGAGTGATCCCTATGGTCCGGCGGTGGCATCCGGCGTACTCGCTGCCAGAGCTATTGGTGGTGATTGCGCTATTGTGTTTACTGATTGGACTGGCACTACCAGCAGTACAAAAGATCCGCGAGGCAGCCAACCGCCTTCGGTGTTGCAATAATTTGCGGCAGATCGGTTTGGCTTGTCACTGTTATGTCAGTCGCGAAGGTCGCTTTCCCGATGGTGGTGTTGGCTGGTTCATTCAGGAAGGGTGGTTATGGCAGTTGTCTCCGGACTACGAAGGGCCAAATGTGTGCTGGGTGTCCAATCCTGTAGCTTCGTGTCCTTCACGTCGGCCTTTGACCCGCGCGACCGCCTGGGGCATTTACAATGGACAGCATGGTACCTTGACCGATTATGCCGCTGCCACGACCGAGGACATCTATCAGAGTACCTGGATGACGCCGTACATCCTGCCTGCTCCTGACACCCGTTACGGTGGCATCGTCGTACGTCGGGGCGGCACTCCAAGACGGGTCCGACCGGAGGACTGTCCACGCGGGTTGTCCAACATCTTGCTGGCTTCCGAGAAATGGGTGCCGGTTTCGGGCTACGGCGGTGGCCTGTGGTTTGACGACGCCACGTGGGCCAATGGGTGGGACGCAGACGTAATCCGCGAATCGACCGTCCCACCTGGTCCGGATACCCGCCCGGGCACCTGGCGACAGTTCGGAAGTGCTCACCCAGGCGGGCTGCAAACACTCTTTGCCGACGGCTCTGTCCGCTGGATCGATTACGGCATCGACCTTTCCATCTGGCGGGAACTGCCACGCCGCTAAAATTGATTCGGTTGTACCAGGATTGACCCACGGCCGAGCGGGGAAAATTCTCTACCACGTCAAACCACCCGCTGTCCATTTGTCGTTTTCCCCTCTGTCGCTGTCTGACCACCTAATCTGCCGTCAACTTTCCAGTTGACCACCTTACTACCGCCCGTCAGGCGATGATTTTTTCGCTACTGACCTTCTCAAAAGCAGGTGGCGGTGGCTAAACTTCTTTACACAATCCGATTTCATGAGGAAAGGAAAAGTGGCTGGGAGCAGTCCGCCGCTTTGGTACAACGTCATCAACAGACCTTTGCAAGGGGGAAACCGGGCATGGCCGAGAAAGACAAGCTGCGGGAAAACAAGGAACTGAAAAACGCCCTGGCAGCTATCGAGAAGGAGTTTGGCAAAGGGTCGATCATGTCGTTGGGCGACATGACAGCCCAGGATGTGGAGGGCATCTCCACGGGTTCGCTGTCGCTGGACATCGCCTTGGGAGGCAAGGGGCTGCCGCGGGGCCGGGTCATTGAAATATTCGGTGCCGAGTCCAGCGGCAAGACGACCATCGCCTTGCATGCAGTGGCCAACGCTCAAAAACAAGGTGGCGTAGCCGCCTACATCGACGCCGAGCATGCTCTTGATCCCAGTTGGGCCAAGCGGATTGGCGTGGACCTGGATGCTTTACTAGTGTCGCAGCCAAGCTACGGCGAAGAAGCGTTACGGATCGCCGAAATGCTCATCCGTTCCAACGCGGTGGACATCATCGTGGTCGACTCTGTGGCCGCCCTCGTGCCCAAAAGCGAAATTCAGGAAGGGGAAATCGGAGACTCGAAGGTCGGCTTGCAGGCCCGTTTGATGAGCCAGGCCATGCGCATGCTGACGCCGATCATCAACAAGAGCCGGACTTGTCTGGTGTTTATCAACCAGATTCGTCAGAAAATCGGCGTGATGTACGGGGACCCGAATACCACCCCCGGTGGCCTGGCTTTGAAGTTTTACGCCAGTGTGCGTCTGGAGGTGAAGCGTGTATCCACGATCAAGGCGGACGACGAGGCGATCGGGGCCGAAACGCGGGTCCGCGTGGTCAAAAATAAAGTGGCTCCGCCGTTCCGTACCGCCGAATTCGAAATCCTGTTCGATCGTGGTATCGATTCGCTGGGCGATCTGTTCCGCCTGGCGGTGGCCGAGGAGATAATCGGCAAAAGCGGTGCCCACTTCAGCTACAAGGGGGAACGCCTGGGGCACGGTAAAGAAGCGGCCCTGCAGTTTTTGCGGGAGCGGCCGGAACTGTGCGAGGAGATCCGTCAGAGCGTGCTGAACAAGCACCGGCCACGGAGCTTGGAAGACGAGCAAATGGCCCTGGAGGCCGAACGCGAGGAAGCAGAGGCCAAGGCCGCCCTGGAAGCCCTCGAGCAGGAAGCGGAAGAACCCAAGCGGCGAGGCCGATCGCGAGCCACGGTCGAAAACTGAATGACCGCTTCCCGCCACTCCACGGTTTGCTGTCATCACCCTCTCGGAGATTGCCGCCAGGCCGCCCGGTGCCCGGTTACCCGCCAAGCCCACCGGCTTGCCTGGCAGCTCCATCGCGCTGTCTTGGCTGGGAGGGGATAGGCAAAACCGTTGGCCCCAGGGTGATTGGGAATCTGCATTAAAGGCATCAAGGGAGCAACCGAGCCAGACGTTCCACGCCCACGGAAGGGCTCAGCCATGACGTTGCCGCAGCAGTTACAGCAGCAGGGACGTTGTCAGGTCGTGCGGTCGGACTGGTCCATTGCCTGGGGAGCACTCACCAACTGGCTGGCCTTCCTGGCCACGTTGCTGACGTCGTTTTTCCTGGCACCTTACCTGTTGGAGCGGCTCGGACCGTCCCGCTACGGCGTCTGGTGCATCGTCGAAGCTGTTCTGGCTTATTTCACCCTGTTCGATCTGGGTATCGCGGCTTGCTTGGTCCGTTATGTGGCCCGCTACCACACCCTAGCCGATCTGCCACTGTTGAACCGGTATGCTGCCTCGGCCTTTTGGTTGTATAGCCTGCTGGCCCTGGTGGTGCTGGCCATCAGCATCCCCCTCAGCTACAAAGTGGCAACGCCCCTGGAACAACGGCTGGACACCACCGACCGGGTAACGCCTTTCATGCTGTTGCTGCTGATTCAGTTTGCTGCCGGCCTGCCTTTAAGTGTTTTTCCCACCTTGCTGGATGGCTTGCAACTGTTTGGTTGGAAAAGTCTGGTCCGCTTGTTTGCCCTGGCCGGACGTATCAGCGGAATCGTCCTGGTGATGGAAATGCAACCAGGATTGCTCGGCCTGGCTTTGGTCCTGAGTATCACGCAACTGGCAGAACACCTGCTGATGTTCGTGGTGGTCCGTTGGCAGTTGCCCGGATTGTCCCTGTCGTGGCATTGGCTGGATCGAGCTGCATTGCGAGAGATACGCCATTACAGTCGCGATGCCTTTGTGGCGATGGTGGCAGGTCGGCTGAGCGGTCAGAGCGGACCGTTATTGGCCGGCTGGTTACTCTCACCGATGGCTGCGGCAACCTACGCCTTGGCCAGTCGCCTGATCGACATGGGCAAAAACCTGCTCCGATCCGCGACCACTACCCTGGCGCCTGCCATCAGTCAGCGGGAAGCGATAGCCGATCACCACGGCCTGCACCAACTGTTTGTGGGTGCTACGCGGACGGTGCTATATCTGGTGCTGCCGATCCATCTGGGAATAGTTTTTTTCGGCCGGCCGTTTCTGCTGCGCTGGCTCGGCTCCGACGAACTGGCTTGCCAATGCTACCCACTTGCGGTGATTTTGTCGCTGACGCTTACCTTAGGCGTAGCCCAGTCAGTGGCAGCGCGGATACTGTATGGACTGGGCCAATTGCGTACCTTTTCCCGGCTGGCCTTGCTGGAAGGAGTTGTCGTACTAGGGACCGGATACGTTCTGGTGCAGCTAGGGGGATTACCCGGGCTGGCTCTGGCGGTAGCCGGACCCAACGTGCTGTTCTGCCTGTGGACGATAACGGCGGCCTGCCGCTGGACGCACACCCGCCTGGCCGACTACGGACGCAGAGGTTGTCTACGACCGTTGCTAGTAGCAACGGTACCACTGCTGATCTGGTGGAGCCTGACGCCGGTATTGCCCCAATGGACGTCGCTATTGCTCACAGCAGCTCTGGGCCTGATCCCGTATGCAGCTTTGGTTCTGGTCGTAGAAGATGCCATACGGCAGCTTGTTTGCGACAGGGTACGACGTGGACTGCAGCGTCTGCTGGTCAAGTCCTCGCCTCCGCAACAATCCCCCGGCTTGGCGACGGAACCACTAAGACGTTAGTCCGGAGTCCAGCGAGTTGTCAATGCAAAGGTCCGTGTTCCCCTGCTTTTCCAAAGCCGAGGCGGTGCCCGTGTTGCATCGTAGCTTATCTATTCCCCGCTGCTCCTCAACTCATATTTGGCAGAACGGTTCGCCTGCGAGCGGGATCACCATCAGGACGTTCCCCTGCGGGCGGTGAAGCAAGGGGGTGCATTTCCCTCGATGCGTCGCCATCCTGCCCGTCTGCGGATGAAACAGGGGAAGCCGCCGCTGAGGCAACAGCACCGGCTGTCAGAGGCGGGGCCGTGCCCGACGCGGGAACCGTCAATGGTCCATGACACCCCTTACAGATCAACGGCAAACCCGCCAGAGCCTCCAGCACCTCGTATGCCCGCCCGCAAGTGGGACACCGAAAACGGATAACCCCAGCACCCATAATCACACCAACTCGGGTTTACTCCTATCATCAGTTTAACGTCTCGCTATGACCGCCCGCGATGGAAACAAAATTTCACAAAATTTCTATTGGTCAAGTCTCGACTGTTTTTGTATAATTGTATATAAGTATACTGAAATATAAATGAGGGCGGAAACCATGACCCACGTGCAAGTCCAAATGGAGATCCGTTATCTTCCTATCGATCAGTTGCGGGAAGCCCCCTACAATCCTCGACGGGAGTTACCTCCCAGCTCGCCCGCCTATCGTCGCCTGCGACGCAGTCTGCTCAGCTTTGGGCTGGTGGAGCCTTTGATCTGGAACGAGAACACAGGGTACGTTGTGGGAGGGCACTTCCGCTTGCGTATTCTGAAAGAACTTGGTGTCCAGCTCGTGCCTGTCTCGGTGGTGCGGCTGTCGCCGGAACGGGAAAAGGCCCTCAACGTGGTGTTAAACAACGCGGAAGCGCAAGGGCAGTTCGACCGGCGGCGGTTGCTCCGTCTGCTACGCGAACTGGAACCACTGGCCGAGATGGAGTTGACCGGTTTTACGTCGCAGACATTGCGTGAGTTGGAATGGCAACCCCAGCCGCTGGAGCTGGTAACGGTGGCGACATCGCCGGACGCAGTTGAGCTGACGGTGCAGATTCCCCGGGCGGTGTGGGATCAGGTAGCCCCGGAAATCGACAAGCTGGTTCAGCGGTATGATCTGCGTTGCCACGTGCGTTTCCCGGAGGGTTGAGCTTGGAATGCGGCAGCCGACGAAGCGTGGCGGCGGTGTCCGGCTGGTGTGCAAAGGCTCTCAATTTATGGATGGCGGGCGAAGAAGGTCAATCCTTGGCGGGGCGTAGGACCTAGGTGTCCAAGCAGGTTACAGCCGAAGGCCTGCAGGATGCGGCAGATGGTCTGTCCCTCGGTCGGATCGCGGCAATCGCACAGATGGCGGCCCTGATCGGCAACGTAGCAGCGGTTGCCCTGGGTCGTCACGACGCGTAAACCGGCCGGATCGAATTGGCGCACCTGCACATACAGCGGCAACCGGTCGGCCACCTGTTGCTGGCGGAACAGCAGCGTCAGGGAACCATAGCGGGCCACCGCCGTAATCTGGGCTTGTTGCAGCAGGCGGAGGGCCTCAGCCGCGCTATTTTCCGCAGGGCCAAAGCTGCCAAGCACCACATCGTCATCGGTAACGATCTGCCATTGCCCGCCGCGTTTACGCAGGGTTAACGTGCGTGGATCGAAGTGATAGACCAGCCCGACGTAGCCGAGCCCCGGCACGGCCAGGCCCACCGGATTGAGAGCTTCGCTTTGTAACTGCAAGTGATGGCGACGGATCGGCTCTGGCAGTGTGTCCACGGCGTCATCCATGGCGGCAAACAAGCAGCGAAAAACCGGTCGACGCTGCCCCACTATACCCAGTCGGTTCAGTCCATGCCGGCGTATGGCCCGCAGGGCCTGTTCGGCAGCCGCTGCTTGATCAGCGCAATTGATCAGCAGGTTGTGGTCATCACGCACTACCCACACGCCGCGAATCTCTTCCACCCGTACGGATTTCAGGTCGATGGGCACGATGGTCTGAAAGCCGAGCCCCTGCATCAGGGGCCGATCAGAGGAGAGGGTCCGGCTATTGGCGAGCTGTCCGTCGGGACCAGTAACCAACCCCGGGGAACCGGGGAGGACCCGAGCCGGCATCAGGGGCGGTAGCCCGTTGACTAGTCCGTATTCCACCAGGGGACGGGGAGTGCCGATGCTGAACCATTCGGTGGGCCGCTGGTCACGCAAGGCGGCGAAAACGGCCCGGGCCGCCATTTCGTCGGGACCAAAGTCCCGGAACAGACGCGGGCCATGCCAGAGCTGCCAAGAAGGCGTGTCCGTGCCGACGCCCAACCGCTTTAAAGTCAAATC
The DNA here is from genome assembly GCA_025055795.1 of Gemmataceae bacterium. Taxonomy (GTDB): domain Bacteria; phylum Planctomycetota; class Planctomycetia; order Gemmatales; family Gemmataceae; genus Thermogemmata. Next base: position 123,584 of record JANWVV010000004.1, read on the forward strand.
GGTCACCCGCAACGGGACTCGCTCAACACCCACGGGGACCGCCCCATCGGCAGACATATTACCTGTGGGTGCTGCAGTTGCTGATGAAGGCGGTGCTGCCGGGAGCGTGCCCCCCGCCACTGCTGGAGTCCCCTGAGGAGCCAACGGTCCGATTCCCGGGGGGGCGGTGCCCCCTACTCCAAGTCGAACGGGAAGAGCACCCGGCACAGGCGTCTGCGACCATCCCGGCACCGTCAGTAGCAGGCTAACGAATAGCCCGATCATCCGAAAACGCCGTTTCATACTTCGTTCCTCGTCTTCCCGGGGGCGTCCACAAGGAAGACCCATAACAGCAGCAGTCGATGCTGTCAGCAGCAGTTGAACCGGTAGCCTTTCGATCCTGGATGGAGTGCTGCCAAGCGGGGACCTTATCCGTTAGGCCGTTTAAGGACATAACAAGGAGGTCGAACGCGGCAACTTTCGTCGATTTTCGGCGATAACCCTTACGAAGAATTGCTATCGGCAAGAAAATCAGAAACCCCCTGAACGGCTCTAGGACTTGGGGGATAAATTAGATAGACGGGTTGTACAACTTTTGCCATGAGCTTGGCGATAGTGACCGGTTAGCTGGAATTTGACATTGGACATTTAGCGGGACAGATTATAGTAATAACAAGTTACCTCTCCCCCTCGCGAAATTGGGCTTGGCAAGAGAGCGGTCGATCCGTTAGAAGATAGAATCAGACCTCTCCACCGCAGGAAGCGGTCACTTCCTACAACCGGAGGGAACCTTTCAAGCATCCGGAGGGCACAATATGCCCCGTACGTGGCACAGGGCTGGGGTTGTTTGCGCCGTAACGATGGCAGCAGGGGTAGCCGTATGGAATATCGGCCAGGGCTGGGCCGCGCAGCCGCCGGCTGGCGGAACGGAAGGGAGCGGCAAGGCACCTGCTGCCGGCGTCGAGGTGGAGGTCCGATGCTGTGACAATAGTGTCCTACGGGTGCGCTTGCTAGAGGATAAACTGGAGCTGCAGACCCGCTACGGCACGCTGAGCATTCCGGCAGCGGACATCCGCCGCATCGAGTTTGCCCCCCGCATTCCGCCCGCTGATGCCGAGCGGATCGCCCTGGCCATTTCCCGCCTGGCTCATCCGGATTATCAGATCCGGGAACGGGCGTCGGCCGAGTTGCTCGGTTTCCGTGAACGGGCCTATCCGTTTCTGCTGCGAGCGATGAAAAGCGACAACCCCGAGGTCAGTCGCCGGGCGGAAGAGGCTGTGCGGGCCATTCAAAGCCAGGTACCTGCTGCCTGGCTGGAAAGCCGCGAATATGACGTGATCCAGACCGACGACTGCAAGATCACCGGACGGCTCACCACTTCGGCCTTACGCGTGCACACGGCTCAGTTCGGGGAACAACTGCTGCGTCTGTCAGACGTACGGGTGCTCAGTGCCGGTGGCGGCTCCACAGAACTGACCACAGCTCCGCCGGCCCCCTCGAATCTGATGGCCTTCCAGCATCAGTTCGGCAAAGAACTAAGCTACACCCTGACCGGCTATACGCCGGGCACCGGCCAGGCCAACGTATGGGGTACGGACGTTTACACCCTTGATTCGCACTTGGCAGCGGCCGCTGTCCACGCCGGTGTGGTCCAACCGGGTAAAACAACCGTGGTTCATGTCCGCATCGTGCAGTCGCCGCCCCAGTTCATTGCCAGCTACCGCAACGGTATCAACAGCACGGCGTATGGCCACTATCCAGCTGGGGCCTACGAATTCGTCCGCAAGTAACGGCACTTGCCCCGGCCTGATTTCCCTGTTTCGCAGATTTATTGTCATTCGGTCAGCCTGCGAAAAGGGACGGCAAAAGGCGATATTCTGCCTGTCGGTGGTATCCCCGCTGCGTCAGGGACGCAGTTCGTTGAGGGTGTAGTAAGCCTCGGGGTGGAGAACTGTTTGACCGTCGGCATTGCGGATGCCTTGCAGGCGGATTTCGTACACCCGGCCCTTGCGTAACCCTTGGACAGGCACCGACAAGGTGCGGCGATCGGCCGAAAGACGTAACAGCCCGGTTTTTTCCGCCCGTGTATCGATTTCCGGACAGCCATAGGCGCTGTGGTAGATATAGGTGAAGGAGCTGACAGTGACGGGGTGGCGGTTGGACTGGGGATCCAGGCTAGTGGGATCGAGCGGCTGGGTAAAGACCAAGTCGAAGCCCTGCGGCGTCAAGGTCACATGGTGGATTTCGAAGGGGAGTTTGCCCGTATAGACGAGGCGTTGCAGGCCGTACGGTTTACCCCCAAGAGAGCCCCAACCGCGATTGGTCTGACCGATGAACAAGCTACCGTCAGGGGCAAAGCAGAGGCGATTTACCCCGCATTGCAAGCCGGCCCGGAAGGGGAAGCACGCCCCTTGGTAGACGCCGTTGACCTTTTCGAGAGCCACACGCATGATCATGGCCCGGGTCTGGTCACCGACGAAACACTGGCCGGCAAACGGTCCGAACTTACCGCCCGTGATGTCCCAAACCGGCTCGCTGGCCGATTGACCCATCCGACCATACGGGAACCAGATAGCCGGCGGATCATGGGGCGGATAGCGGCCGGTAAACTGCCCCGTGCTGTCAACGCCATCGTAGCGCATGCCGCTGGCAACTTTATCCGGTAACAGACCGGCAAAGGGCGAATCTTTCAACCAGCGCAGGCTGGCCTGATGTCCGAAAAACCGCCCGGGCCGGACATGGTGCATCTTGTTGGTAGCCACCCATTCTCCCTGGTTGTCACAATAAAACAGGTCTCCTTCCGGGGAAAAGTTGAGGCCGTTGGGGGAGCGTAAGCCACAGGCCACCGGGACCAGTTGCCCCTGCGGCGTGATCTGGACGCACCAGCCACGCCAGGGCACTTTGGCCTGATGGCCACCGCCGAAACCCACGTTGAGCGTCACATAAAAATTCCCTTGGGCATCCCGGGCCGGTCCGAAGGCAAACTCATGGTAATCGCCGGAGATACCCCACTGATCACACACGGTCTGGAACCCATCAGCCTGGCCGTCGCCATCCTGGTCGACTACTTTGGTCAGCTCGGGCCGTTGTACCACGTAGACGGTCTGGTTGTTTTCGACCCACAGGCCAAGAGCTTCATGCAGCCCGCTGGCAAACCGCCGCAAACGGAGCTGTTGGACGTCGTCGCTCAAAGGATTTTCCAGCCGCCAGATTTCTCCGCGGCGTGTGCAGACCAACAACTGGCCGTCGGGTCGGAAGCCCAATCCCCCCACCTCCAGGACACAGTCAGGCGGCAGAGGGATGGTGACCAGACGGTAGTGTTCCGCCTCGCGGATACCCGTAATGGTGGTCACCTTCGGCTCGGCTTGCACGGGAAAGTCCCGGTCCACTTGCTGCCGGACCGCAGCGGGAATGACGCTCGGCAACTGCGCCGGGTTGACATAGAAAGCCCAGTCGCCGCCTCCTTGGCCGATCTTGAGGAGCAACTCGTTGCTCCCTTTGCGGATATCCAGCTCTACCAGGTCCTGATCAGGAGCGGCGGCACGGTAATAAGGCTCGTGCAGCAGACGCTGACCATTGAAAAAAACGCTCAAAGTATCGTCGCTGCCCAATGACACCGGCAGACGGAACGACCGCGGCGAGTCGAAGCGGTGATAGAAGTAGGCTACGGCGTTGGTTGATTGTTGGGGATACAAGCGTCGGATATCAAACAGCCGACCGGGCACAAACGAATCAAGCTTCTGCCAGCGAACCCTGACATTCTGCTTGCCCAGATACACCGCGGAGGGATCAAACTTCTTTTCGGGGGGATAGGGAGTGTCGAAGCCGTTGTTGTCGGTATTGTCGAAGGGACCGATGTGGTACCAGTCGCCTTCCAGGTTCGGCAATCCGAAGGCGGCTAGAGTAGCACGAATGGTATCGGCACGGCTCCCCTTTTTGACATACTGTCCCTTGAGGGGTGGCGGATCATCCGGCTGTTGCTCCGCGCCCCCTGCGCCTTCGATAGCGACCAGCCCGCTTCCTGGAAGGGCATTCAGACCTGCTATCCCTGTGCTCAACAGAACAAAGCTGACATAACCGGACAGCGACCGATAGAAGAGCTTCATCGTCAACTCGCATTCCAGGCCGGGGTCTGGGGGGCATCCACGGAATAGCAGCCGGAACAGCGGTCCAATCTGGCGGGCAGCATACACGCGTATCAATTGCCAACATACAAGTTTTTCCAACCGGTGACAATCGAAAGCACCTCCGATCAACGTCTCGCAGTCTAACTCGATGCCCCCTGGCTGAATTTACTTGACTCCGACACCTTAAGTGTACTAAAATTTATTATCCCTATCCTCGATTCATTAAGAGATGATGGAATCTTTTTGATCAAAAAGAAGTCGTGTGAGCGATGGGATGTGGATGTGTCGGCTTCAAGCGGGTGGGAAAGCAGCTAAGCTTGTGGAAGGTCGTTCAACAGGAGCGTTGCAAGGACCACAGAGTCAGCCGATGGAGCTGCTCGCGGGCTGGGGAGGGCGGGAATGCCTCTAAGGCATCCTGGGCGGCAGCAATCAGAGCCATGGCACGCTGTCGGGCATAGGCGAGGGACCCGCTGCGTTCCAGGAGTGACAGCAATTGACGGCGTGTCTTGCGGCTGGGTGTTTTGAGCAACTGCTGCAGGTGGTCACGGGAACCACCCGTCAGATGTTGCAAGGCGTGGATCAGCGGAAGGGTTGCTTTGCCCTGCAGCACGTCTGTACCGAGGGTTTTGCCGGTGTCGTCTTCGCGGGCGTTCAAGTCGAGCAGATCGTCGTAGACCTGGTAAGCCAGGCCTAAGTAGCGGCCATAGAGGGCGGCTTGTTGTACTTGTACGGATGAGGCTCCGGCGTACCAGGCTCCCAACTGGGCCGCGCATTCTGTCAGTGCTGCCGTTTTGGCGTCGATGATGGCCCAGTAGTCGGCCTCACTCAGTTGCCAGTTGCCGCGTTCGGACCATTGTTGCAGTTCGCCGGCACAGACGCGGTTGGTGGCCTGACCGATGAGGCGACAGGCCTGTTGGTCGACCGTTGCTGCCAAATGGAAGGCATGCGTAAACAACAGATCCCCGAGCAGGATGGCGGCTTTGGAACCACAGACAGCATGAACGGTGGGGCGGTGCCGGCGTAGCGCCGCCTCATCGAGTACGTCGTCGTGGATCAAAGTAGCGGTGTGGATCATTTCCACCACGGCGGCCAGGGTGAAATGCTCCGGGCCAAGCCGGCCACAGGCCTGGGCCATCAGCAGCAGCAGAGCCGGACGCAGGCGCTTGCCCCGGTAGGCCTGCAGATGGCGGATCAATTCCGGAAAGCGTTGTTGGTAGCTGTCCAGCTCACGAGCCAGGATCTGTTCGACCTGTTCCAGTTCGGTTCGTAGGGCAGCTAGGCCGGAATCGTTGGGGGCCGGCAGGCTGGCCTCGGGCGACATCACCACCGAGCGGGCAGGTCCGACGGGTATCGGTGGGACACTCCAGGTTATCCCTACCGCTAGCGGTGTCGATTCGACCGGCTGAGCTGGCTCAGCAGAGTTGGCGGGAGGCATGGGTTACTCCTGGCCGCCCGGGGGGGCGGGCTCAGCCCGCAGATAATGGCCGCTCCGGCCCCCGGCCTTTTCCTCCAGGCGGATGCTGCTGATGGTCAGGCTGCGGTCCACACTTTTACACATGTCGTAGACCGTCAGGGCTGCTATGCTAACCGCAGTCAGAGCCTCCATTTCAACACCGGTAGGGCCATGGACCCGGACCGTGGCCTCAATCCGCAAGGTATCGTCGCTTACAAAGGCAAAATCGATCTGCACACCCGTGATGGCCAACGGATGGCACAGGGGGATCAGCTCGGCTGTCTTTTTGGCAGCCAGGATTCCGGCGATCCGAGCGGTCTCCAGGACCGCCCCCTTGGGCAGACGCTGTTCCCGGATGGCGACAAGGGTAGCTGGTTGCATTTGTACCAGAGCAGAGGCCCGTGCTAAGCGATCCGTAGCCACTTTGGCACTGACGTCCACCATTCGCACTGCCCCTCGCTCATCAACGTGGCTGAACGAGCTGTCAGACGAACTACTGGACATGCTACAACTCCTCCTCCCCCTTCGGCCCAATCGTTATCCTCGCTGTCATAGAAACAAGCGACGGAGTCAATTACTCTGGCGTGCAGTCCGCCGGTATGCCGAAAAGGGTAACGAACGATCCGGCCGTGATCGGCTGGTAATATCCGGCCCAATCTCCTCCGGGCAGGTCCTGACACAGCCGGACGGACGAGTAATGTCATGATCCCGGGCGTTCCGAGGGTGCAGGAGGCGGTAACTCCTCGACCGGAGGTGAAGCCCCTGGCAGGGGAGCAGCCGGTGGTAGAGGATCGGGCAGTAACGGGGTTCGTGGGGGCGACGGTGGAGAAACCGAGGGCGATGGACCGGCCGGTAAGGCAGAGGCAGGAGCCAACGGTCGGATACGGACATCGCGATCGGTTTCGAAGACACGACCATCCAGCGTGGTGAAGCGTACAGCTATCCGTACCCGGTCGTAGTGGGGCGGGCGAGGCCAGGGTAAAGTGAGGAAATAACCGCTGCTGATCCATCCCTGCCGCCAGGTAGGACGCAACCGGTCCGGAGGGACGGCCCAAGAGCCAAGATAATGCTTCTGGCCGCTTGGCGCAATTTCCCACAGCCAGACGTCGACTCGTCCAGGGATCTTGATGACAGCCTGGTCGTCATCCTGAGGTGCGACCACAACCATCAGGGCTTCGTCGCCTGGCAGGCCATCCTCGTCGAGTCCGCCGGTGCCGCGGGCCAGCGTGATTTGCTTAAGGGGAAGGTCAATAGGGGCGCTGGCGGCAACTGCAGCGTCGTGGGCGGCCGTCGGGCGGCAAGGGGTTTGTCGGGCATACGCCTGATTGAGCTGCCGGGCCTGTTCCAGGGCAGCCCGTGTCTCCGCTAGTTCCCGCTCGCGGGTCCGCAGCTCCGCTTCCAACAGATCGTAGCGTTTGTTAGGCCGGCACGCCGGCACCACACAGCCCACAAACCCGGCGACCAGGACCAAGTAACAGGTAGTCCGGCCCAGTCTGGATTGCCTCGCTGACAGGTCCGGCCATCTGATCACGTGGATCGCCCTTCGCAGTGCGCACGAGTGACCGGCCGGCTCGACGCTTAGCCGGGACTGGTAGGCGTAACGCCGAGCTGCTCCGGATGAATACGCTCCAGCACCTTGTCGATCAGACCGAAGTTCAATGCTTCCATGGGCGACATGAAATTGTCGCGATCAGTCCCTTTACGGATGGTCTCGATCGACTGACCCGTGTGTTTGGCCAGCAGTTCGTTGAGCATGTCCCGCGTCCGCAGGAACTCCTTGGCATGAATGATGATCTCCTCGGTGGTTCCTTCGGTACCACCTAGCGGCTGATGAATCATGATGCGGGCATGCGGGAGGGCATAGCGTTTTCCTTTGGTACCTGCCGTCAGTAGCATGGCTCCCATACTGGCGGCCTGACCGATGCAGTAGGTGGCCACATCGCAGGTAACAAACTGCATAGTATCGTAGATGGCCATCCCTGCGGTCACGCTGCCTCCGGGACTGTTGATGTACAAATGGATGTCCTTTTTCGGGTCTTCGAACTGCAGATAAAGCAATTGGGCCACCACCAGATTGGCAGACTCGTCCGTCACAGGGCCTTGCAGGAACACAATGCGGTCCTTGAGGAGCCGGCTGTAGATGTCGTAGGCCCGCTCCTCCCGGCCATGGCTTTCCACGACGATCGGTACCAACGGCATGGATGATTACCTCCAGCAGACCGCCGTCGCGCTGTCCATAGCATCGGTACGGCGGTCGGTGACCAATGACCTTGTCTGGAATGGTCGGCCTCCGAATCGGCAGCCGCCCGACGGTTCAGAGGGTCCAGGGAAAGGAAAGCGGTTGTACTGGCAGGACCAGAACAGCCGTTCGCATGGGTCATGCAGTCTCGTTCGTGCCGACGCTTGCTCAGGTCTGTCGTGTGGGCTCAAGCTGTCGCTGAACTACTTTTTGTCTTCTGGTCGCGTCAGCACTTCGTCGACCAGGCCGAAGGCTTTAGCCTCGTAGGCGTGGAAGTAACGGTCACGATCAGTCTCGCGTGCGATCACTTCCAGCGGCTGGCCGGTGTGTTTGGCCAGGATCTCGTTGAGCCGTTGCCGCTCCTTGAGGATCTCGTTGGCCTGGATCTCGATGTCGGACACCTGACCGGCGACCTGACCGTACGGCTGATGGATCATCACCTTGGAATTGGGCAGGCAGTAGCGCTTTCCTTTGGTGCCCGCTGCCAGCAGGATGGCCGCTCCGCTGGCCGCCAGACCCATGCAGTAGGTATGGATGGGAGCTTCCAGAAACTGCATGGTATCGTACACTGCTAGCGTCGCGGAGACACTTCCACCCGGACTGTTGATGTACATGTGGATATCGGCCGTTTTGTTCTCATACTGCAGGTACAGCAGCCGCTGGATGATCACGCTGGCCAGAAAGTCCGTGATCACGGGGCTTCCGCCAGTATCCGGGCTGGCCCCGACGAAAATGATGCGGTTTTCCAGCAGCAGGTCGCCCAGGGTCATCATCCGCTGCCGCGAGTACTGGCCCCGCTGCACTAGCGGCTGGAGGGGACCGGCTACCGTCTCAATGTTTGTCCAGGGTGTGAACATGTCTAGGTTCCCGGTTTGCGAAGCGTTTTGACTCCAGGCAGCTATTGCTCGTTTGCAGTTGCTGAGTTACGAAAAGTCCGGGCCGGCCATGCACAGCCGTAGCACCCGTTGTGTTTAAGCATCCGCCCTGTAGCCTGCGTTAGTCGGTGCGTCCGCACCCTGGCAAGCTGCCTCAGGTAGCCGGCGTACCGCTGGGATTGTCGGAGGCACCGCCGGCCGGGGCAGTCGGTGCTGCTGAGGTTTCACTAGCGGCGGTGTCCGCCGGGGCTGCCTCGTCCCCTTGGTCCTCCAGGGCTGACGACAGGGTTTGTTCCGTTGTGGCGGGGGGCCGGGCCTCGTAGTCCTCGTACTGGGCCTGGCTGAGGATCAGTTCCAGGGCTTTGCGCTCCAATAGCTGGGCGGCGATCGCCTCGGTCAGATCTTCCTTTTCTACCCGGGCCTTCATCTTGCGATAACTGATCCCCTGTTTGCTGGCCAACCGCTGGATTTCCCGATCGATATCCTCGTCGCTGACCTCGATCTTTTCTACTTCTGCCACTTTTTGCAGCAGGAAGTGCTCCCGCAGTTCCATATGGGCGGTCTGCACCGCTTCCCGTTGCAGTCGCCGCAGTTGTGAGCGGATTTCCTCTTCCGTCCGGCCCGCCTCGTGCAACTCCAGAACGCGTCGCTGTAGCAGGCGGCGCGATTGCCGTTCCAGCAAGTCCTGCGGAATGTCGAATTTGACCGCCTGCAGTAACTGTTCCAGGACCTGACGCCGTCCTTCCTGGAATTGCTGCTGCTGGAGGCGATCTTCCAGGAGACGGCGGACCATCTCGGCTAGTTGTTCGCGGCTGGATACGCCGAAATGCTCACTGAGGAACTCCGGTGTCACCTCGGGCAGTCGAACTGTTTTGACCTCCTGAATCGTGATCCGCAGCCGTGTACCCGGCTGAGCGGCCCGGTACCGTCCCGAAGGCGTCAGCTCGGCTTCCACTGTCTCGCCCGCCCGGCGCCCCGTCAGGAGCTTGCCGAAATCTTCCACCGCTCCAAGCGGCGACAGAAGCAGTCGCTCCCGCACCTTGAAGACCTGTTCTTCCAGGCGTTCCACTTCCCGGCCATCCGCGGCCACGACCACCAGCGTTGCGCTGACGTAATCACCAGGCTCCACCTGCGGCTCGGCACCGTTGGGCCCTTCTTTGGGAACAATCTGGCCATGCAATTCCAGCAGCGACCGGATCTCGGCTTCGATCTCCTCAGGGGTGAAGGTGTGTACCGGCCGGCGGATCTTCAACCCCTTGTAAGGGGGCAGCTCGAACTCGGGGCGTACCTCGACGTCGAACTCATAGATGAATGGTCCTTGCTCCGGCAACGTCAGGGCGAACGGATCCAGTTGCGGCGGACTGAGCGGGGCCAGTTGCTGTTCTTCGGCCAATTGTTCCAGGCTGGCCATCAGGACCTCGTTTTTGACCTCCTCGGCCACCTGGTCCCGGTACATCCGTTCGACAAGCCGGCGGGGGGCCTTACCGGGGCGGAAGCCCCGCACCGCGGGGCGATCCTCCAGCATGAGCTTGGATATTTTTTCGTCCATCCGTTGATCGATCTGCTCCCGCGCGACGATTACCTTGACGTGTTTTTTGCAAGGTCCCACGTCCGTGATTTCCACCGTCTGTTGAAGCCGCTCGGCAGCCGGGGCGGCGGCCGGACCGTTGGCAGCAGGCGATGATCCCCCGGCCTCTCCTGTTTCGGCGGTCAGCACCGCTTGTCCTTGCTCCGCTAGCGATGCTTGTTGGTTTTTCACCTCGTCCGTCATCGCTTCGTCTCCCCATGGCCGCCCGTTGCCTGGGCACTACCGGCATCCCCAACACTTCGGCGCAATACGGGCAAGGCACTACGACCGCTGCCTCGACACCGTCCAAGCCGGACCCGCCATTTTCCTTAATCTAACCAAATTTTCATTTCTGGCCGGTGCGCTTGGCTCCGTCCGGACAGTTTCTGCTGCGTTTTGTCAGGGAAGGGGATTGTACTAGAAAATAGAAAACCGGAAAGCCGCTTCTATTACCGGTCTGGATGCTTCCGTTGCCTGCGGTAAAGACGCATCAACGCCTACCATGTGCCACGCGGCTAAAAGCTACCGTCAGAACATTTGTTTTAACCTGGCTAGCCGCTTTGACACACTCCAGTGGGTCGGCGGCTCTCCGAAGTTGCAGAGCGGGTGATGGGATTCGAACCCACGACAACCTCGTTGGCAACGAGGTACTCTACCACTGAGTTACACCCGCACTTGTGTGATCGGTGACTGATGTAGTTTATAGCCGCTGGGGCCTCGCTTTCAAGAGGCTCCATTGATTCTGATGCAGAAATGAATAATTGTCGGGCTCTGACTAAGGTAAGGCCGTATCGGCAGCTGTGGGAGGTAATCTCGAACCTTCGCTAGTGATTTGTGAGGACCACCATTGGGGGTATTAGCTGCCGTAGAGCCGATGTCCCTCTTGCCGGTCGTGCGGAACCGATAAAATGTCAGTTCCCGACGCTAGTGATCGCTCCGGCGTTGTCGATCGTTGGGGCGTCGCGGGACGTAATGCGGCAGAGGCTTGTTACCGTTGGGCGAGTCGGGATGATTCCGTACCGGCGTAGCGTCAGGGGTAGGAACTGGTGCGGGCCGGCTGCAACTGTTAGGGTGAAGCGCCATGGCTAAGCAAGTGGTCGGTGTAGTTAAGCTGCAATGTCCTGGCGGAGCAGCGACTCCGGCACCGCCGGTGGGTCCAGCTCTGGGCGCTCATGGCGTCAACATCGGTCTTTTCGTCAAACAATTCAACGAAAAAACCAACAACCCGGACATGAAGGGGCTGATGCTCCCCGTTATCGTCACCGTCTATTCCGACCGCAGTTTCGAATTCAAAATTAAAAGTCCACCGGCGGCCGTCCTGATCAAGCTCGCTGCAAAAATTCCTGCGGGCAAAAAGCAGGGCAAGGAAGTCATTCCACCTGACGCCAAAAAATCGGGCAAATACAAAGGTTTTACCATTACCAAAAAGCAGGTAGAGGAGATCGCCCGCAAGAAATTCAACGACTTGAATGCCCGTGATTTGGAACATGCCATGCGGATCATCGAAGGTACCGCCCGCAGCATGGGTATCACAGTCGTAGCTTGACGCACCTTTGCTTGCTAGTCCCTTTCTGGCTACCCGTCCTCGATAATTGTCGTCGGTTCGCGTCCCTGACGCTCCCCCCTCCCCGTGGCATGGCCGGCTTGTCGCAGACTTGGCTAGCGGCTTCCTTTGGCCATCGTCCACTCAAACAGCCTGGCTAATCGATTTTTTGGTTAATTTTCACTTGATTGCCTCACGCTCGGCCTATCAGGGCAGATGGGCATACTCGCGGTGGATGGCGAGCAGCGGCTCGAGGTAAAAGGCGCGAGGTTCCTAGCCAGCCAAATCGCTTTTTACTTTGCAGGCAAATCGCTCACTTGGCGTCAGGCTGGTTGTACGGTTCTGTGCATAGGTAAGAGCAGGCGTTTGCGTAGCAGCGGGTGCCAGGGATGAGGCCGGCGTGAAATTAATTCCAGCAAGGACGACCCCGGCAGAACCGGCACAAACAGAAGAGCGGCAGCAATCAGACTGGTCGGGTGCCCTCTTGCCCGGAACGGGATTCCTTAGCATGTTGTTTAACATCAGTGCTAGGCGAACCGGATAAACGGACCGGATCGGTCGGTCAGAGACGGAGCGAGGTCGCATTGCTGCCCGCCTTGTATGCTGCTGCCTTGTTTGTAGGCGCCGCCACGCTCTTTCTGGTGCAGCCGTTGATCGGCAAGTTATTGTTGCCGCTGTTGGGCGGTCCGCCGGGGGTGTGGAACACCTGCATGGTGTTTTTCCAGTTCGTGCTGTTGTTGGGATATTTATATGCCCATCATTCGTTCCGCCGCCTGGGGGTACATCGGCAAATAGTTTTGCACAGCGGCTTGCTACTAGCAGTAATGGCATTTTTTGGTGCGGCCGTGCTGCTGACGGGTCAGCCGATGCCGATAGCAGCTTCCCTACTGCCGGAAGATCAGGACTATCCCATCGGTCCACTGGTGCTGCTGCTGGCGATGGCCGTCGGGGCTCCCTTTTTCCTGTTGAGCACAAGTTCTCCCGTGTTGCAACGCTGGTATGCCGCTTCAGGGCATCGAACGGCTCGGGACCCGTACTTTCTGTACGCCGCCAGCAACGCGGGCAGCTTGGTGGGACTATTGGGGTATCCCTTGCTACTAGAACCAGCGTTGACGCTGGAGCAACAGCAATGGGTGTTCCTGGGGGGGACCGCGGTGTATATGGTTTTAGCGGCTGCCTGTGCGGTGGCCGTGATTCGTGGGGGCCGCGAGGCCGCTGTCGCCACGGACAACCCGCTGCCTGAAGCCGTGCCTTCCCTGAATCGTTCAGCCTCGGCGCTCCCCCTGGCTCGCGTCGCCCGCTGGGTCTTTCTGGCAGCCTTGCCGTCCTGCCTGCTGCTGGGGGTGACCACCCACGTTTCGACCGATTTGGCACCGGTGCCGTTGCTATGGGCGGTGCCTCTGGCCTTGTACCTGGTGAGCTTTATTCTGGTCTTTTCCCGCTGGCCCCTGGCCTTGCATCGCTTTTTCGGACGGATCACCCCGGCCTTGATCCTGTTTGTAGTCCTGACGTTACTGCTGCACGCCGCGGAGCCTTTCTGGCTGGTGGTACTGCTGCATTTGGGTGCCTTGCTGGGGGTGTGTTTGATCTGTCATGGCGAACTGGCCCTGGACCGGCCACCAGCCGAGCACCTGACCGCCTACTACCTGTGGATGTCGTTGGGAGGGATGTTAGGGGGAGTGGTAGTGGCCCTGCTGGCCCCGGTGCTGTTCCACAAACTGGGAATGCTGGAGTATCCGCTGGCGCTGCTGGCCGCTGCTATGGTCCGTCCCCGCTGTATGACCAACGGCTGCGTCGCCTTTTTGGAAAAGACCGATCTGGTTTACGTCCTGGTGTTGCTGGGGGCGGCCGTGGCGCTGGTAATAGGGGTGTCGGCCTGGTGGCAATTGCCTGCCGAAGCCGATCCGGGCTGGTACACGACCTGCCGCTGGCTGCGTGGCGGCCTGATTTTCGGCTTGCCGGCGGTAGGGGCCTTTGCCCTGGCACGCCGTCCGCTTCGCTATGCGTTGGCCCTGGCTGCCTTATTCGTCGCGGGCACCTTCGACCGGGGAGAATTGGGTCGCACCCTGCACATGGAACGCAATTTCTTTGGCGTGGTCCGCGTGACCCTCTCGCCTGATGGGGTGTTCCGTCGCCTGGTCCATGGCAATACCATTCACGGACAGCAACGGACCGATGATCCCCCCGAGCGTCCCCGCCCGATGACTTACTACCATAGCAAAGGCCCCATGGGGCACCTGTTCCACCATCTGCCCCCACAACGGTTACGACGGGTGGGCATCATCGGCCTAGGTACTGGTGCTTTAGCCGCCTACGCCCAACCCGGACAACAGTGGACCTTTTTCGAGATCGACCCGGCCGTGGTCCGCATTGCCCACGATTACTTCGACTTCCTGGCCGCCTGCCGGGCCGAACGCTGCGACATCGTTCTGGGAGACGCCCGCCGCCAGTTGCAGCGACGGCCGGACGATGCCTTCGATCTGCTCATCCTCGATGGCTTCTGCTCCGATGCCATCCCGATCCATCTGCTCACCCGTGAGGCATTCGAACTGTACTTTCAGAAGCTGGCCCCCGGTGGCATCCTGGCCGTCCATATCTCCAACAATCACCTGGACCTGCCCCCCCTTGTCGCCCGCATCGCCGCGGACATCGATCCCCTGTTGGCCGTCCGCTACTGCTACGACATCGCCAACGACGAGCAACGGGCCGACGGCAAAAGCGATTCCCAATGGATGCTCCTGGCCGAGCGTGAACAGGACCTGGGACCGCTAGCCCGCACCCCTTACTGGGAAAAAGTACCGGTCACCCCGGGACCCATCTGGCGTGACAACTTTGCCAACGTCTTACGCGTCTGGAAACGACAGGATGATTAGACGATTCCGTCCCACCCCCGCACGGACCTGATTGATCCGCGTGACACTACCGTAGCAGGAGGCTTATATTTAGTAGTAGTATCAGCAGCGTGATGGCCAATGAGCAGAAAGTGACGAGTGAATCGGCCTTGATGGCCAAAGCCGTCGTAGCAATGTCCAGCAGCTCGAGGGGACTTAAGCGTGCCGAAGCGGGTAGTCATAGGCAAAGTGGGGGACATTCCAGCCGGTGGCAGCGTCGCTGTCAGCATCAACGGCAAAGAGATTGCTGTATTCCACGTCGATGGGGCCTATTATGCTCTGGATGACACCTGCCCGCATCAGGGAGCGTCGCTGTCGGGCGGCCACATCGAGGATGGATGTGTGATCTGCCCCTGGCACGCCTGGCGTTTCCGCCTCAGCGATGGTGGCTGGGCCGACAACCCCCGCCTGAAGACCGGCTGGTATCCGGTCCACGTGGTCGGTGACGAAATTCAATTGGAAGTGCCCGACTGACCGGCTCCCTTGCTGGCTCTCCTGCCCAAAAGAACCCCTATGCGAGGACTACCCGGCGGCCCGCCCGGACTCGCATTTCATCGTTCCCGAAACGGTGCAACTAGCCACAACTGTTAATTCATGCGGGTACAGAGATCGCGACACCCCACACAGAGGGGACCTGACCGCTAGCTCGGGTGGATGAAGGCAGTGAACATGATGTCCGGCATCCTCTCATTGTTACGCTTAGCTATTGCCGGAACGAGCCTGCTGGCCTTGGGGCTGACCGGTTGCGACCGGCACAACCCTTCCTCTCCGAGTTCCGGATCACCCCTACGGTACGCGGAGATCCGGGTGGTAGATGCCGATACCGGTCGGGGAATCCCCCTGGTCGAATTGGAAACCGTCCATCACGTCCGGTTCGTTACGGACAATGCCGGCCGGGTAGCCGTTGGGGAACCGGAGCTGTTGGACCGCGATGTCTTTTTCCATGTGCGAAGCCATGGCTACGAGTATCCGGCTGACGGCTTTGGCTTTCGGGGCGTCCGTCTGAAGTTGCAGCGTGGTCAGGCGGCTGTTATCCGTTTGCCACGTCGACAAATTGCGGAGCGTTTGTGTCGTTTGACCGGGGAGGGATTGTACCGCGACAGCCTACTGTTGGGTTATTCGCCTGCGGGTGGAGCGGTCCAAGGCCAGGTCGCCGGGCAGGATTCCGTTCAGGCAGTGCTGTATCGGCAACGGATCTATTGGTTCTGGGGCGATACAAACCGTTTGCTTTATCCCCTGGGTCTGTTCCGCCCCCTGAACTATCGGGTTTCTCGAAAAAATCGCTTTTTTTCATGTCAGGCGATGCACCATCCAACCGGGGGGTGAACCCCGGATAAGGAGATGCCGAGCTGCTGCTCTATGCCGCCTAGACCGTCAACACGGAGGGAACTATTTAGGAACTGTGGGAGTGCTCGCCACATTCGTCTGGGATAGCCTGACAATTAGTTACGCCGGCACGCCGCACGGCTAGTTGAAGGCCCGCAACGACAGCCAAGTCCAGATGCTGGCCGTCGGGAATAAGATTCCTGAGCACCTGCCGGATGACCGGGACTGCATTATGCGCTGTGTGCGGACCACCTCATCATCCCCAGCTTTTACTTGAAAGGCGTGAAACAGTCTAGTTGACCATGTTACTGCTGGCAGCAACCGCTGGCAGCGGACGCCTCGGCGGCCTAGGCCGCTCCTCCACCTGCGGCAAGGTAGCAGAGTTGTCGTGGAACTCGGTGCAGCGTGGACGCTGCCCTAGTTGTGACACGCGGAGCGAATTGTTGATCGGTGTTATCACCAACTGACCGATGAACATGATGGACATTTTATCTGGAGAATTCAGAAGTGGGCCTGCCCCTCCAAGACAAAAACTCATGCACAATTCGAGGCTACAGGCTCCGGCACAACGGCACAGCACGAGACACACTACCACAAGGTGCGGCTGTTGAGCAAGATAGGCACCAAAAGCCGAAGATAGCTATGTTTTCGATGAAAGCCGCCAAGTCAAAAAGTTGGATTGTTTGTTGATATATATACATTGGACTGGATAAATGATTAATGTAAGGATTTTAAGATCATATCTTTAGTGTCAGAACGGTATTGGCCTGAGAACAAGATATAGGGGACATCGGCACTTCACTTGTGCAAGACGTTATTTTTGAAATTTCGGGGGTATACCGCGGAACGTAAGCGTTGGCGAGGTGGCTTCAGAAATTGTTGAAAGCATTGTTGAAAGTGATGTCGGGGTAAAAATGGAAGCCCAAGCGCTTCGACGATGCAAAGGCGGCGTTAAAATGAAGTGAGTCAGAAAGCATGAATGGCCAAAGCCGGGAGGGTGGTCGGTGTCGGCTTCTGCAATACGGTAATCAGCGCTTATGTTAATTGGTATTGATTTGGGAACGACATACTGTGCGGTAGCGGCCTTGGACGCCCAGGGTCATGCCCGGATGCTTCCCAATCGGGATGGGGAAATTCTGACGCCCTCAGCGGTGTACTTGGCCCCGGACGGTAGTGCCGTGGTAGGTCAAGCGGCCTTGGACATCGCCTTGGAGCAACCCGAGCGGGTAGCCACACTGATCAAACGACGTATGGGGTACCCAGACTATGGCCGTCCCGTGGCCGGTCGCGATTTCCGCCCCGAAACGCTGTGTGCCATCATCCTGAAAAAGCTGGTTCAGGATGCCGAACTGAGTGGTGAGCGGATCGATGGTTGCGTGATCACCGTTCCGGCATACTTCGACGACACCCGGCGGAAAGCCACGATGGACGCCGGGCGAATAGCCGGCCTGCCCGTCCTGGACATTCTGGACGAGCCGACGGCAGCCGCGCTGGCCTATGCGCATCAGCACGGCTGGACGCAACCGGCCGGAGCGAGTGATCTTTTCCAGGGTCTGGGCACCAGCCGGACTGTGTTGGTGTACGATCTGGGCGGCGGCACGTTTGACGTCACCCTGGTTAAATTGGCCCGTCAGCGTTTCCAGGTGCTGGCCATCGAAGGCGACGTACGTCTGGGTGGTCGGGACTGGGATGAACGCCTGGCCAACTGGGCCGCTGAACAATTCCGCGACACCTTCGGGACCGATCCCCGGGACGATCCCCAGTCTCACGCCCAGCTTCTGGCCACCGCGGAACGTGTCAAGCGTACCCTTTCTAAAATCGAACAAACCACCTTGACGATCAGCCATGCCGGTCAGCGTCTGGTGCTTCCTGTGAGCCGTCACGAACTGGAACATCTGACACGTGATCTGTTATTGCGGACCCGTCTGACTACCCAACAGCTTCTGCGACAGGTGCAACTGAGCTGGGACCAGGTTGATCAGGTCCTGCTGGTGGGCGGCAGCACGCACATGCCGGCGGTGGCCCGCATGCTGACGGAATTGACGGGCCGTCAGCCGGAGCGTTCCCTGGCGGTCAGTGAAGTGGTCGCCCGCGGGGCCGCTTTGCACGCCGGCATTGTCGTGGCCCAACGCCGTGCCCCGGCACTCGACCCTCTTGCCAGCGGGTCGGCCTCCCTCCTCGCCACTCCCCCAGTGCCGGACGAGGAATCTTTTCCTCGCCTCGATTGGGCCGACGTAGTCGAAATCAGTGTCAATGCCCATAGTTTGGGCATCGAAGTCCGCAACGGTACCGAGCGGATCCATCACAAACTCGTGCCCAAAAACACCCAGTTGCCCGCTGCTGGCGAGCATATCTATTACACGGTGCGAGACAACCAGACCCGCGTCCGCATCCGTGTCCTGCAAGGAGAGGCTCATCAGGCCGAAGCTTGCATCCCGGTGGGGGAGTGCTGGATCGAGGATTTGCCACCCGGGCTCCCGAAGGGGGCCCCTGTGCGGGTACGCTGCGGTGTCGCTCCCAACGGCTGTATCGAAGTGGCCGCCGTCGATCTGACCTCGGGCCGCGCTGTCACTGCCCATCTCTACCGCCCTGGCGGACTCACCGACGAACAGATCGCCCGCGAAGCGGACTTTTTGCGTCGCCTGCACGTCCTCTGATCAACCGCTGGCTACCTCGCCACCGACTGACCAACGGTGCTGCCATGCTCTTGCCGGCTCCCCCGCCACCCGTTAGCAATCCTTGTCCCCTCTTTGCCGCTGCGGCCCAGCGACTCCTGAAACAGAGCCAGCTGTGGGTGGCTCGCCATCCCTGCCGCCTGTGTGAAATCGAATTCTACTGGTATGCCTCCGAACATCCCGACCCTTTCTGCCATCGACACCCTTTGCAGCTGCAACAGGGCCGTTGGTATTTCCATCGCATCGGCTCCGCCTACCGCGGCGGCTCGTTCAAAGGCTTGGACGTCACCTTCAGCGATGGTCATCGCTATGGCGGTATCTTATTCCGCGGCTTGCAACTACCTGCTGGACATATCGTTTCTGGCCCTTCCCGCCTGGTCGACACGATCTTGCAACTGACCGGCTACCGCCACGTGGCCGAGCTGGATGCCCGTTTGCAGCAGTACCATGCTGAGGATCCCGATGCTCCCGTCACGCTCCGCCCAACCGAGCAGCCGCTGACCGTACCGGTTTATGCCACTGCACGCGTCGGCTTGGTTCTCCGCCATGATCGCGTCAGTCCTGCTGGCCTGCGTTTTTTTGCCCGGCCCTATCGCTTTCTCATTCACCCGCGTGCCCTAGCGGCCGGACGACCCCAGCTCATCGTCGCCCTCCATCAGCACCATTCCCCCCCTTCCCTCATCCACACCCTCACCGGTTCACCCCAGCGTACTATCCAGGACTACCTTGACAACTACGAAAAAGGCAAGCAGTGCCGCACCCCCGCCCGATACCTCGTCCCCTTGATCGGTCGCCCCCTCCACGGCCGTCAATTATGCTTGCTGTATGGCTTACTTGCTCAATTGTGCGATTATCCCGACGATCATCTGGACCGCCTTCTTCGTGCGGCTGCTAAGCGCTAAGGTCATCCCTTCGGACCGGGTAACGGTAAATTGCTCGCCCGCCTGCAGTGACGCACTCGGTCGGCAAAATGAAACATGAAGGCGTTGCACACACGATCGAGGTATGGCCCAACGGCTGCACGCCCCAAAGGCCTGTCAGCATCATTGTGCTGATCGATGTCATCGCTGGTCGTCGCCTTACGACAAGACACAGGCTAGGGATCGCACTCGGATCGGCACAAAGTTCGATGTGGTACTCTAGAGAAAATCTTGATAGCCAATGAATGCACAGCGGGCCATTTTTATTCCAGCGGTGGCGTCCGGCGTCCCATCACCAGTGCCACAATAAACAACACCAGAAAGATGAAAAACAGGATGCGTGCCGCTTCGGTGGCCACGGCCGCTACGCCACCAAAACCAAAAATGGCAGCGACAATCGCGATAATCAAAAACAGAATGGCCCAACGCAACATGAGTTAGACTCCATAGTAATAGTAAAAGGAGTTTCTCAGATCAGATGACCCAGACCTCCTGAACGCCGAGCAGACCTCACAGGCTTTGGGGCCTGGGTAGTTCAGCGACTGCGGAACATCGGATGCTGGCGATCGCCTCGAGACAGCATATAGGCCAGCAGGTCAAGAATCTCTTCGGGCTGATAGGTATCCAGCAGTCCCGCCGGCATCATGGACAGCTTCGACGGCTTCATGCTTTCGATGTTGTTCCTGTTAACCGAGACCGTAGCCGCAGGATTGAGCATGTCCGTATTGACCATGACCGTGTCGTTATTGAGGTTGACGATGCGACCGATGACGACTCGTTCATCTTTGGTCAGGATTTCGACCGCCTGGTACTGATCGCTGATTTCCTTGCTCGGTTCGAGGATGGATTCGAGCAGGTCGCGGGGACTGAAGCGTCCGACGACGCCGGTCAGATCCGGTCCGACACTGCCCCCCTCATTGTCGAAGCGATGGCAGGCAAAGCATTTGGCGGTAGCAAAGATCCGGCGGCCGCGTTCGAAGTTGCGTCCACTTTTCAAACCTTGTTCCAGGAGCGGGGCCAGATCGTCCACGGTCCAGGCCTTGACGAAGGGGCGGGGCGCCTCGTCGGGCAACTTGACCGTCATGGGATTGGCATTGATTATTTCCGCCAGGGCCTGGCGTTCGGCCGCGGTCAAAGTCTCCAGAGCGTCCGCTTTGATCATTTTGATGAAGTTGGCGAAGCTGGCCCCGCCTTTGTAGTGGGCGGCCTTGACAAACCACAGGAAGTACTGGCGGCGTAGTTCGGGAGTCCAGCCTGCTCGTAACATCCGCAAAGCCCGCACGTATTCCAGTTGCTCCTCCTGGGTGGGCGCTTCGGCCAGCAGTTTCATGGCTTTTGGTGCTACTGTCTCGTCCTGCAGATAGACAAATACCTGCAGCAACTCGCCGTCGACGAAGCGTTGCCCGGTTGGGAACAAGGGGCGATATTTGTGCAACCAGGCAGCACGTTGCTCGGCCGTCGGGGGACCGAAACGGTTGAACAGAACGTGATACAGGCGGATCAGATCGAGACGCTGTGTCTCGCCGAGTTGCCCGAAGTCGATGCGGGCCAACGCCGCCAGGATCCGCTCACGCAACGTCGGGTCACCACGCACCTTTTTGTCCGGCGTATGCTCGGGGCAGGGGGCCGATACCCGCACCAGGGCCAGCAGGGCATGCGTAGCCTTGACCGGATCGGCTTCCATCAAGGCACGTTCCGACCACAGTTGGGGATCCTGATGCTCCAGGGCGATGCGGGCCGCAAATTGGATGAAGCGATCCGGGTTATTCAGTTCTTTCCAGGCGGCCTCGACGGCCTCCGCCCCCACCCGGGTATGGTAGCGTTCCAGAGCCAGCCGCTTTTGTCGGGCTGCGGACGCCGCGGCGTCTTGGACCGGTGCAGCCCCTTCCTGTTCCTCGGGACCAACGTAAGTGACGCGGTACAGACCCGATTTGGTCCGTCGGCCTCCGATGATAAAATACATCGCCCCGTCAGAGGGATTGATCACTACGTCCGTGAGCGGTAGGGGCGTCCCCGTAATGAATTCCTCCAGTTCGCCGCTGTAAGCACTTCCTTGCTGCTTCAGATGAACGGCATACAATTTACCATAACTCCAGTCACAGATGAACAAGGCTTCCTGATACTTGCGTGGAAACTTGGCCTGGTAGCCGAAGCAGACGCCGGTGGGCGAGCCGGGGCCCACGTTGAGCACAGCAGGCAGATTGTCCGGATAGTAAGGGGGATATTTGCCCGCCCCGTTACGCCAGCCAAACTCGCTGCCACTAGTAATCAGGCAGACGCGAGTGGGACGGTACCAGGGGGTGTTCATGTCCCATTCCATGTCCGAGTCATAGGTGAACAGATCGCCGTTTTTGTGGTAGGCCACATCATACTGATTGCGGAAGCCAACGCTAAAAAGTTCCCAATGTTTACCGTCCGGGGAAACGTGATAAATAGCTCCGCCAGGTCCCAATACGCCTTTCATGAAGCCATTGCCATCGGGCAGGCGGGGTAACAGATGATCCTCGCCCCAGACCGGAGGCACGCGGGTCACGTCGTAACGGGTCAACTTGGTCTGGTTGCCGCATACCACCGTCAGTCGCTGGCCATCGGGATGTAACACGACCGCATGGGGACCATGCTCTCCCCCTCCCCCTTCGAACGTACGCAACAGCTCCACTTGATCCAAAGTGTCGTTTTTCTTCGATGATGTCACCCGATATAGTCCGGACTTGGCGGAATTGACCACGACGTACAGCGAATCAAATGCCCAAAGCAACCCTTGGGCGCTGCCAATGGGGGCCGGGATCTTTTCCACTTTGGTCCCCTCGCTCTGGCCGATAGGAGGGGGGGTGACCCGGTACAGCGGACCGTACTGATCCGAAACGATCAGCCGTCCTTTGGGGTCCACACACATGCATACCCACGAGCCTTGCTCGTTTTTAGGAACGGAATAGAGCAGTTCGACCCGGAAGCCCTTGGCCACCTTCATCGTCTTCGGGTCTGTGGCCGGTGGCTCGGGACTAACTTTTTTGCGGGGCGGCTGCGACGCGGATTGCTCCGCTTCCACCGGCACCACCTTCCAGACCACGCCCGCCAATAGCCCCACCGTCAGACACCCGCCCACCCACTGGGTAATCCGTCCTCGCATTCCTGCATCCCCCGCCAGTTCCTCTCTATACTCGCGATCGTACCGCTACGTAACACTACTAGTAGCCAATATACAGATACATTCCTGCGGCCAATGCTTTTTCCTTAACCTGACCAACGATCAACAACAGAGATTTGAGCTGATTTATCACCGCGGCCGATGCTTTCGCCCTGGTGGAGCTTGTTCAGGTATCGGCCGGCCGGACAGGGATCGGTAGGACCATGCCTTTTTCATGCAGTGGGCGAAGCGGTACCGCTGACCGGCGAACTGGAAACACAACTGCCACAGCGATTATCCAGGCTGTACGCCCCCGCACCAAACCCGACCACTAGCAGCAAACCGCCCAGAATGGCCAGGTTCTTCAAAAACATAATCATTTGCATCTGCTGCTCCTGTCCTTCGAAGGCCCAGAAGTTATGGAAGATAACCGTGGCGGGAATCAAAAACACAATCAGCAGTCCCGCTCCCAACCGCGCCTTGTAGCCAACCAGAACAGACAGCCCACCAACCAGTTCCAGGACAATGGCACCGACGAGAAAGAGCGGAACCAGCGGCATTCCCTTGGATGACATGTATCCGGCCGTTTGTTCCCAACTGAATATTTTACCAGCACCGCTGATCAAGAAGATCGCGGACAGACCGATACGTCCCAACAAAGGTGCCCAGCAGGTAACAGCATTCATGTTTGTCCCTCGCCTGTCTCTGCTTGTCTGAACCGGATCACCACTATGTGACCGCATCTCATCACGGTTACTGATTGATGTTTTACCGGTTCTGGTGCTGACGGACGACGGCCGAAGTAAACGCCCACGGGCATTACAGTCAGAGGCAAGGTTGAGGCCAGTCCCGTCCGAGTGGACACACATTTGCCCGAACAGGTAGGGGCGATGCCGTAACAGTAGGCATCATGCCCCAGTCGGTCACAATACGGCCCCCGCCTACGGTGGCGGTGCAACCCAGCCGCTGCCGTGATGGGGAATGGCCTCGAACTAGTTGGTGGGGAATAGGGGATAGTTGGGTGTCAGTCGGCTGGCTTGTTCGGTGCGTCACCAGGGAGCTGGATCAAGGGCCCGGTGTTGCCCGTGCCCCCGCGTAGCTCGCGTTTGCTTTCGCGACTGCTGCGTGCGGTTGTGGCCGCTTCGCCGCTTTCCTCCGCCGCTTGGGGGGCCTCCTCGGGTACCCGTCCATCGTCCACGTTGCGCATCGACAGGCCGATTTTCCGTTCCTTGGGATCGACCCGCAACACTTTGACTTCGACCTCCTGGCCCACCTGCACCACTTCTTCCGGACTTTCGACCTTGTGGTCGGCCAGCTCGGAGATGTGTAGTAGTCCCTCCAGACCAGGTTCCAGTTCGACGAACACCCCAAAGTTGGTCAGTTTGGTGACGCGGCCGCGGTACTTCTGCCCGGGCTTGTACCGGGAAGGAATATCGGTTTCCCATGGATCGGGGCTCATCTGCTTGAGGCCCAGGCCTACCCGCTTGCGCTCCTGGTCCACGTTGAGCACCACGCAGGTGATCTGTTGCCCTTTTTGCAGCATCTCGGCCGGATTGGTCACCTTGCGGACGTGACTCATGTCGGTGACGTGCAACAGACCTTCGATCCCTTCTTCAATTTCAATGAAGGCCCCGTAGCTGGTCAGATTCTTGACCGTCCCCGTAACAATGGTACCTGGCGGATACTTGCGTGTCACCTCGTCCCAGGGATTAACCTGACACTGCTTGATGCCCAGAGAAATTTCTTTTTTCTCGTGGTTGATGGCCAGCACCTGCACTTCCACTTTGTCACCGATGTTGACCACCTCGCGGGGATCGTTGATGCGCTTGACCCAGGACATTTCGGAAATGTGGACCAGCCCCTCGATGCCGGGCTCCAGTTTGACAAAGGCACCGTAGGGCATGATGTTGACCACTTCGCCGATGTGCCGGCTGCCCACAGGGTATTTCTGCTCGATGTTCTCCCAGGGGCTGGGCGTTTTGTGCTTCAGCGACAAGGCGATTTTCTCTTTTTCACGATCGATGTGCAAAATATAAACTTCGATTTCCTGATCCAGTTTAACCACGTCGTGGGGATTGGTCACCCGGTGCCAACCCATGTCCGTGACATGGAGCAGCCCGTCAATACCGCCCAGATCGACAAAGGCCCCGAACTCGGCGATGTTTTTGACAATCCCCTTGCGGATCTGGCCCTCCTGCAACTCGGCCAGCAGCTTCTCCTTCTGGATTTTGCGCCGGTCCTCAATCAGCTTGCGTCGGCTGACCACAATGTTCCGCCGCTGCTCGTCAATTTTGAGAATGACGCACTCCACCGTCTTGCCGATGTACTCATCCAGGGACTGAGGCCGGCGGATGTCCACCTGCGAAGAGGGGAGAAAAGCGTTGACCCCGATGTTGACCAGCAGTCCCCCCTTCACCTTCTTGAGCACGGTACCAGTAACGACATCCCCTTCCTTGAACTTCTGCAGGAAGTTGCTCCATTCCTTTTGTCGTCGGGCCTTGCGATAAGATAACTTGATGGTGCCGTCCTCGTTTTCCACGTCCTCGATCAGTACCTCGATGACATCTCCCGGCTTGGGCAATTGCAGGGCACCGGTTTCGTCCCGCCATTCCTCCGCCTTGACTACGCCTTCCGACTTGTAACCGATGTCGATGACTACTTCTTCACCCCGGATTTCCAAGACTTTGCCAGTAACGACCTTGTTCGGTTCGTAGTCCCGCTCCTCGTTGTAGAGCCACTCGTGCAGGGCCTGCTGGAAGTCCTGCTCGGTTCGTTGAATCACCTCTTCACCTAGATCCGTTTCGCGAAGCAGCTTGCGGTTCGGCATAAATATACTTTTGGGAAAGGAACAAAGATGGTGGTTGCCGCTACGAACCGCTTGGACCTCCCCTGCAGGAAGGGCAGCAAATGGTCCGAACGGCACAATGGCATGTCCTAGACGCCATCCGACCGACGACCGCCGTCGGTCTGCCAAGATGGCGAAGTTGGGAGATTATATTTGCCAGAAGGGGCGGAAGAAAGAGGCGTGTGGGATTTTGCAGGGATCTGACGGAACCAGCGGCGTATTGCGCCGTTGCGTTCATCCAGGGTAGGCCCAAGGGGTCCGGATTGTGGCCCGCTCCGCCGGCACAAGCGGCGGGGTAACATCGAGCGGAACAGTGAGCGGTTTTCGTCAGTGTCGGGGCCACCGGATCGTAGAGAGTGGCGACCATGATTTCGCGTGTGGAGTGGACGTTGGCCCTCCAGGGCTTATGGCGGCAGAAAGTACGCAGTCTGCTCACCCTGGTGGGGATCGCCGTTGGGGCGATGGGATTGGCCTTCAGTGTGGCGTTGAGCCTGGGCTTGCGTGCATTTATCGAGCGGGAGTTCCAGGGGCGGGCAGAATTCTGGCGTGTACTAGTGCATGTGGATCCGACCGAAGGGGACGTAGCCGCCGCCCCGGCGGAGGTGGTGACTATCCGTGGGCAGGTAGCCGCCGAGCGACGCCAGCGCTTGCAGGAGGCACTAGCCGAACGCTACTTTACACGTCACCCCCGTCGGGGCGAACGGATGCTCACTCCCCAACGACTAGCAGAGCTTGCTACCCTGCCCGATGTGGAAGCTGTCCAGGCCTATCGGACGGTGGAAGCCCAGGTGCGCCTGCCAGAAAGCGAAAACATCGCCGTAGGTACCCTGGTCAGCGGCCCACTCGAGGAACTGCAGCCCCGCTTATTGTCCGGACGCTTACCACATCCCGGACAGCCGGAAGTGGTGGTCAGCGAGCTGGTTCTGTATGATCTGGGTCGGGGCAACGACACCGATTTGGAGCAACTAGTAGGGAAGGAGGTGACCGTGCGGCTGGGCCGGATCCGGCAGTCCCCCCCCTTGGCTCTGGCCCGGGCCCTGACTGGCCGGTTGGTCGGTGACGAATTGACCTACTTGCAACTGGAGGCAATGGAACGCCTGGCCCAACAATTGCCCCATCGTCTGGACGCTTTCGAATTGTCGCCGGCTGAACGAAGGGCCGTTCAAGCCCTGCTGGCCCCTGCATCCTCTGCCGCAACGCCAAGCCTCGACGCCGCTGTGACCATCCAGCAGAGATGGCGTATCTGCGGCGTCGTTCGTTTGCTGACACGCGAAGAAAAGAAGCGTCGCACGCCGCTGGACAACTGGGAATTGGCCCGGGCCGATTTGTTTGTCTCCTCGGCCCTGGGCGAAGCTGTGTTGCGGGAATTGCCCTGGATCCGGGAAGGGGACGTGGGCACTGCTCTGCTGCGGGTCCGCCCGAGGGGCGACGTTCTGGGAGTAGTACAGGCCGTCGAAGCACGTCAACTGCGAACGATTTCCGCCGCCAAATGGTTTGCCAGCGCTCAGCGGGAAGTGGCCCTGATTGCTACAGGGCTGAACCTGTTTGCTTTACTGGCTCTGGCCGTTGCCGCAGTGGGGATAGCTAACACCTTGGTCACTAGTGTCCTGGAACGGACCAGGGAAATGGGCATTCTGCATGCCGTGGGCGCTACGCCCGGCCAACTGCAACGCCTGGTCCTGCTGGAAGGCGGATTGCTGGGTCTGGGCGGCAGTCTGGTCGGCCTGCTGCTGGCCTGGTTGTTGATGTGGCCAGCGGAAGCCTGGCTGCATGCCAAAGTGGCTCAGTTGGCCATTGAAGAAAAACTGCTGACGGAATCACTGTTCGTAACCCCTTGGTGGCTGTGGCCGGCGACCGGATTGTTTGCCCTCGCTTGGACCTTGCTAGCCGCCTGGTTCCCCGCCCGCCGGGCATCGCGATTGGATCCCGTCCGCGCTTTACGCTACGAATGACCTTTGAGGTAATACGTCGGTGCGTCCATGAAAACACCGGTGTCTTGTTAATATCTCCCGTATATCACGAGCCTTCATCCCAGGTCCATTTGTACGGATCCCGGTAACCATCTTGCTGAACCAACTGCAATTTGACTATAAAGCAATGGTCGATCTTTTTCTCAAGCCTTGTATGTTAGCGGAAATCTGCGCATATCGTGTACGGTTAAAGAAATCTCGGGCTGGCACGAATTCTGATATAGTGAAACGACGGAGAAGTAGATTACACCGATGCCACTAGCCGGGGAGGGGGTCCATGAGCAGTCCAACCTATCCGCAAGAATATCAGACGTATGGTCTGCCTGTCGGGACGGTCCGTGGCTTTCTATCGGTGCTTATCTGCTCGTTTTTCTGGATAGTTTTGATGTTCCCATCGGATGTGGACATCCGGGTTCCCTTAGGGCATTTTTTCCTGTTGACGTTGGTATTTTTGGCCTTTGCGTCCCAGCCGTTGTCGGAGTTGCACACCCGCAAATTCCTGCCGTGGTTAATGCGTTTCATTTTTGTCGGCGGTAGTGTTGCGGTGATCGCGTATGTGCTGTACGTAGATCCCCACCGGCTGCTACAACGCCTGACTCCAAATCCAGAAGAGATCGGTCAGTGGCCGGTACTGTTGGCTTGTCTGGCTGGCGGTTTTGGTGCCGGTCTGCTCGTCCGCTTTGTCCTGGGTCGTACCAGTCCCCTGTTTATGACGCTGCGTGCCTGGATCGGCATTGTGGCTATGCTTCTGCTTCTGTTTGAACCTCTATTTCAGTTCATCATCATCCCTAACATGAGCGACAAACCAAGCGTCGACACGCTGAAAGTATGGGAAGGGGTATTAATTGCCGTTACCGCTAGTTACTTCGGAACGCGGGCGTAAGAAGTTTCGCCGGGTTTCTACCCCGACCTGCCGCTTACCAAGACAATCTGGTGCAGCAGGACTTTAAAAATTAACTGTAGTGAGAATTCAGTGAGAAAAAGGTAGTGGCACCCCGCCTTTACCTGCCCTGACCTTGGAAAGACCCTTCGAAGAGACGGTCACGTACAACCTTGGTGTAACCGGCAGGGTGACAATTCGGGATAGCCCGGCTGTCCAACTGAATCTTGCAACGCCTGGGCCAACGCCAAGGGGTTAGGTTTCTCTACGCGGTGTAACGAGGGGAGCTATCAGGCCAGGCCGTGGTGCGCCAGGTAGCGTTCGGCATCCAGGGCCGCCATGCAGCCGGTGCCTGCAGCAGTTACAGCCTGCCGGTAATAATCGTCGGCCACATCGCCCGCGGCGAAGACGCCCTCCACACTGGTGTAGGTTCGGCCTAAGGTCGTCCAACGGATATAACCAGTGGGCGTTAACTCTACTTGTCCTTCCAGGAAGGCGACGTTTGGAGTGTGGCCGATGGCCAAGAACATGCCGGCAGCAGGGATGACGCGTTTTTCGCCGGTCTGATTGTTGCGGATGCGGACGGCGGTGACTCCATTTTGGTCGTCTCCCAGGACCTCGTCCACTTCGGTACGCCAGTGGATGGTCACTTTTGGATTGGCTTTGAGCCGATCCTGCATAATTTTGCTGGCCCGCATGACATCGCGCCGGACCAGCAGATGGATTTCACTGGCGAATTTGGACAGGTAAGTGGCTTCCTCGACCGCTGAGTCGCCGCCGCCCACCACCACGATCGGTTTGTTACGGAAGCGTGGCAAGGCCCCATCACAAACAGCACAAGCGGACACACCCCGGTTTTTGAACCGTTCCTCGCTTGGTAACCCCAGGTAATTGGCCCGGGCACCTGTAGCTATAATCAGCGTGTGCGTTTCGACGGTCTGGCCGTCGTGGGCGATAACCAGGAACGGTCGACGTTGCAGATTTACCTTGACCACATCCTTGGATTCAACGCGGGCCCCGAAGTGCACGGCCTGCTGCCGCATCAGAGCCATCAGTTCCGGACCATTGATGCCGTGGCTGGGCTGTGGCTGATTGGCCGCTACCCAATAGGGAAAATCCGGATCGTCGCGACGCAAGGCGGTGGCCAGGTACTGGCGGGTATCCCCCGGTGGCCAGGAAGGAAAATTTTCCACCTCCGTGGTCAGGGCCAACTGACCCAAGGGCAAGGTGCCATTCTGGCGATTGCGCTCGTCGTAAGGGTTGCCCTGAAACACCAACGGGTTCAGATTGGCGCGTGCCGCGTAAATGGCCGCCGTCCAGCCTGCAGGCCCGGATCCGACTATCACGACTTTTTCCGGCATGCGTGCCTCCTCGAAACGGGGCTGATCCTTGGGAGTGTCCATCGCGACTCCGGCGGCTATTTTAGACGGCAACGCCACACTGGCTGGAGCCGGATCAGCAGGGATTTCCTGTTTGATGTATCGGCGATGCCAACTTCTGCTAACGCTTCGGCGACACCCATGGCATCGCTGCAAGCGTCCTGCTATTTTTTCCATGCACGAACGTCTCACGCATTTCCGGGAAATTCTGCGCTACGTTCCCCGCTTCCGGGACCGTGTCTTCGTCATTGCTCTGGATGGGGCCGTGGTCGAGGACGACAACTTCCCCAATCTGCTGCTGGATATTGCCTTGCTACGGAGTTTGAACATCCGGGTAGTGCTGGTCCACGGGGCAGCGCGGCAGATCCGCCGCTATGCCGAACTGATCGGGATCACCCCCTCCGACGTGGATGGCACCGGCATCACGGACCGGACGACATTGCAGGTGGCCATTACAGCGGCCAACCGCGTCAGCCACGAAATTCTGGAAGGGTTGACCGCCAACGATTTACGGGCCGTTTGTCCGAACGCCGTCGTGGCCCATCCAGCCGGCATTCTGGGGGGGGTCGACTACCTGTTTACCGGACGGGTCGAACGCATCGACGTGGGCCTGCTGCACACCCTGCTGGAACACGACATCATTCCCGTTATTCCCCCCATCGGGATCGACGGTTGCGGCAATTCCTTCCGCCTCAATTCTGATGCCGTGGCCGTGGAAGTAGCCAAAGCCTTGCGAGCCATCAAGTTGATCTACCTGAATACTGATGGCGGCATCCGTGGTCCCGACGGCACCGTCATCCGGCAAATGCCGGTCCAGGAAGCCGATGCCTTCCTCAAACGCTACCGCCACGACCTGCCCGCTGAAACGGTTACCAAACTGGTGCATGCCATCCGGGCCTGCAAAGAAGGTGTTGAACGCGTCCACATCATCGACGGGCGGGAACAGGAAGGACTGCTTGGTGAAGTCTTTTCCAACGAAGGGATCGGCACTCTTATCCACGCCAATGAATATCAATCCATCCGACAGGCACAGAAAAAGGACGTGCGTGCCATTCACGCTCTTATCCAACAGGGGATAGCTAATGATGAACTGATCAAGCGTACCCGGGCCGAACTGGAAAAAATCATACAGGATTACTACGTGTTTGAAGTCGATCGTACGCTGGTGGCTTGTGTGGCCCTACACGTTTACCCCGAGCAGAACGTGGCAGAGCTGGCCAGTCTCTACGTCGACAGTCGGTACGAAAACCAGGGGATCGGCCAGAAACTGATTGCCTATGTGGAAAATGTCGCTCGCAGTCGTGGCATCCCGCGTCTGGTAGCCCTGTCTACGCAAGCGGTCAATTATTTCATCCAGAAAGCCGGCTTCCGTTTGGGCCAACCGGACGACCTGCCCCCAGCCCGCCGCGAAAAATATGAGCAGAACGGCCGTCGCTCGGCCGTCCTGATCAAGGACCTCGTCCCCAAGGAAGCTGCCTCAGCACGGGCTTAACGCAAAGCTTCCCGACGCCGCTAGTGCCCCGGGTAGTAGCTCCATATTTCCATGCCTTGGGCTGAAAAGACCTTTGCCTGACGGCCGTTTGTTGGCTGTAGTTATCGCCCTAGGGTTAAAGTCTAGTTCACCCAGGTGTTCTGCCGTTGGAGGGGTACAGCGGGACCGTGCTGCCAGGTTGTTAACTGCCCGTTTTGTTATTCAAACGGGACGTAGTGCCTCCCAAATTGGCACGGGTAGCGCGGATACGTTCCAGCAGATTCTGGCGGGCAATGGCCGCTGGATCCTCAGCCACTACGACAGACCCAGCCCCTGCTGGAGCTGCTACTTGCCGTTCCGACGTCTGCTGTGGACCCGCTTCGGCTAGTTCTTCCTTGTCGATATAACCGGTCTCGCCGTAGTACCGCTTCAGCTCACCCACTTTGACAGTCCGTTCGATGCGAATGTATGCAATCTCGTCATAGGGGATGAAAAAGCCTCGGCCTTCGTCGGTCGATCCCCCTTCCCGTCCGCGCAACACCAGATAATGAGGCTCGAAACGCGCGACCATGTCCACAGCTATCACAAACTGATTACGCAATACCAGGTTCACACTGTTGTGCAACGCCTCCGGAAGACGCTGAAAAATATCCAGGCAATCTTCGCGTCGCATTCATCAGGCTCCTTATCGGTCGCTCCCCGGGCTGGCGTCCACGGATTTCGGTGATGTTACCTCTATCCGGTCGCAAGGTCAGCCGCGTTGTTCCAGACCCGTCCCCCTCATTCCTTTGTAGCTACGACATGGAAGTGTTAGCATCCGTTTGACCACTGGTCAAACACGTGCAATCACTCTTGCTTGCTCTAGCTAGTGGAAATAGCGGCTCAATTCTCGGGCAAAATGAACGATTGGCCCACACCTGAGCCGGGCGATGTACAGAAAAATACCTGCGAACAACAGTTTGTCTGAATCGCAACCACTTGTACTTGTCCTGTTCCTGCAATGATGACGGATGAGCTCCACAGAAAAGTTATTTACTTTGTCGGGATTAGTTCAAATTTCGGTCCAGAAAATCGAGGGATGCACAGGAGCTAAATAATCGCCCACATATTAATTCTGACGCCCATCCGATTGCATTTGACAGCTTGTACACGGTCTAAGACACGCATAAAAAGCGTAGGTTGACTTGTTGTGATGGGATGCAAGGGGTTTACTGTTGCTGTTTACCGGGTTCTTTGGGTTTTTGTTCGATTCGTTTGAGGGCAGCAGCGGCGGCTTCCCGTACTTTGACATGCGGATCGCTCAGGCGCAGGCGGATGGCACGCAAGGCGTCGGCGTTGTTGCGGAGTGTGGGTCCAAGGGCGGCGATCTCCTCCAGGACAGCCAGTCGCACGCCGAAATCAGCGTCTTGGAGCAGATCGAGCAGTGTGGACAGTTGGGTAGGTAGATCGGTGCTCAGTATAGCGGCATAGGCATGGACCGCCTCCTGTCGTACGCGAGGTAGGGGGTCTTTCTGGGCGACGCGGAGCACTTCGGGTAAGGCCGCGCGTGCCGCTGGCCCGAAGCTGGTCAGCACCCGCAGGGAACGCAGGCGTAATTCGCCATCGTTCTGCTGGAGCAGTTGGGCTAGCGTATGCACTACCGCGGGCGTTTTTTCAGAAAGCAAGCCGAGACTGGTAATAATTTCGATGCGTAACTCCTGGTCCTTTTCCTGGTTAAGCATGCTGGCCAGGGTATCGGCCACAGCGGCCGCACCGGCGGGCTGGATGCGTCCCAGGGCCCGTATGGCGGCCCGACGCACCAGCGGATCGGCATCGCGTAACAGGGCGACCAGCTCAGGAGCAGCGGCCTGGGCGGCGTTACCTGCTACCGCTAGGGCCTCAGCCGCAGCGGCCCGGGTGGCACTCTCTTTATCCTGCAGCAGCCCAATCAGAGCGGTTACCGCTCCACGAGCGACTTCTTCATGGCGGGCCATTACACCAGCCAATTCCCGGCGTACCCGCGAGTCTTTTTCACCACTTAATGCCTCGGCCAGCTCGCGGGCGCAGGCCCGGATGTCTCGTTCGGGCAGCCCCGCCAGCGCGCGGGCCGCTGTGGCCCGAACCGCCGCTGAGTTGTCCAGCCGCACGGCCCGCACCACGCCGGCTAACGCCTCCGTATGCTGATGCTCCACCCATAAGCGCACCGCGGCCTCCACGGCCAAGGCCCGCTTGCGGGCCGAACTGTCGTTCGCAAGTATTTCCAGCCACGCCGAGGCTTTCTTTCCCTGATACTCAGGCTCCTGCTGCCCGACGGTCTTGTTGCTCATCCCTACCGCTACAGCCAGTAACAGTGCTGCGCTCCCGACCGTTCGGGCCCAGCCCCCTGTCACCGTCCAGGCCCCGTTGACCGGCTTGACCATCTTTAGTACCCCTCGGCTGCTTGCCGGGATGACACCGCTTTATTTTTCCGCGATGTCCCCACCGGCACTATTGATTATGACGGCTCCGCCTGCGCTCTCCAACTCATCACATTTTGGTTGTTGGATGAATCAACCTATCCGTCCCGGATCTTGCCCCCAATGAAGTAGTCGTCGGACATCCCGTAGGCTAGTCCGCCCTTGGTGAGAAACTGCTCCCTGTCGAGCAGGTTTCGTTGGGTTCCAAAGCGTTGTCCAACCGCGAGCGTGTGCTACCGCCTCGGGCGAGCTTGTCGGGTACAGGAAAAACTCTGCAACCATGTGCTCAAAACCGTGTTGAGTCCAATGAGCTGCCTTTCATCGTGTTGTTGCTAACGTTGACCCAATCAGCAAGGAAATCGCTACCGGAACGAGCTATTCACTACTAAACTAAATTATTCGGGTAAATCAAATTCATTTTAAGCGATAATTC